>NZ_CAMLIG010000003.1 GCF_946480185.1 uncultured Pedobacter sp. | reverse complement strand
CTAAATCAAATTTTTACTACCTAAATATCCTCCCAAACTGCGGACAACGGACTATTAACTATTGACTATCAACCATCAACCAATCATGCATCAACAAAAGAGAAACAAATCCTCTTAAATAATTTTTTTACATCCTAAATATCCTCCCAAACTGCGGACAACGGACTATGAGCTGTTGACTATCAACCATCAACGATAAACTATCTAACAAAATTCAAAAAACTTGGGTTCAGCGTTAAAGAAAAATAATTATTGCTGCCGGCCAGGTTTAAGGTGGAATGTGCGTAACCTAAACTTAGTTTTTTAAGATGAAGAGAAAAGCCGAAAGAAAGACCTGAGAGACCGCCCAAGCCACTTACGCTTAACTCTTTGCTTTGCTGTAAATTATAGCCAGCTTGAAGATTAAATGCGGGCGATAAAAGAATTTCTGCCCCAAAAATTAAATGGCGACTGAACTTATCTGCAAAAGACGATTTTTTATCCGTTGATTCTCCGCTTATCAAATCGGTATCATCGCTTGTATTTGGGTTATAATAGCTGAGATTGAATTGTTGGAGATTATTATAGGTGATATGGTACCTGAAAGGAGCGAAGCGTAATTTTTTTGATAAGGAAATAGCAATTTCAAAAGGGAGGTTTTCTCTTTGCTGGTCAAAAGCATTTAACTGATAGCCAATATTTTTTAGTATAATTCCGGTAGCTAAATTGTCAGCGGAATCTTTGTAGGTAACTGCTAAATCTGTAGCAATTGCTAAAGAATTATAAATATCGTAAGAGCCATAAATCAGTTTTGCGTTAACACCGTAATAGATTTTTTTCTTCCAGTTTTTGGAGTAGCCTACATTTAATAAGTAGTCTCCGGCTGTAAAATTGTTGCCAGTTGGCGTAGCTGTGGCATCATACTCATCAAAACTTCCGTAATTAATAAACATTAAGCCTAAGGATAGCGTTTGCTCGGTCTTTAATTTTAGTGCGTATTGGAGGTCTCCAAAATTAATGTCGGCAACATAATTACTGTAATTTAAAGCCAGTGAATTTTGATGGATGTTTGAAAGTAAAGACGGATTGGCAAAGGTTTCGTCAAAATCTGCGTTAATCTGCATGGGTAGCGCATTGCCTAAAGCCGCAACTTTTGCCGAGTTGGGTAAATTTAAAAATCGGAATACGCCTTTTCCTCCAATTTGTGCTTTGCAAAGGGTAATGAGCGAAAACATCGAACAAAAAAGTAGGAAGAAAATCTTTTTAAGCATGATATGGCTAATTTAGCTTTAATTATGAAATTTAATAAAGAGCTTTTGCAAAAGGAGTTTAGCTTTAAAACTTCTAGAAGTGGCGGAAAAGGCGGGCAAAACGTAAATAAGGTAGAAACTAAGGTTGAATTACTTTGGAATGTAAGCGAAACTGTTGCTTTTTGCGAAGAGGATTTGGTGCGGATAAAAGCTAAACTCGGCAATAGGATAAGTAATGATGGAATTTTTTCTGTAGCTGCCGAAGAAGATAGATCTCAGTTAAGAAATAAAGAAATTGCCATTAAAAAAGCGTTTATACTTATCGAAAATAGTTTGCTAGTTGAAAAACCCAGAAAAAAATCGAAACCTAGTTTTGCATCTGTTCAAAAACGTTTGGACAGTAAAAGAAAGCAAGCACTCAAAAAAATAAATCGGACGAAAGGTCCTGATTTTTAAAAACGATAATATGCCTTTATAGTTCCATATTGTTCCGACTTTTTTGCCTCTGAGAGTTGTTTGCTCTTAAATATTACAGAATAATCAAAGGTCCATCTGTTACTAGCATAAGCAGCACCAATTTGCTGGGCAAAAACAAAAGGGCTAGGTTTGTAGGTTACCGGACCTTTGTCTTTTACAAATAAACCACCTTGTATGGTTGCATCATAAGCAACGTAAGTTAATGATGGCTTTAAAAAGAAATAAAATTCTTGTTTCGCTATACCTTTTTCTGCCTTTGTGGCGATATTACTTTGCGTAACTACTGAATGGTAAAATGGATTTAAACCGCCCGTTCTAAATAAAATACCTGTATTTAAGCCCGTAAAAGTATTCCCTAAGCTTGCATTTATCGGTAAAGAAAAATCTATAGTTTTGCTTTTATTCCTATATAATAAATAGTGCAATTTTGCTTTTACGTTTATGCCAACTTCATCTTTTACCTGATATTCCCATCCTGCAATTTTGTAAAACCCTGCAATTTTATGTAAAAGCGTTTGCGCCTCTTCACCTAAAGCTGCCGGACCTATGGTGCCAACTTGAACTTCTACTTTTAGACTGTTTTCATTAGGTTTTATCCATTGTAAACTTCCACCTGCGTATAAATAAGCTGCAAACGGACGGTCAACGTTTTCAATGAATCTTACCTGGCCAGATCTGGCATTATACATTTCCTGACCAAAACTTACGCCCCATATTTTCTTAACTGTACTGTTTTTCTTGTTTTCGATAGCTCGATTAAAATGAATAAAAAGTCCGTTTGTATAATATCTATCTTGTTTTATCCCTAAGTAGGCATCATTATCTGAGCGGAAACCCAATTCATTTTGGAAATATTTTTTTTGCGAAAAACCGCGAATACCAAAAAAAATTAAAACACAAAAAATGGAAGTAAAACGCATAAAAAAAGCCGAAAATATTCGGCTTTAAAGGTACTATAATAATTTTTGCTGTTAACTGGCTGTTTCCACTTTTTTATCATCGCGGTAAACGATATTTAAAGCATTTTTAACTTTATTAGGCATTAATGCAAGTTTTACAACATCAAGCATATCAGTAACGTAGTGGAAATTCATATCCTTAATGTAATCTGCTTTTATTTCTAAAATATCTTTTTCATTTGATTTGCAAAGAATTACATCTGTGATGTTCGCTCTTTTTGCAGCTAAAATTTTCTCTTTAATTCCGCCCACAGGCAAAACTTTACCTCTTAGTGTAATCTCGCCGGTCATGGCTAGATTTTGTTTCACCTGTTTTTGGGTAAATACTGATGTTAAAGCAGTTAACATGGTAATACCCGCAGAAGGTCCATCTTTTGGAGTTGCACCAGCCGGAACGTGAATGTGCAAATCCCACTGGTCAAAAACGCGGAAATCAATTCCTAAATCCTCTGCATGCGCTCTAATATATGCTAAAGCAATTACAGCAGATTCTTTCATTACATCGCCCAAGTTTCCGGTTAAGGTCATTTTTCCTTTTCCGGGACTTAAACTAGCTTCTATAAATAGAATATCGCCACCTACGGATGTCCAAGCTAAGCCGGTTACTACGCCCGCAACATGGTTGTTTTCATAAGCATCTTTGTCAAAATAAGCAGGACCTAAGGCTTTTTGTACATCTTCGTAAGAGAAATTGGTATTGTATTCCTCCTCCATTGCTATTTTGGTAGCAGCGCTACGCACTACGGAACCCAAAGTTTTTTCTAAACTACGTACGCCAGATTCGCGGGTATAGTCTTCAATTATTTTTTCAATAAAAGCAGGTTTTAAAGTAATATCTTTCGCTTTTAAACCATGTGCTTCTTTTTGTTTCGGCAATAAATGCTTTTTAGCAATTTCTACCTTCTCTTCAATCGTGTAACCGTTTACCTCAATAATTTCCATTCTGTCCAATAAAGCGGGTTGAATGCTATTTAAAGAGTTTGCTGTTGCGATAAACATCACATTTGAGAGGTCATAGTCAAGTTCAACAAAATTATCAGCGAAGGCGTTATTTTGTTCCGGATCTAAAACCTCCAACAGGGCAGAAGACGGATCTCCCCTAAAATCGTTACCCACTTTATCAATCTCATCCAAAACAAAAACCGGGTTTGAAGAACCAGCTTTCTTTAAAGATTGGATTACACGGCCTGGCATTGCGCCAATGTAGGTTTTACGGTGCCCGCGAATTTCGGCTTCGTCTTTAATTCCACCTAAAGCCATACGCACATATTTACGTCCCAAAGCTTTTGCAATTGATTTGCCTAAGGAAGTTTTACCAACTCCCGGAGGACCTACCAAGCACAAAATAGGCGCTTTCATGTTGTGTTTTAATTTTAAAACGGCTAAATATTCGATAATTCGTTTTTTTACTTTATCTAAGCCGTAGTGGTCTTTATCTAATATTTTCTGTGCTCTTTTTAAATCAAAGTTGTCTTTTGTAAAAGTATCCCAAGGCAAGTCTAACAGCACTTCTAAATAGTTAATTTGTACAGAATAATCGGCTGCGGCCGGATTCATTCTGGCTAATTTATCAAGCTCTTTAAAAAAATGGTCGCTGGTTTCTTTGCTCCAATGTTTCTTTTTCGCTTTAGCTCTTAGATCCTCAATCTCCATATCCGGAGAATTGCCACCCAGCTCTTCCTGAATGGTTTTTAATTGCTGATTTAAAAAGTAATCACGCTGTTGTTTATCTAAATCAACTTTTACCCTGCTCTGGATTTGGTTTTTTAGCTCCAGCATTTGCAGCTCCATACTTAAATGCCCTAAAACCATATTTGCCCGGTCACGTAAGTTGGCAACCTCTAGCATAGACTGCTTATCCGCAACGCTGGCATTCATATTTGACGATATGAAGTTGATCAAAAACGGAACACTGTCAATATTTTTTATTGCTATAGCTGCCTCAGACGGGATATTTGGAGAAAATTGAATAATCTGCATGGCCAATTCCTTCACGGAAGATACCATTGCTTTAAATTCCTTGTCAACTTTCGGTCGTATTTCCTCAAATTTTTCAACCGTGGCTTTAAAATACGGTTCACTTTGCGTTTGTTCGCCAAGTTTAAATCTGTTTTTACCTTGGATAATTACGGTTGTATTTCCATCGGGCATTTGCAACATTTTAACAATTATTGCAACTGTTCCAATATTATTGAGTTCTTCAAACTTCGGATCTTCAATATTTACGTCTTTCTGCGCAACCACTCCAATCGTTTTATCGCCTTTGTAAGCATCCTTAATTAATTTGATGGATTTGTCGCGACCGACTGTAATTGGAATAACTACTCCAGGAAACAGAACGGTATTTCTTAAAGGTAAAATAGAAAGTATTTCTGGAGTTTGCTCATTATTCATTTCTTCCTCGTCTTCTGGAGACATTAACGGAAAAAATTCTGTATCTTCATTTATAAGGGGTAACGCTTGGTTGAAATCGAACTGATCAAATTTGCTCATGTATTTTTTTTATGATGAAACGCCAAATTGACAGGCTAAACTGCGAATTAAGCTATAACGATATATTGAACTATAATTTACAAGCTTTATGCCAATGGTTTTTTTTAAGGTTTATACACTTATTAAACAAAAAATGGTTGTTTTAATTTAAAAAATGTGAAATTACGTCAGTTCTGCTTTTGCGAAATATTTGCGCATAACAAACGTTATTAAGTTGTAATTTTATTTTTGAAAAAAAACGGAGCATCTCCAAAGTTAATGAAAACAAAGTTTATTTTAGTTTTAACAAGCATTTCTTTAATCGCAAATGTTGCTTTTGGGCAAACACCTTACGAAAGAATGGGGCAAAAAGCAATGACCGGCGGGCAGTTTAGTACTGCAGCCAGCTATTTTGAAAAAGCATACGAAAACGATAGAAGTAATATGAATGCCTTATGGTTAATGGGTTACTCTAGCTACCATGCTGCGGATTATAAAAAATCTATAGATGCTTTTGACAGGTTGATTTCAATGAAACCAACCGAAACTGCGGCTTATTACTATCGTGGGAAAGCAAAATTATTGTATGCTGCCACTTTTAAAGAAGTTAAATCTTTAGATCGCGAAAAGTTGTTGTGCGGAGCTGTGAAAGACTTTTCTTCTGCTTTGGACTTAACGCCAAATGATTACAAACTTTATCAAAATAGAGGTTTGGCCTATCAGGAATATGCTATATATAAAAGCCAAAAAATAGCCGATGTTTATAATAAAACAGCAGCTATAAATGCTTGCAATTCCTCCATTTCTGATTTTCAGAAAGTTTTGGAAGAGTCGGGTTACCGCAGAGACATTATGGCGCAGATAGATAAATCAAAACAGTTACTATCTGATATCAAATAAGTGTTTTACTTATTTGATGGAAATGGTTTTGATGTTCAAAAATTCCATTAAACCGTGTAAACCCAGTTCTCTGCCATAACCTGATTGTTTAATACCTCCAAAAGGTAAGCGAGAATCTGATTTTACACCCTGGTTTACAAACACGCTTCCGGCTTGTATTTCATTACGGGCAAGCTTATTCCCTTTTTCTACGTCTTTGGTAAATATTGCTCCGCCTAAGCCAAAATCCGAATCGTTTGCAATTTCAATAGCTTCTTTCTCATTCCTTGTCGCAATAATTGCGGCCACAGGACCAAATAATTCATCATCAAAAGCGGGCATTCCTTTTTTTACATTTGTTAAGATAGTTGCTGGATAATAAGCACCTTCACCTTTCTGTATTTCGCCCCCTAAAATACATTTTGCACCTAATTCAATTGATTTTTGTACCTGTTCATGCAAATCATCCCGAAGTTTAATGTTAGCCATTGGTCCCAAATCGGTGTTTTCTGCAAAAGGATCTCCTATTTTTTTAGCTTTCATTTTATCCAACATTAATGCGCTAAACTTTTCCAAAACAGATTCCACCACAATAAATCTTTTTGCGGCAATGCAGCTTTGTCCGTTATTAATTAACCTTGCATTTGTACAAGTTTCTGCCGCCAATTCTAAATCAGCATCAGCTAAAATTATATAGGCATCACTTCCGCCAAGTTCTAAAACGCACTTTTTAAGTACGGAACCTGCTTTTTCTGCTACTTTTTTGCCGGCTTCGGTACTACCTGTAAGTGTAACCGCTTTTACCAGCGGATGTTCAATAATTTGGTTTACGTTTTTACCCGAAACCAATAAAGTGGTAAATACGTTTTTAGGAAAGCCTGCTTCTAAAACTAATTCTTCAATTAAAAGCGCACATCCCGAAACGTTTGAAGCATGTTTTAAAACGCCACAATTGCCGGCCATTAAATTTGGGGCTAAAAACCTAAATACTTGCCAAAAAGGAAAATTCCAGGGCATTACAGCTAAAATAACCCCTAGCGGTTGATAAGTAACATAGCTTTTACTTGCTTCTGTTTCTACAATTTTATCTTTTAAAAAATCTGCAGAATGACGAGCGTAATATTCGCAAACAGTTGCGCATTTCTCTACTTCAGCAATGCTTTCTTTTATGGGTTTACCCATTTCTAAAGTCATTACTTTGGCTAGAGCTTCCTTTTTTGTTTTCAGAAGTTCTCCAAGTTTCAACATTGAATTTGTTCTTTCAATAAAAGAAACTGTCCGCCAGTTTCCCCAAGCCTGATGGCTTGCAATTATCTTTCGATTTACTTCTTCCGGATTAAGTTCTTGGTAGGTTTTTATCAATTCTCCGTTTGCGGGATTTACACTTTTGATTGCCATTTTTATAGATTTAATTGCAAATACAAACTCATCTTTACGTATCGAATTTTATATTTGTTAAATATGGGATTAAAAAGAAAGTTGCAATTTGCATACCGAAAAGCACATTTACCAACAATAATTAAAGAAACTGTTTTTATTATTTTAGGAATAACATCTGCGGCTTTTGGTCTAAAGAGTTTTTTGTTGCCAAATCATTTTTTAGATGGTGGCGCAATGGGTATTTCGCTTTTACTAAATATTAAAACAGGTTTCGGTTTAGGTTTAATTGTAATTATTGTAAATATCCCTTTTGTTTTATTGGGCTTAAAACAAATCTCTAAAATTTTTGCGTTAAAAACCATTGTTGCTATTGCGGGCTTGGCGTTCATGCTTTCCTTTGATTTTTTTCCGATAGTAACATCTGATAAATTATTGATTGCCGTTTTTGGAGGATTCTTTTTAGGTGCGGGTATCGGTTTAAGCATAAGAGGCGGTGCTGTTTTGGACGGGTCGGAAGTACTGGCATTGTTTATTTCAAAAAATGTTAGCCTTAGTGTAGGTGATATTATTATGCTTTTTAATATCCTGATTTTTGCAGTTGCAGCTTGGGTAATTGATATTGAAACAGCACTTTATGCGATTTTAACTTACTTATCAGCATCTAAAACAGTTGATTTTATTATCCATGGGGTTGAAGAATATATTGGTGTAACCATTATTTCTTCTAAAAATGAACAAATTAGGCAGTCGATCACTAAAATTTTAGGAAGAGCCGTCACTATTTATAAAGGCGAGAGAGGCTATACCAAAAATCTTAGCTCAGAGGAGGTTGATTTGAAAATAGTATTTACCGTAGTAACTCGGTTAGAAGTTACTAAGCTTAGAAACCTAGTGAAAAATATTGATAAGCAGGCCTTTATTGTAACGCACACCGTTGACGATACCTACGGCGGAATGGTGAAGCAAAGACCGTTGCATAGTTAGATTAGTAGAAGGAGTTATAGGTAAAAGAAGTTAACTGGTTCATTAGTCATTAGTACTTGCAACGGAGGGCTATAGAGAAAATTAGTTTTTGTTTGTTTTAGATAGTTAACGTTAGCAGTTAGTACTCCTCTACCTTGGAGAGGTTCCCAATACCTGCAAAACTTTTTTTACATCCTCTGGACTGTCAATTGCTAGGCTTTCTTTATCAGTTATGGCAACCTTTATGGTACAGCCGTTTTCAAGCCAGCGCAGTTGCTCCAGTTTTTCAGATGATTCTAAATCCCCTAAACGCATGCCGGCAATAATCCCCAGTGTAGTAGTGCGGTAACCGTAAATACCAATGTGTTTATAAAAAGTATGTTTTTGTAGGTAATCTTCTGGCGCAACATCTTTTAAATACGGAATCACTTGGCGGCTAAAGTATATTGCTTCAGATTTGCTGTTGATAATGACTTTTGGCGTATTATAGTTGAAAAGTTCTTCGGGGGTTTTTATTTTTTTGATGAGCGTGGCTAAATCTGTAGAAATATCATTGAAACAGCTGGCCAATAAATTAATCTGTTGCGGGTCAATCAGCGGTTCATCACCTTGTATATTAATAATTGCATCATAACCGGTCATTTTTATGGAAACCTCTGCACATCTGTCAGTGCCGCTCTGGTGCTGGTCTGATGTCATGATTACATTTCCTCCAAAAGTGGTTACAGCCTTAAAAATCTCGTCACTATCTGTTGCAACCACAACTTCTGCCAACGAGCTGGCTTTTTTTGCCTGCTCATAAACTCTTTGTATCATGCTTTTTCCGGCCAAATCAATCAAGGGTTTTCCCGGAAAACGGGTAGAGGCAAATCTGGCGGGTATGATACCTAAAATTTTCATCTGTAAAAACTATTTAAAAAGACCGTTAATTTCTCTTTCAACACTTTCAATAATAAAAGCTAAATCATCGGGGTTATTGGTAAAGTCAAGCTTGTCTTTATCTAAAATCAAAAGATTTCCTTCATTGTAACCTTTAATCCAACGGTCGTATTTTTCGTTAAGTTTTTGCAAATAATCTATTCTTATACCTGCTTCATATTCTCGTCCACGGCGCTGAATATTTTCTACCAAAGTTGGAACCGATGCTTTTAAGTAAATCAGTAAATCTGGCGGATTGATAAAGGAAGTGATATTGTCGAAAATAGAACGATAGTTTTCATGGTCTCTTGTGGTCATCAAGCCCATATCGTGTAAATTCTCTGCAAAAATATGTGCGTCCTCGTAAATGGTCCTGTCTTGCACTATGGTTGCGGTACCTTTTTGTATTTCTTTTATTTGTTGAAACCTGCTGTTTAAAAAATAAATCTGCAAGTTAAAGCTCCACCTTTTCATGTCGCTGTAAAAATCTTCCAAATAAGGGTTGTTGTCAACGGCTTCATACATTGCTTCCCAGCCATAATTTTTGGCTAACAATTCTGTTAGTGTGGTTTTTCCTGCACCAATGTTTCCAACTATAGCTATATGCATAATAAATTTAATAAGGGTATTTAACGCTTAATCTACTAAAAATTTCTAAAACCAATAATTTCTCTCACTTCTTTAATGGTTTTTTGGGCGCTTTCTCTTGCTTTTTCAGCGCCATGTCTTGCAACTTTACGTAACAATTCAGTATCCGCAGAAATGGCTTCTATTTTTTCGCGAATAGGTTGTGTAGCAATAATCATATCCTCGGCTAAAGCTTTTTTAAAATCGCCATAGCGGATTTGGCATTTATTGTAAAGCTCATTAAAGTGAGCCAAGGTGTCAGGTGTAGAAACCACTTTCATCAAATCAAAAAGGTTTTGCACTTCTTGTGGTTTTTCTTGATTTTCTTGAGTAGGTCCGGCATCGGTAACGGCTTTCATTACTTTTTTTCTGACGATTTCTGGGCTATCAGAAAGGTAAACCGCATTCATTTCACCTTCCGATTTCCCCATTTTCCCTTTCCCATCCAATCCCGGAATCTTAATCAGCTCTTTTGAATAATTGAAAGCAAAAGGCTCTTTAAAATATGCTGTTTGGTATAAATTGTTGAAACGATTTGCAAACGTACGGGTCATTTCCAGGTGCTGTTCCTGGTCCTTACCAACAGGCACTTTTGTAGCATGATGAATCAAAATATCGGCAGCCATTAAAACCGGATAGGTTAATAAACCGGCATTTACATTATTAGGGTTTGCCCTTATTTTGTCTTTAAAAGAAGCACCTCTTTCCAGCTCGCCCAAATAGGCGTTCATATTCATAAATAAATAAAGTTCTGCAATTTCTGGTACGTCAGACTGGATATATAAAGTGGTTTTTTCTGGATCTAAACCGGCTGCTAAATACTCCACCAAAACTTGTTTAATGTTTCCGTGTAAATTGCTAGGCGTAGGGTGTGTGGTTAAGGAGTGATAATCGGCAATAAAGAAAAAGCAATGGTGTTCGTTTTGCATTTTCACAAAATTACTTACCGCACCATAATAATTTCCGAGGTGTAACTTACCTGTAGATCTGATTCCGCTAACAACAGTTTCCATAATGTGACGAAAGTACAGAAAATTTCTATTTTTGATGACGATGATACAAATTTTAAGGCGAGCAATGCGGTATTGGCATTTAGCAATGGTACTGTTAATTTTTGTATTAACTTATCCCTTTGTTTATCTGTTCTCCCGTAATAAGCGTACTTACCGGCAATTGAATTTTGTACGGAAAATTTGTGCTTTTACGCCTTCGTTTTTAAGTGGTATTGTATATAAAGTTGAGTATGAAGAAGCTATAGATTGGAGCAAAACCTACATCATTTGCCCAAACCACGCATCAAACTTGGATATATTTGCCATGAGCTTGGTTGCAAAAGGCAATTTCTTTTTTTTAGGAAAAGAAGAATTACTTAGAAACCCGGTAACTAAAATTTTTTTCCAAACCATTGATATTCCTGTGAATAGGGAAAGCAAAATGTCATCATTTAGGGCGTTTAAAAAAGCATCCGAAAGAATTAGGGAAGGAATGTCGCCAGTTATTTTTCCAGAAGGTAAGATTGGAGATGAATATCCTCCGGTATTACATAAATTTAAAAACGGGCCGTTTAGGTTAGCCATTGAGCATCAAATACCAATAATTCCGGTAACTTTAAAAGATAATTGGAAAATTTGGTGGGACGATGGGATAAAGTATGGATGCAAGCCCGGAGTTTCGCATATTTGCGTACACCAACCAGTTGATGTCTCGGGATTTGATATTAAGGACGACGAAGCATTGAAAAATTTGGTTTTTGAAAAGATAAAATCGGGATTGAGATATGAGCTTTAAGCCGGTTAAGTCCGCAGACGGCGGTTAGTAGTCCGCAGTTGGGCGCAAACTTATTTTGTGGTAAAAAAGAATATTGAAAATAAGAGTCTATCTCCGCGGACAGCGGACTTCCGACTCTAAAACATAACAAAATGAAAATAGATAAAGAAACGGTTGATAAGATAGCGCATTTGGCTCGTTTAGAATTAACCGAGGTTGAAAAAGAAAGATCAATTGAAGAGTTGAGTGAGATTTTAAGTTTCATGGAGAAGTTAAACGAGTTGGATACTTCTGGCGTGAAACCATTGATATACATGAACGAAGCGGTGAATGTGTTACGCCCAGATGTAGTAATTCAGGAATTGACCCGTGAAGAAGCGTTAAAGAATGCGCCTTTGAAAAACGAGGAATACATCAAAGTTTCAAAAGTGATTCAAAAATAATTTCTTTGTTTGCGTAACAAAAGCACCCCGGGATGGTCTGAATAGAAAAGAAAACATGCAACCATTAATTACCATTACAGATTTGGGCCGTAAGTACGTTATTGGTGCTGAGGTTATTCATGCGCTAAAATCTGTGAGTTTAACCATAAACAAAGGAGAGTTTGTTGCTTTAATGGGACCTTCGGGTTCTGGGAAATCTACTTTGATGAATTTATTGGGTTGCTTAGATACACCAACCAAAGGCGAATACATCCTAAACGGAATTAATGTTAGCCAGATGACCGACAGCGAGTTGGCTAATGTTAGAAATAAGGAAATTGGCTTTGTTTTTCAAACATTTAATCTTCTGCCTCGTTCATCAGCGCAAGACAATGTGGCTTTACCTTTGATTTATGCAGGTATTAAAAAGAAAGAACGTGATATAAGATCTATACAGGCTTTAGAAAATGTAGGCTTGGGAAACAGGGTACACCACAAACCCAATGAACTCTCAGGCGGGCAAAGACAAAGAGTAGCTGTGGCGAGAGCTCTGATTAATAATCCCTCCATCATTTTGGCCGATGAACCAACCGGGAACTTGGATACCAAAACGTCTATAGAAATTATGGGATTAATTGAGGATATCCACGCTAAAGGAAATACCATTATTATTGTTACTCACGAGGAAGATATTGCCCAACACGCCCACCGGATTGTGCGTATGCGAGATGGTTTGATTGAGGAGGATTACCAAAACCCTGATATTAAAACGGTACATTCTAAAATGCAAGAATTATAAGATTTTAGTTTTTCAGTGAAAAAGGGTGAGTTTTTTAACTTGCCCTTTTTTGTTGAACAATTTTTGGATTATCTTGTTAGCATTGTAGCCAATCTGTGCAGAGCGAAATTTTAAGTCAAATAATTTTATGAAAATATACACCAAAACAGGCGATAAAGGATACACTTCTTTAATAGGAGGAACCAGAGTGCCAAAACACCATTTACGAATAGAGAGTTACGGTACTGTTGACGAGCTGAATTCATACATTGGGTTAATAAGAGACCAAGATATTTTATCGGAGGATAAAGATATTCTGAAAGAAATTCAGGACCGGTTGTTTACAATAGGTTCTACATTGGCATCAGATCCGGAAAAATCACGAATGAAAATCCCTGATTTATTAGATACGGATATTGAGTTGCTAGAAAAGCAGATGGACGAGATGAATACATTTTTACCGCCGTTAAAGCATTTTATTTTACCCGGAGGAAATACCACGGCATCTTACTGCCATTTGGCAAGGTGTGTTTGCAGAAGAGCGGAAAGATTGTCGGTACATTTGGCCGAATCAGAGTTTGTAGATGAAAAGGTAATTATCTATTTAAATCGTCTTTCCGACTATCTTTTTACGTTAAGCAGAAAGGTGGTTTTCAATAATAAAAGTGAGGAGAATATCTGGATTCCGAGGATTTAGAAATTGTTGAAAACTTTTTTAGTAACTCTTAAATTTTAATTTAGTTTTGCAAAACATTAAAATAAAAATTCTACGAATATGTATTGGACACTAGAATTAGCATCTCACTTAGAAGATGCGCCTTGGCCAGCTACCAAAGATGAGTTAATTGATTACGGAATTCGTTCTGGTGCACCGGTAGAAGTGATAGAAAACCTGCAAGCATTAGAAGATGACGGTGAGCCTTATGAAAACATTGAAGAAATTTGGCCAGATTATCCAACTAAGGATGACTTCTTCTTTAACGAAGACGAATACTAGCAAAAAGAGACTCAAAAAATAGGAGTCTCTTTTTTTTTGTATTAAATTATGTACAACTGAGGTGGTTTTGGTTGCGGTTTAACACCAGATAAAGCTGTTTTGCCACTGTTTTGGTAATTGGTCTGCTTTTAGATAAGTTTAAACATATACATCATTGTTAAACTTTATAAAACAAAACTAATCATGGGAAACTTACTTTATTTAATTGCAGTTGTTTTAATTATCATCTGGGTCTTGGGTGCATTTGTGTCTCCTTTTGGAGGAAACTTAATCCACATACTTTTAGTTATTGCAATTATTGCAATATTATTAAGAGTAATAAGAGGCGCTTAGTTTAATTAATTAAACAGCACATAAGAGAGCAAAATACCAAGGGTATTTTGCTTTTTTTATTTATGATTTATAAATATAAATCATAAATTTGTGTACACAATACTAGGATTATGACAACGTTCACAAGTACACTTCCTGATAATTTGATGAAAATGCTCTCTGATAAAGCAAAAGCATTAAAGCTTCCTAAAAATAAGCTGATTGAAAAAGCATTAGAAATATATTTGGATCAACTTAATAAAGTAGAGTACATCAAATCATATAAAAATGCTGACGATGATGAAGATATCTTAACGATGGCAGAGGAAGGTATGCAAGAATATTTTAAACAGCTGAAAGATTGAAACAGGGAGAAATTTGGTCTGTCAGTTTAGATCCAACCAAAGGGAGCGAACAAGCCGGCTATCGCCCCGTTGTGATTTTAAGTGGCAATATGCTTAACCAATATTTGCAAGTTGTAATTACTGCTCCACTCACTACAAAAATCAAAAATTATCAGGGAAATCCCGTAATCCTGCCTAATGAAACTAATGGTTTGCAAGAAATTTCAGAGTTGAGGGTATTTCAAATACGCTCTATAGCTAAAGACCGCTTGATAAAGCGAATTGGAAAAGTAGATAAAAAAGAGCTTAGTTTGGCAATTTCTACTTTAAATGATATTCTGCGCTATTAATCTCTCATTTTTAAAATGGTTTCTGCCAATTTTAAATCTTCTTTAAAAGTAATTTTAAAATTAAATTCATCTCCTCTTTCTAAGTTAATTGGATAATTTGCTTTTTCCACTACAGAAGCATCATCGGTAAAAAAAGAATCAAAATTTTGTTGATAGGCAATGTTTAACTGTTCAATTTGGAATGTTTGTGGAGTTTGTACCAAATAAATTTCGTTGCGTTGTAAAGCTTCTGACTTTCCATTTTTTAGCTTCCGGATAGAGTCTTTTGCGGGTACGGCAGCAATGGCATTTCCTTTTTCAACAGCGGTTTGAAAACAATTATTTATGGTATTTTGAGAAACTAAAGGGCGTACAGCATCATGTACGGCTACTATCGCATTTTTTTTAGTCACTAAATCTAATCCGTTTTTTACAGAGTAAAACCTTTCTGCTCCGCCGGCAACAATTTGGTGAGGTACGTTGAAATCGTATTTCTTTTTTAGGGCTTCCCAGCGTTTTAAATCTGCTGATGCCAGCACTAAGATAATATGAGGCTGATTTACGTTTTGATAAAACGCTTCTAACGTATGCATTAAAACAGGTTTCCCGTTCAGCTCTAAAAACTGTTTAGGGATATCGCTATTCATTCTGCTTCCGCTACCGCCGGCAACTATAATTGCATAAAAAGAATGAGTATTCATACAAAAGCGAAGTAAAACAAAAAAGACCGAAATTTTCGGTCTTTTCATATCTTTTTAGATGATTAACATGGCATCACCGTAGCTGTAAAATCTGTATTTTTCTTTCACGGCTTCTTCATAAGCTTTCATCACATAATCATAACCGCCAAATGCTGCAATCATCATCAATAAAGTTGATTCTGGGGTATGAAAATTAGTAATCATACTATTGGCGATACTGAAATCGTAAGGAGGGAAAATGAATTTGGAAGTCCAATCGTTAATTGGTTTTAACGTATGGTTTGCAGAAACAGCAGATTCAATAGTTCTCATCGCTGTTGTACCTACTGCACAAACTCTCCTTTTTTCTTCAATTGCTTTATTTACGATATTTGCCGCTTTTTCATCAATAATGATTTGCTCAGAATCCATTTTGTGTTTGGTTAAGTCTTCCACTTCAACTGTGCGGAAAGTACCTAAGCCAACGTGTAAAGTTACTTCAGCAAAATCAACTCCTTTTAATTCTAGCCTTTTTAATAACTCACGACTAAAGTGTAAACCAGCGGTTGGGGCGGCAACTGCGCCTTCGTTTTTAGCGAAAATGGTTTGGTAGCGCTCTTTATCTTCTGCTGTTGGTTTGCGTTTAATGTATTTTGGAAGCGGAGTTTCGCCCAAAATTTCGATATTCTGTCTGAACTCTTCATCTGTTCCGTCAAAAAGGAAACGGATGGTACGGCCTCTTGAGGTTGTGTTGTCCACTACTTCGGCAACTAATAAGTCGTCATCGCCAAAATATAGTTTGTTACCTACTCTGATTTTACGAGCTGGATCTACCAAAACATCCCATAAACGAAGCTCTTTATTCAGCTCTCTTAACAAAAATACTTCAATGGTAGCCCCAGTTTTTTCTTTATTTCCGTATAAACGAGCAGGAAAAACTTTGGTATTGTTTAAAATGAGTACATCTTTCTCTTCAAAATAACCTAAAATGTCTTTAAAAATCTTATGCTCTATTTTACCTGTTTTTCTGTCTAAAACCATTAAACGCGATTCGTCGCGGCTTTCGGAAGGATGGTGGGCTATAAGAGACTCTGGTAAATTGAATTTAAATTGTGATAACTTCATATTTTAAACAATAATTTGGAGCGCAAATTTAAGAAAAAAATCTTCAAATATTTAATTAGTTGTTATGTTGCTATTTAGGTGACTCTTTTGTGGGAATTCGTTTTTTATGAGCAACGAAGTACACAGAAATGAATCATGGAAAGAATGTTTTTTTAACCGCAGAGGACGCAGAGAACACCTAGCTGGGTAGGGAAAAGGTTAAAGGCAAAAAGCTTAAGGCCACGTGTCAATTATTCAGGAGAAGTTTTTTATTTGCCCAAATGATTTTGCATTAACGATTGTAGCGGATACCGGCCTGTGCCTAATGCCTGTGCCGTATGAGCGGAAAGCGTGACCGGCTTTTTCTGCTGGGAATGCCCAAATTTTAAAGGGTAACAGCTAAATCTTTTTCAGTTGAAAAATAATTACGGATATTGTAACTATCTTTCCAAAACTGCGTCAAACAACTAATATGCTATTTTTAAAACTCTTTCGTGAAAGCTTCATTTTTGCTTTTGATGCGCTTAGGCAAAACAGAACACGTACTTTTTTGTCGTTATTAGGCATTACCATAGGCATTTTTACAATTATTACTGTTTTTGCGGCCGTTGATACGTTTAGAGGGAATTTGCAGACCAGTGTGGATAAGCTTGGGAGCAAAACAATTTATATCCAAAAATGGCCTTGGGGCGGTTTTGGTGACTATCCTTGGTGGAAATATATGCAGCGTCCGCAACCTAGTTTGCGAGATTACGAGGCTTTGAAAGAGCGGGTTACCAATGCAGAAGGTGTTTCTTACCAAATTAATTTATCTGATAGAACTTTAAAATACCAAAATAACAGCATTGAAGGGGCAAAAATTACTGCTGCGTCAAACGATTATAATAAAACTGCGAACTTTGATTTGTCTGAAGGGAGATATTTTACCGATAATGAATCTAAAAGTGGCGCTCCAGTTTGTTTAATAGGCGCAAGTTTGGCAGATGGACTTTTCCCTAATCAAACTGCGATTGGGAAGGCGGTAAAAGTACTGGGTCGTAATGTAACTGTTATTGGTGTTTTTGTGCGAGAAGGGGAGGATTTGTTGGGTGTTTCGGCAGATAACACTTTATTGATTCCGTTAAATTTTGCCAGAAACTTGGTGGATGTGCAAAGTGATAGGTACGGGCCGCAAATTACGGTGAGAGGGAAAGAAAATTCTAATATTTCTGATATGGAAAGCCAACTTAGGGGTTTAATGCGCTCCATACGCAGAATTAGGCCGGTTGATGATGATAATTTTGCACTCAATAAAACCACTATTTTGTCAGGTCAGTTAGATCAGCTTTTTGGAATTGTTGATGTTGCCGGTTGGATTATTGGTGGCTTTTCTATTTTGGTAGGCGGTTTTGGCATTGCCAACATTATGTTTGTTTCTGTAAAAGAACGCACCAATATTATAGGCATCCAAAAATCTTTGGGTGCTAAAAACTATTTTATTTTGATGCAATTTTTGTTTGAAGCTATTGCCCTTTGCATTATTGGCGGTTTAATAGGTTTGGCAATTGTTTATCTGGGGACCTTGGTTGCCACTTACGGCTTTGATGTGAAAATTGTTTTAGACACTGCCAATATTGTTAGAGGAATAAGTATATCTGTAATTATTGGCGTAATATCTGGCTTTTGGCCTGCTTTTTCTGCAGCAAGGTTGGATCCGGTGGAAGCCATAAGATCTAAATAATTTGTGCAACTACTCTTTTATAAATAAACTCTACCAAACGTTTATTGATTTCTTGCTGGTTCTGTAAATAAAAATCCATTTCAATACCGGTAAATAATCCGGTTACCATCCCAATTAATTCTTTTTTAAAAGGAATGTCTTTTTTGAGGCTTTGATAGAACAGTTCTTTTTTAATGGTTTCATCCCGCATAGCGAAACCTTTGTATTTGTTGGCTAAAAAATGTACCGAAAGCTGAACTAAAATATCATTTTGGAGTTTTAACACTTGCCGTAATACTTCTTGAAACTGTTCTAAAGGCTGTGGAATTTCACCGAAATCAATTTCTGGCCGTAGTTGCTTAATTTTAAAATCTCTGTTTTCCATCTTTTAAAAACCAATTGGTACTATAAAAGTTTTAAACTGCGGTATTTAGTTTGTTCACCATATTTTTAAACCGGAAATACAATAAAACAGCGGCAAGGGTTAAAGCAAAAGATAATGCAATCCATATTCCCATAGCTCCCATTTTAAATGTAAAACCTAATATATATCCTAATGGCAATCCAATTACCCAATAAGCAATTAAGGTGATAATGGTTGGGATTTTCACATCAGACAAACCTCTTAAAATCCCAGCGCCTACAACTTGTATCCCGTCAGAAATCTGGAAAAAAGCGGCTATAACCAACAATTGCGATGCAATTGAAATTACGTTTTCATTTCTGATGTAAAGCCAGGGTAGCAAACGGCTACACATTAAAAATATAAGCGCCGTTAGGCACATGTAAAAAATCACCAAATGGTACGAGCTGATTGCCGAAAGTTTAATTTCCTTAAAATCTTTTTTGCCCAAAGCGTTTCCGGCTTTAATGGTTGCCGCTACGCCAATTCCACTTGCACCCATGTAAGTAAATGCCGCTAAATTTATGGCAATCTGGTGTGCGGCAAGTTGTGTTGCGCCAATCCAGCCCACCATAATTGCAGCGCCGGAGAAAGCCCCAACTTCAAAGAAATATTGCAAAGCGATTGAAAAACCCAGTTTCGCGATTTTTTTCAGTTTATACCAATCTGGTTGATGTAATTTAAACTGTGCTAAATAAGGTGTAAAAATGCTCGATTTTATTACAAAAAATCCCATGGCTACCGCCATAAAAACACGTGAAATAAAAGTACCCACACCCGCACCAAATAAGCCCATCGCCGGAAAACCAAGCCATCCGTAAATCAGGAAAAAGTTGACAACAATATTTACCAAATTTCCCATTATTGAGATGTGCATAGCCTGTTTGGTGTAGCCCAATCCTTCAGCAAACTGCCGGAAACTTTGAAAAATCATCAGCGGAACAATGGAAGCGCCAATAATGATTAAGAAATCTTTTGTGGCGGTTGCTACTTCTTCTGGCTGACCCAAAATTGAAAGCTTTTGCGCAATTATGGCAACCAATGCAAACAATAAAATGCCGGTTACTAAACTGATAATTACACCCTGCTCCAAATATTCGCCACAAATAGATTTGTTGTTTTTTCCGTTTTCCTGGGCTACCAAGGGCGTTACTCCCTGTGAAATTCCAATCCCACTCACTAAAAATATACCGGATATGCTATTGCCCAATGCGCAAGCTGCCAGTGGAACAGTGCCTAACTGACCAACCATTACGCTATCTGCAACCATTGTAAACATGTGGCCCAGCTGTGAGATAACCACAGGGTAAGCCAGCAAAAAGTTGCTTTTATAAAACGGACGGTATTTGTTGAATCGGCTAAACATTGGCAAATAATTTGACCCGCAAAGGACGTTATTATAATGCTGATATTTTATCTGCCTTTGTAAAATATTGATTAACTTTCTGGAGTGTAGGGATTAAAAATCTGCATAAACCTTTCGGGCTGGTTTAAACTTTTGAAACCAAATTGTTGATATAGACCTTGCGCATCGGCCGTAGCCAAAAGCCAACGTCTTAAATCTTTAAAATCCGGGTAGTTTAATATAGTTTGCAAAAGCCATTTTGATAGGCTTTGTTTTCGATAAGTTGCGTCAATAAAAACATCCGCCAAATAGGCAAAAGTACTATTATCGCTGATCACTCGGGCAAAGCCAATTTGCTTCTCGTAATGGTAAACACCAAAACAATGGGAGTTTTCGATAGCTATTTTAAACTTATCAAAGGGCAAGTTTTTAGCCCAATAAGATTGTTGAGTCAGAAACTCATAAATGTAACTTAAATCTAATAGTGCTTTGTCTGTACTAATTGAAAAACCTTTCTTCAGAAAAAAAACGTCATTAATGATTACCTTTTTTGTCATTTAGTAGGCAATTGTAGGTTGTTCGCCAATACGTAAATTTCGTAAATAAACTTCATTTTGTACCAGTGCGCACAAAACACCTTCTTTATTGTACAATTCAATAGGATAGGTTTTTACAAATTTCCCTTCAGTGTTTAGCTGTTGTTCGGCTTCAGCAATATCGCTATCGTTAATTGTTATTTTAAAATGTAAATCCGTATTTCCAGGTTTAAGGTATTGAATGTGGGCGCTTTTTAACCAAACCCTAGTTTTGAAGCCCTTCTTTTTAAAAATTTGATCAAATAGAATCGCATAAAAAGGATCCGAGGCACTAAATATAGTTCCCCCAAAAAGGGTTTTATTGTAATTGATGTTCATGAAGCTTTTGTTGATTTTAACCTCTACATATTTAAAATCTTCACCAAACTTTACAACCCAAATCCGCTGGAAAAAAAGAGGAGGGTAAAATCGAAGGATCCATTTTAATGTTTTAGGGCTAACGTTCATATAAAGCAAATGTCTGAAATTAATCTGCTATCCAAATTACAGTTTAAACTATATTCTAAATCATTTTTTTTGTAAAAATTTTAATGATTATAACACGGGCTGTTTGTTGTTTAAACATTTAATCTGGCCTTTAAAGACCATTGAAAGTTGGTGTATGTTGTGGAAAACTCGACTTTATTAGCCTGAATGTTAGTAAAAACCGAGGTTTTTAGATTTTAATTTTTTCTGTAATTAAAGGATATTAAGCATCTTAGCGAATTATTTGAATAATATACGCATGGAAGAAGTAAGAAGACCGGAAGAGGAATTAGATAAAAAAGATACATCTGAACATATAGAAGTTACCACGGAGGAATTGGATGAAGAGGATATTAAACACGTTAATAATCCAATTGTAGGCTTAAAACCTATTGAGAAAGAGTTTTTAGGGGCGGTTAAGGAAGTTAGGCAAGAGAAAAACAAATTTATTTTTACCGATGGTTCTGCATCTGTAGAAATTAGGGTAGTTAGTGATGAGATTATCCGCGTACGTTTAGCGCCCCACAGCGTTTTCTTAGAAGAATTTTCTTATGCTGTACCAACTTTGGACCAAAAAGTTGCGGTTTTTAACTTCACAGAAGATGAAGCGCATTATGCAGTTTCTACCAATACTGTATCTTGTTTAATTAACAAAGCTGATTTCCACATCTCTTTTAGAGATAACGATAGCAAAATAATCAACGAAGATTATTTAGCGATGCACTGGGAAGAAAATGACCAGTTTGGTGGTTACTATGTGTATTGTACCAAAAAATGCTACCCAGAGGAAGCTTATTTTGGTTTGGGCGACAAGCCAACTGATTTAAATCTCCGCGGAAAAAGGTTACAAAACTGGAATTCTGATACTTATTCTTTTGCTAAGCATCAAGACCCGTTATACCGAAGCATTCCATTTTTTATCAGTTTAAACGAAAATATTGCTCACGGAATTTTTTTAGACAACACTTTTAAAACGCATTTTGATTTTGCGCAGGAAGACAACGAGAAGTTGAGTTTCTGGGCAGATGGTGGAGAATTGCAGTATTATTATATTCACGGTCCGCACATGATGGACGTGGTGAAACGTTACAATTCACTCACCGGAACCCATAAATTGCCTCCAATTTGGGCTTTAGGTTATCATCAATGCCGTTGGAGTTATTACCCAGAATCGAAAGTGAAAGATTTGGCTGATAATTTCAGAAGCCGTAAAATCCCTTGTGATGCTTTGTATCTGGATATTGATTATATGGACGGTTACAGGTGCTTTACTTGGAACAAAAAGTACTTTCCAAATCCTAAAAAGATGATTAAAGAACTGTCTGATGATGGTTTTAAGACCGTAGTTATTATTGACCCCGGAATAAAAGTGGATGATAATTATTGGGTTTTTAAGGAAGGAAAAGAGAATAAATATTTCTGTCGCCGAAGTGATGATTACTTTATGGAAGGTCACGTTTGGCCAGGTCGTTGCCAATTTCCCGATTTTACCAATCCTGAAGTGCGTACTTGGTGGGGCGGTTTATTTAAAGAGCTGGTAGAAGTTGGGGTAGCAGGCGTTTGGAACGATATGAATGAACCTGCAGTTTTTGGTAAAGGAACGTTCCCAGATGATGTCCGTCATAATTATGATGGTTTTAGAGGCTCGCACCGTAAAGCGCATAACGTTTACGGAATGCAAATGGTGAGGGCAACTTACGATGGTTTAAAGAAAATTCAAAAAAACAAACGTCCGTTTACAATCACTCGAGCAGGTTATGCAGGTGTACAGCGTTACAGCTCATGCTGGACAGGTGACAACGTTGCAAGCTGGGAGCATTTAAAAATTGGAAGTTTGCAGATGCAAAGACTTTCAATGTCGGGTTTGCCGTTTGCAGGTACAGATATCGGCGGATTTAGCGGTGAACCTACGGGCGAATTATTTACACGCTGGATTCAGTTAGGCGTTTTTTCTCCGTTTATGAGAGCGCACTCTGCCGGTGATACTGCCGAGCGTGAACCTTGGAGCTTTGGGCCGGAGTTGGAGGCGATCAACCGCAAGTTTATTGAGTTGCGTTATAAGTTGCTTCCATACATTTACTCCACCTTTTGGGAGCATCACCGTTACGGATTCCCAATTTTACGTCCTGTTGTTATGCTGGAGCAAGATAACCCAACGAATAGGTTTCGTGAAGATGAGTTTACTTTTGGAGACAAGATTTTAGTTTGCCCAGTTTTACAAGAAGGTGCAACATCACGTAAGGTTTATCTCCCAACCGGAAATTGGTTTAACTATTGGAATCACGAGGTTTTGAAGGGTGGGCAGGAATATTTGATTGAGGCGCCTTTAGATTCGATGCCGATTTTTGTTAAAGCCGGATCTGTTGTTCCAGAATATCCGGTAATGCAGTACACCAACGAGTTTGAGGTGGAAGAAATGAGTTTTCAGGTTTATTACTCAGATGAAGAAGTGAACTCGTTCTATTTTGAAGACCATGGAGATACTTTTGCTTACGAGCAGGATATTTATATGGAGAAAAAGTTTGTAGTAAACGGCGATAAAAAATCAATGACAATTAAACAAACAGTTGAAGGTTTATTTACACCACGATACGAAATGTACGAGCTTAAAATAAATGGCTTGCCGTTTAAACCTTCAAAAGTATTAATTGATGGTAAAGTTTATTCCGGAAAATTAGACTTTGATGCACTTAAAAGCGTTGTAATTAAAACACCAAAGCAATTTAAGCAGGTGCAGGTGATAAAGTAAAATTTTTTTAAAACGATATTAAAAGGTTGTTTTCTTTAAGAAGGCAACCTTTTTTTGTGGTTGAATTTTTGATAAGTATTTTTAAAATTAAATAATTGATAGTTCAACTTTATGTGTAAATTGTAAAAACATATAAACCCCAATTTTAATTTCTCCTTAATAAAAGAAGTTGAAATAGCTCAATAAAATAATATGGCCAAAAAGATAAAAGAACCCGCTCCAGAAAAGGTCGATGTAAATAAAAAGGAAGTAAAACCTAAAGCTGCGGTTAAAAAAACTACGGCAAAAAAGGCAACGGAAAAAACAGATGCAGAAACGCCAACTAAGAAAGTTGCTGAAAAAAAGGTGACTTCGAAAAAGGCATCTGCAGGTGATAAAGCAGTTGAAAAGCCAAAAAAGCAAATAAAAAAACCAGCTCCTAAATCCGAAGAACTTCATTTATCTTCTGTTGAAGGACATTCGCAGTATGCCAGCGTTCACCATTATTCTAAACTCACTGATTTTGATGTTTTACTTTTCAAATCGGGTAAACACTTTAAACTTTACGAGAAGCTAGGTTCGCATGTGGTAGAACATAATGGTGTGGTGGGTACTTATTTTGCGGTTTGGGCACCTAATGCACATTACGTTTCTGTTATCGGAAATTTTAATTATTGGGATAAAGGTTCGCATCCTTTATATGTACGTTGGGACGAAACAGGGATTTGGGAAGGTTTCATTCCGCATGTGGGCAATGGCGAGGCTTATAAATATTTTATAAATTCTACCAATGGCGAAGACTTGGAGAAAGCAGATCCTTTTGCTTTACGCAGTGAAGAACCACCGCGTACGGCTTCCATTGTTTGGGATACTTGGTATGAGTGGAAAGACAAAGACTGGATGATGAACCGTCACCAAAAAAACGCATTAAACAAGCCAATGTCGGTTTATGAAGTGCATTTTGGGTCGTGGAGCAGAAGTCCAGAAACACCTAGTTTATTTTTATCCTATCGGGATATGGCCGATAAATTGGTGCCTTATGTGAAAGAAATGGGCTTTACGCATGTAGAGTTTATGCCATTAATGGAGCATCCATTTTATCCGAGTTGGGGTTACCAAATTACAGGCTATTTTGCGGCAACATGCCGATACGGAACACCGCAGGATTTAATGTTTTTGATTGAAGAATTTCATAAAAATGGTATTGGTGTTATTATGGATTGGGTTCCATCACACTTTCCGGGTGATTCTCATGGCTTATACAATTTTGACGGTTCGCACCTTTATGAACATGCAGATGAACGCAAAGGTTTCCATCCTGATTGGAAATCATATATTTTTAATTACGGACGAAATGAAGTAAGAGCTTTTTTAATTTCTAACGCAATTTTTTGGTTGGAGCGTTTCCATATTGACGGTTTAAGGGTTGACGCTGTTGCTTCGATGCTCTATCTGGATTACTCGCGTAAGCATGACGAATGGATTCCGAATGAGTTTGGTGGAAGAGAAAATTTAGAAGCGATATCCTTTTTAAAAGATTTTAATGAAGCTGTTTACGGAATGTTTCCGGATGTGCAGACTATTGCCGAAGAATCAACTTCATTTGGTGGCGTAAGTCACCCTACATTTAGCGGAGGCTTAGGTTTTGGGCAAAAATGGATGATGGGCTGGATGAACGATACGTTGAAGTATTTTTCAGAAGATCCAGTAAACCGGAAATATCACCATTCAGGTTTAACATTTAGTACCATTTATGCGTTTACCGAGAATTTTATGTTACCGCTTTCGCATGATGAAGTAGTGCATGGTAAAAAATCTATGATTTATAAAATGCCCGGAGATGAATGGCAACAGTTTGCTAATTTAAGAGCTTTGTATGGATATATGTGGACTCACCCAGGAACAAAATTACTTTTTATGGGATCCGAGTTTGCACAAACAGGAGAGTGGAATCCAAAATATTCTTTAGACTGGCATTTGTTAAATTATGCACCTCATCAAGGGATGAAGCAAACCGTTATGGCTTTAAACAAGTTGTATAAGGAAGAACCAGCTTTGTATGAACGTAGTTTTGATTCGGAAGGTTTTGAATGGATTGTAAATGATGATGCAGATAATTCTGTGCTGGTTTACGCCCGTAAAGGTTTAAACCCTAAGGATGATTTAATTATAGCATTAAATTTAACGCCAATTCCGAGGAATAATTACCGTTTTGGAGTTAGTAAACCTGGCAAATGGAAAGAGATTTTCAACTCTGATGATCAACAGTTTTGGGGCAGTGGAGTAAAAAATTCTGATAAATCTTCTGAAGCTAAAACTAGCCATTGGAAATCAAATTCAATAGAAGTTAATTTGCCTCCGCTGGCAATGGTGGTATTTAAGGCGATTTAAATTTCCATTATAAAATCAAAAGCCGAATGTTTGAAAAGCATTCGGCTTTTTTTATAAGCTAATCTTAGTTTTAATTTCGGTTCTGGCAGAATAAAATTTATTTAAGGCTGTTTCGGTTATAAGCACTAATCGCTCTTTTTTTAGCAAGTCTTTCTCTAAAGTTTGCATACTTTTCTTTAAAAATCAGTTTTATTAAACTATCTACTCCTCCTTTAACGGCAATATTATAAATACTGTGTAATTTCCGAGACCATGACGCGTCCCATGCTCTCAGGCTCAAAGAGAATGAGCCATCAATATATTTCATCCAATGCCAGTACCCAGTAGGCATAAACAAAGTGTCTCCATGTTCTAAAAATACTTCTTGACCTTCAACTCCTTTTAGTGCCGGAAATTTAGCTAAGTCAGGATTTAAAACATCGTAATCTTCCAATGCGTAAGTTGCGTTTGGAATACAATAAAGTCTCCGTTTCCATTTGTTTTCAAACAAAATCACATGCTTTCGCCCGCCAAAATGGGTGTGGAAAATATGGGGCAAATCTATGTCGTAATGTAAAAAAGTAATTGAGTTGGAGCCACCGAAAAACATCGTGGGTAAACTTTCTATAAACCCGCCCATTAGGTCTTTAGGGATAATTACGTCGTTCTTTAAACTCGGGACATGTTTAAAGAAATTGAATAAAAATATACGAAGTTCCGTCGGTTGGCTCTTTAAAATGTCTAAATAGTCCTTAACTTTCATGTGTGCGGCAGCAGCATTAATCGGTTTAGATGGATCTGCTTTAGAATTGTCATAAAGCGGAACTTCAATTTCTCCGGCTACAGATTTGAAATAATCTATCGTCCATTTTTCGCGGGCGGGCCAATCTTTGGTGAGGTGTTTTATTACCACCGGACGATTTTTATCCAAATAATTTTTTTTAAAATCTTCAGGTGTGATGGTATCAACAGTATCTACCTTGGTTAAAATAAATCCCATTAGTTTAAAAAAGGGTATTGATAGGCGCAATTTGTTTGTGGAAAAGGCTTTTACCCAACTTGTAAAATTAAAGTTATGTTTGAAAATTTAAAAATTAAGTGAATTGTATTGCCCTTTTATGACAAAAAAAATGTTTTATTGAAAACTCCTTTTTTTTATAGATTAAAATTTGACACTGTTTAAACTAGCAAAGAACTATAAAGACTTCCTTGAACAACTCCTCGTCTTTCAATTTCATTATCAATAAAAGTCTGTATTTCCGATTTTCTTAATCCCCATTTAGGAGCAATCAGCATATCTAAATCAGAAATTCCGAATAAACGTTGTATGATAATATCCGGGCGGACTCTTGGCAAAAGCTCGCACAAAAAGTCTGCATATTCCTGTAATGTGAAAAGTTTGAAAGGGTCCTTCTTGTACTTAGCACCCATTATAGATCCTTCTACAATATGCAGGTGATGAAACTTTACAAAGCTAATTTGTGGGTATTTATTGATTTCATCGGCATAAGCCAACATCATTTGATGTGTTTCGCCGGGTAAGCCAAAAATAGTATGAACGCAGATGTCTAATTTGCTGTTAGTCAGCAAACTCATAGTGTTCACAAATTCATCATGCGAACAGCCACGGTTAATCTGCTCTAGGGTTTCGTTATAGATAGATTCCATTCCCATTTCCAAATCTACATCAACTCTGTCTGTGTAACTCTCTAAAAGTGCAATCTTCTCTGCATCAATACAATCCGGGCGAGTACCTACAGACAAACCAACAACGTTGGTCATGTCCACGCTTAATGCCTCATCATACATTGTTTTTAAGTAATGTGCCGGAGCATAAGTATTGGTGTTTGGCTGAAAGTATATGATAAATTTCTCTGCTTTGTAATGTTTCCAAGCCCGTTCCATCCCAAACTCAATTTGCTGTTTCATGGTTTCCATGGTGCGGGATGTGGGCGTAAAAGAATCTACGTTGCAATAAGTGCAACCTCCGTAACCTTTAGATCCATCTCTGTTAGGGCAGGTAAATCCACCATCAACAATTACTTTGTAAACGCGTTTAACTTTATACTTGTTTTTTAAGTAGGCGCTATAGTAATTATAATTTTTTTCTCCGAATGCTAAGGCTTTCTCCACTGCTGATTGATATTTTTGCAAAGATACGAATTGAAAATTAATGTTATCTTGATGCCAGATGCTTAGAATATATTACAAAAAGAACACTCGGTTGGCAAAAGAATCTGATGTGGAGTCTTTGAGAGAAATCCCTCTCGAAAGCTTAGTTTGGGTTGATTTGCAGAATCCTACGGTTGAAGAAAAAGTAACTATTGAGACATATTTCGATATTAAATACTCTTCAGAAGAAGAATCTCAGGAGATTGAAAGTTCATCACGTTTTAGCGAGATGGACAACGAAATCATCATTAATTCTAACTTTCTTTCAACCAGGCAAAATAGTTTTGAATATAATCCAGTCTCTATTATTTTAGAAAAAGGAATACTGTTCACTTATCGTGATGACGATATTAAAACTTTTAGCGAGTCGGTTAAAAAGATAAAAGCCAATCCAACTTTATACGTTAATGGCTATCAAATCTTATCCACTATTTTAGAAACCTGTATAGATCAGGATGCAGATTTAATTGAGAATATTGCAAAAGAAATTGCAGAACTAAACCGCAGTTTAAAAGCTACAAATGAGCGTGTTGACGAAGACGATTTATTGAAAATATCTTCTTTACAGAGCGATAATATGATGCTCCGCGAGAATATCATCGATAAACAGCGCTTGCTCTCCTCACTAATCAAATCATCTATTTTCCCTCAGGAATTTATGGGGGTTTTAAAAATAATGATCAAGGATATCAGTTCTCTTTTAGAACACAATAAGTTTGCTTTTGAACGTTTGGAGTACCTTCAAGATACTTTTATGGGTTTAATCAACATCGAACAAAATCGGATCATTAAAATTTTCACCGTTGCTACGGTTGCTTTTATGCCACCAACTTTAATTGCCAGTATTTATGGAATGAATTTTAATCTTATGCCCGAGCTGGAATGGAAATATGGTTATTTTGTAGCCATCGTTTTAATGGTGCTTTCCTCGTTAGGAACCTTGATTTATTTTAAAAAGAAAAATTGGCTTTAAATAATCTCAAATTAAACTTTTCCGCCAACAACACCAGATATAAGCGTCATCACAAATGCAAATCCATAAAATCCGATTGCAATAATTGCAACTATCCCAATAAATTTAAAAAAGGCTCTTAACCTATCAAAACTGTAATCTATAGATTCTTGGTCATTGTATTGCACAGCTTGTTTCATGTAAACAGAAAAATCGTAAAGATGTTTAGCTGGGAAATAATATAAAACTGCGATAACTGCGTACACAATGCCCGTTGTACTATTTACTGCCCCGGCTGGTTGTCCCATTGCGGTAAGTTGTTTCCCTATTTCGCCACCTAAAAATACAACTGCAACTGATACCAACAATAAAATTCCGCATAACACAAAACCAACTATACCAACAAATTTGCCCCACTTGGCAATTTCTGCCAAAGTATTTTTGGTTTTTGTTTCAAAGTTTAAGGACTCGTCCGAGTCTGATGAAATAGGTTCTTTATTTTCTTCTTGCATAATTACTATAGCTTAATAAAAGCGGTTATCGTAAAGGTGCTGTTAAAACTATTGCGAAACTAAAAAAATATACGCTTATTCTGCTATATTTGCGCACAAATTGAGTGTTTTCACACTCTTTATTGAAATTAAAATATTCAAATAAAAATATATGGCTTTACAGTGCGGAATTGTTGGACTACCTAACGTCGGAAAATCAACCTTGTTTAATTGTTTATCCAACGCAAAAGCGCAGGCAGCTAATTTCCCTTTTTGTACTATCGAACCTAATATTGGTGTAATTACCGTTCCGGATGATAGGTTAACTAAGCTAACCGAGCTTGTTAAACCTCAGCGCATCGTTCCAAATACTATTGAAATTGTTGATATTGCAGGTTTAGTTAAAGGAGCTTCTAAAGGGGAGGGCTTAGGAAATCAGTTTTTAGGGAATATTAGAGCAACAAATGCAATTATCCATGTCTTAAGATGTTTTGAGGATGATAATGTGATACATGTTGATGGTTCCGTTGATCCAATTAGAGATAAGGAGATTATAGATACAGAATTGCAGTTGAAAGATTTGGATACAGTGAGCAAACGTATTCAGAAAGTTGAGAAAACTGCAAAAACAGGAACCGATAAAGATGCTAAACGTACTTTTGAGATTTTGTCAATTATAAAAAATCATTTAGAAACAGGTAGATCGGCTCGTACAGCTGCCATAACAGCCGATGATTTTGAATTTATTGAAGATTTGAGCTTATTGACTATTAAGCCAGTATTGTATGTTTGCAATGTGGATGAAGCTTCTGTAAATACAGGCAATAAATATGTTGATTTGGTTAAAGAAGCTGTAAAAGATGAAAATGCTGAAGTTTTAATTATTTCAGCTAAGATAGAATCTGAAATAGCCGAGTTGGAAGATTTTGAAGAAAGGGCAATGTTTTTAGAGGATTTGGGTTTGAAAGAATCTGGTGTGGCTAAATTAATAAGAGCAGCATACCGACTTTTAGATTTATATACTTATTTTACTGCTGGTGTACAAGAGGTAAGGGCTTGGACAATTACCAAAGGTTTTACAGCGCCACAGGCAGCAGGTGTCATCCATTCCGATTTTGAAAAAGGATTTATCAGAGCAGAAGTAATTAAATACAATGACTTTGTTACCTTAGGGTCTGAAAACGCTTGTAAAGATGCCGGTAAATTAGGTGTGGAGGGAAAAACCTATGTGGTTGAAGATGGTGATATCATGCATTTCAGATTCAACGTTTAAAAATATAAATTCTGCATCCGTAGTTTAATGGATAGAATGTAAGATTCCGGTTCTTACGGTACAGGTTCGATTCCTGTCGGGTGCACAAATTAGTTAGTAGAACGAGTTCGTTAGTCTAACTAGATCAGTTTGGTGAACAGGGTCTTTTTATTGACATATCATCATGAAAACACTGACAACCTTATATTGGTCATATATATGATGACCCAATGACACCCAGATGAACTTAAAACTTTCCGAATAGTTCTTCCACAGCTTTATTTCTAAATTCAAAAATCTCTCTTGTTTGTTTTTCAACGATAATAGCATTAGCCATACTTCCAATAAAGCCAAAAGGGATTCCGTAAGTTAAACGGTCAGTCATCAGAACACCTCCATCTATTTCTTTAAAGTGATGTTCGTGGTGCCAAAATTTAAAGGGACCGAAGCGTTGTTCATCAATAAAGTATTCGTTTTCTTTTACGGTCGTAATCTCCGTCATCCAATCCATTTTTATCCCCAATATTGGCGAAACTTTATAAGTAATAATCATTCCCTCGTACATTTCTGTTTGATCTGTATAATCAGAAGTCACAATAAAATTCATACTTGGAGGTGTGATTTTGGATAAATTTAGCGGTGAGGAGAAAAAATCCCAAGCTTTTTTTAAATCTATGGGTAATTTTTGCTCATATAAATTGAAATACGTCTTCATATCACCATAAACATTGGGAATTGGATAAAGTTTTTGAAATTGATTAATATTTTTTTTAGACATAAAACAATCATATTTTGTCCAATTTTTTAGCTATTTTGAAGTTATTTATAATTTATATCGTGTTTTTTATATTTTTTTTTGAAAAAATTATGATTTTACAAAAAATATTGCTGTTATTTGTTGAATAATTTATAAAAATCAACAAAATGAACAAAAACATTTTAAAACGAATTATTCCTTTAGCGGTTCTTATAATTATCGCAATAGGTACACTTTTTGTAAAAGACAATCCAAACTTTGCTAACGAAGCCAAATATAATCAGGCAGATATTACTTGGATTTTGGTTGCTACAGCAATGGTTTTTATAATGACCCCGGGTTTGGCTTTCTTTTATGGAGGAATGGTACATCGCAAGAATATTATTTCTACAATGATCAAAAGCGTTGTCGCATCTGGTGTTGTTGGAGTTTTATGGATTGTAGTTGGTTACAGTCTTTGTTTTGGAAAAGATATCTCCGGTTTTATTGGCGATCCAATGACTCATTTGTTTTTTAAAGACGTGAGTTCTGCGGACCCATGGCCTTTGGCGCCCACAATCCCGCGTACATTGTTTGCTTTTTTTCAATTGATGTTTGCTATTATCACTCCTGGTTTGGTAGTTGGAGCAGTTGCTGAACGTATCAGATTTACTTCTTACATACTTTTCACAGTGTTGTTTAGCATATTTGTTTATGCGCCTTTAGCACATTGGACTTGGCATCCAGATGGTTTCTTGTTCAAAATGGGAGCACTTGATTTTGCTGGCGGTACAGTAGTACACATATCTGCAGGTTGTGCTGCGTTAGCGGGCGCATTAGTTTTAAAAAGACGTAAAGTTCACTTGGAACATAAAGAGGTTCCGCCAGCAAATATTCCTTACGTATTAATAGGTACAGGTTTGTTATGGTTCGGTTGGTTCGGGTTTAATGCTGGATCTGCGTTAGCAGCTAATAGTTTGGCAGTTTCTGCATTTGCAACTACAAACACAGCAGCAGCGGCAGCAGGTTTAGCTTGGATGTTTTTTGATGTAGTAAGAGGTAAAAAGCCATCTGTTTTAGGATTTTGTATAGGTGCGGTAGTTGGTTTAGTGGCAATTACACCAGCAGCAGGTTTTGTAAGTATTCCACATAGCATATTTATAGGAACAATTGCGGCTATGATTTCTAACATTGCAGTTTACTTTAAATCAAAATCATCTTTAGATGATACTTTAGATGTTTTTCCATGTCATGGTGTGGGAGGTATGGTTGGTGTATTAATGACGGGTATTTTTGCTTCAAAAATCACTAATCCTGCCGGAAACGATGGTTTGTTTTTTGGAAACGTAGATTTCTTTTTGGTACAAGTAAAAACTTTACTAATTACAGTTGCTTATAGTTTCACTGTTTCATACGCAATTTTTAAATTTATAGATCTTATTGAGCCAATTAGGGTAAGCGAGGAAGAGGAAGAATTAGGTTTAGATGAAAGTCAGCATGATGAAAAATATTCTCAAGGAACATTATTGACCAAAGACGAGTTTATCGCAGCTTAAATTATTATTGATGTATATGATAGCCTGTAACTCCTAAAAAAGTTGCAGGCTTTTTTTATTGTACCATTTTATTGGCGCAATATGAGCTTGCAAAAGCTTCTGGTTTTGCTTTAAAAACAAAGCCCATTCCTAAAATATATCCCATAGCTTCATGCAAAGCAACGTTCGATTTAAAATTTGGACTCGTATTTATATCTGCGTGTACTTCCAGCTCCACATGGTATAAATCTAAAAGTGGGCAAATTGCATAAGCACATTCAATAGATTTTTGTACCTCAGAAAGCATACGCTCTTTAATGGTCATTTTTTGTGAGGTTCTTTCTTGATTGATAAACATGAAGCCACCTTTTTGTTCTCTGAGAAAAACAATAACCGTAGCAAAATCTGTAATGCTACCTTTCACTTGAGAATCTGTTCCGATGCAAACTTTCAGTCTGTTTCCTTGCTGATATTCTCTTTCGATAGTGTGTTCAACTTCTTCTAAAATGGGAGCGTGTAGGGTTTCTCCGCTGAATTTTTTCCAAGACATAATGGTTTTATTTATCGACCCATTATTGAGGTCTATAAAAATAAGTGATTTTAAATTGAAAGTGCGTTAAAAATCTGTGATTTAATTGTTAACATCTTTCTTGTTATCAACAGGTTATGTGTTGGTTGGTTGCGTAAGATTGTTTTTGATGGGGTTAATCGCATTACCGATGGAAAGGAGTACTTCGTCACTTGTTAGATGAATAATTCCGGTGGCGTATGAATGTACTGCGTGTTTAAATGTTCCTAAATATTTTTGAGCATTATGTAAAATTAAAAAGTGGTTTTATGTTGATTGTCCAAGTATTAAAATTTTCGCCAAATATTGGAAAGATTTATTTAATTTGTAGCTTATCAGCGGTTGTAAAGCCACGTTATATTTTTGATAAAGGAATGATTGATAAGGAGAAAAATAAGGTAGCGATTATTGGAGGAGGAAGCTGGGCCACGGCGATAGTTAAAATGCTTTCGGACAATATTGTTGAGAAAGAAATTTTTTGGTGGTTACGCGATCAGGATTCTGTTTGTCACATTTCAAAGTATAAGCATAACCCAAAATACCTTTCGTCTGTAGAGCTGAAAATAGCTGCCGAAAATGTTTCTACCGATATAAAACACATTATATCTTCTGTAGATACGGTTGTTTTAAATGTTCCGGCAGCGTTTTTAAAGGAGGCTTTAACAGGTCTTACAGCAGCAGATTTTAAAGGAAAAAAAATTGTATCGGCTATAAAAGGGATTGTGCCATATTCCAATCAACTTATTGCCGACTTTATACACGAAGAGTTCAATGTCTCTTTAAAAGATATCGCAATTATTAGCGGCCCATGCCATGCAGAGGAAGTTGCGTTGGAGAAGTTGAGTTATTTAACCATTGCTTGCCAGGATTTGGAGCTAGCAAGTTATTTTGCTTCGCTAATCAATACCCGAAATATCAAAACCATTATATCTGATGATATTTATGGTACAGAATATAGCGCAGTTTTAAAGAATATTTACGCCATAGCTAGCGGCATTTGCCATGGAGTGGGCTTTGGAGATAATTTTCAGGCCGTTTTAATTTCAAATGCAGTACGGGAGATGAGCCGTTTTGTAGATGCTATACACCCGATAAGTCGTGATATTAAAGAATCAGCCTATTTAGGTGATCTGCTGGTTACAGCTTACTCGCAGTTTAGCCGAAACAGAACTTTTGGAAACATGATAGGGAAAGGCTACACTGTAAAATCGGCACAGCTGGAAATGAATATGATTGCCGAAGGTTATTACGCGGTAAACTGTATTCACCAAATTAATAAAATCCACCAAGTTAATATGCCAATCGTGGAAGCGGTATATTCAATACTTTACCAAAAGCATTCTCCGCATACAGAAATGAAACTGTTAGCCGAGCAGATTTCTTAGCTTAATCAACAGAAGCTATTTACAGGGTTTTAAAAACAAAAAATCCCGATTTTTCAATCGGGATTTTATTATGCAATTAGAGCCTTAAGCTTAATTAAGCCAATACTTCAGATACTAAATCAGCAGCCTCCTTTAATAAAATAGCAGAGAATACTTTTAGACCAGACTCGTCAATCAGTTTTTTAGCTTCAACAGCGTTTGTACCTTGTAATCTTACAATAATTGGAACATTGATATTTCCCATTTCTGTATAAGCATCAATAACACCTTGTGCAACCCTGTCGCAACGCACAATACCACCAAAGATATTGATCAAAATAGCCTTAACATTAGGGTCTTTTAAAATAATTTGGAAAGCCGCTTTAACAGTTGTAGCGTTTGCGGTTCCACCAACGTCTAAAAAGTTTGCAGGCTCGCCACCGGCAATCTTAATAATATCCATTGTAGCCATTGCTAAACCAGCTCCGTTAACCATACAACCAACGTTTCCGTCTAATTTAACATAGTTGAGGTTACTTGCAGATGCTTCAACTTCGGTTGGATCTTCTTCTGAAGTGTCACGCATTGCCGCATAATCAGGATGGCGGAAAAGTGCGTTATCATCCAAATTAACCTTCGCATCAACCGCTAAAATTTTATCGTCAGATGTTTTTAATACCGGGTTAATCTCAAACATAGAAGAATCTGTTGCTTCGTAAGCTTTGTAAAGCGCAGCTATAAATTTAGTCATGTCTTTAAAAGCAGCTCCAGATAAACCTAAGTTGAAAGCAATTTTACGAGTTTGGAAAGCCTGTAAACCAACTTTAGGGTCAATTTCTTCTTTAAATATTAAGTGTGGCGTGTGTTCCGCAACTTCTTCAATATCCATTCCACCTTCGGTAGAATACATAATGATGTTTTTACCTGTAGAACGGTTTAATAATACAGAAACATAAAACTCTTTAGTTTCGGATTCGCCCGGATAATAAACATCCTGTGCTACCAAAACCTTGCTTACTAATTTACCTTCAGCACCGGTTTGCGGAGTAATCAACTGCATACCAATAATATCAGTAGCTCTTTGTTTTACTTCCTCTAAATTTTTAGCCAGTTTAACACCGCCGCCTTTTCCTCTTCCACCAGCATGAATTTGCGCCTTAATTACAACCCAGTCAGAATTGTAATCTTCTTTCAGTTTTTTGGCAGCTTCTACAGCTTGTTCTGGCGTATCGGCAACAATACCTTCTTGTACTCTAACACCAAAACTTTTAAGAATTTGTTTACCTTGATATTCGTGAATGTTCATCTTCTAAAAATTTGATGTGAAATTACGAATACCATCCTAATAAAGAAAACCAAATTGTATTAATTTGATGTTTTTTGCATTTTTAAGCCCTTTTTTTGATAATTCTTTTCTCTATTTTTGATGGATGCTTAAAGCTTTAAATATTGTAAAGAATTACGGGGAGCTTCAGATTTTAAAAAACGTTAGTTTAGAAGTTGCAAAGGGCGAAATTGTAAGTATTGTGGGCGCTTCTGGCGCAGGAAAAAGTACGTTGTTGCATATTATTGGAACATTGGACAAACCCGATGGCGGACAGGTTTTTATTAACGACGCAGACACTACTAAACTTGGCGCAAAGGCATTAAGTGCCTTCAGAAATAAAAATATCGGATTTATTTTTCAGTTCCACCACTTGTTGCCAGAATTTACCGCTTTAGAAAATGTTTGCATTCCTGCATTCATCGCCAAAAAATCTAAGGCAGAAGCAGAAAGCAAAGCTCTGGAATTGCTTACTTTGTTGGGGTTGAAAGATAGGGCACATCATAAACCGGCGGCAATGTCAGGCGGAGAGCAACAGCGTGTGGCAGTAGCAAGGGCGTTAATTAATCAGCCAGACTTAATTTTGGCCGATGAGCCTTCTGGGAATTTGGATTCGCACCACGCAAAAGAATTACACCAGCTGTTTTTTGATTTACGAGATCGTTTTAACCATACTTTTATCATCGTTACCCATAATGAGGAATTAGCCGATATGGCCGACCGAAAAATAGTAATGAAAGATGGTTTAATTTATAATAATTAGGTTTGAAAGTTCTTATCACCACCTCAAAACACATTGCAAGTTTCCAGTTAGCCATTCTTTTAAAAAATGAAGAAGTTTTGTTCGGAGATCAACTCCCGGGTTATCCTTTGAAAAACAGCAATTCGCTTGCACACCAGATCCTCACTTTTTGCTTGGATCATCAAATAAAAAAGCTTTATCCTTTACAAATGGAGGAAGTTGAGGAACTTCGAAAGTCTTTGGTGTTATTTGATGAATTTGGGATTGAAATTATGCTAGGAGCTGATGGGCTAGGAAGTTTAAACCATCATAGCAAAGAGGCAAATTCTTATGCCGAACTCAGTTCCAATTTAATTGCTCTAGGTTATCCAAATGAAAAAATAGCTGTTGCAGATGCAAAGGGCAGGGGAGGATTGATCTTAATTGATGACGCAGTTGCCGATAATATGCAAATTTGGAACCATGTAAACGCGATTACTTTTACGCAATTGGGCAAGTGGTTTAACCACTCCAGTTTCCAGCCCGTTTTTTTATATCAATTAAATGGCAATTTAGAGATGTATTTTGTTTTGATTGATGAAACCGGAATAAAAGGAATGGCTAATTTGCCAGAACACGCATTAGAAAGCCTGAAAGCACTTACTGTGGATAAAAAATTGAAAGGATTTTATCATATTTCCTTTGCTGATAAAAATATTTTAAGAATTGTTAATGCCATTTTATAGATGTTGAAATTTGATGAAATTAATCCTTCAAAAAATGCAGTTATTTTTGAACTGGATGATGTTTTAATTCCTAAAAAAGATTACGATTTACAGGTTTATTACCTGTTTGCAAACTTTATTGAATACTTAGAAACCTTTCCGCCTGCACAAGACATAATTTCTTTTATTGCTAAAAGATACGAACTGCATGGCAACTTGGGTATGTTTAGCGAAGTATCCAATACTTTCGGAATTGATAAAAAGTATGCAGAAAACCTTTCCTTACTATTTAAAACCGCAAAGTTGCCTTTAAAATTGCTGCTTTTTAAGGAATCTTTAGATTTATTGCAGGAATTGGTAGTGAACAGGAAACAAGTATTTATTTTAACTGCCGGTACGCCAGAACAGCAACTCAATAAAATAAAACAAACAGAGTGGAACGGTTTGGATAAGTACTTAAAAGTTTATTTTAAAGATGAATTTGAAGGTTTAAGCGCAGACAGCGCCTTGCTTTTTTTACTGAAAGAAAATGGTTTAAATAAGGAAGAAGTTGTTTTTATTGGCAAGGGCGAACCTTACTATAGTATCACGAAATTAGCCGGGGTAGATTTTTTATCAATAAAATAATATCTATGAAATAAAAATCCGGTGATCAGCGTTTTACGTTGGTTAATTTAAAAGAAATATGAAGAATATCATGGTCAAATTATTCGCTGGATTTTTCCTGTTCGCGATATTTTTTGTAGCCTGCAAAAAGGATAATTCCAATTTGCCAGCTCCAACTACAGATAGAAATGAATTGACCAAAGATTCTATGTTTTTGTACGCAAAGGAACTTTATCTTTGGAACGATGCTTTGCCATCTTATAGTGCTTTTAATCCGCGGGTAAAATTTAACGGTTTATCTGATAATATATCTAATTTAAATGCGGAGCTTTTTGCCATTACACGTTACGCTATAAATCCAAGTACCAATAAGCCCTATGAATACAATACTGATTATCCGGATGAAACAAAATATTCTTTTATTGACGATTTAGTTGCCGATGGAAAATTAGCTACTATTAAAAGCGAGCAAAGTAGCATTGATTTTAACGGCGAAGGAAATGATTTGGGCTATTCTTTGGCGTTAATAGGTTCCACTACCAATTATAAAATTTATTTTCGATTTACTTCTCCAGGTTCACCGGCAGCTTTGGCGGGTTTAAACAGGGGAGATTATATCAATAAAATAAACGGGACAAGTGTAGGTACTAATTATAATTCAGAAGAGTCTTTTATCAATACTGCGATAAACCAAAATACAATTACGATAGGCGGGAAAAGAATTGACGGAACTAGTTTCAATGTAACCTTAAACAAAACCAAATATAACAGTAGTCCAATTTATAAAGACACCATCATTGTTAACGGAGCAAAAAAAATTGGTTATTTAGCTTATGCCAAATTCACTAGCGATAGCAATTCGGATTTGCCTTTAACAAATGTTTTTCAAAAATTCGCTGATGGTGGCGTTACAGATTTGGTAATTGATTTACGTTACAATGGCGGTGGTTATGTGAGTACTGCGGAACATTTGATCAACTTAATTGCGCCAAATAGCTTAACCGGTAAAACCATGTTTGTACAAACGTATAATGCTAATTTACAAGCCGGGAAAGCTTCAATTTTAAGAAATCAAGCGGTACGAGACCAAGATGGAAATGTGATAAAGAAAGGCAACAGGGTTGAGAATTATGCTGATGATGTTTCTTATAAGAAAAGTGACAATACCACTAACTTCAACAAAGAAGGCAGTTTGAATAATATTACCAAAGTGGTTTTTATCACCACAGAGAATACCGCTTCTGCCAGTGAACTGGTGATTAACAGTTTGAAACCTTATTTAGATGTTAAAACTGTTGGCAGTACGTCTTACGGAAAACCCGTCGGTTTTTTTCCGGTAAGGATAGATAAGTTTGATATCTATATGTCGTCTTTTTCTACCACCAATGCAAATGGAGATGGTTTTTATTATGCGGGTATCACGCCAGATGCGTTAAAGGATGATGATGTAACAAAAGCTTTTGGCGACCCAAATGAAAAATCTTTTGCTGGAGCCATTGCCTATATTGTAAACGGAAAATTCACCAATAGTAGCGCAGATAGAACTGTTAATGATGTGAAATCAACAGCTAGCAATATTGAGGTTAAAAACATCTACCAGCCCAATAATTTTAAAGGGATGATTGGAACGCCGAAGGTTAGGAGGTAAGGTTTGAGTTGCGGGTTTGAAATGTTGCGAAATTACTTGCAGAACCTCTGTCACAGTGGATTAAAAAACTAAGTAAATACTGAATAATTAATATAAACTATTGTCTTCTGCCATTATTATACAAATTTGTGGTTATAAACCGTGTTATTTGCCCACGTTTATATTCAGATTTGCAAGTTCTACATGCAATTTCACTTTTGCTTTCAATGCAGAAAAAACCCTCATTAGAGTGTCCATTGTCACGTTGCTTGCGTTGTTTTCGAGTCTGGAAATTTGTGCTTTCTGAACTCCTATTAACTTTCCCAGTTCTTCCTGTGTAAGGTTCCGTTCTTGTCTTGTCTGTTTGATGGCTTTACCTATTAAATTCATTTGAAGTTCATATTCAAAGAAATCACGGTCAGGAGTTCCGATTTTCCCGATAATTCTGTCCTGTACTTCGTCTAATGTGTATGTTTTCATTTCTTTTTATTTTTCAGGTCTTTTTCTATAAAATATTTTTCCCTAATCTGTATTGCTTTTTGAATCTCATTATCTGGAACTTTGCTTCGTTTTTTTACAAATCCATGTGTCGATATAACAAATGTTTGATTTTCAGCAGTTTTATCCCAAAAAGCAAGAAGTCTATATTGAAATCCTTGATACAAAGTTCGGAATTCCCAAATTTCATTATTTAATTTCTTGAAAAGTTCAGCGTCTAGTTCAACTTGAGATTTTCTGATATTATATAAGATTTTCTCAGCATGCTTTTTTTGCAAGCCCTTTAAAATTCGAGTACTTCCTCTAAAATAATAATCTCAAAAAGTTTGTCCATTCAGGCAAATATTTTCTGAACAAATATACGTAAGTTTCGTTAAAAAGAAACTTATGTGTTTGGAGTAATGAGGATTTGTTTAGTAAATTTGGCTTATAACGCTTGTTGGCGGTATGTGCTTCTTCTCTCATTACATTGAAAGTCTAAATTGTTCGATTTTTTGTCTGATTATTTCTTCAGGATTATTTGTAGATGCTTTTGCAATTATCATCTTTATTATGTCGTCATCATCAAGAACTATAACAAGTTTTTTATCCATTGCCCATATTTCTCTGCAAGTGTAATAACTACCATTGTCACCGCCATTTCTTGAAACAATAATTCCGAAAAGTCCTGCACCATGGACCTTGAGATAGTTAGATATTTGGAGTATCTCTTTTTTAGTGACTTTTTTTGTGTAGTTTTTAGCGTCTAAAACTATGTAGTCTGCTAAATATCGAGTTCTTATATGAGCCCAAAATCCAGTCTCTGCATAGTTTCTTAAAATAAAGTCACGCCTATTTATCTTGAAATGGTCAGAAAGTTCCGTGATAGGAGAGGAAAGGACTGAACCGAAAAGATAGTCTAAAATCTTTTCTATATGTTTTTGATATTTTGACCAATCCTTGTCTTTTCTTCCAGCATTTATTGATTTTAAATCTATTATGAGCTTGTCGTGTTCGGCAACATAATTTGTTGAAGTAAAAAGTGCTTGCAATAATGGATGTGGTGTCGAAGCAATTTCTTTAGCAAATGTTTTTGAAATATAATTTATGTCCCAAACTTCAATTCCTTCTTTTTGCAATAGTGCATTATCCTTATCAGGTAAAATTCCTGGAAAAGCGAACGCTATTTTATGGTCTTTTGAATACTTTTTAAATAACTTTAATTGTTCGATAATTTCTCGTAGCCTTAACTCTGTGAATGTCGGTATTACTTTGACTTCAATAAGTAGTTTTTCCCATTTACTTCCCGCTTTTCTTTCTGTAATTAAGTCAGCTCTATACCTTGTGTCTTTTAAGGCGACTTCGAGTTCTGGATTTCTAAAGTTATCGTTTTTGAGAATTATATCGTTTAAATATTGAACATACTCAACTTCTCTAAAAAATTTGTTCGATTTTCTTATATTATCTTCTCTGCATATTAATCTCAAATTTGAACTTTGCGAAGTTCCACCAGCACTTTGAGGTATTAAATGCTCAATTTCTAAAAGAACATCGCTACGTCCACATATGTAGCATTTTTCTCCGTATAGGTCAGCAAGTTGTTTATATAATTCTTGTCTGTTCTGTTTCATTTTGAATGTTTAAATACAGTCGTTGTACTCAGCATTACCGCCAACAAGTAGATTGGAGCTAAAAAAAGCCAGAGAAAGTTCCTCTGGCTTTTTAATAGCTAAGTGTTTTATTAAACCACCAAATCCTTCATAATTGTATCAACCTTCTCTTCTAATTCCTGATTTACTTTATAGAAATCTTCTTTTGAGGCTAAAGGTTTATTTACGCTGCAGTAAAACTTGATTTTTGGTTCGGTACCAGACGGACGGGCAGAAATAATACAGCCATCCTCGGTAATAAACTGCAACACATCTGATTTTGGCAATGCAATCTCAGATGTTGTATTGTTGTTTAAGTTGGTCTCTTTTCTTAAACCGTAATCTTTTAAAGCAATTACTTTTGAACCGCCTAAACTTTTTGGTGGATTGTTTCTAAAACGCTCCATCATCGCAACAATCTCCTCAGCACCTGATTTTCCTTTTTTAGTAATGGAAACCAATTTCTCTTTGTAGAAACCGTACTTCACATACATATCAATCATGGCTTCGTATAAGCTGCTTCCTTTGTCTTTATAAAAAGCGGTCATTTCAGCAATAAAAGCAGCAGAAACTACTGCATCTTTATCTCTCACAAAATCACCCACCAAATAACCGTAGCTTTCCTCACCGCCCACAATAAAAGTTTCTTTTCCTTGTAACTGCGTCATAATTTGACCAATAAATTTAAATCCAGTTAAGGTATTGTAACAAGTTACGTTTTTATCAGCAGCAATTTTATCAATTAAGTAAGAGGTTACAATGGTTTTAATTACATACTCCTTACCCGTAAATTTACCTTCTTTCTCCCAAGCCTCTAGCATATAGTTCACCAATAAACTTCCTGTTTGGTTTCCGTTTAATAACTCAAACTCGCCTTTAAGGTTTTTTACTGCAATACCTACACGATCAGCATCTGGGTCGGTAGCTAAAACTAAATCAGCATCGGTTTCTTGTGCTTTTTTAAGTGCTAGGGTTAAAGCTTCTTTTTCTTCCGGGTTTGGATAAACCACCGTAGGGAAATTACCATCCGGCGTGGTTTGTTCCTCAACTAAAATTACATTTTCAAACCCAAATCGCTGTAAAGCAGCAGGTACTAAGGTAATTCCTGTTCCGTGGATGGGGGAGTAAACTATTTTTAAATCTTTCTGACGCTTGATGGCATCCGGAGAAACCGATAATGAGGTGATTTTGGTTAAATAATCTTCGTCAATCTCTTCACCTAAGTAACTGATGTTTTCTGGTTTTGCGTCAAATTTAATATCGTCCACACTGGCAATTTTGGCAACTTCTTCCATTACCAATTTGTCATCTGGTGATACAAACTGTCCGCCATCTTCGCCATAAGCTTTGTAACCGTTATATTCTTTTGGGTTGTGAGACGCCGTTAACATTACACCGCTTTTGCAGCCTAACTTGCGTACAGCAAATGAAAGTTCTGGAGTAGGGCGTAAAGCTTTGAAAAAGTAAACATGAATGCCATTTGCAGAAAAAACATCGGCAGTAATTTTGCCTAAAACATCTGAGTTATTTCTGCTATCATGCGCAATAGCAACTTTGATTTTTTCTCCCGGATATTTCTTAATCAAGTAGTTTGCCAATCCCTGAGTGGCCGCGCCAATTGTATATTTATTTACCCTGTTAGATCCAGCACCCATAATTCCTCGTAATCCGCCTGTTCCAAATTCCAGATCTTTGTAAAATGAATCTGTTAGTTCGGTAATGGCGTTGTTATCTACCAAAGATTGTATTTCGACTTTGGTTTGGGCATCGTAATTCCCGTTTAACCACTGGTTTACGCGATCTTGGGTTGCTTTATCTAATTCTTGCATATATCTCGGTTTTTTTGAAATCAAAGTTAAACTTTACAGCACAATATGTAAAGCATAATAAAATTAAATTCACATGTTTTTTCAATTTATGCTGTAACCATTATTAATGTTTTCTCGTCTTTAAACTAAAACAGATTTATGGTGTCAAATTTGATATAACAGTAAACAAAAGCTAAATATGAAGAAACTATCTATTTTAATTGTGGGTTTAATGATACTTGGAGTATCAGCCTGCCGGAAAGTAACTAACGAGTATTACACAACCCCTAATCAGACTGTTTATACAACAATAGATGCTAAAAGTTGGGTAAAAACAACTAACAATAAGGGAGACGAAACATATTCCGCAGACATCAATTTCCTTAACAGTGATATTTATCAGAATGATTTTGATGGTGTTTTAGTTTACCTAGATTTTAGTAATGGAAATGATAATCTAAACAGCACCTACGAACCAATTCCGCAAACTTATGATGGTCTTTCTTATAGTTATGTTGTTACACAGCAAAAAATAACGGTTCAAGTTCAACCTTCCAGCGGGACAGGCACTTTTTCAATTCCGCCCGGTACTGTTAAGGCAAAAATTGTAATGATTGCCTCACAACAGTAAAAGGATTCAACAGCCAAACTATTAGCTTTCAACGGGTAGTTTGGCTGTTTTTGTAAATTGCAGTATAAAGTGATGTTTTGCGTTTATATACTGATAATTAATATCGAAGCCATGAACCAGCGCAATTTTTTTACAGATTGCCAAGCCTAAACCATTTCCTTTTTGGTCTTTTTCAATTGTTTTTGAAAACCTTGAAAACAATTTCGCTTCGCTAAAGTCAAGTTCGGGTCCTTCATTTACAAATGTTAATGCATCGTTAGTGAGCAGCACATTTACAATACTTCCTTTTGGCGAATATTGTAACGCGTTAATCATTAAATTTTGCACTAGCTGATCAAAAAGCGCTTTGTTCCCTTCAAAAAACTTTGGCTGTGGTTTCGGAAAAAGCAGTTGCTGGTATTTGGCTTCAGCAAAAAAGTTTAAGTTTTCTATAACCAATGAAACCGTTTTAACAGCATCTATACGGTCTTCAAATTCAAACTGTTGGTTCTCTATTTTCGATAAAAACAGCAAGTTTTTATTTAAATCGCTCAGCTTTTGAAGCACATAATAAATTTGATCAATCAACATGCTTTGGCTATTACTTAACTCTTTTTCTTGCAACAATAAATCTAGCTTTGATTTAATAATGGCAACAGGAGTTTGCAATTCATGTGCGGCGTTTTCTGTAAATTCTTTTTGTAATCTATATGCAGTTTCTGTTCGCTGTATTAAGTTTTTTATATCGATGTTTAAATCGTTAAACTCATCAATTTCGAGGATTTCTGTTGCCAGATCTTCTTTATGGTCAACTTGGTAGTTCTTTAAAAAATGAAGAATGCTGTGAAAAGGTTTCCAAATTTTGGAGTTGATATTTCTGTTGATGATAAAAAAACCTAGAAAAATAAGCATTAGAAGAGATGTTTGCACAATAACAATACTTTTTATTAAATCTTCTTTTTCAACCAAAGAAACTTTAAAAGTAATGGTGTGCTTTATCCCAAATATTTCTATCTGTTTTTGCAGGTAGCGGTAATCTTGAATTACATTAGTTTTCGGATTTACTACTTCAACTGTGAATGGTTCTGATTTAAAATTATTTTTGTCAAAAATGGAGATTTCTACATCACCATCTAGCTTTTTCCATAGCGCTAAATCGGCAGGAGTTTTAACTTCACGAACGTAATTAGGGATTAAATCTGCTTGGTTTTCTAAGGTTTGGTCCGTTGCTTTTAAAAATAAGGAATTTACTACGAAATAGAAGGTAGGAATGCTTAAAACGATAAGTAATACCGAAAGCCAAAGGTATTTTCTAGAACTGTAGGTAAGTAATTTCAAAACTAATTTAATTTATATCCAGTACCATAAATGGTTTTTATATAATCGCCAGCAATGCCCAATTTGCGCTTTAAATTTTTAATATGCGAGTAAATGATGTCAAAATTGTCAAAATACAAGGCAGATTGCCCACTTAAGTTTTCGGCAATGGCATTTTTTGATACTACTTTGTTTTTGTTGAGGATTAAAAATAAAAGCAGTGCAAACTCTGTTTTTGTAATCTCAACCTCTTTGCCAGATACCGTTACTTCTTTAGATAGTAAGTTGATATTTAAGTCTTTATAATTGATGATATTGGACCCGCTGAAATTTCTGCGTCTAATAATAGATTGTATCCTAGCACTCAATTCTGCCAAGTGGAATGGTTTTGCCAAATAATCATCAGCACCAAGGTTGAGGGAGTGTATTTTATCGTCAACAGAATTTTTTGCCGAAATAATGATGACACCATCTTCTTTTCCTGCTTTCTTAAGTTCTTGCAAAAGATCTAAACCACTGCCGTAAGGAAGCATAATATCTAAAACAATACAATCGTAATCAAAAAGCATCATTTGCTCTCGGGCTTGCTTGGTGTCAAAAGCTAACTCGCAATTGTAATCTTCATTTTGTAGATAATTGCGCATGCTATCCGCAAGCTCAATTTCATCTTCAACAATTAAAATCTTCATTAATTGTAAATGTATCATTTTTTACGCAAAAGGCATATTGAAAACCTTTGGTTAATAAAATGATTTATAAAGAAAAGTAAAGATAAGTTGGCAAGAATTGGGTTTCAGTAAGAAAGGTTTAGCGTTTTGGGCGCTAAAGGTACAATGGACCAATTGTTAAAATACCCTAAAGATTTTTTTAAAAGCACATCAGGGTGGTTTACAACCTCGTCCATTTAAAAATCAATACATTAATAAACAAAACAGCTGAACCTAATAAGAATTGGAAAATATGTCCAAACGGTAAAATGCTTAAAGATATGACCCAAAAAACAATGCTAATGACCGATAGTACATATAAAAATGTTGTATATATGTTCGGTTTTAATTTGGATGATTTCTGGCTTTTTGCGGGATTATAAGAGTTAAGTATCGAAAACTCCCCACCGTAATTTTCTGTATTGAAAAATTGTTTGTTAATAGTATCCATATCTGTATTTTTTAGCTATTAAACACATATCCATAAGCATACCAAGAATTTGCTTTTTATGTTTTATGACCGAGATTTAACTGCTGTTTAATCTTAACTTAACAAAACAGGAAGTTTGTCATGCTAGGTGCGCTATATAAGGGAATTAAGCCACTTATTTTTTATTGTAAAATGTATGTTGTAAAGTGATTGCTGTCACTTTTGTTTTAAATTTATTGAATTACTAATTTTAATACTACTTTTGCAACGTTATGGTTCTCGACCGTGGTCGAGATTAAAAGGGAATAAGGTGTAAATCCTAAACTGTCCCGCAGCTGTAAGCTCTAAAAAGTTTTTCAATCTAATGGTCACTGTCCGCCACATGGCAGATGGGAAGGCCGAAAAACTTGGAGTAAGTCAGAAGACCTGCCTAACAATTATAATTCATAGCTTTCGGGGATTGAAGCTTTTGAGTGCGAACTCCAGACGTGTTGTTCCATTTAAAATTCATTTCTGTTTGCTGTGAGCTAAAACTCACAACAAATGAAAAAAAGAAAAATTTTAGTTGTTACAGGCCTAGGGCTTGTTCAGCTTTCTCTCGCAACCGCAAATTTATTTGCACAAACTAAAGACAGTACTTACTTAAACGAAGTTGTTGTAACCGCTTCACGTTCACCAAAAAAAATTGGCGATATCGGGAAAATTGTAAAAGTAATTTCTGCAGAGGAGATCAGTAGGGCTCAAGGAAGAACTTTGCCAGAATTGTTGAACAATGTAGCCGGCTTAACTATCGGTGGTAGCGGAAGTAACCCTGGAAACGTTCAATCGGTATTTTTAAGAGGAGCAAGTACGCCAAACACACTCATTTTAATTGATGGAATAGCAGTGAACGATGCTTCTGGTATTTCTGGCGAGTACAATCTTTCTGCCATTGATATTGTCCAAATCCAGCGCATTGAGATATTAAAAGGAGCAAGTTCTACACTTTACGGGTCCGATGCTGTTGCCGGGGTAATCAATATTATCACAAAAAAGGGGGATGGCAAATTAACAGCTAATGCATTGCTTTCCGCTGGCAGTTACAGTACTTATAAAGCTTCCGTGGGTTTAAGCGGACAGATAGAAAAGACTAGAATTTCAATGAATTTTTCAAATTTAGATTCTAAAGGGATTTCTTCGGCAGAACCTGCAAATCTTACAGATAAATTTGAAAAAGACGGGTTCAAACAGCTTTCATTCGGTTTAAATTTATCACAAAATATAACCGATAATTTTAGCATCAACGCAGGTTTGCAGGCCAACAGAAATAAAGCTGATTTAGATGCCGGGGCTTTTAAAGACGATACAGATTATACCTACAACAAAACAGCCTTGCTAGCAAACGTGGGAGCCAAATTGAACTTACGTAAAGGAGAATTAAATGTGTTTTTATCACAAAATCATGTAAAAAATCTCTTTAATAACGACCCTACAACTACCAACAACCAGGGAGACATCTCTAATGCAGAGGGAGTTTTTGCTTATCAGTTTAATAAAATTATAGGCATCACTTCTGGTCTTAATTATAAATTCACAAAAACAAAACAGAAATATGATGACCCAAGTTATCCTTCAAGTTTAAATGCAGATAATCATATCACCAGCGTTTATACCTCTGTTTTTTTACATGGTGGCAATATTTTTAGGATGGAGTTAGGTGGGCGTTATAATAATCACAGTCAGTACGGAGAAAACTTTACTTATACAATCAATCCATCCGTAATTATCAATCAACAATTAAAGTATTATGTGAACATTTCATCGGCTTACCGGGTACCTAGTCTTTATCAGCTTTACTCCGAATATGGAAACCTAGCTTTAAAGCCAGAAATGTCCAAAACTTATGAAACTGGAGTGGAGGGTGATTTGTTTGAAAATAAATTAACTTATACTGTTTCGGTTTTTTCGAGAAAAGGGGAAAAAGTTATTGATTTTGGACTAATAGCACCACAAGTTTATGGGTACGTAAACCAAGATAGGCAAAATGACAAAGGTGTAGAGCTGGAATTAGGTTTTAAACCTAATAAAAATTTCAACTTTGGCGCTTGGTATGCGTTTGTAGATGGTAAAGTAAAAACCGGTACTACGGAAACTTTCAATTTGTTCAGGAGGCCAAAAAACAGTGTAGGCACTAATCTAGGATACACTTTCACACCAAAATTTTATGCAAGTTTAACTGCAAGATGGAATGATGTTAGAATTGATCAATATTTCGATGAGTCTAATTTCACAACAAAATCTGTGAATTTGAAAAAATACAGTACGGTAGATGCTTATTTACAATTTAAAGCTAACAGAACATTCAGCGTTTTTGCCGATATTAAAAACATCTTTGATACCGATTATAATGACTTTGCTGGCTATACCGCAAAAGGAATTAATTTTAATGCAGGTCTAAGCTTTACATTTAGGTAAGAATTTGTAGTTTTACCATTTCAAAAATTAATAAAAATGTCTTTAAAAAATTGGAACGCTAGAAACTGGGTGCTATTTTTAATAATTATAGCTGCGGGCGCAACACGTTTTATGCCTTTACTGGGCGATGCAAACTGGTTTAATTTTACTCCTGTTGGCGCTATAGCCTTATTTGCAGGTACGCATTTCAAAAACAGATGGAAAGCTTATGCCGTACCATTATTACTTTTATTTTTTAGTGATATTTTAATCAATTACACCTATACAGGAACTTGGACATTGTTTTACGGAGGATTTGCAGTAGTTTATCTTTGCTTTGCAGTAATGGTGTTCATTGGTGGTTTAATTAAAAAAGTAAATGTAGGCAATGTGTTGTTAGCTTCTTTAGCAGGAGTTTTAATCCATTGGTTAGTTACTGATATTGAGCCATGGTTAGGTGGCACAATGTACAGTAAAGATATTACAGGTTATTTCCAATCACTAGTTGCGGCAATCCCGTTTGAGAAAAACCTTTTGTTAGGAAATCTGATTTTTGGAGCTGTACTTTACGGCGGTTTTGAATTGGCGAAATCTAAATTCACGGTATTAAATACAAATAAGCAAATCGCTTAATATTTAAAATGGTTCATATTAAAGCGTCTCGGAATTTAATTTTCGGGACGCTTTTTTTATTTACCTATTTTTAATAATGTCCTTTAAGCGACATAACAATTATTTTATTGTCCTTTACTTCATAGATTAATCGATGTTCTCGATTAATCCTTCTTGACCATGTGCCCGAAAGGGAATGCTTTAAAGGTTCTGGCTTGCCGATGCCTTCAAACGGAGATTGGACAATAACTTCTAATAAAGATCTGATTTTTTTCAAGATTGCTACATTCCCAGTCGTTTTCCAGAAAATTAGATCTGCATTAGCATGGTCGGAAAATTCTATTTCCATATATCATCTAAACTGATTTTCGTGACTTTACCTTCCGCAATCTGTTTTCTGCTTTCCTCAATTTTTTTTACGAACTCTTTATTATAAATATCTTCGTTTGAAACTTCAAACTTTATTTTTAAAGCTTTCATCACTGCTTTAAGAGCTTCGAGCTGTGAGGAATCGGTTGTGAATGCTTTGATATTAATTGCTTCCATTTCTTAGGGTTGTTAAAATTCTAATATACAAATTTATGATTAATTTTCGTCTAATCACTTAGGGTTTAGACATCAAAAAACGCCTTAAATATGTGTTATTGGCATAGTCCCAAAATTTTAAGTTTTATTAATGTGCAACCAACTACGCAATTTTTACTTAATAGAGGCTGTAATTTTTTTTTAATAATAATTGCCCATTCTTAAAAAAATGAGCTTTCATTGCTTGCTTTTAAAGGATAAAACTAAATTTGTCCACAAGCAAAATATTATGGTTCAGTTTGAAAGATTTACTTTAGAAAACGGTTTAAAGGTTTTGGTGCATGAAGACCATACTACACCGATGGCCGTTTTAAATATATTATACGATGTTGGTGCAAGAGACGAAAATCCAGAACAAACTGGTTTTGCGCATTTGTTTGAGCATTTAATGTTTGGCGGTTCGGTCAACATCCCATCTTACGATGAGCCTTTACAACGTGTTGGTGGCGAAAACAATGCTTTCACCAGCAACGATATGACCAACTATTACATCACCCTACCAGCTGTTAATTTAGAAACTGCCTTTTGGCTAGAATCCGACAGGATGCTGAGCCTAGCTTTCTCAGAAAAAAGTTTGGAAGTACAGCGAAACGTAGTTTGCGAGGAATTTAAACAACGATATTTAAACCAGCCTTATGGCGACGTTTGGTTAAAACTAAGGCCCTTGGTTTATAAAGATCATCCTTACCAATGGGCAACTATTGGTAAAAGTTTAGCGCATGTAGAAAATGCCAAGATAGAAGATGTTAAAGCATTTTTTAAAAAGTATTACAATCCAAAAAATGCCATTATGGTGGTTGGCGGAGCGGTGAAATTAGATGAAGTTAAAAAACTAGCCGAGAAATGGTTTGCGCCGATTGACGGTGGTACAAAACCAGAACGCAATTTGCCAAAAGAACCAATCCAAACCCAGGAAATTAAAGAAACTGTAAAAGCTGATGTGCCTACAACCGCAATTTACAAAGTGTTTAAAATGCCGGGTAGGATGGAATCAGGTTATGCTGCTACAGATTTAATTTCAGATATTTTATCTCAAGGAAAATCATCGAGATTGTACCAAAATTTAGTGCAACAAAACCCGGTTTTTAGCGATATTAACGCTTATGTGTACGGAAGTATTGATACCGGAATGTTTGTGATTGAAGGGCGCTTATTGCCAGACATCACCGTTGAACATGCAGACGAATGTATTTGGAAAGAGCTTGACTTTTTGAAAACGCAATTGGTTTACGAAGATGAATTAACAAAGGTTAAAAACAAGTACGAAGCTACCAAGGAGTTTGGCGAAATGAGTTTGTTGGATAAAGCGATGAATTTAGCCTTTTACGAGTTGTTCGGTGATGCCAACCTGATCAATACTGATATCGAAAATTACCGGAAAGTTTCTACAGAAGATATTCAAAAACAAGCGAACGAATTGTTTAAAAGAGAAGCATGTACAACTTTATACTATTTAGCCAAATAAAAGAAGATATAAATCTTAATAATTCGCACTTTAAACTTTCTACTTTTAACTTATAAGCATGTTAAACAGAATACAAGAACCAGAATTTAAGCAGGTTGAGGAAATCAATTTTGTAGAAGCGAAAAAGCATGAATTGGCTAATAAAATACCGGTTTATGAAATCAATGTAGGCGAGCAAAACTTGGTTCGTGTGGAGTTTATTTTCCAAAACCGTGGGTGGAATATTAAAAAACCATTGCTTCCGGGTATTACCAATAGCATGCTTACAGAGGGAACTCATTCGCTTTCATCTGCTCAAATTGCCACAAAAATTGATTATTATGGCGCTTTTTTTCAAACAGAATACAATCACGATCAGTCTTCATTAACACTTTACTCCCTCAATAAATATTTAGCCGAAACACTGCCAATTATTAAGGAAATGCTCACAGGCTCCATATTTCCCGAAAAGGAATTGGGAACTTTACTGCGCAACCAAAAACAGAAATTAAAAGTAGGCTTAGAGAAAAATTCTGTTTTAGCCAGAAGAGCTTTTACCGAAGCTTTGTTTGGCGATAGTTTATACGGATACGCTACACAACTTTCTGATTATGACGAGGTAAAAAGAGAAGATTTGTTGGCTTATCACCAACAAGTTTATCATCCGTCAAACTGTACTATGGTAATCTCTGGCAAGATAGAAAACGGTACTTTACCCTTAATTGAAGAACTCTTTGGCGGTTGGGAAAACACATCAAAAGTTCCTCCTTTTAATATGAACTTTCAAAGCGCTGGCGATAAATTAAATTATGTTGAAAAGCCGGACGCTTTACAGTCGGCAATTCGGATTGGTATTCCTTTGGTTAACCGTACGCATCCAGATTTTATAGGTTTGCAGATTTTAAATACCGCTTTGGGCGGATACTTCGGCAGCCGTTTAATGGCGAACATTCGTGAGGATAAAGGTTATACTTATGGCATCGGTTCCGGAATTGCATCACTGCAGCAGGCCGGTTATTTCTTTATTTCTACAGAAGTTGGCGTGGATGTTACCTCAGCAACTTTAACAGAGATAGAAAAAGAAGTCAACCTTTTAAAAACCGAGCTTATCGCCGATGAAGAATTAGGACTCATCAAAAACTACATGATGGGCAGTTTATTAGGCAGTTTAGAGAATGCCTTTAGCCATGCTGATAAATTTAAAAACATCCATTTCTTTGGTTTAGGTTACGATTATTACGATAGATATATTAAAACAGTAAAAAGTATTACGCCACAAGAACTTAAAAATTTAGCCAATAAATACTGGGATTATCATTCTTTCTATAAAGTTGTAGTAGGAAAGATGTGATTTTTCATGACTTACGGTTTTTAAAAGCCGTAAGTCTTCTTTTGATTTTTATTCTAAATAATTTCAAAAAAAAGCTATCTTTGTGCGGCAAATAGAGTACCCTAATTTATTTGCTATGCAACTTGATCCACATAAATTTTTACCCGACGGTTTAACCTATGACGATGTACTTTTAGTACCCGCTTATTCCGAGGTTCTTCCACGCGAAGTTGATACTTCCAGCTATTTCACCAAAAAAATAAAATTAAATGTTCCCATTGTTTCCGCAGCAATGGATACTGTAACAGATTCTAATATGGCTATTGCAATTGCGCAGGCTGGAGGCATTGGTGTTTTGCATAAAAACATGAGTATCGCCGCTCAGGCAGATGAAGTGCGTCGTGTTAAACGTTCAGAAAGTGGAATGATTCAAGACCCTGTTACTTTGCATAAAGATGCTTTAGTAGGGGATGCTTTTAAAATCATGCGTGAGTATAAAATTGGTGGCATCCCGGTTATCTCAGAAGATAATGTTTTGGTAGGCATCATTACCAACAGAGATTTAAGGTTCCAAAAAAATATGGATCATAAAATCGCTGATGTGATGACCAAAGAAAATTTAATCACTGCGCCAGAAGGGACAACTTTAACGCAGGCAGAGACAATTTTGCAAGAGCATAAAATCGAAAAACTTCCTGTTGTAAATAAAGAAGGTAAACTAAGCGGTTTAATTACTTTTAAAGATATCCAAAAGTTTAAAAATTTCCCTTTAGCCTGTAAAGATGAACATGGCCGGTTAAGAGTAGGAGCTGCAGTTGGCGTTACGCATGATACCATGGAGCGTGTTGCAGCTTTGGTTAAAGCAGGAGTGGATGTAATTGCAATTGATACCGCCCACGGACATTCAAAAGGCGTAATCGATCAACTTAAAGCGGTAAAAGCGGCTTATCCAGATTTACAGGTAATTGCAGGAAACGTAGCAACCGCTTCAGGTGCGAAAGCTTTGGCTGATGCTGGCGCAGATGCCGTAAAAGTAGGAATTGGCCCTGGTTCAATTTGTACCACCAGAATTATAGCAGGAGTAGGTGTTCCGCAACTTTATGCAGTTTATGAAGCGGTAAAAGGTTTAGCAGGAACGGGCGTTCCGGTTATTGCCGACGGAGGAATTAAATATACAGGGGACATTGCAAAAGCAATTGCTGCCGGTGCAAGCTCAATAATGGCAGGTTCTTTATTTGCAGGTGTGGAAGAGTCTCCAGGAGAAACCATTATTTACGAAGGAAGAAAATTCAAATCATACCGCGGAATGGGGTCTGTAGAAGCGATGGAAGCCGGCTCAAAAGATCGTTATTTCCAAGATGTGGAAGATGATATCAAAAAATTAGTGCCAGAAGGGATTGTTGGTCGTGTGCCATACAAAGGAACTTTAGCAGAAGTAATGCATCAATTAATTGGAGGTTTAAAAGCAAGTATGGGTTACGTTGGAGCAAAAGATATCGCAACTTTGCAGAAAGCACAATTTGTTAGGATTACTTCTTCTGGTATCCGGGAATCTCATCCTCATGATATCACCATCACTAAAGAAGCACCGAATTATAGTCGCTAATTCATTAGTAAGAAGTTCATTAGTAATTTATCCTGTGGTCGGTGTTATCACCGCACCACAAAGTTCATTAGTAAAATAGTTCGTAAGCATTTACGGACTATTTTTCTTGTGGTCGGTGTTATGACCGCACCATAAAAAATCCAAAGAAGTTGACGGAAAAGGTTGGTGATAACACCAACCACAAGGGAATGGCTCGTAAATATTTACGGGCTATTTTTTTTATCCACCATTTCCTGCTCTTGCTCCATCAAATCCAAAATACTAGAATTTCCTAAAATATTGATAGAAGCGTCCCTAACTTCCTGCATCATTTTTCTAATACTACAAGTAACTTCGTCTTTACATTCCTCGCAACGCTGGTAAAAATTTAAACTTACACAGGGCAACAGGGCAATAGGGCCATCTAAAATTCTTATGATTTCCAAAACTTTAATTTCGGATGAGGGCTGCATTAAAAAATAGCCACCGCCAGATCCCATTTTGCTGTTCAAAATTTTTGACCGTTTTAAATCCAATAAAATAGATTCTAAAAATCTTTTGGGCAAACCTTCCTGTGTGGCTATTTCAGCAATCAGCATCGGCTTGTTGTCTTTACTTCTCGCTAATGCAATTAGCGCTTTAATGGCGTATTTTGTTTTTTTGGTAAGCAATGCTTATTTTTTATCAAAAATAACATCTTTTATTCATTTTTTTATTCTTGATATTAATTAACTGACAATCAATATTTTGAAGTAAATATTGTATTCTTACTTTACAATAATCTATATAATCGGTAGATTTTGTGTTTTATTTAAAAATATCTTCGTATAATTGTCGACTAGTTTAGTAGATTATTAAAAAATGAGGTTTAAGAATAATTTTTCCATCAAGCGTAACCGGTATTTTGATTGCCGATGTTGTTGATCATGAATTTTCATAAACATGATTAAAAACAGAATATCAAATCTTTAAAAATAAAAATGAAACCTATTTATTATACAATCTTTATCATTCTTATAGCCTTTGGTGCAAAAGCACAAGGAAACAATTTTATCATCCTTTCGGGCACTATTGTCAATCAGGACGACCAGCTTCCGTTGCCCGGAGCTAGCATTACCATAAAAAATACAGTTAACGGAACATCCACAGATGCTAACGGAAAATTTCAGTTAAAAACAAAAGCGGTTTATCCTTTTACTTTGGTGGTAACTAGTTTAGGCTTTAAACCTCAGGAATTTCAGGTGAAAGGTCCTGGTTCTGATTTAAAGATCGCTTTGGTTACGCAGTCTCAATTAGGGCAAGAGGTTGTAGTTACTGCTTCACGTGTTGAAGAAAATATCCTCAAATCTCCGGTAGCCATTGAAAAATTAGATATCCGGGCAATTCGCGAATCACCAGCCCCCAGTTTTTATGATGCCTTGGAAAACGTTAAAGGGGTACAAATGACCACCTCCAGTTTAACTTTTAAAGTGCCCAATACCAGAGGATTTAACATTCCAAATAACTTCCGTTTTGTACAATTGGTGGACGGTGTGGATATGCAGGCCGCAACCCTGGGCGTTCCGCTAGGAAATGCAATTGGTCCAACAGAACTGGATATTGCCAGCGTAGAAATTACTCCGGGGGCAGCATCTGCTTTGTACGGAATGAATGCCATTAACGGAATGGCCAACTTGTTAACAAAAAGCCCATTTTATTACCAAGGATTAAGCGTTTATCAAAAAACAGGGCTAAACCATGTTGGCGGTGGAACCGGCAGAGATTTAAGTGGACTTACAGAAACAGCAATCAGGTATGCCAAGGCTTTCAACAATAAAGTGGCTTTTAAGGTTAATTTTGATTATTTGCGAGGAACAGACTGGTTATCAAATACAACAACCAATCAGAACCCTAATAAGTTAAACACTGCAAATCCTAATTTTCCGGAGTTGAATGCAGATGCTGATAACCCAGCGTATGATGCTTGGAACAAATATGGCGATGATAATGGAAGTAATGCGGTTACCCTTAGCGGATTAAATATTCCCGGTAAAACCGGAAGCCAAAGTATTTTGGTGCGAAGAACCGGCTATTGGGAAAAAGATGTAACCAACCCAAAGGTTGATAATTTAAAATTTGATGCCGCTCTGCATTACCGTTTTAATGACCACGCCGAACTTTCTTACAGTTATCGTTATGGTAAGTTAGATGGTCTTTTTCAGCGAGGCAATAAAATCCAGATGGATAATGTGACCGTACAAAACCATAAACTGGAGTTAAAAGGAACAAATTATTTTGTTAAATCGTACGTTTCTATCGAAAACACCGGAGATTCTTATAACATTAAACCTTTGGTAGATAATTTAGAAATTACCAGTGGCGGAACAAATGCGGTTTGGGGAGCAAAGTATAAAACAGCTTTACAAAATGCTTTGAATAACGGAACACCTTTAGTGGATGCTTTAAAAATTGGACGGGCAGCTGCTGATGCCAGTAGGGTTGAACCAGGTACGGCCGCATTTGACCAATTAAAGAAAACCATTATCGGGATAAATAATTGGGATAACGGGGCGGTGATTGCCGGAGCGCCACAAACCGGCGGAGCAGCGTTAAACCAGAGAAGTAGAACTTACCATACAGATGCCCAGTGGGATTTATCTGATAAAGTAAAATACTTTGATTTATTGGTGGGTGCCGATGCTAGGATTTACGATGTAATACCGGACGGAAATAATTTCGTGGATTTTTCAAGACCGGTAGCCGATAGAAACACGCCTTTAGCGGATGGTACTTTTGGAAAAGATGTTTATTATAAAAAGTTTGGGGGCTTTGCACAAGCTACCAAAACATTTTTTGAAGAGAAATTAAAACTGTTTGGGTCTTTAAGATTGGATTATAACCCGGAGTTTCAGGCCAAGTTGAACCCAAGATTTGCGGCAGTTTATACCCTTGCAGAACGTCACAATTTCAGGGTTTCCGTACAAAACGGATACAGGTTTCCAGCCTTATTTGAAGCATTATCTTTTGTAAATAACGGAAACGTAAGACGGGTTGGTGGTCTTTCTTACATTAATAACGGCTTAAATTATTTGGATAATTCATATACTTTAGCGTCAAGCGATGTTTTTAATGCCGCTTTAAACGCTGATGTAGCCAAAGGTTTAACGCCACAACAGGCTGCTTTAAAAAACAGGGATTTATTACAAGTTACCAATCTTTCTGCCACCAGGCCAGAGCGCATCAACTCTTTAGAAGCAGGTTATAAAAGTGTATTGCTTGATAATAAATTAGTGGTAGATGTAGATGCTTACTTAAACCAATATGATGGTTTTTTAGGTCAGGTAGAAGTTTCTGTTCCTTATACTACAGGTTTTGGTCAACAAGTGAAAGTTGGGTCTGATGAAGCAGTTTACGCAATGATCAGGGCAAATCGCGATAAGCAACAAACCAGGTACCGCGTTTATACCAATGCCAAAAACAAATACAATAATTATGGCTCTTCTTTGGGCTTAACTTTTAATTTTTATCAAAAATACACCGTTGCCGGAAGCGTAAGTTACAATACCATATCAAAAAATAAGCAGGCAGATGTTTTTGTAACGGGTTTTAACACGCCAAATTGGGCTACAAACTTATCTTTTGGAAACAGAGAAATTGCGAAAAACCTTGGATTTAATATCGTTTGGAAATGGCAGGATGCTTTCTTATGGGAAAGTCCACTGGTTAACGGCGAGGTGAAAGCTTTCAATACGTTTGATGCACAGGTTACTTACAAAGTACCTCAGGCAAAAGCAAGTATTAAAGCCGGCGGTACCAACATCCTCAATACAAAATATGTGCAATATGCCGGCGGACCAACCTTGGGCGGTTTGTATTATGTAGCTATTACGTTTGATGGTTTATTAAAATAAAAATGCGGTTTAAACAATTGTTAAGAGCGCTTCAAGATACTTTTTGCCGAGTCTTTTTATAGAAAATTGATTTTAAATATAAACTGTTGATATTTTTTCATCACTAAAGTCTTAAATTTAGATCGATATTAAATCCAAAATATAATATAACAAAATGAAGCCTATTTATTTAAGTGATGCAGGTCCAAAAGTTTCCCCAGCCGTTTACGGTTTTTACAGATGGAATGATTTAGAGAATGACCTTCCGCAAAAGATGGAAGAAATTTTTAATTTTTGTATTGATTTAGGAATCAACACTTTTGATCATGCAGATATTTATGGAAACTATAGATGCGAGGAAGAGTTTGGTAAAGTTTGGCAAAATAGTTCGGTAAAGAGAGAAGACATTGTTTTATTCACCAAAGCCGGCTTATGCGAACCTCATCCTTTAAGGCCAAATATAAAAACACGTTATTTAGACTGCTCTACACAGCATATCAGAACCAGTTTGCACCAGTCGCTACAAAACCTGAAAACAGATTATGTTGATGTTTTTTTGTTAAACAACTTGGATCCAACCGCAGATTTGGAGGAAACAGCTGCCGAACTTTTAAAGTTAAAACAAGAAGGGAAAATTAAAACTGTAGGCTTAAGCAACTTTAATGTTTTCCAGCATCAGCTATTGTCATCCTATCTTAAACTGCCCATAGTTACCAATCATGTGGAGTTAAACCTGTTAAATACCAGTGCTTTAGAAAACGGACAGATAGATTACATGAAGCAAAAATACATGCGCCCTTTTGCTTTGGCTCCTTTAGCCGAAGGCAGAATTGCCGTAGGTATGGATTTATCAGAAGTAGTCATCCGCGAAAAACTGGACGTTTTGGCGCAAAAATATAATACCACATTAGAATCAATTGCAGTTGCTTGGCTCTTAAAGCTGGGTGCGCTTCCGTTAATTGGTACAAGAAACCAAAACAGAATAAAAAATATTGTTGCCGCTTTTGATATTGAGCTTGACCGCCAGGACTGGCACAACCTTTACAACAGCACCCGAATGTTAAAACAGTAACCAAATGATAAAATCAATATGTGTTTACTGTGGAGCTAACTTCAACGGAGACGAAGCTTTAAAATCTACCATCGATGATTTAGCTTTATTAATGGTTAAAAACGATATTAAACTGGTTTTTGGTGGCGGAAGTGTGGGCGTAATGGGCTTAATTGCCGATGCAGTTTTGAGAAATGGGGGAGAAGCTATTGGTGTGATTCCTCAGTTTTTAATGGATAAAGAAGTTGGCCATACAGGATTAACAGAAATGATTGTAACGGAAAATATGCATCAGCGCAAGCAAAAAATGGCTGATATTGCTGATGCATTTTTAATTCTTCCGGGCGGATTTGGAACCTTGGAAGAATTTTTTGAAGTTTTAACTTGGCTTCAGCTGGGTTTGCACCAAAAAGCAATAGGCGTTTTAAATTTCAATGGTTTTTATGATTTTCTGTTTAAACAGATGGATGTAATGGTAGAGCAGAAATTCCTTAAACCTATCAACAGAGATTTGGTAATTAATGAATCGTCGCCGGTAAAAATGCTCGAAGCCATGAATAAGTTCTCTGCAAAACCGGATTCCGTTTGGTTTAAAGAACGGAATTTGAGCTAGCTAGAATTTTATTTACAAATACTTATCCCTAAAATAATTCTTGGCAAAGGAATTGAATAGCATGTTTAAAATGTAAATCATTTAAAACAGCAATATGAAAAAAGCTAAATACTTACCCATTTTAATAATTTCCTTATTTACCATTAATACATTATTTGCCCAGTCAGCATCTCCTTACGAAACCAGTTTTAAGTACGATGGACCCGCTGTTGCCGCAGGTTTAGGTTTAAGCTATTTGGGTTTAACCCTGATAAAAAATAAAAGCGAGTTAACGCCTCTGGAAGTGATGAATAAATCTAAAAATGATGTCTTTTTTATGGACAGATTTTCTGCAGGTTACTATTCTAAACAAGCAGATAAAGATAGCTATATTCCTTTTTACGCTTCGTTTGCGGTTGCACCAATTGTAGCTTTGGTTGATAAAAATCAAAGATCGCATTACGGACAAATTTCTGTAATGTTTGTGGAAACTATGTCTGCAGCCGCAGCATCTTTTACCATTGCCGCAGGCTTGGTTCAGCGTAGCCGTCCGCTGGTTTATAATGCTTCTTTACCGGTTGCAGAACGCCAGGCAAAAGATGAGCAGCGCTCCTTTTTTGCAGGGCATACCACTGCAACTGCAGCAGCTACATTTTTTGCAGCTAAGGTGTTCAGCGATTTCAATCCGGATTCAAAACTGAAACCTTATGTTTGGGCTGCCGCTGCAATTGTCCCTGCATCTGTTGGTTACATGAGGTTAAAAGCCGGAAAGCATTTTTTAAGCGATAATTTATTAGGTTATGGGGTTGGTGCCGCTTGTGGAATTTTAATTCCGCAATTGCATAAAAAATCCAACACCACCAACTTGTCTGTAAGTCCAGTATTAGGTTTTAACTATCAAGGGATGGGTTTAACCTACAAGTTCAAAAACTAGTTTAATTAAAATTTATTAAATCGTAACTTCTACTCAATACGCACTACTCAATACGCACTACTCAATACGCATTACTCAATACTCACTACTTTTTTGCTATATTTCCTTAATGATAAAAATAAACGCAATAATTGAGCAATTTGGCGAGAAAGGAGAAAAAACAGGTTGGACCTATCTGGATATTTCGCAAGAAATTGCGAACGAATTAAAGCCTAATTGCAAAGTGAGTTTTAGGGTAAAAGGCTTAATTGATCGGGTCGCTTTCTCGGGAATTGCGCTGGCGCCCATGGGTGAGGGAAATTTTATTTTGCCCTTAAAAAAGGAATTGCAGAAAAGGATTGGGAAGAGAAAAGGCGCTACAGTTGCACTTGAAATAGCAGAAGACAAAGACTTCAAAATTGAAATGCCCGAAGATTTAAAAACCTGTTTAAAAGATGTTGAAGGCACATTTCAACAGTTCTGCACTTTACCAATGTCTCATCAAAATTATTATTTCAATTGGATAAATGCAGCCAAAACAGATACAACTCGGGTTAAGCGCATTGCACAAACGTTGGAAGCAATGGAACTTAAAATGAATTTTGGAGAAATGGTACGGTACAACAAATCAAAAAAATAAAGTATGGAGTGGGTTGCAATAGCCATATCATCTTTAAGCAGTGCAGATGTACAATTGGTTTCAATAAAAGGCAAACGAATTGTTTTGGTAAAAGATAACAACACCTTTTATGCTTTTACCAGTAAATGTCCACATGCCGGAGGAGATTTAAGTGCCGGCTGGTGTAAAGAAGGTTATCTGGTTTGCCCAATTCATAGATACAGTTATAACCTTAAAAGTGGGAGAGGGGCAAGTGGCCAGGGAGATTATCTTAAAAATTATCCGGTAAAAACAGAGAAAGATCATATTCTGATTGGCTTTAAAAAGCCATGGTTCAAATTCTGGTGATTTTCTTTTTTTAATATTTTGAATTTATTAATAATAAAAGATAAAAAACTCTTTTATTATTAGATTTAGTGATTTATATTTGCACCATCAAATGGGGATTTTTTCAAAAACTTGCGAATACGCTATCAGATCAGTTTTTTTTATTGCTCACCGCACAGAAGATGGGACTAAAGTGGGTATAAAAGAAATAGCTTCAGGTATTAATTCCCCTGAACATTTTTTGGCTAAAATTTTACAGGATTTAAGCAAAAAAGGAATTGTTAAATCTGTAAAAGGCCCTAACGGCGGTTTTTATATGGATGAAAGTACCCTCCAAAGAAATTTGGCAGCGGTTGTGGAAGCAGTTGACGGGAATGGACTTTTTACCGGTTGCGGTTTGGGTTTGGTCTCCTGTTCAGAAACTAAGCCTTGTCCGTTGCATAACGAATTTAAAGTAATTAGAGAAAACATTCACCGCATGTTGGTGAATACTACAATAAAAGAGTTTAATGGCGATTTAAATCTTGGGATTACCAATTTAAAGAAGTAAATTGTTTTTTATAACTCAGGTAAAAGACAAAAAGGTATTAATATCATTTATATGAATATTTATTTAGCAACCCTCAATTTGAAAACGGCAAGCCTTTGCCAAATTTATCTCGGAAAAGTTTCCCTACATATCTTAATGTTGGAAATACAGGATTACCATTTAATTATAAATGCCCTATTGTGCTTAGCCATTATAAGCATGGTTATTTTGCTTGTAGTGATGGCTAAAAGCTTACGAACACTAAAAGAATCCGCATTACACAACCAAGAAAATGGTAAGGATTGGATCAAAGAAAAATTATTTGACTTTGATGCCGAGCAGATAAAAATCTTATTAAAAAAAATCAATAAAGCAGACAAAAATGATAAACAGGTTGAAACCAAAAATTAGTAAGACATTAAGTTTTGTGCTAGTTTTTCTTTTGTTATCGAGTATTTGTGCGTTTGGCCAAACTACTCAAAGTACAAAAGACGTTGTTACAAATCCGGGAGTGTTAATTACGATAGTGTTGATATTGATCCCGCTATTAATAGTGGTGTATTTGGCTACAACCAAAGTGCGGAACTTGGTGAAGAAAGTGAAATTCCAAGACGTTGATAAACAAAAGACGGCAATTTTAGAAACCTTAACCGAAGAAGAGCTTCAATCTCTATCACAATCGCTGGAAAAAAGAAAAGCTGCCGTTGAGTTTAAATTAACAAACAAAGAGCTTTCTGGCGATTTACCCGCAGAAGATACCAAGGGAATGATTCATCATGTAAATGAGGTGAACATCCCTCGATTTATTCCCGAGAAAAAACGTTCTGCTAAAAGACCGCAAGTAAATCCAGCTTTAGCCAAGTTAATTATATGGTATTTAAGTGCTGCAACTTTTTGGTTGGTTTTAGGTACATCAATAGGAGAGTATTTAGGGATAAAATTTGTTTCCCCGGATGTTGACCATATCAGTTGGTTAAGTTTTGGTAGGTTAAGGCCTGTACATACCAATATGGTGTTTTGGGGTTGGAGTTCCTTAGCGATGATTGGTTTAGGCTATTATGTGGTTTATACCGTGAGTAATACCGTAGTAAAATCGTTAAAAAGTGCCTGGGTTGCTTTTTGGTTAATAAACGCGGCAGTATTTTTTGGCTCGCTATCTTTAATGGCCGGTATTAATAATGCTGGGGGCGAGTATCGCGAGTATATATGGCCAATTATGTTGCTGTTTGCAATTGGCGTGGTCATCACACTAATAAATTATTTGAGCATTATTGCTAAAAGAACAACAAAAGAAATTTACGTTTCAAACTGGTACATTGTATCTGCTGTAATCTTTACTATCGTTATCACGCTAGTGGCCTATTTACCTTTTTGGCAGAATGGTTTAGGCGAAACAATTTCACAAGGTTACTATATGCACCAAGGAGTTGGGATGTGGTTTATGCTTTTTGTGTTAGGTTTAGTTTATTATTTCCTTCCGCAACAGCTGAATACACCTATTTATTCTTATAGTTTAGGAATACTTGCCTTTTGGACACAGATTTTGTTTTATACCGTTATCGGAACGCACCATTTTATTTTTAGTGCAATACCTTGGTGGTTACAAACTACCGCCATTGTAGGTAGTGTAGGGATGCTAATTCCAGTTGCTGCAGGTACAACTAACTTTTTAATGACCATGCGTGGTAATTTCCATAAAGTAGGCTCAAGTTATACCTTGCCGTTTTATTTAGTAGCCATTATCTTCTATTTTACAGGCTCTTACCAAGGAACTGCCGAAGCATTTAGATCTGCCAATTTATACTGGCACTTTACAGATTTTACCGTTGCCCACTCGCATTTGACCATGTACGGTATCATTGCTTTTTTTCTTTGGGCATTTGTTTACACACTTGTGCCTCGGTTAACCGGAAAAGAACCAACGCATGCTTTGGTAGGAGCACATTTTTGGATGGCCTTAATTGGTTTAATGTTTTATACCGTTCCATTAATGATTGGAAGTACGTTACGTGGCGTAGAATGGATGGAAGGAAAACCTTTTATTGATACTGTTGCCAACATGGCTCCATATTGGGTTTGGCGAGCAATTGGAGGCTCCTTAATGTGGGCTTCGCATTTAATTTTTGCCTATAACTTATATACAATGGTAAGGAAAAGTGGAGAAATTGATACGCAAACAGCACTTTTCAACGAATTAAATAGAGAAGATATTACTAGAATTTAAGATGGAAATATATAATAATCATAAACGCTTGTTTATTGCCGCAACTTTAATGTTTCTTGTGTTAACGTTTTATGCCGCATTAATCCCAGCATATCGGGCGCAAGAAGATAACGCACCCTTACCAAACAGTAAGCCTTTAACAGAGCAGGAAACTTTAGGAAAAGCTGTATTTGTAAGAGAAGGCTGTATCGCTTGCCATACGCAACAGGTACGTAATGTAGATATGGATAAGGTTTGGGGCGATCGTCCGAGTGTGGCTTCTGATTATGCTAGAAATACCAGAACAGATATTTGGCGCAATACAGCAAATTTGCTAGGTTCAGAACGGACTGGACCCGATTTAACTAACGTAGGCAAACGTCAGCCAAGCAAAGAATGGAATTTAATTCACCTTTTTAATCCACGTTCCGTTGTTGGCCAATCTATTATGCCTGCTTATCCTTGGTTGTTTGAGATAAAAGATGTGGCAGCTGTTGCTGATGTAACCGTTCAGGTTCCTGAAGATTACAGAAAAGGTATTAAAGGAGAGATTGTTGCCACAGATGACGCACTAAATTTAGTGGCTTATCTGCAATCACTAAAACAAGTGAGTTTGCCTGACGGAAAACCGGTTCCAAAGTTTCTTTATCCAAAACAGGCTACTCCAGATTTGGTAGGCATGGCAAGTAAAGAAACGCCTGCACTTGATGGCGAAAGTTTATATGCTGCAAATTGCCAGAGCTGTCATCAGGCAAATGGCGAAGGTTTACCTGGTGCTTTTCCACCGCTTAAGGGAAGTAAAATAGTGTTAGACCCAGATCCTAAAACCATGATTACTATAATTATGAAAGGTTATAACGGAAGGGTAAAAGAAGGTTTTGCAGAAATGCCTCCTATTGGCACAAACAATAACCTAAAGCCTGAAGAAATTTCGGCAATTATCAGTCACGAACGTACAAGCTGGGGCAATACTGCTAAAAAAGTTTCTGTAGCTGAAGTAAAAGCAATTTTAGCCCAAATTGGTAAATAATGAAACAGATAAAAAAATATAAAAGCTTCTTATTAACTATTTTGTTGTTGGTAACTGCAAATGTTTCAACCTTTGCCTGTGAAGCTTGTAACCTCAACCAGCCAAAAATCTTAAGAAATATTACTCACGGCGGTGGGCCACAAAGCAACTGGGATTATTTTGTGGTAATTATGATGGTTTTAATTACCATTTACACATTATTTGCCACAATACGTTGTCTAATTAATCCAAAAGAGAGTAAATATAATCACGTAAAGAACGAAATTTTAACACCACAATAATGAAAAGTAAAAGCGAAGTAACTTTATTTATTGACGATGAAATACAACCAATTGGGGTTTTTCCAACGCCGGTTTCTTTTGATTTAGATACTACAAAATTAACAGACGGGCATCATACGCTTAAAATTGTAAGCAAGGACCATAAAGGCAAAGAAGGGATAAAGAAAGTTCCGTTTGTGGTTAGAAATGGTCCAGCAATAGCCATTGAAGGTTTAAAAAAGGATGAAGTTGTTGATGGTATTGTGCCTTTAATGATCAACTCTTACGGAAAAGGAGACCAAACATCTTTTGTGCTGCATGGTAGCGAAACACCCCGCAGTATTCCAATCTGGATTATTATCCTTTTGATTTTGTTTATAGGCTGGGCCGCGTTTTTTACCATTACCTCCAGTTCAATCTCATTATTTTAAAAGGCATTACAATTTTTGAGATATGAAAGATATTGAGGGATTGGCAGATATAAAAATTTTTGTGGATGATTTTTACCAGAAGGTTAGAGAAGACGATTTTATAGGGCCCATTTTTATGAATGCAATTGCAGATTGGAGCCCACATCTGGAAAAAATGTATGCCTTTTGGAATGCTGCTTTATTTGGAGTTCCGGGTTTTAGAGGGAATCCTTTTGCCAAACATGTCCCGCTGGGGATTTCGCCTCCACATTTTGATAGGTGGATTATCCTTTTCAATGAAACTATAGATAGCAATTTTGAGGGTATAATGGCAGAAGATGCTAAAAACAGAGCACAATTAATGGCTGTAATGTTTATGAAGAGATTAGCAAATTTAGGCGGAGACCAAACAAAAGTGGTTTATTAAATGGCACATAATTTAAATGAGAAAGGTGATATCTCCACAGTTGCCGACATCAAAAATTTAGTCCATACTTTTTACGATAAAGTAAGAGCGGATGAAACTCTTTCTGCGGTTTTTGATCCCATCATCAAAGATAATTGGCCGGTACATTTAGATAAGATGGTGAAGTTTTGGTCCACGCTATTGCTTTATACCAAAGAATATAAAAATGATCCATTAACCAGTCATTTGCCATTGCCATTAACCAAGCAACATTTTGATACTTGGATTTTGCTTTTTCAGCAGACTTTAGAGGAGTTATTCGAAGGAGAGATTGCGGAGAATGCTAAAAAGCGAGCTTCAAGTATTGAAAGAATTATGAAAGCAGTTAAAAATATTGAACCTTGATAATTATTGTAAATGTGCATGAGCACAGTTTTTTTCTCAATTGTGCAATTCGTGATTAGGGTCAATTTTTTATCAGATCAAAATTTTGAACTTAGCTTTTAAATCCCATTTTATGGCCATTAAAAACAATTCTTGCATTGCTAGGCTATCTCAAGACCACCATCTGGAGACGCTTTTCTGTGATCGGATTGAAAATGGCCTTAAAGAGAATGTTTCATTGGAACGATTAAGAAAGTATGTTTCTTATTTTTGGGTACAGCATTTAAAAAAGCATTTTATAGAAGAAGAGCAACTGTTATTTAAAAATATTGATGACGTTTTTTGCACCAAAGGAAAAGAAGATCACCTTTTTATAAATCAAGAAATAGAGAATGTGATATCAGGTAAAGGTATTGGTCAGCACAATTTTTCTCGTTTGATTGCTATTATTCATCAGCATATTAACTTTGAGGAACGAGTGCTGTTTCCTCATCTCGAACTTTTGTTGCCTCAAGAAGAACTTAAAAGCATTCAAGAACATCTAGCAACCTCGCATTTGAATAGTTTTAAGGATGATTTTACCGATAAATTTTGGACTGATAAAAAGCTATAATTGGACGAGATACATTTTGAAATAATTTATTTTGACGAATATCATCAGATAACTACTCGCAGGAACGAGTATGTGAATTTAATGATGCTCATTTATGACCAATTTGCAGATGAAGAATTTGGCGATTGCCGAGGAATGGGCAAATGTGGAACTTGTATGGTAGAAATATTAAACGCAAATCAAGAATTGGCCAACTTTGATAGAAACGAAGCCACAACGCTAGCAAAAATGAATATCACCCAGCCTAATGTAAGGTTATCCTGTCAATTAATGATTGACGATAAATTGAATGGTTTGCAAATAAGAATATTATAGAAGATACTTCCCGGTTACTCAAAACTAAAATTTCGGATCTCTAGTAAAAATAACAAAGGCTAATGCTTTTTCAACATTAGCCTTTGTTATAAGTTATTAAAATCTACTAAACGTCAATTTTAGCATATTTCGCATTTCTTTCGATAAAATCTCTACGAGGTGCAACTTCATCGCCCATTAGCATAGAGAAAATATGGTCAGATTCTACTGCGTTATCAATAGTTACCTGTTTTAAAGTCCTGGTTGCTGGGTTTAAGGTAGTTTCCCATAACTGCTCAGCATTCATCTCTCCTAAACCTTTATAACGTTGTATGTGTACACTTTCCTCTTTACCTGCACCTTTTAAGCGCTGAACGGCTGCATCACGTTGAACATCTGTCCAGCAGTATTCAAAATCTTTACCTTTTTTAACCTGATACAGTGGTGGCGCCGCAATGTAAACGTTGCCAAACTCTATCAAATCCTTCATATAACGGAAGAAGAAAGTTAAAATCAACGTTGTAATGTGCGAACCGTCGATATCAGCATCCGTCATGATAATGATTTTGTGGTATCTTAACTTCTCAATATTTAGCTGTTTATCGTCATCTGGCGTACCAATACTCACGCCCAAGGCGGTAAAGATGTTTTTTATCTCGTCGTTTTCGTAAATCTTGTGCTCCATGGCTTTTTCCACGTTCAAAATTTTGCCTTTTAATGGTAAAATAGCTTGGAAATCACGGTCGCGACCTTGTTTTGCAGTTCCACCCGCAGAGTCGCCCTCCACTAAGTACAGCTCGCAAACATGGGGATCTTTATTGGCGCAGTCAGCCAGTTTCCCCGGTAAGCCCGAACCGCCCATTACGTTTTTACGCTGTACCATTTCTCTGGCCTTACGGGCAGCAGCCCTGGCGGTGGCGGCTAAAATCACTTTATTTACAATAAGTTTGGCTTCTTTTGGGTTTTCTTCCAAAAAGTTCCCTAAAGCTTCTCCCACGGCAATATCAACAGCGCCGGTTACCTCGTTATTGCCTAATTTAGTTTTGGTTTGTCCCTCAAATTGAGGCTCCATTACCTTTACCGAAATTACTGCGGTTAAACCTTCTCTAAAGTCATCTCCTGTAATTTCAATTTTCAAGTTTTTTAACAAGCCCGATTTATCTGCATAAGATTTTAGAGTACGTGTTAAACCACGTCTAAAACCGGCAATATGCGTACCTCCTTCATGCGTATTGATGTTGTTTACATAAGAGTGTACGTTTTCGCTGTAAGAATTATTATAGGTAAACGCAAGCTCAACCGGAATTCCGTTTTTTTCTCCTTCAATATAAATAGGAGTAGGGATTAATGGAGTCCGCGTATCATCTAAATACTCCACAAATTCTCTTAAACCGCCTTCACTGTAAAAATATTCTGATAAGAAAGAACCATCCTCATTAACTTCACGCTCATCCGTTAAGGTTAATTTAATTCCCTTATTTAAGAAAGCAAGTTCTCTTAATCTGCTTGCAATTGTATCAAACTTGTATTCAGTAGTTTGAGTAAAAATGGTGTCATCTGGCGTAAAAGTCACGGTAGTACCGGTGTCACTTGCCGTTCCAATCTCTTTAACCGTATATTGTGGTTTACCGCAAGAGTATTCCTGAACAAATACTTTACCTTCTCTATGTACTTCTACTTTTAAATGGATAGATAACGCATTAACACAACTTACGCCCACGCCGTGTAAACCTCCAGAAACTTTGTAAGTATCTTTATCAAACTTACCTCCAGCGTGTAAAACAGTCATAACCACTTCTAATGCAGACCGTTTTTCTTTGGTGTGCATTGCGGTAGGGATACCACGACCGTTATCGCTAACTCTTATAGAATTGTCTTTTAAAATTGAAACAAAAATATCTGTACAATAGCCAGCTAAAGCTTCATCAATAGAATTATCTACAACTTCATAAACTAAATGGTGCAAGCCTTTTACGCCTGTATCGCCGATATACATTGACGGACGTTTACGAACAGCCTCTAAGCCTTCTAAAACCTGAATATTATCGGCCGAATAATTTGATTTGTCTTCCTTTTCTTCGCTCATTATTTATTAATAATCAATACCCGTAAAAATACATTTTATGCTTGGTAATCCGAAACGGTGTGGATAATTAATGCAGTTCGCGAAACTGCGGAATTTGGAGCTGTTAAATTACAGATTAATCAGTTTTCTTTTAAAAGCAGCTTTACGGTATTGATTCATAAAAAATAGAATATTGCGATGTGATTTTTGAGTATTTAATTTCTCAAACCGGGGTAACTGAAAGGTTTTGGAAGAGTTATGTCTGATGAGATGTATCCTATTATAACATGTTTAAGGCTGGTTTTTTACGGTTTTTAAATTGTGGAGTCTAATTTGTATTTGTTTTGGTAAGATTAAGAAATTTTTTATTCGATTTTCATGAAGTCATTAGATGCTATGAAGTTGAATGTAACCAAAACAGAAAGAACTGCGTATAAAATTACTCGGGGTGTGTAAAAAACGGGATTTAAGTAGGAATCTAAGAAATTTAATATGAAAAAGAACCTTTACCTAATCATTTTAAGCCTAAGCATTTTTGCGGTTGCTTGTACAAAAGACCAAATGCCAGGCATTTCGCCCTACTCAAAAGAAAATGCGTTAATTGAATTTGGGTTTTTAAAAGCTAACAATCCAAGCTTAGACAAAGATTACGCTTCGAGCTTTGACGGGCAAACCATAAATATAGAGGTGCCAAAGGGGATAGATATTAAAGCTTTAATCCCAACTTTTAAGGTTTCAGACAAAGCTACATTGATGGTAGGGAATACTATAATTATAAGTGATAAAACCCCGGTTGATTTTTCACAGCCTCTTTCAGTTTCTGTAGTTGCTCAAAATAAGTCTGTTGCTAAATACTTCCCCTCTGTTTTATTGGTAGGCGTTACGCAAGATTTTCAGGCAAACAGCAAAACATCGTACAATAATTACATTAAAAATAATTTATATATCGATTTTTCAACGGCTATCCCTACAACTTCCTTTAATGTGACATATTATGAAGACGCTTATAATGCAAGAGCTTATGGTGACTTTGATAAGGATGGCGATTTGGATATTATTGCAGGCGCAAGTAATACTTACGGAACCACTGCGGTAGAATTAGAATATTACCGTAATGATGTTTTTGGATTTAAGAAAGACCAAAGCGTGTTTAACAACGGCGCACCAAAAATGCTGAATGCAAGAAAAGCGATTGTTGTTGATTTAGATAAAAATGGATGGCCTGATGTAGTGTTTGCAGGTTCTGGATTTGACAAAAGTCCGTATGATGGTGAAACAATAAAAGTTTTAATGAACTACAACGGCAAGTTTACTACAAAGGATTTAAACATCGGTAAAGGCTACTTCGCATCGGTAACCGCTGGCGATATTGATAACGATGGAGATATTGACTTGTTTGTAACTGATAATAAATCGATAAGTAGGTTTTTAATTAATGATGGTGCTGGTAATTTTAAAGAAGATTTAGCAATTTATCCTGGTGAACTTTGGGGAAAACCTTATTTCACATCTGAGCTTTATGATATCAATAACGATGGTTATTTGGATTTGGTAACCGGCGGACAAGAATATAATGGCGCTAAAACAATTATCCTTTTGGGGAATGCCAGCGGAAATTTTATGACCTCCAGAATGGTTACTATTCCAGCAATTTCAGGTTTTGGAGTTATCATTGATATTGATTTTATTGATTATGATAAGGATGGGAAAACGGATGTTTTAATTACCAGAACAGGTGATGGTAAGTTGGAACAAGGTTACTATAAAGGATACTATTTACAGTTGTTAAAAAACTCAGGTTCTACGTTTGACGATGTAACAAAAACTGTTTTGAAAGACAATGCAAGCACAACAGCAAGATGGGTTAATTTAATTAGAGTGCAGGATGTGGATAATGACGGTGATTTGGACATCACCACTGACGATAAATTATACGGTTTGTCATGGATTAACAACAATGGTGTTTTTTCAAAAAATTAGGGTTGAATATATGGTTTGATAGGAACAGGATGTTTAGGCATCCTGTTTTTTTGTTTTAGGATAAATTATTTGTTTATTTATGAAATGGCAATTCCGGTGGTAGATTTAGAAGAAAATATTGGTTTCGGGAATTTAGAACTGTTGGCAAAGCAAGTGGTTGAAGGCTTTTTAACGGGTTTGCACAAAAGTCCGTTTCATGGGTTTTCGGTTGAGTTTGCTGAACATCGTTTGTATAATAAAGGCAATTCGATAAAAAACATTGACTGGAAGTTATTTGCCCGTACGGATAAGCTGTTTGTTAAACGTTTTGAAGAGGAAACAAACCTACGTTGCCATTTATTGATTGATCAATCATCATCCATGTATTATCCCGAGAAGGGAATAAATAAGTTTGCCTTTAGCGCTTTGGCAAGTGCGGCTATCATTAATTTATTAAAAAGACAACGTGACGCTTTTGGTTTAACGCTTTTTGACGAAGAAATCGATTTTCATACTCAGGCAAAATCAACTACAAGCCATCAGCAATTTTTGTTGGATGAGCTATCAAAAAGGATAGGAGAGCAAACTAAAAATTCAAAAACTAACCTAATAGCCAATCTCCACGCTGTTGCTGATAAAATTCCAAAGCGTTCCTTTGTGATTTTGTTTACTGATATGTTTTCTACTGAGGCAAAAGATAATTATTTAGACGAAGTTTTTGTGGCCTTGCAACATTTAAAATATCAAAAAAACGAAATCATTATTTTTAATGTAAACGAACAAAAACATGAGCTGGATTTTGATTTTGAAAACAGACCTTATCATTTTTTCGATGTAGAAAGTGGTGCAGATTTAAAACTCAACCCAAGCCAATTCAAAGAAATATATCTGCAAAAAATCAAAGACTTTAAGGAAAAACTAGCCTTAAAATGTGGGCAATTTGGCGTTAATTTAGTTGATGCGCCGATAGAACAAGATGTTTACCCAATACTGAATGCTTGGTTGTTGGCAAGGGCAAAAAAGCAATTTTAAATCATTTCTTGTTCATCTCATTTAATATGTTTCCCTGTATTCTTACATAGGGAGTAATCTAATAGCACCATCTTTTAAATTTATCTTTCTTCTGTTTTAAAGATAAACAGCATCCTAATTTTGCTTGAAGCAAATAGTTTACTGTTTGCTTTTTTAATATAATTATTTAAACGATATATTTAAATAATTATTTTTTAGTCAGAGAGTTACTGTTTTTAAATGTCAAATAAACAATTTTAATTAAATGTTTATTTGACATTTAAAAAAACTTACATAAATTAGTTGTGTCAAAACAGCAGTTTTGATTAACCAATTACTTACCAAATAGTACACTTATGAAAAGAATCAAATAAAACTGTTTTGCTTTAAAATTTTATAGTACTTCTTGGTTTCCGAATTAACAAGCACATGTTTCATCCTGCATAGCCAAAAGACTCGCGATAGTAGGATTCTTAAAATCATTTTTGAAATATAATTAGAAAATAATGTCGAAACTTAAAACCACCCTCGCAACTATCGTAGTTGCATTAGTTACTGGTCTAACCAGCCAAGTAAAAGCTCAGGACAGCATAACAATTGATGCTTCAAATCCGAGCGTTACCATCAATAGAAATATTTACGGTCATTTTGCAGAACACCTTGGGCGATGCATTTACGATGGTTTTTATGTGGGAGAAGGCAATAAAACCATCCCAAATACTAACGGGGTGAGGAATGATATTATTGATGCGCTGAAAAAACTGAACATCCCTAATTTAAGATGGCCGGGTGGTTGTTTTGCAGATACCTACCACTGGAAAGATGGAATTGGTCCAAAAAAAGATCGTCCAACAATGGTGAATACTTGGTGGGGGGGCGTTACAGAAAACAATAGTTTTGGCACACACGATTTTTTAAATATGTGCGAACTGTTAGGCGCAAAGCCTTATTTGGCAGGCAATATGGCAACTGGCACTGTACAGGAATTGTCTGATTGGGTGCAATATGTAAATTTTGACGGGGAGAGCCCAATGTCTAAATTAAGAAGAGTGAACGGAAGAGATAAAGCTTGGGGCGTAAAGTTTTGGGGAGTAGGAAATGAGGCTTGGGGTTGTGGCGGAAATATGAATCCTGAGTATTATGTCAACGAATATCGTAAATACGCAACGTTTATGTCGAGCTGGAATAATGATAATAAAATTTTCAGAGTAGCTTCCGGAGCAAATTCTGGAGATTATCATTGGACAGAAACTATAATGAAGAATATCCCTTCAAATCTAATTGAAGGAGTTGCTTTACATCATTATTCAGTAATAGATTGGAACAAAAAAGGTTCGGCCACCAGTTTTACCGAGGCGCAATATTTCAAAACAATGCAAGAAGCCAACAAAATGGAAGAGTTGGTGACCAAGCACTCGGCAATTATGGATAAATATGATCCAGATAAAAAGATTGCTTTAGTTGTGGACGAATGGGGAGGTTGGTATAATGTAGAAGACGGTACAAATCCAGGCTTTTTGTATCAACAAAACACCATGCGTGACGCGATGATTGCCGGATTAACATTAAATATTTTTAATAACCATGCAGATAGGGTTCGGATGGCAAACTTAGCTCAGGCTGTTAATGTGTTGCAATCCGTTATTTTAACAAAGGGAGATCAGATGATTTTGACGCCTACTTATCATGTAATGGAAATGTACAAAGTTCATCAAGATGCTAAGTTGTTGCCAACGAAGATTACTACGGCAGATTATGTGTTTGGCGATCAAAAGTTACCTGCAATATCAGGCTCGGCATCATTGGCAAAAGATGGTAAAACGCATATCACCTTAACAAATATTGATGCATCCAAAACTCAGGAGGTTGCTATTGAATTGCAGGGACAAAAATATAAAGCAGTTACAGGTCGTATTTTAACTTCAAAAAAGCTTCAGGATTATAATTCATTTGAAAAGCCATTAACAATTGTGCCTACAGTTTTTATCGATGCCAAATTAAAAGGTAACCAACTCAATGTAACATTGCCTCCATTTTCTGTGGTAGTTTTAGAGTTGATTTAACATAAACACATCATCATGCTAAAGAAAGAAAAAAGTATAATTTTAGGAGCATTGACCATTTTGTTAGCTACCAATGTGAAAGCTCAAACAAAAAAGTTTGTGGTTAATGCAAGTAATGTAAAAGCAAAAGTTGAGCAAAACAGGTGGGGTGTTTTCTTTGAAGACATTAACATGGGTGCCGATGGTGGGATTTATGCCGAATTGGTCAAAAATCGTTCGTTCGAGTTTTATGAGCCTTTAATGGGATGGAAAAAGGAAGGAGATAAGATTAAAGAAGGCGATTTTTTGATACAAAACAGAAAAGATCATGTAAGCAATCCTCGGTTTTTGAGCGTGTCGACTACTAACGCTGTAAAAGGAAGTATTGGTTTAACCAACGAAGGATTTAGAGGAATGGGAATAAAGAAAGATATGAAATATGATTTTTCTGTAATGTATCGTCAAAATGCACCCGGTCTGAAACTCAACCTTGAACTTTTAGATAGTAAAAATAATGTGATAGGTTCCGCGGTTGTAAATCCTGAAAAATCAGGAAATGAATGGTACAAGCAAAGTGTAACGTTTGTTTCTTCGGCTACAGAATTAAAGGGGAAGCTAAGAATATGGTTTGAAGGATCTGGTAAAATAGATTTAGATATGATTTCTCTTTTCCCTGAAGATACTTGGAAACATAGGCCTGGAGGGATGAGAGCAGATATGGTTCAGCTTTTGGCAGATATGAAACCGGGTTTTATCCGTTTTCCGGGAGGCTGTATTGTTGAAGGGCATGATTTATCAACGCGTTACCAATGGAAAAAAACTATTGGTCCAATTGAAGACAGACAACTGATTGTTAACCGCTGGAATACGGAATTCAAACACAGGCTAACTCCAGATTACTATCAAACTTTCGGACTTGGTTTCTTTGAATATTTCCAGCTTGCAGAAGATATTGGTGCAGACGCCTTACCTATTTTAAACTGCGGAATGGCTTGCCAGTTTAATACCGCAGAGGTAGTGCCATTGGAAGATATGGATCCTTATGTACAAGATGCGCTAGATCTGATAGAATTTGCTAACGGTTCTGTAGATAGCAAATGGGGAAAAGTAAGGAGCGATATGGGACATCCTGCGCCTTTTGACCTTAAAATGCTAGGCGTAGGAAACGAGAATTGGGGTCCGCAATATGTGGAGCGTTTGAAATTGTTTCAAAAAGCAATCAAAGCAAAATATCCGGCTATTAAGTTGGTTTACAGTTCTGGAACTGATCCTAACGGAGAAAAGTTTGATTACCTAAATAAGGAGTTGAGAGCTATAAAAGCGGATATCGTGGATGAACATTATTATAGAAGTCCTGAATGGTTTTTAGAAAATGCTTCAAGATACGATAGCTACGACAGAAATGCGCCTAAGGTTTTTGCAGGAGAATATGCCGCACAAAGTAACGGAACTGGAAATCCAATTAACAAAAACACTTGGAAAACGGCATTAGCTGAGGCGTCTTTTTTAACAGGGGTAGAAAGAAATGCAGATGTTGTGCAATTGGCCTCTTATGCTCCCTTATTTGCGCATGTAGATGCTTGGCAATGGACTCCGGATATGATTTGGGTAGATAACTTACATGCTTACGGAACGCCAAATTATCAGGTTCAAAAACTGTACTCGCTTAATAAAGGAACAGATGTAGTAAGTATTTTGTCTGATAATAAGTTGGTTACTGGGCAGGATGGATTTTATGCATCAACAACAATAGATAAGAACAAGAACGAGCTCATCATTAAAATCACAAACTATTCTGATAAAGCTAGAGACGTGGATTTTATGGTTGAGGGTCTTAAAAAATTAAACCCAAAAGGAACCATAACCTATATTGCTTCCGATGATTTAAGCGAGGTAAACTCCATAGAAAACCCTAAAACGGTGAGTCCTAAAGAAAAAGCAATTCAGGCTAAAGGAAAAAACATTAAAACCACTTTAGCGCCATACTCATTCAATGTGATTAAGTTTAAAGCCAGCTAAATGAAGCTTGTTAAAACTATATTTTTGATTTGCCTGCTCATTGCAGGCAAATCATTATTTGCACAGGATGTTTACCATCAAGATATCTCGGTACATGATCCGGTATTGATTAAGCAAGGAGATACTTTTTACGTTTTTTGTACCGGATTTGGTATTTCAAAATGGTCTTCTAAAGACTTAAAAAATTGGAAGAGAGATAAACCGGTATTTTCCTCGCCTCCACAATGGGCTGTAGACACCATTCCTAATTTCAAAGGGCACATCTGGGCGCCAGATATCAGTTTTTATAAGGGCAAGTATTATCTTTATTATTCGGTATCTGCCTTTGGGAAAAATACTTCTGCCATTGGCGTAGCAACAAACGCTACGCTTAACCAGGACGATGTAAATTATAAGTGGGAAGATCATGGAAGGGTGATCCAATCCTATCCAAATAAAACCAACTGGAACGCAATTGACCCAAATCTCATCGCAGATGAAGAAGGAAATGCATACTTAACTTGGGGCTCTTTTTGGGACGGTTTAAAAATTGCTAAACTCTCTAAAGACCGATTTTCTATTGTAGATGATGGACAGCCATTTAAAACTATAGCCAGCAGAAAGCAGCGTCCATCAAGTGAAAACCCGCCTGCTGTTGATAATAACCCAAAAGATGCCGGAGGAAACGCAATAGAAGCACCGTTCATGTATAAAAAGGGCGACTATTATTATCTTTTTGCTTCTATAGATTATTGTTGCAAAGGCGCTAACAGCACTTATAAAATGATTGTCGGTCGGTCCAAAAATATTACAGGTCCTTTTACAGATGATAAAAATTTAGACATGGCGAAAGCAGGAGGGAAATTGCTCTTAAAAGGTGATGATAAATGGCATGGAGTAGGGCATAATGCAGTAATAAACATTGATGGCGTAGATTATTTGATTTTTCATGCCTATGATGCCGAAGACAGAGGAATTTCAAAACTTCAGATCAAGAAGATTATTTGGGATAAAAATAATTGGCCAACTATTAATAAAGATGAACTAAAATGAAAAACCTAAGCTTAATATTTTTATTGTTAATGTATGTTTTGCCCATTTGCGCAAAGGACATCGAAATTACTAGTCCGGATAAAACGCTTTCAGTTCGGGTAAACTTAAATCCGGGAGGAGAACTCTCTTACCAAATTTTTAAACAAAATAAACAGGTTTTAGAACCGTCTAAACTAGGATTAGTGAGGGAAGACCAGTCTTTCGTAAATAACCTAATGCTGGTTTCTGCTTCAAAAATCCAGAAAGTTACGGATGAATATCAGCTTGCTACCGCCAAAAGATTTGATAATAAATATGAGGCAAATAAAATTACGCTGCACCTATCTAACAAAAACAAAGCACTATTAGATGTGATTTTTCAGGTTTCCGATGATGGTGTTGCTTTCCGTTATTACTTTCCAGAGAAATCCGCAGAAGCAAAAACGATTGCTAAAGAAATTACTTCTTACAACTTTGCTACATCGGCAAAAGCTTGGTTACAACCTATGTCGGTAGCAAAGAGTGGATGGAGCCAAACCAATCCATCTTACGAGGAGTTTTACGAAAAAGAAATAGCCGTTGGAACCCCAGCTCCTTTAAACGCGGGTTGGGTTTATCCGGCATTATTTAAAACCAATGACGTTTGGGTTTTAATCACCGAGTCTTTTCCGGGCAAAACCTATTGCGGCAGCAGATTGTCAACCACATCGCCCAATGGCGAATACACGGTTACTTTTCCAGATCAAAGAGAAGTGATTTTTGATAAATCAGTGAATCCAAAATCAACATTGCCATGGTACAGCCCATGGCGAATTATTACCGTAGGGAAACTAAAAACCATTGTAGAATCTTCCTTAGGGACAGATTTAGCCGAAGCTTCGAAAATTAAAAATACGGCAACGTTTAAGCCTGGTATTTCATCTTGGAGCTGGGTGATGTTAAAAGATGATTCAACAGTTTATGATGTTCAAAAGCGATTTATTGATTATGCGGCGGATATGAATTGGGATTATTGTTTGGTAGATGCGGACTGGCATAAAAAAATTGGAAGAGAGAAAATCGAGGAATTATCTCGTTATGCGCAAAGTAAAAATATTGGATTAATCTTGTGGTATAACTCGGCTGGTGATTGGAATACCGTTCCTTACGGGCCTAAAGACTGTATGGTTACAGAAGAATCAAGAGAAAAGGAATTTGCGTGGCTGAAATCTATCGGTGTAAAAGGTGTAAAGGTTGATTTTTTTGGTGGCGATGGTCAGTCGGTGATGGCTTATTATACCGATATTTTAGAGACGGCAGCTAAATATGGGATTACCGTAAACTGTCATGGTTCCACTTTACCACGCGGATTGCAAAGAACTTATCCTAATTTAATGACGATGGAAGCCATTAAAGGGATGGAGTTCAGAACTTTTGATCAAGCAAATGAAAATGTAGCTGCTTCGCATATTGCAACCATACCTTTTACAAGAAACGTTTTTGACCCGATGGATTATACGCCAATGGCTTTAAATGGAGTACCTAAATTAAAAAGAGGAACAACAAGTGCTTTGGAATTGGCAACATCTATATTGTTTCAATCGGGAATTCAACATCTTGCAGAAACACCAGTTGGAATGAAAAAAGCACCTGATTATGTTCAAAGCTTCTGCAAAGCTTTGCCAAAACATTGGGATGATATTCGTTTTATTGACGGCTATCCTGGTAAATACTGCATAATAGCGAGGAGATCTGGCAATAAATGGTACATCGCAGGTGCAAACGGCGAAAATAATTCAAAGGAACTGAATATTGACCTGTCGTTTTTGAATGCGGGTACTACATCCATCATAACGGAAGGAACCGATGCACTAGGTTTTTCAAAAAGTTCAATTGTTCCTTCAAAAACAACCAAAGTGATTTTAGCTCCTCACGGTGGTTTTGTAATTACTCAATAAACTAACAATTAGCTGTTTATAAACAGGTTTCACGGTAAAAAACTAATCGGCTAATTTCCAGTTGATTGGTTTTTTGCCGTTTTTGCTTAAGTATTCATTTGCCTTGCTAAAAGGTTTTGAGCCAAAGAAACCACTATGGGCAGAAAAAGGTGAAGGATGTGGCGATTTGATGATGAAGTGCTTGCTGGTATCGATTAAACCTTCTTTCTGCTGGGCATAGTTCCCCCATAAAATAAACACCACATTTTCTTTTAAATCTGATATAGTTTTAATTACCTCATCAGTAAAAAGCTCCCAGCCTTGTTTTTGGTGCGAGCCAGGTTTGCCAGCGTTTACGGTTAATGTTGCGTTTAAAAGTAATACACCCTGTTTTGCCCAGTGCGTTAAATCCCCATTTTTTGGTATCGCAAAACCTTCAATATCTGTTTGTAATTCTTTAAAAATATTTTGCAAAGATGGTGGAGGCTTAATTCCTTTTTGAACAGAGAATGAAAGTCCATGTGCTTGATTTGCGCCGTGATAGGGATCCTGACCTAATATTACCACTTCTACGTGGTCAAACGGTGTTAGCTCAAAAGCGTTAAAAATGTCACTGTTTTTTGGATAGACCAATTCTCCTTTTGCTTTTTCAGTAATTAAAAAAGTTTTCAGTTTGCCGAAATAATCTTTTTCAAACTCACTTTTTAATACCGCTAACCATGAGGATTCTAATTTAACCGACATATTTACTGTTTTTATTGATTTAAAGGCTAAATAAATAGATATTTGCAGCCACTAAAATAAAACATAAATAAGCAGCTATGCCAAATTTTATAAGAATTATTATTGCAGGTTTACTTTTGGGTTTCGCTATTACCTTAATTGTTTTCTCTTTTTGGGGATGGGGGATATTATTAATCTTTTTAGCAATATTGGTTTTTGTTACCTTTATTTTTAACGAAAGAATGCTATTGGCACAGTGGTATTTACGTAAAGAAAATATGGACAAGGCAGAAAGTACTTTGTTGAGCATTAAAAATTACGAAAAAGAGCTTTACAAAGGTCAGTACGGTTATTATAATCTTTTAATTGGATTAATAGAATCACGTAAATCTCCAATGAAGTCCGAAAAATACTTTAAAAAGGCATTAGCTTTAGGCTTAACCATGGATCATAATATTGCCTTAGCTAATTTAAGTTTGGCAGGAGTGGAGATGGGAAAAAGGAATAAAAGAGAAGCCCAAAGATTATTGAAGGAAGCAGAGAAAGCAGATAAAAACAAGTTATTGGCCGAGCAGATTAAAATGATGAAAGGGCAAATGTCTATGTTGGATAAAACGCAACAGGTACGTGGCGGAAAAGGAAGTTACAGACAATTTTAACAAGAATTGAAAAGATATGATAAGCAAACCGAAGATGTTCTGGTTTGCTTTTTTTGTTTTTGGAGGTTTATAAAATAGCGCCGTATTGTTAATGGAATTTTAGTTAACCCATGGTTTTTGATTCAAAGTTATTTGCGTTAGGGATTGCAGTGGAAATCCTTTTTATCGCCGGTTGGCGTATAAAAAGATTGCAACGTAAAGCCCGCCCGAACGCCCAAATACCATTTAATAAATCCAGAGAAGAAATATTTAAATTAATGAGTTTAATTAGAAAACTTTTTAGAACCAATTACGCATAAAATAACACCAACGGTAACCAGCACCATTAAAGTACTCACTTTCTCGTGAAGTAATGTTGATGCTAATGCCAAACCAAAAAACGGCTGCAACAATTGTAATTGGCTAACAGCCGTAATACCGCCTTGTGCCAATCCGCGGTACCAAAATATAAAGCCAATAAACATACTGAATACCGAAACATAAATGAGGCCTGCCCAAGCTTCTATATTTACACTGGTAAATGTGTGCGGGAAAAAATAGAAAAGCAATACCAACATCAGCGGTAAAGCAATAACTAAAGCCCAAGATATTACTTGCCAACCGCCCAAGCTTTTTGAAAGTTTTGCGCCCTCGGCATAACCTAATGCACATAATAATACGGCAATCAGCATTAAAATATTCCCGATAGGAGAGGTGGAGAGTCCTTGAAATATGGCAAAACCTGCAACTAAAAAAGCACCTAGCACAGAAAATAACCAAAAAATTTGCTGTGGTCTTTCATTATTACGGATTACGCCAAAAATAGCCGTTAGCAAAGGTAATACGCCAATAAATACTAAGGAATTGGCAGAAGAAATATACTGTAATGCTATTGCACTAAAAAGTGGAAAGCCAATTACTACACCTAGTGCCGTAATAATTAAAGGGTAGAATTCTTTTTTCTGAGGTCGTTTCTCTTTGCAAATGAGCAATACAGAAAGGGCTAATAATCCAGCAATTGATGCTCTGGCTATGGTTACAAAAAAAGGATTAAAACTTATTACTGCCAAGCGTGTAGCGGGCAAAGACCCGCTAAATATTAATACACCAATAAATCCGTTAATCCAGCCCGTCGAGATTTTTTTAGGCGATTTGTTTATCACATTCAAAAATAAATAGAGAAATGTAGAAAGCGATAATAATAAGCTCTTTTTTATAAATCGGTTTCATCATTTAAAGGATAATACATTGCCAAAAATAAAGTGCCCGGGAGTGCTGCGTTTTTTACAGCAAAATTTAATATGATAGCATTGTTTATCATTAAAATAGTTTATACTTTGTATAACAAACATAAATAAAAATTTATGTATTAGTTTTTTCAGATTTGTGGAGTTAATAATTCCAACAATATGAAGATGAAAATTAATACCAATTCAAATTTTGCCTCTCCCAATCCCGTAAACGGAATCCCCGCTGTGGGAGGGAAGAGCCCCGATGCTAACTTTGGCATTGCTGTAAACATTTTTTTATGGTTACTCTTTTTTATAAACGCTATTTCTCTAGCATTCAATTTCGGGGCTCAACGAGTTTGGAATTGGGAAAACATCATTCGTATTAATGGCTTTACGCTATTAATCTGGACAACCGTTACGTTTTTCAGCGCTATTTTAAGTACTTATAGCGTGTATTATTTGGCGGGCTTTAAATACCAAAAGAAATTTGTGGGTTTAAGTCTTGGTTTTACTTTCTCGGTAATGCTGTTTTTGGCCGGTAACCACATTGCTGTATTATTAATATCATGGTTTGCAATGGGGGTTTTTATGGCAAGTTTAATTGGTGTAAATGCTCAATGGGGCGAAGCACAGGAAGCCAGGAAATTTGCTCAAAAATACTTTCTGTTAGGAACGCTCTTTTTAAGTGCGGGAGTGTTGCTGTTAGCTACGCAAACCCATTCCTACACACTAGATGGAATTTTGCAGAATCTGCCAAATTTAACACAAAGTACATTGCTTGCAGCGGCTGTACTTATTATTGTTGCGGCAATTATACAATCGGCTATTTATCCTTTTCACAGGTGGTTGCTTTCTGCGATGACCGCACCAACGCCAGCATCTGCACTCATGCATGCGGGTTTTGTAAATGGCTCGGGTATTTTACTAGCGCTTTTTGCCCCACTCATTTTCGCATCAAATACTTTTGTTATTCTCTTGTTCATTGGCGGAATTACAGCAATTATTGCTCAGTTTAGTAAACTGATACAGGTAAACGTAAAACAAAAACTAGGATGTTCTACCATCGCCCAAATGGGTTTTATGATTATGCAATGCGGTTTGGGTTTTTTTAACGCAGCAGTAGTACATCTTATTCTACACGGTTTTTACAAAGCATATTTGTTCCTTTCTTCGGGTGAAACGGTTAAACAATCAAAACCTGAAATACCAGAGAAAATAGTCATTAAACCTTTACAGGCAGTGGTTGTACTTTTCTTTGGATTAATTGGCGCATGGCTTTTTGCCACACTAACTGGCAAAGGAACCGAGCTTAACAGCGGTATTTTTTTAACGCTAATTGTAGCGATAACAGTAGGGCAAATTACTTATAACATTGTTAAGCAAAATAACCTCACTTTGTGGCAAAAGGCATATATCCCACCGGTGCTATTTATAATGGGGATTGGGCTTTATGCTTTAATTTATAATGGCGTAACCATTTTAATGTCAACCATGCCAATGGCGGATGTGCCTTTACCTTTAACGTTTACACAAATCGTATTCGGAGTGGTTTTTCTTATCGGTTTCTTCATTATGAAACTTGGTATTTATCGCAAGTTTAACTGGCTTTATGTAAAGTTAATAAACGATTCACAACCTTATCACAAAACAGTATTAATGTTTAAAAGCAAATAAAAATGAGCAAGCAAAATTTTATCAAACTAATTGAAGAAGCATCTAACGTAGTTGGCAAAACATTCCCTTTATATGCTTTTGTAACATCAAGTCCTTTATCAGGATACGAAGAAGAAACTTTTTTTAACGCCACAGAAAGTGCACAAAAGTATTTTTCGGGATCTTTTTTCCCTGAATCATCTGTTTACAAACAAGCTTTAAACGCCGGTGAAATTGATGAGCAAGTATTAATTCAAATGCTTAAAGCCGATGGATTTAATGAATCTCCAGCGAACTACTTAAAGCAACTTGAGCAAAATAAAACCGTTACAGAGGTAAATATCAACCATGATTTAGATACGTTAATGGTGAAATGGCTGAGTGCATTTTTAGATGAAGGTACTGCAGAATGGGAAATGCCAAACAGAGAAGAAGGTTTTTACCACGCTTGGAGAAAACTTGCTAAATATGATGGTGCGCTAAATATAAAATCCATCAATGAAATTCCAATCTCTGCAAGTGAAGCATTAATTCAGGCACTCAACGCTTATGCTGATGATAGTTTACTCCAAATATTTGAGTACCACATTGCGGCTTTGGCAGGATGGACAGGCTACATCAAATACCGGGTGGAAAACAATACGGATTGGCAACAAAAATATCCCATTTCTTTAGAAGAATATTTAGCGGTGAGGCTTTGGGTCGCCAAAAAAATTAATGCACAGGTGGTGGCTCCGGCAAAATCAAGGGAACAGAAAGTTGAAATCGCAAAACTGCAATATGCTTGGTTAAAAGCCTGGGAAAAAAGCATGCAAAATAGCTTAGTACATAAACTTGAAGAAAAACAAACTACGCTAAAAGACATCATCAAAGCAGAAGGAACACCTGATGCACAATTGGTTTTCTGTATTGATACACGGTCAGAAATGATTAGAAAACACATTGAAGCACAAGGAAATTACGAGACATTCGGTTTCGCCGGCTTTTTTGGAATTGCGGCAGATTACAAAGACGTAAAAACCGGTTTGCTCAGAAAATCATGTCCGCCAATTGTGGGCTCTGCATATACGATATCCGAAAGCTACCAAAAGGGTAAATCGGCAGAAATGGCAATTTTTAAGAAAGCTACGGCAGACGAAAAATTTAAAAACTACTTTTTCAGGAGATTGAAAAATATGTTGCCTTCTGCTTTTGGTTATGTGGAAGGTTCGGGTTTGGTTTACGGAGCTTCTTTAGTGGCAAGGTCTTTATTTCCGGGTAAACTGTACAAAATAGAACAAAAGAACTCGGTCAATCACGAAAGTTTCTGCGATACTCAAATTGCTCATCATCATGATGATACGGAAGAAAGTCTGGCAGACATCCCTCTAAAGGAAAAAGTTGCAATTGTTAATTCAGCATTTGCGGTAATGGGCTGGCAAAAATTTGCGCCGCTGGTAGTGTTCGCCGGCCATGGCAGTCACTCAAAAAATAACGCTTTTGGTTCTGCCTTAGATTGCGGAGCCTGCGCAGCCAGTCCAGGAAGAAACAACGCGAGAATGCTCGCCGCTTTGGCAAATTTACCCGAAGTTAAAGAGGCACTGGCCAATGAGTATCATTTAATTATTCCAAAAAACACGGTGTTTATTGGTGCAGAACATAATACCACCACAGAAGATATCGTGTTGTTTGATAGCCATGTGCCGGCATCGCACCAAAAACATTTGAAAGCTTTAAAGGAAGATTTGAAAAAAGTACAGGCAAATACCATCAAAGAAAGAAGAGGTTTAGCCGAAAAAGAGCTGGAGTTTGTACACCAAAAAGCCAATAACTGGGCAGAAACAAGACCAGAATGGGGACTAGCAAAAAATGCAGGATTTATAATTGGTCCCAGAAGTTTATCTACCAATGTTGATTTAGAAAGTAGGTGTTTTCTACAATCTTATGATTGGAAAACGGATGACAGCGGGAAATTACTGGAAGCCATTATGCAAGGCCCAATGACGGTTACACAGTGGATCAACAGTCACTATTACTTCGCCAGTGTAGATAATGACAGGTTTGGTGGAGGTTCAAAAATCACTCATAATGTAAGCGGAAGTTTTGGGGCAGTGCAAGGTAATGGCGGAGATTTAAAAATTGGGATTCCGCTACAATCTGTTAAAGCAGCGGATAACGAAATGTTTCACCAACCATTAAGATTGTCTGTTGTAATCGAATCGCCCTTGGCCAGGGTAACGGAAATTTTGGATAGAAATCCAAAATTGAAAAGCTTAATTGAAAATGAGTGGATTTACCTAATGGTGATGGATCCCTTAACGGATGCTAAGCCCAAATTATATTCAAAAAATCAAACTGTTGCAGAAAAGGCAACAGTTTTAGAAAGCGAAGCCGCTTAAAATAACTCGGCTAACAACCAAAAATCATTCACTTTCGGATGATTTTTGGTTTGTTTAATTTTGTTCACTTGCTAGGATTTAATCAGTATTTCTCAGACCAATCAAACTTTTGATGGATAATATTTTCTTTTTCTTCTTTTAAATATTTTAGAAAATGCGTTGCAACTGGGGAATGGTTTTTGCCTTTTAGCCATATCAAGCTCCAGGTAGAAGTAATGGGCAGTCCTTTCACTGGTATTATTTGTAAATCTTTGTTGATGATCTCGTTTTTTATCCCAATTAAGGGCATAATGGAATAACCCATCCCTGCAATTACAGCCTGTTTAACAGCTTCGTTAGAGGTGAGTTCCATTTTTTTAAGGATTGATATATTATTTTTATCCATAAAATCCTGCATGGTTTGTCGCGTTCCAGAGCCCTTTTCTCTAAAAATAATGGGTAAAGTCTTTAGAAAGTTTTTATCGTAAATAGATTTATGATACTCGTTTTTTGCACCGCCAACCAAGTAAAGTTTGTTCTGCAATAAATCTAACTTTTCAATATTTAAGTTAGTTGGCAAAACCGAAACCAAAGCAAAATCTACTTCATTATGTTCTAAGCTGCGTAAAACCCCTTTTTTGTTGGTCACATCTATTTGTAATTCAACAGCGGCATGTTGACCAACAAAATCGCTGATAAAGAAAGGCATTACATATTGCCCGGTAGAAACCACTGAAATTTTTAGTTTGCCAGTTAGCTGTCCTTTAAAAGCTTGGGTTTTGTAATTGATGGCGTAAACCTGGTTTAAGATGTTTTCGGCAACTTCTGCCAGTTCTTTTCCAAAATCAGTGATATAAATTTTTCTGCCGACTACTTCCGTCAGCGGAATATCAAACTGTAATTGTAGGTTCCGTAACTGTATAGATACCGCAGGCTGTGTTAAATGTAGTTCTTCTGCAGCTTTGGTAACACTTTGAGTTTGTGCAATTTTTAAAAATATCTGTAGTTGATTAAGAGTGTAATTCATAAAAATACATTATACTTAATATTACAAACATAAATAAAAATTTATAACTAAGAAAGTCCAACTTTGTTGCTGTGCTTTAAGGTTAATCCAAAAAATTGATGTTTTGAAAAGATTAGATATGAAAGAAAAATTTAAGCTTATTGAAGGTGTTTTTAGTGCAAAAGATGCAAAGGAAATTTTGCTGACTTTTATTGAGGAGAAGATTAAATTCCACGAATTAAAAAGTTTTAGTGCCGAGGTTAAAACCGGACATAAAAGTGAGGAAGCTTTGATTAGGGTGGAAGAATTGAAAAAAACAAGGCGTGAACTTGTTGAGCTGCTTGAGTCGGAAAACACGGAATCAATTTATTTGAGTTCGTATGTGGAGGTTAAAAAAGTAGCAGAAAGTCCGCAAGTGTATTAGGTTTTCGCTGAGGCTATCCGACCTCTTTGGTGGCACAGCTAAAGAGCAGATAAGGAAGAAACTAACATTGCAAGCGGTCTTTATTGACTAATGACAATGACGGAACTTAGCTTTTTTTCTTTCCTGCTTCTGTTGAATTTCTAACCTCTAATCTAATTTTAACTTAATTACTTCCAATTACAAACATAGGATGAGGGAGGAACAATTTTGAATGAACAAACTCTAAACTTCAAAAAACTCTACTAAATTGCACTGAAAAGAAATAAAAATTAATGCCCAAAGAAACTCAATCTCAAACCCACCGTTTCGTTTTCGAAGATTTCAGTTTTGAGGGTTTCTCTGAGCAACAGGTTTTAAAGTATCTGAAATCTGAACTCACTCCTTCCAATTTAAAAGTTTATCCTTTAAACCTCCATGTAAATCAAGCTTCGTTTGAAGTAGGAGATGGTAAAAAAACAAATCCGATTGTAACCTTGATAAAAGGAGAAAAGCAATTGCTGCTAAGTTGCGATTGCGCTTTTAACCACTCTGAACAATTTTTGTGTGATTATCAGGCGAAGGCAATTTCAACCATTTGCAATAAACCAGAATACCAAATTTTCTTTGACGAAAAACAGCGTAACCAAATTTTTAAAGCAGAAGCTTCCGCTTACGGATTAGAGTATGAGGAAGACTTATCGCATTATTTTGAGCTTATTTTTGAAGATAATAGCTACTCCGTAAAAGCGAAAAATCCGCAAATCGTTCCGTTAAATTCATCCGCATTAAAAGCTTTGAAGACGAAACTTACGGAAGTTGTTTCTTTTTCGCCACAAAGTCAAAACCTTGGAAAAACCAAAATCATCGTTTTAAAACAACATAAATATTATCGCCATTTGTGTATTGATTTTTACGAAGTGAGTTTGACCAAGGACGGAAGTATGAAGAATCCGCTAGTCCCGCTAAATCCTTTAGATTTTATTTGGAACACGGAGCAACCAGAGGAAATCAAGTTTTTTTCGGCTTTACAGAAATTCGCCAATCCGGTGGAGCAACAAATTACAACAACCGAGTTAAAAGCTTTAAAAGCAATTGTTGACAATCCAAACAAAATTTCGGTTTTTCAGCATCAAAAAGGAAAGGTTGATCAAATAAGTGCAAGTAATTTAACTGCGATAGATCTTCATAAAAGCTCTTTTAAGATTAGGATGGAGATTTTGCAAACGGGTGATTTTTATCAAATCAATGCTCATATTTCAATCGGCGGAAAGCAATACGTTTTAAGCGATATTCACTTGGTTTATGATTGCTTTATTGCTCATGAAAGCGATTTTTACTTGGTGGAAAATCCACAAAAGTTGGCGGTTGTCTCTTGGTTAAAACAACATCCGGCCGGCATCCAAATCCATCAGTCCAAATACCTAAACTTTAAAAGAACGTTTTTGGAGAACATGGAAGATCAAGTGGAAATCCATTATAAATATTTAAAAACGGCATCGCCGGCGCAACTCAAAAACAACGGTTTTTTAGCGCCATTAGAAAGAATAATTTACCTTTCTGATTTCGGTGAACACGTGATGATTATCCCTGTGATGCGTTACGGAGAAGCGGAAGTGCAGGTGCGGAGCAGAAAGCAAGTTTATGGTTTAGGCAAAGGAAACAAAGAGTTTTTGGTAGCTCGGGATGATGATAAAGAAGTGGATTTTATCGCTTTGCTCACCAAACAGCATCCCTATTTTGCTGAACAGTTAGAAAACGGTTTGCATTATTTTTACCTGCACAAAAAACATTTTTTAAATGAAGAATGGTTTTTAAATACGTTTGAAGAATGGCAAAACCACGAGGTTACCATTTTAGGATTTAACGAGTTAGAAAACAATGCGCTAAATTTAAATAAGGCTAAAATATCCATAAAAATTATTAGTGGTTTAAACTGGTTCAACGTTAATATAAAAGCAGGCTTTGGGGTAAAGAAAGCGAGTTTAAAACACCTCCACAAAGCCATCAGAAACAAGCATAAATATGTAAAGCTTGACGATGGCACTCTAGGCATTTTACCTGAGGAATGGATAAGTAAGTTTGCGGCATATTTTAATGCCGGCGAGGTAATAGACGATGAAACTTTGCAAATCCCAAAAATTAATTTCACTACAATTGATGAACTGTTTGAGGCTGAAATGCTGGACGAGAAAGCCAGCGAAGAACTTAAATATTACAAAAAGCAGTTTGCAGATTTTGACCGAATAGGAGAAGTTGAAGTGCCAAAAGAATTACAAACTGAATTACGTGATTACCAAAAGCAGGGCTTAAACTGGCTTAATTTTTTAGATGAGTTTAATTTTGGAGGGATTTTGGCCGATGATATGGGTTTGGGTAAAACCGTTCAAATTGTCGCGTTTATCCTGCTCCAGCATCAAAAATCAAATCAAAACACCAATTTGCTGGTGTTGCCAACTTCGCTTATTTTTAATTGGCAGGCCGAGTTTGAGAAATTTGCACCCAGTTTAAAAATCCTTACTCTTTACGGCGATCAAAGACAAAAGCATATCGAAAACTTTGATGATTATCAGGTTGTTATTACCACTTACGGAACGCTATTGTCTGATGTGAATTTTCTAAAAAGCTATCCGTTCAATTACATCTTTTTAGATGAATCTCAGGCAATCAAAAATCCTGAATCACAACGATATAAAGCAGTTAGGTTGCTACAATCCAGAAATAAAATAGCCATCACCGGAACTCCGATAGAGAATAATACTTACGATTTATACGGTCAGCTTTCTTTCGCTTGTCCGGGTTTATTGGGTTCTAAACGTTACTTTAAAGATATTTATGCCATGCCGATTGATATGTTTAAAGACGGTAAAAAGGCTTCGGCTTTACATCAAAAAGTAAAACCTTTTATATTGCGGCGTACCAAAAGTGAGGTAGATTTACAGCTTCCCGAAAAAACGGAAATGGTGCTTTATTGTGAAATGGAAGCCGAACAAAGGCGGATTTACGAAGCTTACGAAAAAGAGTTCCGTGAATATATTTCTGCCATTACCAATGAAGAATTGCGGAGAGACAGCATGAACGTTTTAAAAGGTTTAACCAGATTGAGGCAGATTTGCAATTCACCAAAATTATTAAAAGGAGACCGTTTACCGGGAGATCAGTCCGTAAAAATAGACACGCTGATTTTGCAAATTAAAGAGCATGCACCCAATCATAAAATTTTGGTTTTTTCGCAATTTGTTGGGATGTTGGATTTGGTAAAAGCACAATTGCAACAAGAAAATATTGCCTTTAGCTATTTAACCGGGCAAACGCAAAACAGAAAATTGGTGGTGGAAGAATTCCAATCTGATAAGTCTGTTAAAGTGTTTTTGGTGAGCTTAAAAGCTGGCGGAGTTGGCTTAAATTTAACCGAAGCAGACTATGTTTATTTGATTGATCCGTGGTGGAATCCGGCAGTGGAAAATCAGGCCATAGACCGAGTGCATCGCATTGGCCAAACCAAAAACGTAGTTGCCATTCGTTTAATATGTAGCAACACAGTAGAAGAGAAAATATTGGAATTGCAACAAAGAAAGAGAGAGCTTTTCCAGAATGTAATTCCTTCTGATAGCGATTTTGTGAATGCGTTAGGTAAAGAAGAGTTGCTTTCCTACCTGAATTCTTAAGCAATTTAATAAACAAAACGTAATTAAAAAGCCCGCTCATTTCTGAGCAGGCAGAATTAAAAAAATAAAAATTAACGTACTATTTCCATCCGCCACCAAGCGCTCGGTATAGGTTTACCACGGCTTGTAACTTCTGTAATTGATCATTTACACCATTTAATTGCGCATTCAATAAGGCTTGCTCTGATGTTAAAACGTCTGTATAGTTTGTTGCAGAACTGTACTTCAATAATTCGTTGGTATAATCTACTGATTTGGTTAATGCATCAATTTGTTGTATTCTGTAACCTTGTTTTTCCTGCGCAGTTTGGTAGGCATAAAGGTAATTAGAAACTTCTGTTCCGGCGGTTAACAAGGTTTTTTGGAAGCTGTAATAAGCCTCTTGTTGCGCTGCTTTTGCAGAAGTTAAACGGAATTTATTTAAGCCTTTATTAAAGATAGGTTGTGTTAAACCGCCCACTACACTGTAAAAAATAGAATTGTCAAAAAGGTTTTTCAATTTTAACGACGATAAACCTCCATTAGCTGTCAGCGTAAGTGCTGGGTAAAAATAGGTTTTTGCTAAATTGGTGTTTTCAAACGCACCTTCAAAAGCAAATTCAGACTCTTGGACATCTGGTCTGTTTTTTAACAACTGCGAAGGAATACCTGTTTTTAAATCAACAAAGGCAGTTTGCTTATCCAAATCCCCTCTAACTATTGCGCTTCCCGGTTTTGCCAATAAAATATTTAATGCATTTTCGGTTTCGCGGATGCTCTTTTTCAAATCTGGGATGGTAACTTCTGCGGCATAACGGTTGGCCTCACTTTGTACCACCGCTGCTCCGTTTACAATAGCTGCATCTTTTAAAGCTTTAATGGTTTTTACTGCTTTGATACGGTTTTGCAAAGTTTGCTCTGTAATTTTTAGTTGTTTATCCAAAGCCAGCAAGAGATAATAGTTATTGGCGATATCACTTACCAACTGTGTTTGTACCGCTCTTTTAGCCGCATCTGTTTGCAGAAAGCTTGCAAGTGCCGCCCTTTTTGCACTTCCCAATTTCCCCCATACATCAATTTCCCAAGAGGTGCTCAATTGAGCCTTGTAAAGCTGTGTCTCTGTAGCGAAGTTTTGATTCGAACCTGTGTTTAAAGCTGTCTTTGATTGTTTGTTATCTGCCGCAGATAAACCCAATTCTAAGCTTGGCAGATAAGCTACTTTACTTAAATTGAGCTGTGCTGCCGCAGTCTTCATTCTTTCTAGGGCAATTTTAAGATCCAAGTTTTGCCGTAAACCTTCTTCAATTAATTTTTGAAGGATAGGATCTGCAAATAAATCCCGGTAAGGCAAGTTTGCGATATTTGTACTATCGGTATTGCCGATGGAACCCCGGTACAGACTATCAGTTCCTGAAAATTTCGGGGTCTGATAGGTTTTTGTCACCTTGCAGGAACTTAATCCCAGCATGAAAATGCTAACGGTTAAGCCATATATTATATATCTTTTAATCATTATTTAGTCCTAATTTTTGATCTTCAATTTCTTCTTTGCTGAAGTTTAATGAGGTTTGATGTCCATCAATCACACTTTCATCGAAAGGAGATTTACTGCTTACTTTTTCTTGTAAAGTTTGGAACACGATAAAAAGCACTGGAATTACAAATACACCGAATATAGTTCCAAAAACCATCCCACCTACAGCACCTGTTCCAATAGAAGTATTACCTGCTGCACCAACGCCTGTGGATAGCATTAAAGGCAATAAACCAAATATAAATGCTAAGGAAGTCATTAAAATTGGGCGAAGACGAGCAGTTGCACCATCTAAAGCCGCTCTTAAAATGGTCATTCCTTTTTTACGTCGACCAACGGCATATTCTACAATTAAGATGGCGTTTTTGGCAAGCAGACCTACCAACATAATCAGGGTAATTTGCGTGTAAATGTTATTGTTTACGCCAAAGATTTTATCAAAAATAAATACTCCGGCTAAACCAACGGGTAAAGAAGCAATCACGGCCAGTGGCAATATATAACTCTCGTATTGTGCGGCCAATAAGAAATAAACAAATATTAAACACAATCCAAAAATCATGATGGTTTGGCTTCCCGCCGATTGTTCCTCTCTGGATAAACCCGAGAACTCGTAACCATATCCTGGAGGAAGTGTTTTCGCCGCTTCTTCTTTTACGGCCGCTAACGCATCACCGGTACTATAACCATTGTTTGGATTACCGGTAATGGCAATTGAAGTATAAAGGTTAAACCTTGATATAGATTGCGGACCATAAGTTTTTTTTAAAGTCACAAACTCAGTAATTGGTGCCATCGTTCCGTCTCCGGTGCGTACATAAACCTTGTTTAAGCTTTCCAGATTGTCTCTGTACTGAGGATCGGCCTGATAAACCACGCGATATTGTTTTCCAAATTTGTTAAAGTTTGAAGCGTAAATACCTCCGTAATAACCTTGCATTACGTCCATTACGTTATTTACCGTTAGGCCGGCTTGTTTAATTTTAGCTACATCAGTAGTAATCTCGTACTGAGGAAAGTTGGGGTTAAATGATGTTGAAGCGTACTGAATCTCCGGACGTTTATTTAAGGCAGCCAAAAAATCATTTGATACTTGCGTAAACTTTTGGATGGTTCCACCGGTTTTATCCTGCAACTGGAACTCGAAACCTCCGCCAGTACCAAAACCCGAGATAGTTGGCGGTGCAAAGAAAATAATTTTTGCTTCCTTCATTCCCGCTGTTTTTGCAAACAGCTCACCAATTATGGTTTTAACATCCCGTGTTCTTTGGTCCCAAGGTTTTAACCTTGCAATTACCATCCCGTAAGAACTTCCAACCCCACTAATCATTCCTCTGCCCGAAATTTTTAAAGTGTTTTGCGTTTCAGGAATCCCTCTTACAATGTTGGCAATCTTGTCTAACACTTCTTCGGTTCTTTCTTTTGATGTTCCGGGAGGCAAAGCAATATCTGAAAATACAGTACCTAAATCTTCATTAGGCACAAAACCTTTAGGCGTGGTTTCCATGGTCCAAACCAAAGCAACAACAAATAGCAGTAAGCCGGTGAAAGCGATCCATTTTTTACGCGAAAGGTAATACACGTAGCTTTTGTACCTATAAGTCATCCGATCAAAGGAAGTGTTGAAGGCAATAAAAAAGCGGTCTTTAAATCCTTTTTTATCGCCATCATGTTCTTTATCATGAGGTTTTAAAAAGAGTGCACAAAGTGCCGGACTTAAGGTAAGGGCATTAATTGCCGATAAAATGATGGCTATGGCCAAGGTTAAACCAAATTGTCTGTAAAACACACCAGATGAACCGCCGATGAAACTTACGGGGATAAATACCGCCGCCATTACCAATGTGATGGAAATGATAGCTCCTGTGATCTCGCCCATAGCGTCAACAGAGGCTTTTTTAGCAGAGCGATAACCGGTATCTAGTTTGGCATGTACTGCTTCTACCACCACAATGGCATCATCCACAACAATACCAATGGCGAGGACGAGTGCAAAAAGCGTTAATAAATTGATAGTAAAGCCAAATAAGCTCAAAAAGAAGAATGTACCTATAATGGCCACCGGAACAGAAATAGCAGGTATAAGTGTTGACCTAAAATCCTGAAGGAAAATAAACACCACAATAAAAACCAGTATAAACGCTTCTAATAGCGTGTGTAACACTTTTTCAATGGAGGCATCTAAAAAGTCGTTTACATTAATTAATGTGGTATAATGTATGCCTTTAGGGAAGTTTACAGCTGCATCATCCAATACTTTTACAGATCCTTCAATTACTTCCTTCGCATTAGAGCCAGCGGTTTGGTTAATGGCAAAACCTAGGGCTTCTTTACCGTCAATCATAACGGTACTGGTATAAGCTTGTGCGCCTAACTCTATACGGGCAATGTCTTTTAATTTTAAAACCTGTCCATTTTTATCTGCTCTAATGATGATATCGCCAAACTGGCTTTCATCTTTTAAGCGCCCAGTATATTTTAAGGTGTATTGGAAAGATTGATTTCCCTGTTCACCCAATTGTCCCGGCGCCGCCTCAATATTTTGATCAGCTAAAGCTTTACTTATATCTTCAGGCACCAAGCCATAAGCAGCCATTACATCTGGTTTTAACCATAAACGCATAGCATAAGTTGATTGTCCAAAAGCTGTTGCATCACCCACACCATTTACCCTTTTTATTTGAGGGATGATGTTGATCTCTGCATAATTTTGGATAAACTTGGTGTCGTAATGCGGATCATCGCTGTACAAACCAAATATCAATACGTTACTTGATTGTTTTTTTGCAGTAATTACCCCAGCTTTTGTAACCTCTGCCGGTAATAGCGGAGTAGCTCTGGCAACACGATTTTGTACGTTTACCGCTGCCAAATCTGGGTTGGTGCCTAATTTAAAATAAATGGTAATGTTTGCAGTACCATCATTCCAGGCAGAGGAAGTCATGTATAGCATGTTCTCCACACCGTTAATTTGTTCTTCTAAAGGAATTACCACGCTATTTAAAACTACATCCGCGTTAGCACCTTGGTAAGATGCGGAAACCTGCACAGTAGGAGGGGCAATTTCCGGGTATTGCGATATAGGCAATGTAAGTATCCCCAATACACCCAAAATCACAATGATAATGGAAATAACGGTGGATAATACGGGCCTTTCTATAAATTTCTTAAACATAAAATTTTGTGTTGTTGAATTGTGGAGCTTATTTTTTTAATCCTACAAAAACAGAATCTGCTGGTAAAACATTCGGTTTAATTTTAACTCCATCTTTTAATGAAGTAAAACCTTCAACCACAATTTTATCACCTGCCTTAAGCCCGCCGGTAACTACATAATAATTACCTTTTGTAATTTCCATTACTTCAATATTGGTGTTGGTTACTGTATTGCTGTCAGATACTAAGTAAACAAACTTTTTACCCTGAATATCAGAAGTTGATTTTTGAGGAATTAACAAGGCATTTTCAAGATGTTCTGGAATTACAACAGTAGCACTTGAACCCGATCTTAGTAAACCTTCGGGATTGTTAAACGTAGCTCTCAAGCTTGAAGAACCAGTTTGGGTATCAATTTGACCGCTAACGGTTTCAATTTTTCCTTTTATAGGATAAACAGTTCCGTCTGCTAAAACCAAAGAAACGGCCGGGATTTGTTTGATTTTAGCTTCTAAAGATGCGCCTTTATACTCTCTGGCAATGGCTAACAATTGTTTCTCATTTAAAGAGAAATAGGCATAAACTTTATCAATGTTTGACACCGTAGTTAAAGGCATTGGACTACTGCTACTTACCAAAGTTCCTACTTTATAGGGGATATTGCCAATTACACCATTAACCGGGCTCGTTACCAGCGTATAACTTAAATTGGTTTTTGCATTTGCCAATGCCGCCCTAGCTTGTGCTAAACTGGCTTTTTTTGCAGTTAATGTAAGACCAGCATTCTCTAAATCAAATTTGCTGATGATATCCTTTTCTACCAACGGTTTTGTTTTATCATATTGGAGCTGGGCAGCACTTACTTCTGCTTCGGCACTTTTTATCGCAGCAGTTGCTGTACGTACTTCTTGTGCGTATTGCGGAGCGTTGATTGAAAACAAAGGCTGTCCTTTTTTTACTGTAGCACCTTCATCCACATAAATTTTCTCTATAAAACCGTCTACTTTTGGTCTAATGTCCACATTTTGTTGTCCTTGTAACATAGCAGGGTAGGTGGTTTCTAAGGAAGTGTTTTGAGGGTTTATTTGCACAACAGGATACACTTGCGGTTCGGTCGATTGGGCTTTATTATCTTTACCGCCAGAGCCACAGGCATAAAAAAGGATGCTTAATCCAGCCAGTAAAATTAGAGGTGATTTTGTTTTCATATTTTATTTTAATGTTTGATGATGATTTGTAGAATTGCAGTTTGTTTACTCTGTGATTAGTTTAAAAACCAAAGCTTTTCGTTCGCTCATTAAGTCTTTATATCTTTCTTTGTTTAAATCAAAAAGCTTGCGGTAAATTGGCGCCATAATTACGGGATAAGCCATCAACGAAAAAAGATTGATAATGAAATGAACCGGGTCTGTCTTTTTAATTGTCCCTTTTTCCATCTCTTGTTTTATCTCTTCTACAAAAGCAATTAAAGCCTGACTTTTCTTTTTTTCTTTAAGCAGAAAGTTTTTACTGCATATTTCTGTAATCAGGAAAGATTCTTTGTAAGGATATTTTATAATTGCGTCCATGTAAACCTCAATAAGCGATTCCAGTTTTTCCATAAATGGTTTTTCGGAATAAATTACATTATCCAGTTGGCTACGCATAGTTTCCACAGCTTCATTATATACAATTTTAAAGAGAAGGTCTCTCGATTTGAAATAATAGTTAATTAACGAGCGGTTTACACCAGCTTCATCCGCAATTTCTTGCGTAGTAGCATGTAAGTTTCCCTTTAAAAAGAAGATGTCTTTTGCTGTTGCCTTAATATGTGCTTCTTTGTTCAAATTCTTGTATTAACATTAATGTTTAACAATTTTGTTAACAAAAGTATTAAGCGTGAAATTTGGAAAAGTCAGCTGAATCTCATTTAATCAATCGATTGATTTGGTAAGGCGTTTACGATGATGAATTAAGATCGTAATTTTATTTTTAGTGTTGATTATTAGGTTTTTACAGATTAACTAAGGTGTTTCTGTAACTAGTTTGATACAGTAGTTTTAACGGTTTTTGAGAATTATATAGCCTTTTAAGGCTGTTTTATTGGCAATGTTAAACGTTATACGCTTTAGTACCTTTTCAAAAACATAAATACCTGAAAAACAAAGACTAAATCATAAAATGGAGTGATCTTTCTCACTCTTTATCTCTCGCATTTTAATCAAATTTGTTGAATGGCACAAAAGCTTATGACAAATTATATATCTATTTAATCGTCCCGTTAAGGAAAAAAATCAACTTAAAAATAATTTAAAACAACAAAAAACAGTCATTATGGAAACTATAGAACAAAAATACTTAGCTGCTGAATTGCATGAACTTTATCTTCAAAACAATGAATGGCTTTCAGACCTCGCTTTCCTAGAAGACGAAATGCGCTTCTTTAAAAAGTTATTTAACAAAGTAATTACTCTGGCTATCCACGAAAGCAGCATCGAAAAGCTTTACCCGGTAAACAATGGTTTAGCTCAGTTAAGCGAAAAGCGGAAACAGCTTAAAGAAATGGTGGTAAAACATAAAAATCTGTTAACATCGCTAATTAAAGATCAATCTAAAACGATGGGTATGGAATTACTCAATAATAACGCACATATTGCCGAGGAAATTAAAAGCTTATTTGCGGAAGATCAACAGGTAAGGAAGAATTTGTATGTTTTAAGCGAAAATGTTTTTGACGAAGAAAGCAAACACCATTTACTTACTAAATAGCTATTGTGATGAAAACCTCGGTTATTTGTCTTGCGTTTATACTTTTGTTGAGCACTTTTTCTTTATTCAGTTGCGGACAGCCGGTTTCAAATGAAATGTCAACAGCTAAGGAACAAGAAAGTTGGAAACAGAGTATTAGAGGAGGTTTTAGTGAACAAAGCAAGCTTCATTTTGATAGTTTAGAAATTGAACATTTTTTTAAAGTTTATCCGCTTATCAGTGAAGTTAAAACTGATGTTTATACTTTTTACAGAAGTCGGGAATATGCTTATACATGGTTTGAAAAAGGAAAAACAATAGAGCAGGCCGGTAATTTGTTCAATAGGATTGTTAATTTGGAAGACGAGGGAATTTATCAAACTATCCCTTACCGGAAAGATTTGGATTCGCTTTTTTTTGAGGTAAGAGGATATCAAAAACCAAACGTTTTATTAGAGCTGATGCTTACTGCTCAATATTTTGAATTCTCTAAATTGAGCTGGCAAGGGATGGACCAATCAGTGAGCGAATCTCTAAAATGGCATCTCCCACGTAAAAAAGTAAACTATGAATTGTATTTAGACAGTCTTTTAAAAAATAAGGATGGCAATACCAAAGAACCTGTTTATCGGCAATACAATTTATTGAAAGCATATTTGGGGAAATACAAAACTTTAGATAATAAAACAAGTTGGCGCCCCATTGTGAGTTCCCGCAGTTTAAGCCAAGGTGATACCTCCACCATTATTATTGAGGTTAAAGAACGACTTTATTTATTGGGAGATTACCAAGGAGACACCACCAGCATTGTTTTTGATAGCGAACTTTATCAAGCGATTCAGGCTTTTCAAAAAAGAAACGGTTTAGCCATCGACGGTAAATTGGGGACCGAAACCATCCGTACGTTAAATATCCCTTTAAAGAGCAGAATTACGCAGATTATTGTAAATATGGAGCGGAGCAGATGGCTCCCTGTATCTACAGATAAAGATATAGTAGCCATAAACATTCCTGATTTTAAATTACATGTTTACCATGCAGATAGACTAATATGGAGTTGTAATGTGGTGGTTGGGCAAATGAGTCATCCTACCACAGTGTTTTATGGCGAAGTTAAGTACTTGGTTTTTAGCCCGTATTGGAATGTGCCCGAAAGCATCGTGAAAAACGAAATACTTCCCCAAATGAATAAAAACCCAAACTATATAACTGCACACGATATGGAGATTACCGGTTACAAAAACGGTTTGCCTGTTCTACGGCAAAAACCAGGACTCAATAATTCATTAGGCTTAGTAAAATTCCTTTTCCCAAATAGTTATAACACCTATTTACATGATACGCCGGCTAAATCTTTATTCGGGGAAACTTCAAGAGCATTTAGCCACGGCTGTATCCGTGTAGAAGAACCCGTTAAATTAGCTAATTTCCTGCTCCGCTATAATACTGCTTGGACAGCAGAAAAGGTAAACACGGCCATGAAGGGCGGAAAAGAAATTTATGTAACATTGAAGGATAAAACGCCTGTTTTTATCGCATATTTTACCGCGTTTGTGGGACAAGACCATAAATTGAATTTTAGAAAGGATATTTATAATTTGGATGGTGATTTAGCTGATATGATTTTAGAAGATTCTCGAAAACGGAATTAATTCAAAATACCCCCCAATTTAACCGTAAAAACAGATGGGAGCAAAACAACTTTGATGTAAAAGGATTAAGCGACGAGGCTGTTGCCGAAGCTAGACAAAAGCATGGTGCTAACCGTTTGGCTTTTAAAAAGGAAAGCGGGTTTGTTGAAGCCTTGGTAAGTTTAACTAAAGAGCCAATGGTGATTTTGTTGTTGGTAACTTCTGTTATTTACTTTGTAAGCGGACAGCTTGGTGATGGTATTTTTTTAGCTTTCGCGATTATTTTGGTGGCTGGTATTTCTTTATATCAAGATTCTAGAAGCAGAGATGCGCTGGAAAAACTGAAAGATTTTTCACAGCCCAAATGCAAAGTAATCCTTAACGGAAAAGTTTTAGAAATAAAAAGCGAAGACTTGGTAGTGGGAGATAGCCTGATGGTGGAAGAAGGGACTTCCATCACTGCGGACGGCATTATTGTGCGCTCCAACGATTTTTCTGTGAATGAAAGTATTCTAACCGGCGAATCGTTGGCAGTTTACAAAGACAAATCATCCACAGATAATTTAATTTTTCACGGCACTACCGTTGCAAGTGGGCTCGCCATTGCTACCATCACAGCTGTGGGCAACCAAACCCGGTTAGGTAAAATCGGCGAAAGCTTAGCTAAAATAGCCGAAGAGAAAACACCTCTAGAGCTACAAATCAACAATTTTGTAAAAAAGATGGTGATTGCCGGTGCCATTGTTTTTCTAATTGTTTGGGCAATTAATTACATTCATTCGCACAATATTTTAGATAGCCTGCTCAAAGCATTAACGCTGGCGATGAGTATCCTTCCGGAAGAGATTCCCGTTGCTTTTACCACTTTTATGGCTTTGGGATCTTGGCGCTTAATGAAAATGGGTATTGTGGTAAAGCAAATGAAAACGGTAGAAACACTAGGTAGTGCTTCGGTTATCTGTACAGATAAAACCGGAACCATTACACAAAATAAAATGGCTTTGGCTAAGCTTTTTGTGTTGGAGACCAATCAAATTAAAAGTCCAGATGAATTAACCGAGCCCGAAAAGGAATTGATTAGAATGGCGATGTGGGCCAGCGAACCTATTCCGTTTGACCCAATGGAGATTGCTTTGCATACAGCTTATCAACAATCGGCAATAGCTGATGAACGAAAAGCCTATAAAATGATTCATGAGTATCCTTTATCTGGAAAACCGCCCATGATGACTCATCTTTTTGAAAATGCAAGCGGAGATAGGATTATCGCCGCCAAGGGTGCGGCAGAAGCATTGATTAATATCTCCAACCTAAATCCGGAGGAAAAAGAACAAATTGACCACGCCATCAAACAATTAGCAACGGACGGCTACCGCGTATTGGGTGTGGCACAGTCGTTATTTAAAGGGAATGGTTTTCCGGCGACACAACAAGAATTTGAATTTGTATTTAAAGGATTGGTGGCTTTTTACGATCCTCCAAAAGAAAACATCAAAACTGTACTCCAGAATTTTTACCAAGCAGGTATTGCAGTAAAGATTGTTACCGGAGATAATTCGTTAACTAGCGCCGCCATTGCCCAGCAAATTGAATTTCAGCATGCGGATAAATATATTAACGGCGAAGATTTGATGAAGATGAACGAGGCAGAGCTGGGTAAATGTGTGCGAGATACGAGCATTTTCACCAGGATGTTTCCGGAAGCCAAATTAAAAATCATCAATGCGCTTAAAGCTCAAACTGAAATAGTGGCCATGACGGGCGATGGTGTTAATGATGGCCCTGCGCTTAAAGCGGCACACATTGGTATTGCAATGGGCAAAAAAGGGACAGAAATAGCAAAACAAGCCGCATCATTAATTTTATTGGAAGATGATTTATCTAAAATGGTGGACGCGATAGCAATGGGCAGGCGTATTTATACCAATTTAAAAAAGGCAATTCAATACATTATCTCTATCCATATTCCAATTGTACTAACTGTTTTTCTGCCTTTAGCCTTAGGGTGGGTTTATCCTAATATATTTTCGCCAGTACATATTATCTTTTTAGAACTAATTATGGGACCCACCTGTTCCATTATTTACGAGAATGAACCCATGGAAAAAAACACCATGTTTCAAAAACCTCGACCTTTTAGTACCACCTTTTTTAATTGGCGAGAACTTGCCACCAGCATTATACAGGGATTAATGATTACCCTGGGTGTCTTACTCGTGTATCAATACGCAGTTAAGCAAAACTTTAGTGAAGCGTTAACACGGTCGATGGTTTTTACCTGTTTAATAGCCGCTAATATTTTGCTTACACTGGTTAACCGATCTTTTTATTACTCTTTGCTCACTACTGTAAAATATAAAAACAATTTAATCTTGTTAATTATCTGCCTTACCGTAATGATTACTGGCTTGTTGCTATATATTCAACCCTTGGCAAATTTCTTCGGGTTTAAACCACTTTCAGCATTTCAGTTGCTAATTAGCATTAGCGTAGGTTTTGTCTCTGTATTATGGTATGAGCTTGTTAAAGTGTTTAAACGAGTGAAATAGTTTTTTTAGTGGTAATAATCCGGGAGGATTTCGGATTAAAATTATAACCTAATAGGTTAGTGTAATGTAGTTGTAGCTAATTTTTAACAGGTATGAAACTCCGTTGTTAAAGATACTCTGTCTGATAATATTTATTATCCAGATGAGTATCTCAAAGGATAAGAATAAAGTGAAGTTGAAAATTTGTTAGCTTACTTTTGTTTCACTACGGATATATCGCCATTTCTTTCCATGTATATTTTTTCGATATTTTCTAAGTTGTTTTGGAAAGTCTGCATTCGAACTTTCTGTTTAACATCCTCTTCATCCACTAGCGCTCTGTTCATATTTTTTTCTAAAAATTTTCCGTTTTCAAAAAGTAGAATCTTTTTGCCCTCCACTAAGTGGCGGAAAGTTTTATTCTTTATAATTATCCAACTAAATACGCGATGAAGGGTTACAATTAGAAGTGCGCAAAACACCACCGGCATAAATGGCGAAGCACCTACAACCGCTCTGCTAAGTATACTGCCTAACAATATCGAAATAATGAGATCTAACGGCGTTTTTACCCCGAACGAGCGTCGCCCGGATATTCTTAACATCACCAGCGTTAAACAAAACATCACAAAACCTCTAAAGCACATTTGCAAAGTCGTGAGATTTTTTCCAGATCCAAATAGTTCTAATATGATGTCCATAATTTTCATTGATAAAATAATTTATGCAGATCCAAAATCTGTTCCATAAGAAACAACTCGTCTGTTGTATGAAATTTGCTGTTTAATTTTTATCAGATAGGCCATTTTCAGTTAGATTTAAAAAAACAGGGTTGCACATTTACGGTCTTAAAATTAAATATCCTAATCACCTGTCTGGTAATGTGGCGCATTAACAGGTTTTGATTGGGGCGAACCTTTTTCTCTCAACCAAATTGACAGAATCACAATCGAGGCCACAGCCAAGAACTCGCTTTGCCAGTTTTGAAAAGACTCGAACCAAAACTGAGCTGAAAAAATATAGGATGTCCATACTTCAGTTGGAAGATGCTTCAAGGTCTGTTCTTCATTATAACTTATCAAACTTCCGTAAAGATGCATTATGAATGAAAAGAGGAACAAGAGAAGAAGAGCAACCGACAAAGTATGCGAATACAACTTAAGCCAAATGCCACCCTTTTTTACTGGCCATGGACTTTTTTTATGAGGAAGTAATTCATTATTATCTTTTGGTTGGTCTGGATTTTTAGATTCGGCAGAACCAACTTGATAAAGTTTTACCGTTAATAAGATGTAAAGAGACATCTGTAAAAATTCACTTTCCCAGTTCTCAAACGTTGCCTGAATGAAATGACCGCTTGTGAGGTATTGTATTAAACGAAGTTCTGGAACAGTGTGTTCTTTTAGGTCATTGTTATGAACCGTAAATCCGGTCATAAACTGTCCGAATAAAAAAATGAGCATCAAAATTATAAGAATAATGCTCAAACCGTTTCGCTTAATAAAAGAATGTTTAGTCATCGTTTATGTTAATCGGGTTAGTCGACCAGAGATACGCAAAGGAAAAATAATGCCAAGAAAATACGGTTTATACTTATTGATCTAAATGTTAAATTAGCGATAGCAGTATGAATTTGATGAATTAAGACAAATCACCAGTTTATATACAACCTCATAATTGGGCAAACTAAATAGAAAGTTGAACCTTTAATTATGGATTTAGGTTATCGTCCCGCTGTCAATTGATATCGTGTATTTTTTTTAAGATTTCCAGAGTAACATGATCATATTTACTATTATAATATTTGGCTAATGCGTCCTCAAAACAATTATAAACCGGATTATGACTTAACGACAAGTTTTTTTTCACAATTGCATTAAAAAGCGTCAAAGACGAGTGGAATTTTAAATAATCTGGAAAACCAAATATTTCCTCTGCGGATTTTCCTTTGATTTCGTAGGCGAGTATCCCCGTCAACTCCAATATCCTTTTTGAAAGTAAATCATCAGTTAGGTAAGCGTATGCTTCTGATGGATTTTTTATTTCATATTTTTTTGCTATCTCTGATTTGCCGAGTCCGGAAATTTGTGGGAACACAAACCAAATCCAATGACTCTCTTTTTTGCCATTTCTAAGTTCTGATACCACCTGTGGATAACATTTTGACTGCGCAGTCTTAAATCTCTCTAAATCGAAAATCATACTATGTTTAATTGAGTAACAAGTAAAAAGAGGGACTAAAACGGCCCTCTTTAAAGATAAACTTACTTGGTTTTTAAGTCATGATTCCATTGACCGTCAGCTTTTTTATCAGCTTTTTTAACCTCTTCACTTTTTTGCTGACTCATTTCCTTATTTTTTTTCTCGGTAGCGTCAAGCTCTTTTTGCATCTCTTTAGTAACTTTACCATCAGCTTTATCTCTTACATAAGCTAAAGGTTCTTCAATATATTCCCATTCCATTCCCATTCCGGGCATTTCGCCTTGGTTCCATGGTCCGCGGGCACTTTGTGGTTTAGATAGATTATAATATTGTTGGGTAAATCTAGGATCTGCTTGTAAAATGGCAGGAGGGAAATTAGGCTGTATGTCGTTCAAAGCCGCCTCGAACATCTTATAATGGGCAACTTCCCTTGTCATTAAAAATGATAAGGTTTCCAATACGTACGGATCATCTGTAAACTTCATCAAATGCTCATAAACTAATTTCGCCCTAGATTCTGAAGCTAAATTACTTCTTAAATCCACGGTTAAATCTCCATTTGAACTAACGTATGAAGCACACCACGGAATACCTTGGCTATTTCTAGGCGTAACGCCTCCGCCGGTTATTATCGCAAATTGCGGATTAGCGGATAAGGCTTCATGGATAATGCTTTCCTTCACCGTTTTCCCGTCCATTACCTGCATAATTTCAGAATTGTCAGCGGCGTCTTTAAGCTCGCCATTCACACCTTTTAACAACATCTGAATGGTTGCGCCTACAATTTCCAGATGGCTAAATTCTTCAGTGGCGATATCCATTAGCATATCATATTTGTCGGGGTGGGGCACTTTTGCGCCAAATGCTTGGGTGAAATACTGCATTGCGGCAGCTAATTCTCCGTTCTCGCCACCGAATTGTTCGAGTAATAAGTTAGCGAATCGGGGATCAGCTTTGGATACCCTCACATTAAACTGTAAATCTTTTACATGATGGAACATAGTTTTTGAGTTTTAAATAGTTAGAAATTAGAATAGATTTTTTATGCTTAATTTAAAATAAAAATTGTGCCAGTGGAAGCAAAAAAAATCTGAGGGTAATTAAATATTGAAATGGACTAAAAAAAATGTCAATAAAATCAAACCCCATCTAGCGCAAGTCTTATGAGCGTTGGAAAAAAGAAATGGGTGACTTGTGCTTTAGATAAATATTGAATAAAGAGCTGAACTGAATAAATGCAAAATATAAATTCAATAACGATGATGGAATTTACTTTGTAAGTTTTGCGGTAATAGGATGGATAGCTTTACAATGCAAGTTTATTGAGATTTATTTTTAGAAAGTTTAGTTTATTGTATATATTGTAATTTAGAAATTATTTCATCTATACAGAAAATAGCGCTTCGCTTAATGCCATTCGCTTGAGCCAATTAGTTAGAAAAAGGACCTTCTTTAACCAGCTTTAATCAATAACATGGGGAAATTTTACCTAATCATTTGCGCTTGTTTTTTATCTGTTTCTGCTATCGGACAAATTGATACCTCTGGAAATGTAAACTTTACTAAAGCAAAATTTAGTGGTAAACTCATTTTTATCGAGCTTCAGACATCTGTTTATCGGAAAACCGATATCAAAAATTTTAAAAGATACTCTCCGCTGGCAACTATTGAAACTGCAAAGTTTTTAAGCAAGAACTTTAGCTGTTTCCGTTATTTTCTTGGCGATAGCTTAACCAGTTTTTTGTTTGCAAAGCAAAAGCCTAAAATATTGCCCACTTACTATATTTTTGATGCCGACAGTAATTTATTGCATAGCAGTTTTGGTATTAATAAATCTGTAATGGATTTTCAGTTAATGAAAGACAGCGCTTTGATGAGCGCCCAAGGCCTGCGGGAGTTGATGATTTATAAAGATAAATGGGCAAAAAACAGCCTTAGCAAAAACGAAATAAGAAAGTTTATTGAGCTAAAATTACTATTGAAACAATACGACAATGGCGAGTTGATAGAAAAGTTTGCTTCAGAAATGGACGATGCTGACACTGAAAATCCAGAGATACTACTTTTAATCATGAAGTCTGGGCCATTTTACAGTGGTTTAGCCAGCAAAAAAGCAGTAACTGATAAAGAGTTATATAACACTATTTATAGAAAAGAATATTTTAATTATTATCCATGGTTTGATCAAAGGGCCTTAGCAAATTCCATGGCCTACGCAACAAAAACAAAAAACTTGGAGATGATTCAGGATGTTGCCAGATCCTATCAATACCGGCATAATAAAAATGATTATGATAAGGAACCGTATAGTCCTTGGGTAATGATGAACTATTACAAAGCCACAAAGGATACCTCAAGTTTTTTGGATTATTTAATCAAATACAATGATAAATATTTGTTGGTTACGCCAGATTCGTCTAAAAAGTTTGAAGCCAAAGCAATTGAAAAAATTAATAGTGAGGCAAAGAATAATGTTGGCAGAAAAAACGGTAGTGTAGTAAGTATAAACACAAAAGATTATTTTGCCAACAGGCTTTCTAATGGCGCAAATCAAATATTGTGGTATAAAAGAAAAGATCCATTTTACCTTAATAAAGCAATTGTCTATTGTCGGCATGCGCTTTTGCTCTCGCCAGATTATTTCAGTGCGAAAGCAATTTTGGCACAACTGCTTTACCGCTCTGGCTTTGCTGCAGAAGCAGAGAAATTACAACAGGAAGTACTCTGTATGCCAAATCTGCCTGAAGCCTTTAGGCTTAGGTACGAACATGTTTTAGAAGAAATTCGAGATACAGATGTGGAATAAACAACAAAACAGCATCTTCTTTCTGTGTTCCGAGGTTTCGGAGCTTTCCAAAACCAAAATTTAAACTGATGAAAAAAATATTTCTACTATTCATGTTTGTGTATTGCTTTTTACAGCCGGCCCTCGCACAAACTAATTTTTATGATGTTTTTTATAGTATAGACTCTCTAGAAAGTATCGGACAGCCACAAGCCGCTTTGGAAAAGGTTGAAAAACTGCAGATACAAGCCAAAAAGGAGGCAAATGAAACCTTGTTTTTAAAATGTACCGTTTATAAAATCAAGTTCATTAGCTATTTGCAGGAAGATGCCATTGCGAAAATTGTGAACACTTTAGATCGAGAGATTAAAATTACTGATTTCCCAACCAAGAACATATTACAGTCTTTAGAAGCGGAGATTTACAGTAAATATTACAGTCAAAATCGGTACAGGATAAGTCAGCGGAGCGATTTAAGTACTCAAAATACCAACTTTACTTTTTGGGGAACTACCAAATTATTAGAAGAAACAAACTATTTATATGAGGCATCTTTAAATTTGCCGAAAGAGCTACAAAATATTTCCTTAGCCAAATACAACGATATTTTAGTGGGCAACCAAGAAACAAGAAAATACCGCCCCACACTTTACGATTTGCTGGTTAACAGAGCTTTAGATTATTATTTAAGTCGTAATGCCACCATTAATCAACCCAAACCGCTGTTTTTACTTTTCAATCCCGATTTATTTGAACCTGCGATAGCGTTTGTGAAAATTAATTTGAAAGACGAGCAAGTAAACCACAGTTATTTTAAAGGTTTAAAATTGATACAACAAGCCACGGCATTTCATTTAGCCAACCATAATGATGCGGCCGCTGCCGATTTGGAGTTGAGAAAGTTGGACTTTATTTACAACAACACCACTATTTACAATAAAGATAGCCTTTATGTAAAACGTTTGGAAGAGCTTTCTAAGCAAACAAAGGTGAACGACATTGCTTCTGAGGCTACCGCCAAGCTTGCACAATATTATTACAATAAAGCTGAACCCGCCAAAGCACTTAATTATTACCGGCAATTAAAAGAATCATCTACCGATTCAGCTGATGTAGTAATTGCCAAAAACGGTATTAAAGCTATTGAAGAAGTACAAATTATTTTAGATTTTGAAGGAATAAATACGCCAAACCAAGCTATTTTAGGCTCCATAATCTATAAAAATACCAAACAGACTGTTTTTGAAATTTATAAGATAAATGATGGCGAGCGGGAAGAACTGTTGTTAGCAAGCAATCATAACTATAGAAACCCATATATTGATAGCTTATACATAAAATTAAAAAAGAGAACGGTTTATAAAACGGATACTTTAAACTTACCTGTATTTGCTGATTATCAAAAACATAATTACGAATTTAAATTGGATGCGTTACCGGTTGGAGACTATTATTTGGTAACAGAAGATAACTCGCCGCAGAAAAAACATAGTACAGTTTATTTAAAAATCAGCGATATTTCTGTCATCCCTAAGGAGCGAAATAAGTATAATAAAACCACTTTTTTGTTGCAACAAAGATTATCTGGAAAACCTATTAAAAACGCAGAAATAAAGGCGGATGGCTATAACCCGATTACCAAAAAATTAGAAAAAGTAAGCAATCCCTTTAGCGAGATTAAAGATGGTTTTTATGAAATTGATTCGGCATTGCTAGCAAAATATAATTACCTAAACTTAAAGATTATTGCTGGAAGAGATACTTTAAACCGTGAACGGGTAAACATTAACAATACAAACTATAATTACAACACACCCAATTATAAAAATGCTTACGTAATTTATACTGATAGAGCTATTTACCGCCCCGGCCAAACCGTTTATTTTAAAGGAATTTGTTTTGATATGAGTGGCAAAAAGGCAAAATTAGCTACGGCTTTTATGGCGAATTTTATTGCTCGCTCTCAAAACGGAACAAAACTTTCCCAAGCAGACTATATTACCAATGATTTTGGAAGTTTTGAGGGAAGTTTCATAATTCCACAAGCAGTTTTAAACGGTCAGATAAATTTTCAAATTAATGATACAGGTGTTAGCAGTGTATTGTTAGAACAATATAAACGCCCTAATTTCGAGATCAGTTTAGTGCCAGAAAAACAAACTTACCGTTTAAATGATAGTGTGACTTTTAAAGGGAAAGTGGTAGCCTATAACGGCTATGCTTTGCCAAATGCAAAAGTTGCTTTTATTTTAAAAAGGAGTTTAAACTATGTTCCAAACTACAGTAGAACGGGTTCTTATGAAAAGCTTTTAAAAGCCGACACTATTTTAAGTGACAGGAATGGTGAATTTAAAGTGAGTTTTTTTGCTTCCCCTGTAGCTGATATTCCGGTAGAAAAGCAGGATCTTAATTATTACTTAACTGTAAATGTTACTGATGAAAATGGCGAAACACAAAGCAAATACGCTTATGCTCGGTTAAAAAAAAACAATGTTTTTATTAATGCAGAGATACCTAATAAAATCACAAAAAATGATGCTTTTCCTTTTAAAATAGGTTTAAGAAACTTGAATTATTCCCCAATTAAAGGCAGCCTTGAAGCTTCGCTTTTTAAAGTGGAAGACTTAAAACTTTATGTAAAAAAGCGGCTTTTTAAAACAGCAGATAGTTCGTTTATTTCCATAGCGGATTATCAGAAATACTTTCCTGATGTAGAACCTATTGAGCGTTCAAAAAAGCAATTGAAATCGGTAAAGCTTGAAACCATTAGATTCGATAACGATTCTTCTAATTTTACGCTAAACTTCGATAAAATAAAGAGTTTAGAGACGGGTAACTATCAAATTAAAATTAACGCGAAATCTTTAAATGGCGACACTGTAAGCAGGATTTTTAGTTTTTATTACCTCAACAAACCGGCAATAACCCAAGAAATTAACAATTGGTTAACTGTTGATCAAACAGAAATAGGGCAAAACGAGAAAGCAACTTTCAGTATTAATTTACCTAATGCTTGCGTGTTGATGGAAGTTTATAACGAAGATAAAAAAATACAAAGCGAATGGATTAATACAGACGATAAACCAAAAGCCATTAGTTTAGGTTTAGGAGCTAACAGTTTGTTAAGCGTTTCTTTTTTAATGGTTTACAAAAACCGGATTTTTACCCGCATACAAAATATCACGCTCAAGCAAAATCAGGTAAAGTTGAATTACCAGTTTGTAAATTTTAAAGATAAATTGGAGCCCGGTCAAAAAGATAAAATCAGTTTGCGAATGAGCAAACAAAATGGCGAACCCTTTGATGCGGAGTTATTAGCCACTATGTACGATGCTTCTTTAGATGCTATTTATCATCTGCCAAACTGGCAAACCATTTTTAACAATAAAAGTCATGGAAGGTATTCTTATTTTTACAATTTGTGGACTACATACGGGTTTAATTATAGCGTACAAAGCAACACGATAAATAACATCTATTTTAATCCATACGTAATTCCCAAATCTTATGAAAATATTGATTTAGGTGGCTATAATTATTTAGGTGGCTATAATTCTGTATTTAATAATTACAAAAATCGTATTAAACAAATCAGCATTAACACTTATCAGGATTCGCTGGTTAAAGTGCAATACCTGCAAAATGCCAAACAAATTAAAACAGGCTTTGATTACAGTGGCAGAGTGATAAATAAGCAAACAGGCTTAGGGATTTCGGGAGCAATTATAAGGCTACAGGGCAAGCGCATCAATACGGTAAGTAATTCTTTCGGTTATTTTAAGATTAAAGTACCAGAAAATTCCGTGATTTCCATTGAATATGCTGGTATAAACCTTGCGGAAATCACCTGTAAATCAAGTACTAACTATTCTACTATTGCTATCGGTAAATCTTTTGATAAAGTGAGTAAAACGTTAAGAGGAGCTTTAGAACCTGAAATATATATTAGAGGAGTATCAGTTACGAGCAATAGTGGTAGTGTTAAAATTAACTCGCCAGTAGGAGAGGACCCGGTAAATGGCTTGAACGAGGCAGTTGTGTTAGGTTATGGTATTCAGAAGAAAGCGGATCTAACAGGTTCGGTTTCTGGTGTAAATACGGAAGATAGCAATCAGATTTTTACCAATGTAGATGTTGGCGTAGGTAAAACCATCAGGACTAATTTTGCGGAAACCGCTTTCTTTTTGCCACAACTAAAATCAGACGAAAAAGGTGTGTTTAATATGCCTTTCACCTTACCAGATGCTTTAACAAAATGGCATTTTAAAGCTTTAGCTTATGATAAAGATTTAAACAGCATTGCCATTGACACCCAAATTGTAGCGCAAAAAAGTTTGATGCTCCAAAGCAATATGCCCCGTTTTTTTAGGGCTGGCGATACGGTAAATATTAAGTTACGCATCATCAATCTTACAAAAGACAGTTTAAAAGCCAATCTGAAGGTCGAATTTTACAATCCATTGGATGATAAAGTTTTAAACATATTACGTAATAACGTTCAAAATCAGTTCAGTATTTCTGGAAACAATAATGCTACCGCAGAAATCACTTTAGCTATTCCGCAACAAGTAGAAGCAATAGGTTACCGTTTTATTGCCAATACAGGAAAATTTGCAGATGGCGAACAAAACAGCATTCCGGTTTTATCAAACAGTATTCTGGTTACGCAGACTATGAGTATGTTGGTGAAAAAAGGAGAAAGTAAGACTTTTGTTTTTGATGATCTGGTGAAAAACAACAGCAATACGCTACAAAATAAAAACCTTACGTTTGAATGGACAGCAAACCCCAATTGGCTGGTTGCAGAAGCCATTCCGTATTTAGCAGAACCCAGATACGAGGGGTCAGAACCTGTCTTTAGCGCCTTATATGCCAACAGCATAGCTTCGGTTATTTTGGATAAAAATCCTAGGATAAAAAAATACTTCGCTACGTTTAAAGACGGTACTGAGGATAGTAGTTTAGCTCAGTTAGCGAAAAACCCTAAGATGAAATCAATCCTCTTGCAGGAAAGCCCGTGGTTAAAAGATGCGGAAGGCGAAAGCGAGCAACAGCGTAAACTAGCTTTGTTTTTCCAGATGGATGGGATTGGCAGACAACAAACAACGTATATCAATAAGTTAAAGCAGTTGCAATTGGCAAACGGCGCTTTTCCATGGATGAACGGTACTTACGAAGATCAGTTTATATCGCAGTATATTTTGGCAGGTTTGGGGCAATTAAAAAGTTTTAATGCACTCAGCGCAAGTAAAGATGAAACGGTTATTGCTCAAAAGCTTTTGGCTTATGTAGAAAACAAGTTAAAGGATAAAGAAAACTCTTATTTGAATGCCCATGCCTGGTATGCCATTAGCTATTTTGAAAAAACTGTTCCGGCTAATTTAAAAGAAAAATGGCAAGTTTATGTTAAGGATGTAAAAACAAGGTGGTTGAGTTTTAATCTGTATCAGCAAACTTTAGCTGCATTTACTTTATCCCGCTTTGGCGAAAAAGTGCTTTTTAAAACCATCAGTAACTCTATAAAAGACCGAGCAATCAAAACCAAAGATATGGGCGCTTATTGGCCAAGCGTGAATTGGGGCTGTTTTTGGTATCAATTACCAATTGAAACACATGCTTTAGTGATTGAAATGCTTGAGGAAACCGAACCAAATAGTACTCTTTTGCCCGAACTTAAATTATGGCTTTTGCGCCAAAAACAAACCAATAATTGGGGCACAACAAAAGCTACTACACTTGCCAGTTATGCCTTGTTAAAGCAGTCAACAAATGTTTTAGAAAATAAAGACGTTCCGCAAATAAAATTAGGAGGAAAAAGCATCTTTGAGATTAAACCAGCTTTAAAAGCCAATGAACAAACGGGCTATTTGAAAACAAGCTGGGTGAAAGAAGGTATCAGCAAAGATTTTGGAAAGGTAGAAATTTCTAATGCACCCCAAACTGGTTTTGGAGCTATGTACTGGCAATACACGGACAACACGGATAAAATGAAATCGGGAGCAAATGGCTTAATACTTACAAGGAAATACTATTTGAAAAATCGGGATAATAATACTTATACCGAAATCTCGGCAGGTCATCAGGCTAAAATTGGTGATTTGGTAAAAGTGATTGTTACTTTAAAAAGCGATAGGGACTATGAGTATATTTTGTTGAAAGATATGCGACCTTCGGCAACGGAGCCTACGCAGCAAATATCCAGATATAATTATCAAGATGGCTTGTTTTACTATCAGGTTAGTAAAGATGTATCTACTAATTTCTTTATAAACTATCTAAGAAAGGGCAATTACGTTTTTGAGTATGAGTTAAGAGTAGCGCAAAGTGGTAAATTTAATACAGGTATAAGTACCATAGAAAGCATGTACGCTCCTGAATACAGAAGTAACAGCGATGGAAGGGTGTTATCTTTCGGCAAATAGAACGTTTTTTATTAGAAAATGGGTTTTTAACAAGAGTCGAGAATATGTTATTAATGGTGAACGATAAGTTATAAACAATATTTTAGACAAATACAGCTTTTAATTATGTTAAACAAAGCTTATTTCAATTGACCGTTCTGACGGCGGTATTCTCCAGGGGTTAAATTTGTGATTTGTTTAAAAATTTTTGAAAAATGTGGCAAATTGGAAAAACCGGTAACTATGGCAATTTCAGAAAAGGTTTTATCGGTAGTTGCAATAAGATATTGTGCTCTTTCTACCTTTTTTTCATGGATATATTTTACAGGTCTTTGTCCAGTATGTATTAGAAATTGTTTCGAAAAATAATCCTGACTTTGATTAGCTCTTCTTGCCAACTCGTACACTGTTAACTGTTCGCTCAAATGAAGCTGTATATAGCTCATGGTCTCCAATATTTTAGAAGGTATGGCTTTAGTATTATTTAATTCAAAATTTGTTGAGGCCAGAAACCTCGAAATTAATTGAAGAAGAATTCCTTGAGTTTCAAATTTTAGGTGTGCCTTCATTTTTTCATTAAGAGAACGGTATTCTTTATAATAAATCTCTTTTTCATAAACTTTAGGGTTGTCAGACCTATTAATTCCTCTGCCTGGATTACTTTGTGTGATTCTCTTTATAAGAGCTATATCAATTTCGGTCGCTACTAATTTCATGACGGTTCTATTATTAGTAAACAAAGAGATTCCGTGGGGAGATTCCTCAAAAAACTGAATAAAATATTGACTCAGATACTCATCGCAATTCAAATCGCAAATTGTAAAACTAGGAATAAGGTACAGGTGTCCGGGTTCTAAAGTTAAATGGTTGGTATGATCAGAAATAGACCCAGCTCCCTCATCAATATAGTAAAGGCGATAATACGGACTGATGACATTGTTGTAATTCCAATTATGGTTAAGCTTCACATAGTCAATATGTAACAAGGAGAAAGAATAGCTTAGGATATTTTTGGACATAAAAGGTCGGTTTTAAATAATAAAAAGCCGGTTTTGAATAAAAAAAGATAACAACGTGTTGATTATATTTGTAATTACCCGTTTACAAATAAACGATAAAAAATAACCGATTAACGAATCTTAATCATAGATATATATTAAATAGATGGTATTGGGCACTAATACCATACATTGTTAAGAGTATTTAATTTTTTATTTAACTAACTAGTTAAGTGTGAAAAAGTCGGAAATATATAAGTTAACTAACAATGGTATATTGTTGTTGGACAAATTAAATGCAATTAAATTAGGAGCCTCAAATTTTGTAAGCTTTAAACTATTGAACCTATAAATTAAACTTTTTATGAGAATGAAATTACTGTTTTCAACTTTGGTGTTTATGGCAGTCCTAGTGAATGTCAAAGCACAGCTTCCCGAAAAATTCAAACCTAATGATGAATCGTTAAAGCAATACCGATATCCAGAATGGTTTAGGGATGCCAAATTTGGAATTTGGGCTCATTGGGGCCCACAAGCAGTGCCACGTCAAGGCGATTGGTACGCCAAAAATATGTATATAGAAGGTAGCGCACAAAACAAATATCATGTTTCACATTATGGGCCACCTTCAAAATTTGGGTATAAAGACATTATCCCTTTATGGAAAGCAGAAAAATGGAATCCTGAAGAATTAATGGCACTTTATAAAAAAGCTGGTGCAAAATACTTTGTAAGTATGGGTTCTCATCATGACAATTTCTTTCTATGGAACTCTAAAATCCATAAATGGAATTCGGTAAATATGGGTCCTCATAAGGATGTTGTTGGGCTGTGGCAAAAGGCAGCCAAAAAAGAAGGACTTAAATTTGGAGTTTCTGAACATTTGGCAGCTAGTTTTAATTGGTTTCAGCCAAGCCATGGAGCAGATAAAAATGGAGTTTTTGCAGGTGTTCCTTATGATGGTCAGAATCTAAAATATGCAGATCTTTACCATCAGCAAAATCCAGATTCATCTGATATGAAAAAATGGATTACAGATAACCCTAGCTGGCAAAAGGAATGGTTAAACGACGTGGAAGAATTGATAGATCTTTACCATCCTGATTTGCTTTATTCTGATAGCCGATTGCCTTTTGGTGATGTGGGGCGTACCATGTTGGCACATTATTATAATGATAATATCCATTATAATAAAGGGAAACTAACAGGGGTTTATACACCAAAACAACCTTCGGAAGGCAAATGGGTACAAGATGTAGAGCGTGGTGTGCTTGATTCTATTAGCCCGTTTCCATGGCAAACCGATACTTCCATTGGGGATTGGTTTTACAAAACGGGCCAGAGATATAAAAGTGCAGATGAGGTAACGCAATTATTGGCAGATATTATCAGTAAAAACGGCAACCTGTTGCTTAATGTAGTGCAAACACCAGAAGGGGATTTAGAACCTGACGTGATAAAAATTGTTGAAAATATTGGCGACTGGACAGCGGCAAATGGAGAGGCCGTATATTCAACCCGCCCGTGGAAAATATATGGTGAAGGACCATCAACCGTTAAAGAAAATCAGAAAAAAGGCCGGTTTGGCGGTTTAAGTGATACGCGTGGCTACCAATCAACAGATATCCGTTATACCACAAAAGCGAATGATTTGTATGCCTTTTGTATGGATGTGCCTAAAGAAGAAATCCGAATGACCGCATTGGGTAAAAATTCTCAATATTTGGATAAAGCTATAGTTTCGGTTAGGCTTTTGGGAAGTGATGAGAAATTAGAATGGATACAGGAGGAAGATGCATTGGTAATTAAAAAGCCACTAAATATGCCTGCTTGGAAGGTAACCGCTTATAAAATTCAGTTTAGTAAGCCATAATTAGAAACAATGATGCCACGAATAATCTATTTTATACTTTTTTCTCTATAATTTTTGTGGGCAGCTGTTTTACTAATTATGCTTTAGAAACACTACCGAGCAAGGCTAAAACCACTACCGTTAATTAATGAGCGATCAATTCCGCCTTGGCGGTTGCGGAAGTGATAAAGAAATAAAAGCACTGTCTTTGTAGCAAGTGGCGCAGCGGCGGCTTCATTCAGTTTTTTTATTGTTTTTTAAAGGCTTTCATGTATTCGCTTCACTCGGGTTTTCGGTGAATTTTTCAGCTGAGGAAAAAGTGACCAGCCCTTCCGGCGACAATGAGCCGGGAGGATCATAAAACAAAAATCTAATTAACAAGAAAAACAGTTAGTACAAAATAACAGAGGGATTGCCACTTCGCCAGCCTGCGGATCGCAATGAAAGCGGTGAAATGCGGGCAATATCTTGCAAATCCTCTCTTTATTTAACCAAATAACTAGCATTACCCGCAACCGGATTTCCGCCAGAAGTTAGACCCTCTACAAAAACATTGACTTTTGCTTTTAATCCAGCATTATAATAGGTTACAGTTGCTTCCCCATTTTCATTGGTTATTACAGTAGGTGCCCAGTTAATGGTGGTTCTTTGGTCGGTTAAAACATCTTCTCCGTATTGCGGACGGTAAAAACTTTTTGCTTGATAATAACCGCTTACATCCTCAATAATAGAGTTGAAAATCTTTTTATCCAATGCGCCTGGCTTTAAAGTAAGGTAAATAATAAAAACATCCTGACCTGGACCCGTAGAATCGGCTGAAGCTAGTCCACTTCCAGAAATTGATGCTCCGATATCTTCTTTTTCGGGCGATTTATTGGTTTCTAATGGTGAGCCAACCAAATGTTTAATCACAACTCTTTCTACTTTACTCATAGGTAAATTCCAGTAAGTATCGTAATAATCATTTTTTACATATTGGGCATCGGCATCTGTAAAAGGTTGTTCCTTATTGTTTATAACTACCCTGGGTTGCACAAATTTCCCAAAAACAGGGTAAGCTAAAATACTTTTTCCAGCGTCATGTGGGTCATCAACCTCGCGGATTCCGCCAGATTTATCCATTAAAAAAAGTTTTAGGCTGTAATAATCATAATCTGCTTTGGTTACTTTAAAATCTTCTACAGGGTAACCAAAATCGCTCACTACACGGTCAAACAGTCTGGTGTTTTTGTCTCTCACGGTAACTTCTTTTAGTTGGATGGTATCTCTTAGATTGGCTTTCCTCATCACGCTCACCCGTTTTTTTATCTCTTCAACAAAAGATTTGTCTATAGGTTGTGCAGTTAGTGTGGGCACAAAAGGTTTAGGTACGATGTCTTTGTATAAAGAATCTAAGGTAATCCATCCATTCTTTTTGCCTTTGTCGGTTGCGGAGGTAAGTTTTATTTTTTGGTCTCCGTAAAGTTCTAAACCATCTAAATGATAAATCCCTGCAGAATCTGTTTTTCCTGCAAAAAGTTTGTCGCCTTTAGCGCCATTGGCAAACATACTTACGTTGGCATTATAAATAGGTTTTTCTAGAAGTACTTGTTTTACTTTTCCGGTAACCGTAATACCACTCTCTGCTACTTCGGTAATTTTTATAGGAGTATCTTCTAAGTGTCTCCATATAAAATCTCGCCATCCTTGCGTAAGCAGTAATAAATCCAATTGCTTTTGTTTTCCGGAATTGTCTGTGTTAAAATATTGCGTAGGTTGTTCTATCTTGCCCAAGAGCTCAGACTCTAACATTAAGTACGAGACGATGTTGCTTTCATTGGCTTTAATTAAGTTGGCATCTGTAGCTGCAAAAGAGAAAGTAGTTTTTATCGGTTTATGGTGGCTATCGGTAATTTTAATGTGCAAAGTAGCTTTTTCTTTTGTATCGTAAATTGGCTTATCTGCCGTAATGGACAGGATAGGACTATCTTTTTTGTCAACATAAATTAAACGCTCGCAATTAGGTTTACCGGTTTCATCGTAAAAGGTGATGGCATTAATTCCGTCTGGTAAATCATCTTTTTTAATTTGAACCAGCACTTGCGGACTGGCTAAGTTAAACTGTACATTGGCATAAATCTTTCCTCGGCATTTTGCCACCAAAAGCCCTTGTTTACCATTTGTTACAGTTTTACTGTTTGATGATAGGATAACGTTTATAACACTGTCTTTATCATTAACACGCATTGCAAAACCGCTGGTTAAGGGTTTAGGTAATTTTTGTTCAAAAGATTTTCCGTTGTTATAAAGTCCTTTAACGGTATAAACTTCGTTAGGCAATGGCACAAAATAGAATGCGCCTACGCCAGATTCTGTTTTTATTTCGGTAACTACATCCCCTTTACTGTTAGTAATTTCTCCTTTTAAGCCCAAACTTTTACCGGCACCATCGACTGCTTTAAAAGCAACCAGCCCACCAACGCTATCTACCATTGCACCACCTTCGGGCATAAACTGGATGTTTTCTTGCTTAATTATTACGGGTGAAGTGTTTTTGTTAGTTAATGTTTTACCTGTTTTGGTATTTACTAATCCTTTGTCTGCTACTTTAGGTGAATTGTTGATGTCCGCAATTTGAATTTGCTTTTCAAAAATAAATACTTGCCCAAAATTGCGCATCCAGTTTGTATAGGCCCTTAGGGTATAGCTACCTGGAGCAATGGAATCGTTCAACTTAAAATCGCCGTTGCCTTTACCTTTTTCAAGCCTCAGTATTTCTTTAGAAACCACTTCCTGACTTTTGTCGTTATGCACCAGTTCTGTGTAAAGGGTATTGCTGCTGTTGATAAAGTTGTTGTTTTGGGCATTAACCAGATAAGCGCTAAACCATATTTCCTCGCCCGGAGCGTACATTTCTCTATCGGTATGGATATACACTTTTTCAAAAAACAATTTTGTTTGGGCTTGGCTATTTGTTGCAAAACAACTGAATAAACCTAAAAATAGGATAACAAATGTGGGTGTTTTCATGGGGTGATGCGTCGCTTCTTTTAATTGGTTTTGCTTGTGGGTAATAAGTGGCTGTTACCTATTATTGTACGATATTAATAAATTGGCAACACGTTGGCAACCTGTGGTATCCTGTTTAAAATTAAAACTTATTTAGTGTTCTTGAAAAGCGTATCTACACCATTTTTTTTAACAAATATTAACGTTTTATTGGTATTTGTGGAGAGTTTAGGTTGAGCCTCTTTCATTAGCAACCGATAAATTCCGTCTTGGCGGAAAAGTCACTAGCCTTTCCGGTGGCAATGAGCCGGGGAGATTTCAAATCTAATTAAATAAGATAACGACTCACTGCCAAAACCACCCACCACCATGATGGAGCATGATGCACCAAATATTAATGTTTCCTACTTTTAAATTTCAAATCCAATTAACCAAAATTCTTTAACATGTATAAATACATAAAGCAGTTTATTGCTGTAATAGGCTTAACTATTTTAGGTCAACAAGTATTTGCGCAACGACAAATGGAAAATTTAGACCGAGGTATGGTGGCCACACATACTGCGGAAAATCGGTTTTTTGTGAGTTGGCGGGTTTTAGGAACCGATCCTTCTGATATTGCTTTTAATCTTTATCGTAAATCTGGAGATAATGATGTGGTAAAAGTAAATGCAAAACCCATTACCGGAGCAACCAATTTTATTGATTCTACCGCAAAAGATACCAAGCTAAATACATGGTATGTTAAAAGTATCATCAAAGGTAAGGAGCAATTAGAGCCGGGCAGTTTTACCCTGTCTGTAAATTCTTCCATTAAAAATTACATATCCATTCCCTTACATTATATAAATGGCTATACGCCTAATGATGCCTCCGTTGGAGATTTGGATGGCGATGGGCAGTACGAAATTGTTTTGCATCAAACGGGTAAAGCCAGAGACAACTCGCAAACAGGCATTACAGATCCTGCTATATTCCAAGCCTATAAATTAGACGGAACTTTACTATGGCAAATCAATCTAGGAAAAAATATCCGTGATGGTGCGCATTATACTCAGTTTATGGTTTATGATTTAGATGGCGACGGCATAGCGGAGTTTGCTTGTAAAACCGCTGACGGAACTGTGGACGGTAAAGGAAAGGTAATTGGAGATGCCAATGCAGATTGGCGGGATATTTCGGATCAACGTTCACGCACTTATGGTAAAATTTTAAAAGGTCCAGAATACTTCACCATTTTTAGCGGTAAAACCGGCGAAGCTCTGGCTACTACAGATTATATTCCTGCCCGTGGCGATATTGGCGCTTGGGGCGGTAAAGGTGGAAACGGTAAAAATGACAATACAGGCAACCGTGTAGATAGGTTTACTGCCTGCATTGCTTATTTGGATGGCGTACATCCAAGTGTGGTGATGTGCCGAGGTTATTACGGACGTATTGTGATGGCAGCTTGGGATTGGCGTGGTGGAAAACTGACTTCTCGTTGGGTTTTTGACAGTAAGGATGGTAACAATCCTTTCTCTGGCCAGGGGAACCATAACCTTTCTGTTGCAGATGTGGATGGCGATGGAAAAGACGAAATTATTTTTGGATCAATGGTGGTGGACGATAATGGCAAAGGTTTGTTTTCCACAGGTTTCCGTCATGGCGATGCAATCCATGTAAGTGATTTAGATCCTGAAACCCCAGGTTTAGAAGTTTTTGGCATTCACGAGATTGAAGAAGGAACAAAAGGTCCGGGTGTAACATTATATGCCGCCGCAACCGGAAAAGTACTGTTCACGGCAGAACAAGATACAGATGTAGGCAGGGGAGTAGCTGATAATATCGATAGTACCAGAGTAGGTGCGCAAATGTGGTGGTCCGGTTCTCGAGATTTATATTCTATAAAAGGAGAAAAAATAGGTCCAGCGCCACGTTCAACCAACTTTTTGATTTATTGGGATAGCGATGCAACCAGAGAATTGCTAAACGGAAATTATATTGAGAAATACGGAAAAGGTAGAATTTTCACTGCTGATGGAGCGGTATCAAACAATGGCTCAAAATCTAACCCTGCTTTATCTGCAGATATTTTAGGCGATTGGCGTGAGGAACTTATTTTAAGAAGTGCCGATAATAAAGAGCTTCGCATCTATAATACTACCATTCCAACTAACATCAAGCAATATACCTTAATGCATGATCCGCAATACCGTTTAAGTATCGCTTGGCAAAACGTAGGTTATAACCAGCCTCCGCATACTAGTTTTTATATGGGCAAAGGAATGAAGCCAGCGCTAAAGCCGAATATTTATTTAGTGAGAAAGTAGTAGGTAGTAAGTAATAAGTTGAAAGTGAAAAGTAAAATGAAGGTGAATTTTTCTAAATATATTACAGCTGTTTTATTAGTGATTGTTACATCCTCTAATGGCTTTACGCAAGATGCTTCTAGCGTTAAAAACTTGATGATACCTGAAGCCAGCATTACTTCAACTTCTGTCACGCTACTTTGGGATAAACCTTTGCAATATCAAGATATTGCCACTTACCAAATATTTAACAATGATAAATTAGTGGCTACATCCGCTAAAACTAATTTTACGGTTCAAAACTTAAAGCCTAATCAATCTTATTCCTTCTATATTAAAGCGCAAACAAAAGCGGGTAAACTATCAAATAAAGGGAGTATTGTAAAAGCAAAAACCAAAATTAAAAGTCAGGTTTTAAATATTTTAGATTTTGGTGCCAAAGGCGATGGAAAAACGCTAAATACAAAAGCCATTCAAAAAACTATTGATGCCTGCATTAAAGGCGGAACGGTTTATATCCCAAAAGGGGAGTTTGTTAGCGGAGCTTTATTCCTAAAAAGTGATATGACACTTTATATAGCCGAAGGCGGAGTTTTAAAAGGAAGCAGCAATATCCATGATTATGAACCTTTTACTATGAACCGTTTTGAAGGTTGGGAAATGAAAACTTATGCCAGTTTAATTAATGCAGGTACTTTAAACAGGACCGACGTTTATAACGTACATAATTTAAGTATTTGCGGTAAAGGCACTATTTACGGTGGCGGTACACCCTTAGGAAACGCCATGATTAAGGCCAACGGAATCCGCTCCAGAGGTCGGTTAATCTGTATTATGAATGGCCAAAACATCAACATTCAAGGTTTAAATATTGAAAACTCTCCTTGTTGGACAATCCATTATATTTATTGCGATAAAGTAACCTTACATGATTTAAATATTGTAAGCACTGCCCGAAACGGAGATGGCATTGATCCCGATTCATCCACAGATTCGTATATTTTTAACTGTAAATTTTCTACTGGCGATGATTGTATCGCGATTAAATCGGGTAAAAACCCTGAAGGAAATGTAGTAAACAGACCCACAAAAAACATCCGTATTACCGATTGCGATTTTACAAAAGGACATTCATTGGCAGTAGGTAGCGAAATGTCTGGCGGAGTGAGCGATGTTTTTATTCAGGACTGCAAAATAGGGAGTTTGCTATATGGCTTGCAAATTAAAGCTACAAAAGATAGAGGTGGCTATGTTAAAAATGTAATTGTAAGAGATTGCGATTTGTTAAAGGTGACTTTATATACTCAGTTAAATTACAATAACGACGGCGAATCGGCGCCCATATTGCCACAGTTTAGTGATATGGAATTCACCAACCTAAACTTAAGCGAGGCAGAAGCAAACCAAACTGTAATTGATGTAAATGGTTTTCAGGATGAGGCACATTACACACGGAACATTGTTTTTAAGGATGTTGTTTTGCCTAAACAATCATCCATTCGTCTTAAAAATGCCGAAGCCATCACATTTAACAATGTTAAATGTGTGGACGGAACCAAACCAATTTATAATATCATCGAATCTAAAAACATTGTACAATAAATGGTTAATTATCAGCAAAATAAATACGGTATGATTAAGTGTTTATCCTTAGCAATGGCAATGTTTGTACTGGCATCCTGTGCATCAGTTAAAAACACCGCTACTAAAGCCAAGCTTGCAGATAAACCTTTATTTCGTGATCCTGTTTATGATGGCGCTGCGGATCCTGTTGTGGTATATAATAAAGCGAAAGCGATGTGGTACATGTATTATACCAACAGAAGAGCAAATGTTAAAGATTTAGACGGCGTATCTTGGGTACACGGAACAAGGATTGGCATTGCCGAATCTAAAGACGGTGCAAAATGGAATTATGTAGATACAGCAAATGTTAATTATCGGCCTACGGCAGGTTATACGCATTGGGCACCAGAAGTTCTCGAAAACAAAGGTATTTACCACATGTACTTAACTTATGTGCCGGGCATTTTTACCGATTGGCAACATCCACGCTATATTTTGCATTTAACCAGTACCAACATGACCGATTGGAAATTTGAAAGCAAACTGCAGTTGGCAAAAGATAAAGTTATTGATGCTTGTGTTTTCCATTTGCCCGATGGATCTTGGCGTTTATGGTATAATAACGAAAGCGACGGGAAATCTATTTATTATGCTGATAGTCCGGATTTATACCATTGGACAGATAAAGGGAAAGCATTGGCTACACGTGGCGAAGGACCAAAGGTTTTTAAATGGAAGGGTAAGTATTTTATGGTAGTTGATATGTGGCGAGGTTTAGGCGTTTATTCTTCTGATGATTTGCTAAAGTGGAAAAAACAGCCGAATAATATCCTGGAACAACCCGGTACAGGTAAGGATGATGGTGTAATTGGCGGTCACCCGGATGTAATTGTACATGGTGATAAAGCTTACGTAGTTTACTTTACGCATCCCGGTAGAACACCGGAAAACAAAGGGAAAGATGGTTACGAGGAAAGAAGAAGTTCTATACAAATAGCCGAGTTAAAGTTTGAAAACGGCATCATCACTTGTGATAGAAATGCACCAGTTTACATCAATTTAAATAGCAGTAATTAACATAATATGAGATTCTTAAAATTAAATACTTTTCTTGTGCTGTTGTTTATGGGCAATTTTACCTTTGCCCAAACCAATTCTTCAAGAGAAATAATTTCTTTTGATAAGGATTGGCAGTTTAAACAGGCCGATGTGCCGGAAGCAAGCAAAGCCAATTTTAACGATACGCAATGGAGAACTTTGGATGTGCCGCATGATTGGAGCATTGAAGGAACTTATGACAAATTGAACACCAGCGGAAGGGGCGGCGGTTATTTGCCAACAGGCATAGGTTGGTATCGTAAAACTTTTACGGTAGATCAAAAGCAAAAAGGTAAACTCATCAGTATCGAGTTTGATGGCGTAATGGCAAATTCAGAAGTTTGGATAAACGGTCATTTATTAGGCAAAAGGCCTTTTGGTTACAGTAGTTTCGCTTATGATTTAACGCCTTACTTAAACTTCGATAAATCGGAAAAAAACGTTATCGCGGTAAAAGCAGATAATAGTGTACAGCCCGCATCACGTTATTATACCGGTGCAGGAATTTACCGACACGTGAGGTTGGTTACCACCAATCCGGTTCACATTGCACATTGGGGCGTATTTGTGAAAACAACACAGTCAAACCAGCAAAAAGCAGATTTAAACATTGGTTTAAACTTGGTAAACGAAACCAAGACCGCACAAAGTGTTGAAGTGAATACAAATATTGTTGACGCATCTGGTAAAACGGTAAAAACAATTAGTGCAAAACAAAATTTAAAAGCCGGAGAAAAATTGGATATCAACCAAACGGTTTCAATAAATCAACCTCAGTTATGGAGTGTTAGCAACCCTACTTTATACCAAGCCATTACCAAAATTATGGCTAATGGAAAAGAGCTAGACCAAAGCAGTACTAACTTCGGGATTAGGTCCATGCGCTTTGAGGGAGCAACTGGTTTTTGGTTGAACGATGAAAACATCAAAATTAAAGGAGTTTGTTTACATCATGATGCTGGTGGCTTAGGTTCGGCTGTTCCCTTATCTGCATGGAAGAAAAGATTAAGCTTGCTCAAAGAAGTTGGCGTTAATGCCATAAGAGTTGCACATAATCCTGTAGCTCCAGAGTTTTTAGATTTATGTGACGAGATGGGCTTTATGGTGATGAACGAAACTTTTGACACCTGGACAGCCAGTAAAAACAACGGAGAAAAAGGCTACAATCTTTATTTTAACGATTGGTGGAAAAAAGATGTGAGCGATTTAGTGTTGCGAGACAGAAACCATCCTTCGGTAATTCTTTACAGTGTAGGAAACGAAATCAGAGACAACCTCGACTCGCCGGAAGGCTTTAAAAAGTATAAAGATTTACAAGATTTAATTCATCAGTTAGATGGAACCCGCCTTGTAACAATGGCTTTGTTCCGTCCGTCAGCATCTAAAGTTTATACCAATGGCTTTGCAGAAACAATGGATATTGTGGGGCAAAATTATAGAGAGAATGAGTTGGTGGCTTACCACGAAGCACATCCTAACAGTAAAGTAATAGGCACAGAAAACGGACAAACCTTAGCCACTTGGTTAATTTTAAGAGATAATCCTTATATGGCCGGTCAGTTTTTATGGACCGGTTTTAATTATTTAGGAGAGGCAGATTGGCCAGAAATTGCAAATAACCAAGGCCTTTTTGATCAATCTGGAAGATGGAAAACAGAAGGTTTGCAAAGACAAAGTTGGTGGAGCAATAAACCCTTAGTGCATTTGGTACGCCGGGAAGAAAATGCAGGTAAAGGAGATTGGGTAGCCAACTGGACACCCAATGATTTTGATACTTATGATGTTGCCAACGTTCAGGTTTATAGTAACTGTGATGAAGTGGAAGTTTTTTTAAATGGGAAATCGCAAGGTGTTAAAACCAAACCTCAAAATGATGCGCCACGTAACTGGGAACTCTCTTTTGAAAAAGGAACCATTAAAGCCGTAGGAAAAAACGGAGGAAAAGTGGTTTCCCAGGAAGAGTTTGTAACAGCCGGAGAACCAGCGAAAATTATTTTAGAAGCAGACCATTCTACAATTAAGCCTATTTGGGATGATGTGGTTTATGTAACCGCAAAGGTGGTAGATGAAAACGGTGTGATTTGTCCAAATGCAATTCCCTTAATTAATTTTACCACAAGCACTAATGCAGAGATTGTAGCGGTAGAAAACGGAAATGTTTTAAGTCATGAAAAATATAAAGACAACAAGCGGATGGCTTATAAAGGTTCTTGCGATGCCATCATTAGAGCTAAAAAAGCAAGCGGAGAAATTACCATTACTGCGAAAGCAGATAACCTAAAAGAAGCAAGTTTAAAATTAGTAATCAAATAAAATGAAGAAGCATTATTTATACATTATCCTGTTTGCAATTACAGCTTGTGTTGCATTAAAGCCGGCAGAAAAACCAACCATTTATATTATTGGAGATTCTACTGTCCGTAATTCGAATATAGATACTTGGGGTTGGGGAACTTTGTTGCCCGAATTTATGGATACTACCAAGGTAAACATCAATAACCAAGCTATGGCAGGGCGTAGTACCCGTACTTTTGTAAAGGAGCAGCGCTGGGCAAAAGTGCTGAGCATGTTAAAACCTGGAGATTATGTTTTAATGCAGTTTGGACATAATGAAGGAAGTAAACCGGATACCACAAAAAGCGGTTATCGTGGCGTATTGCGAGGAATTGGTCAGGATTCCTTAAATTTGGTTTGGCCAGATGGTAAACCCGAAACGGTTTATACTTATGGTCATTATTTGCGCAAGTTTATAGATGAAGCCAGAGCAAAAGGTGCTACGCCAATTGTACTTTCAATGATTCCACGTAATGAATGGAAAGATGGAAAAGTGGTTTTGGCTGATAAAGATTTTGGAGGTTGGGCAAAACAGGTAGCCGAGGAAAAAGGAGCAACCTTTATAAACCTTAACCATATTACGGCCGATAAATACAATGCCATGGGGCAAGAAGCCGTAAAACCACTTTTTCCTCACGAGCATACACACACCAGTAAAGAAGGCGCAAGAATAAACGCCGAATCAGTTGCGCAAGGCATTAAAGCGTCTAACGAGAAAAGATTAAAGAGCTGGGTTAAGTTGTAGGTTTTGGTTAAGTTGTAGGTTTTAAGTTATAAGTGAAAAGGTGGAAGTAAAAGGTTAGGTTGTAGATGAAAAGTTTTTAAACTTCTATAACATAAGTTAAAGAAAACGTCGTCCTGTCGAAAGATAGTGAAACATCTCACCAATAGCTTTCAAAGGCAATTCATTAACTTTGCTTGTGAGATTTATCTAATGATGAAAGGCGGAAAAAAACACCTTAACTTAATCACATTGCACTTGCGGGTGTAGTTATAACGCTTGAAAGCAATAAATGGCCTGTGAGGACACAGACCTCGGAATTAAAATCAATCATAAAATAAGTCGTCATGGAAGTCCTTCTCCTTCGGAGAAAGATTTAGGATGAGGCTTCTAATATCAATAGAATGAAAAAAATATATAAACTCAGTGCATTTATTATCCTTAGCGTTTTCGTTGCTTGCGCAGTTCAAAAACCATCCAAAAAACCTACACTTTTCTTAATTGGCGATTCTACCGTTAAAAACGGACAAGATAAAGGTGACGGCGGATTGTGGGGCTGGGGGCATTTCCTTCCAGATTTTTTTGATTTAAACAAGATTAATGTAGAAAATCATGCTTTAGGTGGCACAAGTACCCGTACTTTCAGAAGCAAAGGTTTATGGGATAGCGTATTGGTGAAAATAAAACCGGGCGATTATGTAATGATGCAGTTCGGGCATAATGATAGCAGTCCGCTGGACGATACAGCCAGAGCAAGAGGAACCATTAAAGGCAATGCAGACGACAGTCAGGAGATTTACAATCCTATCTTAAAAAAACAGGAAAGGGTGTATAGCTACGGCTGGTACATCCGCCAATTTATCAGGGAAACCAAAGCTAAAGGCGGAATCCCAATTGTTTGTTCTTTAATTCCAAGAAATTCATGGAACTACAATGCTAGGGTAAACCGTTCCGAATATGTTGAATGGGCAAGGGCGGCCGCAATCCAAGAAAACGCATTTTATATTAATTTAAATAAGTTGATTGCCGATGAATATGATAAAATTGGCGAAGCAAAAGTAAACCAACTTTATTTCGGTCCGAAAGACCATACGCATACCATTAAAGAAGGTGCTATTTTTAACGCACAAAAAGTAGTGGAAGGCATTAAAACAACAAATGGCTTAAAACTGGCTAAGTATCTAAAATAAATTTGAAAAGATTGGTTTGTTGCATTTTCGCCCTTGAAGATTTACCGGTAAATCAAATAGTGTTGGGTTATTTTACGCGAAGTCTTTTATAGGCGGAGGGAGACATTCCAGTAAATTTTTTAAATAATCTAGAGAAATAAAATGGGTCGCTGATGCCAATCTCATTGCATATTTCTTTAATACTTTGGTCAGTGAAGTACAGCGATTGGCAAGACTTCTGAATTTTCAATTGATTGAAATATTGTAGAGGAGAAACGCCTGTTTTATTTTTAAAAAGTCTGGCATAGTGTGTAACGGATAGGTTTCTTGCCTTTGCTAAATCGCTCACAGCGTAGGTTTGGCCGAGGTTTTCTTTCATAAAATCGATGGATTGCTGTATCAAGTCATTTTCAATTGCAGGAGGATTTACCTCGTTTAAATAAATAAAGGAAGCGATGAAATTGAGCAGTTTAATATGTGCAATTTCTAAAATCCGTTCTTCAAATCCGTTTTCAAGAAGGTCTAAAATCTCGCCGAAGTTACGGATACGATTTTCATTAAAAGGAACAGTAAAAGAAGTGGGTTTTTTCGAAGAATTAATTGCGTATAAATAGTCAGCAAGTTCTCCATCGAAGTGAACCCAATAAATGCTCCAAGGATCGTTTACAGTGCTTTTGTAATGATGGGGAGTTTGTTTGGGAATAAGGTAAAATGAGTTGCTCCTTAATTGGATGTTTTCTCCATCAATAGAAATATTCCCTACTCCTTTAACGCAGTATAAAAGAATGTATTCCTGGCTGCCATTTTTTCTTTTTCTATCATGAAAAATTGCCGAAGGGTAGTAGCCCATAGCAGTAAGATAAAATCTTTTAAGTAAAGGGTTTATATTGATTAAACGTCTAATGTGCGGAGGTAAAACAATTGTCCGCTGACCAGTAAAGCCCTCTTTTATTTTAAGGTTGTCAATAGGTTTCTTATTCAATGATGATGCTTAAAATGGTAAGGTGTACAATTTAGCAAAAATGGTGTTAATGTCCATTATAATTGTTTTTTTATCCATTAAGATGTCTTTCTGGATAAATACATTTGTAATAAGGACCTGCCAAGGTTAATTGTTTAAACCAATAAAATTTTAATTCGTTGAAAGTTCAAACTCAAAAATATCACTCATCCTACATTGTAGGAATTTCTTTTATATCAGCCTTGGGCGGATATTTGTTCGGATTTGATTTTGCGGTAATATCTGGTGCATTGCCTTTTTTACGGACAGAATTTATGCTGAATGCATGGTGGGAGGGTTTTTTAACTGGATCGCTGGCACTAGGTTGTATTGCCGGTTGCTTAATAGCAGGTAAATTCGCAGACAAATACGGACGAAAACCGGGCTTATCTTTAGCTGCACTAATTTTTTCAGTTTCATCCTTAGGGATGGCTTTTTCTGGCAATTTATCGGTTTTTGTTATTATGCGATTTGCAGCAGGAATTGGTGTAGGAATGGCTTCTATGTTAAGTCCAATGTATATTGCAGAGGTGTCTCCTGCCGAAGTTAGGGGCAGAAATGTTGCCATCAACCAATTAACTATTGTCATTGGTATTTTAGTGACTAATCTCGTCAATTATCAATTGGGAGATTATGGTCCTGATGCATGGCGATGGATGTTTGGTTTGGGCTTAATTCCTGCTCTTTTATTTTTTATTGGTGTATTGTGGCTTCCAGAAAGCCCTAGATGGTTGATTAATGCTGGAAGAACAGAAAAGGCAAAGAAAGTTTTATTGAAAATTGGATCGCAAGAATTTGTAGATCAAACAATTGTAGAAGTAGAAAGGACAACGGAAGGGGGAGAGAAACCAAGTTTAAAAATGGTATTCGAGAAGAGTGTGAGGCCAGCTGTTATTATTGGTATTTCGCTAGCCGTATTCCAGCAACTGTGTGGAATAAACGTAGTTTTTAATTATACATCAACCATTTTTGAGTCTGTAGGCGCCGACTTAAACAGACAGTTGTTTGAAACTGTGGCAATTGGAATCGTTAACCTGGTTTTTACCTTAGTTGCAATGTGGCAAGTGGACAAATTAGGAAGACGTCCGTTGATGTTGATTGGATCTTTAGGCTTGTCAGTCGTTTATATTATACTCGCCTTTCTGTTACAGCATCAAGCGTCTCCTGCAATGGTTTCCATTTTCGTACTTATTGCAATTGCTATGTACGCCTGTTCTTTAGCTCCGGTAACTTGGGTACTCATTTCAGAGATTTTTCCAAATAAAATCAGAGGATTAGCATCTTCCGTCGCTTTGATAGCCTTATGGGGAGCTTATTTCATCCTCGTCTTTACGTTTCCGGTATTGGCTAAATACTTAGGAACGTTTGGACCTTTTTACCTGTATGCGGTGATATGCTTCCTAGGTTTCTTATTCGTTAAAACCGAGGTAAAAGAAACAAAAGGTAAAACTTTAGAAGAATTAGAAGATAATTTTATAAGTCATTAATACAATGAATAACAGTGAAGAAGTAAAGATTTGGGAAGAGAAAGTGATCATCCCTACTTATGAGATAGGAAAGCCTGATGCAAACCCCATGTTTTTTGAAAAGCGAATTTATCAGGGAAGTAGCGGCGCTGTTTATCCGAATCCCATCGTCGAGAAAATTTTTGATGAAAAGGTAGATAAGGAATACATGGGCTTATTCCTTGAGAACAAGTATATAAAAATAATGGTGTTGCCCGAGCTGGGCGGTCGCATTCAAACCGCGTTTGACAAAATAAAACAAAGGCACTTTATCTACCATAACCAGGTAATCAAGCCTGCTTTAGTGGGCTTAACCGGACCTTGGATTTCTGGAGGAATAGAATTTAATTGGCCTCAACACCATCGTCCAAGCACTTTTAGTCCCATAGATTTTAAAATTGAGGAAAACCAGGACGGTAGCAAAACCATTTGGGTAAATGAGATTGAGCAAATGTTCCACACAAAAGGGATGGCAGGTTTTACGCTATATCCTGATAAAGCATATATTGAAATCAGCGCCAAACTTTTCAACCGCTCCAATTTGCCACAAACGTTTTTGTGGTGGGCAAACCCGGCAGTTAAAGTAAACGATCATTACCAGTCCGTATTTCCGCCAGATGTCAATGCAGTTTTTGATCACGGTAAAAGAGATGTTTCAAGCTTCCCAATTGCTACTGGTACGTATTACAAAGTAGATTATTCACCCGGAACAGATATTTCTAAATATAAAAACATACCCGTTCCAACCTCTTATATGGCTATCAACTCAAGCTATGATTTTGTTGGAGGATATGAGCATGATTCGCAGGCTGGGTTGTTACATGTTGCTAATCACCATGTATCGCCTGGTAAAAAGCAATGGACCTGGGGAAATAGTGATTTTGGCTTGGCCTGGGATAGAAACCTGACCGATGAAGATGGACCCTATATAGAACTGATGACCGGTATGTTTACCGATAATCAGCCCGATTTCACTTGGATTATGCCCAATGAAGAAAAATCTTTTAAGCAATACTTTCTTCCTTATCGGCAGTTGGGGATGATAAAAAATGCCTCAAAAAATATTCTGCTAGCACTGGATTTGGCAGAGAATCAGGTAGTGTTAAAAGTGTTTGTAACATCGGCACATCAAAAAATAACCATTAAACTACTTGTAAAAGATAAAGTGGTTATGGAAGAAGTGAAAGATCTATCACCGGAAGGTGTTTACAGCCATACTATTAAAGTTGAGAAAGGAATTGCGGAAGAAGATGTTTCCGTATTCATTTACAATCATACAGGAAAAGTTTTGTTAAAGTATGAGCCAGCATTAAACAAAGCCAAACCACTTCCCGAAGCTGCAAAACCAGCCTTAAGTCCGGATGAGATCAACAATTGCGAGCAATTGTTTCTGACTGGACAACATTTAGAGCAATACAGACATGCCACCTACCAACCTGTACCTTATTATGAGAAAGCTTTAGCTATAGATCCGTTAGATATTAGAAATAATAATGCTTTGGGAGTTTGGTACTTGAGAAGAGGACAATTTAAAAAGAGCGAATCCTATTTTTTAAAAGCTATAGAAACCATCACACAAAGAAATCCAAATCCGTACGATAGCGAACCATATTATAATTTAGGCTTGTGCTTGCGCTACTTGAATAGGTTGGATGAAGCGTATGATAATTTTTATAAATCGAGCTGGAGCAAAGCATGGAAAGATAATGCCTACTTCGCCATTGCACAAATTGATAATTCACGGGACGATTTAGACTTAGCTTTGGAGCATGTGAATTGTTCTATTGAAAACAACGCTAATAATACTAAAGCGTTAGTTTTAAAGGCTATAATTTTAAAAAGCCTTGGTAATATTTCTGAAGCATTGGAAATGTTAGAGTATACTTTAAAAAAAGATCCCTTCAATTTATCGGCACTTTTCGAAAAAGCAAGCTGTTTCGGTTTACAAAATCAACCTAAAAAGAAAAAAGAAGTAATCGGTCATATAATAACAATCTCCAGAGCTGAGGAACAAAATTTCATTAGTTACGTAATTGATTATGCCGAAGCTGGAATGTTTGAGTCGGCACTCGAATTTTTGTCAGTTATTGAAAACAGAAAGCCTTTAGGCCCGCTTTTCTATTATTATCAAGCTTGGTTAAACCACAAATTAAATAATCCCGACAAAGCAGTTGTCGCTTTAGAACTTGCAGAAAAAGCCAATTCCTATCTATGTTTTCCAAATAGATTAGAAGATATTGAAGTTTTGAAAACAGCAATTTTATTAAATCCGGAAGATGCCAAAGCACCGTATTACCTGGGGAATTTATTTTACGATAAACGTCAGTACAAAGAAGCCATTCAATATTGGGAGCTGTCTGTTTCAATAGATGATTTATTCCCAACTGCGTTCCGTAATTTAGGAATCGCATATTTTAACAAAACTCAAGAGTTAGAAAAAGCATTGATATATTTTGAGAAAGCTTTTTGTTTAAATAAACAAGACGCAAGGATTTTGATGGAAATGGATCAGTTATCAAAGCGATTTAACAAGAAACCGAAGGATAGGTTGGCTTTTTTAGAAAAGCATCTGAACCTAGTTTTGCAAAGAGACGATCTTTACCTCGAACGCGTTTCGATCTATAATTTTTTAGGTGATTATAGAATGGCTTTGGAGCTTCTTAATCAACGAAAGTTTCATCCTTGGGAAGGCGGAGAAGGGAAAGTATCTGCACAATATGTTTACAGCCTAACAGAACTGGCAAAGCAAGAAATTCAAAAAGGCAGTTTTACAAAAGCCATCGAAAAATTAGTTGAAGCGCAACAATATCCTCACAATTTAGGAGAAGGAAAGTTGTTCGGTGCGCAGGAAAATGACATCTTCTATTTTTTGGGATGTGCCTACCAAGGTTTAAACCAAATAGCAAAAGCAAAGGAGTTTTTCCGTAAAAGTACAGTAGGTTTGGCTCAACCTTCTGCGGCTATGTTTTATAATGATCAACAGCCAGATAAGATATTTTACCAAGGGCTTTCCTGGAGACAATTGGGAGATAATGAGAAGGCTAATCAAATTTTCAACAACTTGGTAACTTATGGTCTCGAACATCAACAGGATGAGGTTAAAATAGACTACTTTGCTGTTTCGCTCCCTAACTTGCTTATTTTTGACGATGATTTAGCAGTGAGAAATAAAATTCATTGTTCGTTTATTGAAGGCCTGGGACGCTTAGGACTGCAACAACATGAAAAAGCGAAAGAGTTATTCGATTATGTTTTAAAACTGAATACTGAGCATTTAGGGGCAAAAACACACTTAAAAATGATTGAACAGGAAACTTTCAATCAAATTAATTTGAATTAAAAAATGAATTTGAAAAACTCCAACAAAAAAAAACAACTGTATTTGATGTTTGTACTTTGCTATTTTGCAAGTCAAGTATTTGCGCAAAACACCGATCAACATCAAGTCACGTTACCACCAAAAGTTGATTTTGTAAAAAATAATCATTTCAAACAAGGGTCGCACATCGGTCCAGATGGCAAGGATTTAAGTTTGAACAATTTTTTTCTCACGCTTTCCGGTAAACCTATCTTACCTATTATGGGCGAGATACATTACAGCCGATATCCAAAAGCAGAGTGGGAAGAAGCACTTTTAAAGATGAAAGCAGCGGGCATTCAGGTAATTGCTTTTTACGATTTTTGGAGCCATCATGAAGAAGACGAGGGTGTTTTTAGGTTTGATGATAACCGTGATGTACGATATTTTATAGAACTCTGTGCAAAACATCATTTAAAGGCAGTAGCCCGTTTAGGTCCTTGGGGGCATGGCGAGGCCAGAAACGGTGGTTTCCCCGACTGGTTTCTGAGAAAAGCAAATAACGGTTTTGATAGGGTGACACATAATGGAAGCATAGAGCCAGAGGTGAAACGTTGGTATACCGAATTGGCAAAGCAATTTAAAGGTTTGTACTTTAAAGATGGTGGCCCAATTATCGGCGTTCAGTTAGATAACGAAGTAAGTGCTAGGCCGGGTAACGATGGCTATAAATACCTTTCTGCATTAAAGAAATTAGCGGTTAATGTTGGTATTGATGTTCCGCTTTATGTAGTAACGGGATGGCCTGGTCCGCAAGTGCCCGAAGATGATGTAATGCCACTTTGGGGAGGTTATCCGGATGCTCCCTGGACACAAAACACCAAAGATTTACCTCCAAATAAATTATACTCATTTATTACCGACAGAAGGGATAAAAATATAGGTAATGATGTTTTGAACTATCAGAACGAAAGTGGTAAAACGCCATTTTACAGACATCCATTTTTAACGGTAGAAATGGGAGGCGGTATGCAAATGACTTACCACCGAAGACCAATGATACAAGGGAAAGATTTATTGGCTTTAGTATATACTCGTTTAGGAGTTGGTGCTAATATGATGGGTTATTATGTTTTTCATGGTACGCAACATCCTTTAAGCTGGCATAAAACCTACAGCACACAAGAAAGTAAATCGAGCTTGTTTCCTTACCCTAATGATTATCCTATGATTTCTTATGATTTTCAATCGCCGATAACGGAATGGGGATACATTAGAGATGATTACCACGATTTTAAATTGATGCACCAGTTTCTGAATAGTTACGGGGAGGTTTTAGCGCCGATGGTTCCGGTAATTCCTTCGGATAACCCCACAAATGAAACGGATTTTAAAAAACTGAGGTATTCGGTGCGTTCCAATGATGGTTCTGGATTTGTGTTTTTTAATAATTATGTCCGTCATTTTGATTTAGCCGATCATCAAAACGTTTCCTTTTTAATTAAGGACGGAAGCAACGAAATTCGTATTCCGCAACAAGGCGTTATCGCTATTAAAAACAGACTTTACGGTGTATTGCCTTTTAACCAAAATATAGGAGGAACACTTCTAAAATATGCAACGGCACACCCATCAGCCATCTTAAAAAACAAAATTAAAACCCATTGTTATTATGTGATGGAAGGCATAAAACCTGAGTTTTGTTTTGATGCAAGCACCGTAAAACATATACATACAAATGCAGGGAAGGTGAGTAAAACAGTCAACAAAATTTTTGTTAATCATTTAAAGGCTGGCAAAGATGCAGTCATCAGCATCGAAAGTAAATCAGGCGAAAAATCTGAAATACTGTTATTAAGCCAGCAAGAAGCCTTACACAGTTATGATTTTGACATTGAGGGTAAAAATACCTTATTGCTGACAGATAATTTGGCTTTTTACGATGAAGTAAAAAAACAGATAGAAATTCGTTCGGTTGCTAATGCAAACTATCAGTTTAATGTTTACCCATCTTTAGCTATTCAAAACAAAAACATCACAAAACTAAAGAAACAGGGTCTTTTTGATACTTATGCTGTAAGTTTTCCGACTGTGAAATTACCCGAAGTTAGCTTTAAACAAATTTCATCTGATGCCAGTTTTGATGAATATGTAGCTTCTTTAAATGGCAACACTCCTGAAGGGCCAACTTATAATATTTTCTTTAATACAAGGTTACCGTATAAAAATTACGAGGTTACTTTGCCAAAAGCTATTCCTAGTAATGCGTATGATTTGTTATTAGAATTTAACTATGTAGGAAATACCGCACAGATTTATGATAATGGGACTTTAATTGCCGATCAATATTATAGCGGTGCGGTAATGCCATTTAGTTTAAAAAGACACGAATCTGATTTGGCAGATAATAAGTTTATTTTTCAGATTACACCTTTAGCAGAAAATTATCCAATACATTTCGAGCCTAACACACCTTTAAGTTTTGCCAAATCAGTACACGCAAATTTACAGTCGATAACTGTTAAGCCTCAATACCAATTAAAATTAGATGTAAAATAATATGCGATTTATTAAGCCGTTTTTAGTTGTTGCTTTGTTTTTATCCATTGCCTTTTCAGTGGAATCACAGACAAAAAATCAACCCAACATCATTATTATTTTAGCAGACGATATGGGCTATTCGGATATCGGTTGTTTTGGTTCAAACATACAAACGCCCAATTTAGATGAAATGGCCAAAGAAGGTTTAAAAATGACTGCCTTTTATAATGCGTCGCGGTGTTGTCCGTCCCGTTCCTCCATTTTAACTGGACTCTATCAGCATCAAGCGGGAGTTGGCGATATGATGAATACCCGTACACAGCCTGCATATCAGGGTTATCTAAACAATAACTGTGTAACCATTGCCGAAGCTTTAAAACAGAACGGTTATCAAACTTTTATGGGCGGTAAATGGCATGTGGGGCAAGCAAAAGAACACTGGCCTTTGCAACGCGGTTTCGATAAATTTTTTGGTTTGATAGATGGAGCTAACAGCTATTTTGATAACCGTCCGTATCGTCCCAATCAAAAACTAACTATTGCCTTAGGAAACGAGCCTTATACGCCCGGAAAAGGCTATTATTCTACCAACGCCTATACAGATTTTGCAATAGATTTTATTGCTCATAAAGACAAAAGCAAGCCTTTTTTCTTGTATTTGGCTTACCAAGCACCACATTGGCCTTTACATGCTTTGCCTCAGGATATAGCAAAATATAAAGGGCATTTTATGAAAGGTTGGGATGTCATGCGTGAAGAACGTTATAAAAAGCAATTGGCTTTGGGTGTGATTGACAAAAGCACCAAACTATCGCCTTTAGATAGCGCTTGCCGGAAATGGGAATCGCTTACGCAAGATGAAAAAGTAGCTTGGGATGAAAAAATGGCAGTTTATTGTGCCATGGTAGATCGGCTGGATCAAAATGTTGGCAAGCTGAGAAAAAAATTAGCCGAAATTGGAGAGGATAAAAATACCGTTATTATGTTTTTGTCTGATAACGGCGGCAGCAATGAAACCATTACAAACACAGGTTTTACACCAGAGATATTAAAGGCTAATTTTTTGCCAGCCAGTAATCCTCAATCTTTTACCGCTCTTGGGGTTGAAGGTGCAAACGTAAGCAATACACCTTTTCGTTTATTTAAACATTGGGAATATGAAGGAGGAACAGCAACACCGTTTATTGCTTACGGCCCTGGTATTGTAAAAGCCGGTCAGCAATCTACACAACCAGCACATATTGTAGATTTAATGCAAACCTGTTTGGATTTAGCGGGTGCAAAATATCCAACTAGTTTCAACGGAATTAAAATTACACCTACAGAAGGCACAAGTTTGTTGCCTTTATTTAAAGGCGAAAACTGGAAAGGTCACGATGTTTTATGTTTTGAACATGAGGGAAACAGAGCCGTAAGACAAGGAGATTGGAAATTAGTTTCCGTATATCCCGCTAACAAATGGTATCTTTATAATCTTAAAAACGATAGGTCAGAGCTAAAAGATTTGGCTAGTCAAAATCCTGATAAAGTGAAAATGCTGATTGCCGCTTATGAAAAGTGGGCTTCAAGAGTAGGCGTTATCCCGTTTGAACAGTTAAATAAAAAAAGAAAACAGGATAAATATTAATAAAGCCGATAACTTTGTGTTCGTTGCAAATGAGCGCTGAATAACAAATATTAACAGAGCCGATAACTTTGTGCTCGTTTCCAAACGAGTGCTTGATAACACATATTAACAGAGCCGATAACCTTGCGCTCGTTTCCAAACGAGTGCTTAATATGGTTTTTCGATTCCATCGAAACATAAAACAAATAAACTAAAAATGAAACTCAGAAATTACATCACCGCAATTTGCTTATCAATTTTTACTATTGCCCTTTTTGCGTTTAAACAAGATAAACCACTACAAATTGTTTGTTTTGGCGATTCTATCACTTTCGGAGCCAAGGTTGACGGGCATAGCTGGGTTTCTTTTTTAAAAGAAGATCATCCCGAAGTTGATTTTGTAAATGCCGGAAGAAGCGGTAGAAAAACTGCGGATAAAAAAGAACTTTTACCGGTTTTAGAAAAATATCCGTCTGCAGATAAATACCTTATTTTTTTAGGAGTAAATGACCTGAAAGACGGAAACGACAGCATGGTGAACAATAACGTTGAAAATATGAAATGGATGGTAGCCGAAATTAAAAAGGTGAATCCAAAAGCCGAAGTTGTGATACTTGCGCCAACTGATATAAACCTAAAAACCATGGATGCGGTAAACGTGAAAAAGAAATACAATCAAAACACAAAAACTTCTTTATATCACCTGAAAAAATGTTATAAAAAATTAGCTAAAGCAGAAGGATTAGGTTTTATTTCGCTTTTACACGCAGTAAGTAAACCTAATTATGCCGACGGGCTTCACCCAAATTTAGCCGGACAAAAAGAAATTGCAACTGTGGTTTGGAAAGGCTTAAAATAGTTTTTCACCTTGGATTTTACATGAGTTGCGTACTTAAATCATTTTACGATTATTTTTGTTTTAGCACAAGCGCTATTCTTGCCCAACATTTGTAAAAAAATATATTCTGGCACTTCTTCGCTAGAAATATTTGCTTTTTACTGCTTTTGAACTATACTACAGGATGCAACAGGTTGCCTAGAGATTTAAAAAACCCTATAATAGCATCTCGAACCAATTACTGATTTATTTAATTCCCGATAATGCATTTTAAACAGTGTAATAGAATATTTTACTTTGCCTGTGGGATGATTTTCTTTTTGCTCCTGTCGTCTTTTCAGAAGTCCGAAACAATCTCATTAGCAGGTAAGTGGCGTTTTAAAATTGATGCTCAGGATTTTGGCATCAAAGAAAAATGGTTTACCAAAACTTTAAACGAAGAAGTGAAACTGCCCGGTTCCATGGCAGAAAACAATAAAGGCGATGATATTACCTTAAAAACTCAATGGACTGGGAGCATTTATGATAGCTCTTTCTTCTTTAATCCTCGTTTAGAAAAATACCGCAAAGAAGGCAATCTAAAAATCCCATTCTGGCTAACGCCAAAGAAGCATTATGTAGGTGCGGCTTGGTATCAAAAAGATGTAGAAATCCCCGCAGATTGGAAAAACAAACATCTGGTTTTGTTTTTAGAGCAAGCGCATACCGAAACCATGGTTTGGGTTGATGATAAAGAAATAGGCTTGCAAAACAGCATGGTAGCGCCTCATCAATACAACCTCAGCAATTTCCTTTCTCCTGGCAAACATACCATTACCATTCGTATCGATAATCGGATAAAAGATATTAATGTAGGGCAAGATTCGCATAGCTTAACCGACCATACACAAGGCAATTGGAACGGCATCAACGGCCGGATGGAAATTATTGCCGAAAACCCCGTTTATGTGGATGATTTGCAAGTTTATCCAAACCTCAAATCTGCGGAAGCGAAAATAACAATTGCACTAAATAACCAGTTTGGTGTTAAAACCAAAGGGCAAATTGTGATCTCGGCAGAAAGCTTTAACAGCAAAGAAACCCGAACGGTTAAACCAATTATGGTTTCTTTTGATATTAAAAATGGAACAGATTCTTTAAGTGCCGTTTTGCCCATGGGCGATTATTTAACTTGGGATGAGTTTTCTCCTGCATTGTACCGCCTAACGGCCAAAGTGATGGTTAAAGGCAAAGAAATCTCGGAAAAACAGGTGACTTTTGGTATGCGAGAATTTAAAGCCGATGGACACTATTTTACGGTAAACGGTCGCAAAATATTTTTACGCGGAACGGTGGATAATGCTGTTTTTCCTTTAACCGGTTATCCCGATACAGATTTGGAATCATGGCTAAAAATTATGAGGAAATGTAAATCCTTTGGTTTAAATCATGTTCGTTACCATTCTTGGTGTCCGCCAGAAGCAGCTTTTGAAGCAGCAGATATTGTGGGAATGTATTTACAGCCCGAAGGACCAAGCTGGGCAAATCATGGTTCGTCAATTGGTGACGGGAAACCAATTGATAAGTTCATTTATGACGAGACAAACCGAATGGCAAAGCAGTTTGGTAACTATGCCTCATTTTGTATGATGGCTTATGGCAACGAACCACGTGGCAGACAGGTAGAATATTTGACAAAATTTGTAAATTATTGGAAAGCAAAAGACAGCCGTAGGTTATATACCGGAGCGTCAGTTGGCGGAAGTTGGCCAGTAATCCCGAACAACGAATACATGGTGCGAGCAGGAGCAAGGGGCTTGGATTGGAACAACCAACCCGAAAGTTATTCGGATTATAGCGATAAAATTAAGCAGTTTACGGTTCCTTTTGTGGCGCATGAAATGGGTCAGTATTGTGTGTTCCCAAATTTTGATGAAATCAAAAAATATACCGGTGTTAACCGAGCTAAAAACTTCGAGCTTTTTCAGGAAGATTTAGCAGACCACCACATGGCAAACGAAGGACATCAGTTTATGATGGCATCGGGAAAATTGCAAGCTTTGTGCTATAAATATGAGATAGAAAAAACTTTACGTACCCCCAACTATTCAGGTTTTCAGTTACTTTCTTTAAATGATTATCCCGGACAAGGAACGGCTTTAGTTGGAGTTTTAGACGCTTTTTGGGACGAAAAAGGTTATATCAACGCTAAAGAATTTTCTCAGTTTTGCAATGAAGTAGTACCGCTTTCGCGGATGAAGAAATTCACTTTTAATAATTCGGAAACTTTTGAAGCCAGCGTTGATGTTGCTAATTATGGCGCTAAAGTATTAGATAATGCAACCGTAATTTGTGTACTAAAAGACAGCAATGGCAAAACTGTATTCACCTATAAATACAATAAAACCTTACCAATAGGTTTTACCAATTTGGGTAAAATAACTTATAGTTTGGCACCATTTCAAAAAGCCGAGAAGTTGAATTTGGAGATTACGATAGCGAATACTCCATATCATAATGATTGGAATATTTGGGTTTATCCTTCAAAGATTCCTGATCTTAAAAATGATGTTTACTATACTACTTCTTTAGATGCAAAAGCAAAAGCAGTTTTAGCAAAAGGCGGCAAAGTATTTTTAAACGCTGCCGGTAAAGTGGTTAAGGGGAAAGAAGTGGTGCAAACTTTTTTACCTGTTTTCTGGAATACATCGTGGTTTAAAATGCGTCCACCGCACACATTGGGCATTTTGCTTGATCCAAAAAATAAAGTCTTTGCCAATTTTCCTACAAGTTACCATAGCGATTTACAGTGGTGGGAAATTTTAAACAAACAACAGGTCATGAATTTGGAAGATTTTCCTGATGATTTCAGACCGTTGGTACAGCCTATTGATACTTGGTTTATGAACCGCCGTTTAGCATCCGTTTTTGAAGCAAACGTTGGTGGTGGGAAACTCATCGTTTCAAGTTCAAATTTATCTGCTGATAAGGCAGACGGAACACCATCAAAACAGTTGTATTACAGCATTATCAAATATATGGCTTCCGCCGATTTTAATCCAAAGTGGACAGTAAATCTTGATACTGTTGAAGATCTATTCAAATCCTCCTCAAAACAACAGTTTGATACTTTTACAAAAGACAGTCCTGACGAACTGAAGCCAAATCAAAAACAGAAAATCAAATAGCAATATAATTTTAGAGAGATGAATTTTTTTAAGCCCGTATCCCTACTCTTGCTTGCAACTACAATGTTGGCAGGATGTGCATCAAAAAAACAAATACAAAAATCAAAGGTTTTAGGCGCCATGCGTAAAACAAACCAATATTTCATGAATAAATGGCCAGATACAGGGAAACCGATTGTCACCAATAAAGAAAGACCTAGTAATATTTGGACAAGAGGTATTTATTACGAAGGATTAATGGCGCTTTATAGTGTAGATAAAAGCCCGGTTTATTATAATTATGCGGTTGATTGGGGTAAGAGCCATAACTGGGGTTTAAACGGAGGAATTAAAACGCGTAATGCCGATAATCAGGATTGCGGACAAACCTATTTGGATTTATATGAAATTGATCCGCAACCAGAGCGTATGAAAGATATCAAAGCATCTATAGATTTAATGAAAGCTTCCGGAAAAGTTGACGATTGGACTTGGATTGATGCCATACAAATGGGTATGCCGGTTTTTGCAAAGCTTGGCGTTATTACCAAAGACACTACGTATTTTGATTATATGTACAAAATGTATCACCACAGCAAATTTGTAGAGGGTGGCGGTTTGTACAATAAAGCCGATGGTTTATGGTGGCGAGATAAGGATTTTGTTCCTCCTTACAAAGAACCAAATGGCGAAGATTGTTATTGGAGCCGTGGTAACGGTTGGGTGGTAGCTGCTTTGGTGAGGGTAATGGATTTAATTCCTGAAAATGAAACCCACAGAGCAGAATATTTACAGGATTATAAAGAAATGATGGCCGCTTTAGTTCCGCTACAGCGTGAGGACGGTTTTTGGAATGTGAGTTTACACGATGCCAACCATTTTGGTGGCAAAGAAACCAGTGGAACCTCGCTTTTTGTTTACGGAATGGCTTGGGGCGTAAACCAAGGGATTTTAGATGCTAAAGTTTATAAACCTGTAATTGCTAAAGCCTGGAACGCATTGCAAAATGACGCGGTACATAAAAACGGTTTCTTAGGTTATGTACAAGGCACAGGGAAAGAACCAAAAGATGGGCAACCGGTGAGTTACACCAGCGTTCCAGATTTTGAAGATTATGGTTTAGGATGTTTCCTTTTAGCCGGATCTGAAGTTTATAAATTGAAATAACAAAAACAACAGTTTTGAAACATATCAGTAGTTTTTTATTCGCTATTATTTTTGTTGCCGGCAACCTATTTGCACAGCAAAATGTAAATACCTTGCGTGTTGCCGATACATTCAGTGAAAACAATTTTCCATTGGTGCATCAAAAAAAATCAGCAACTATTTATTATGATGGAAAAGATGCCGAAGTTGTTGCCAACGCTTTTGCCAGCGATATAGAAAAAATAACCGGAATAAAACCTAAAGTTGATATCAGCAATAAGCCAAATCAAGCTTACGCTGTAATTGTAGGAACCGTTGGTAAATCTCAATTAATTGATCAGCTTATTGCCTCAAAAAAAATAAATCCAATTTCTGCCAATAAATGGGAGGAATTTCAAATCACTTTGGTTAATGAACCTTTAAAAGGCGTGAAACAGGCATTGGTTATTGCAGGTAGCGATAGAAGAGGGACATCTTTTGGGGTGTTTACGCTTTCGCGGATGTTGGGCGTTTCGCCTTGGATTTGGTGGGCAGATGTTAACCCAAAACATCAAGATAACCTGTATTTAGCCGGTGGAAAACCAATTATTCAGTCGCCTTCGGTGCAATATAGAGGGATTTTCTTAAATGATGAAGATTGGGGTTTACAGCCTTGGGCTGCCAAAAACATGGATACCGATATCAAAGACATCGGTCCAAAAACCTACACAAAAATTTTCGAACTGCTGTTGCGCTTAAAAGCCAATTACATTTGGCCTGCCATGCATCCGTCAACAAAAGCGTTTTATCATTACCCAATGGATCCGGTAATGGCAGATAAATATGCAATTGTGGTTGGTTCAAGCCATTGCGAGCCTATGTTGCGCAACAATGTTTTTGAATGGAGCGAAAATTTTGAAAACGAGTACGGTAAAAAACCTGGTGAATGGCGTTACGATTTAAACAAGGCAGAAATTGATCAATATTGGACAGATCGATTAAAGCAGAGTCGTAATTACGAATCTGTTTATACCATTGGGATGCGTGGCATTCACGATGGGAGCATGCCTGGCCCAAAAGACCCCAAAGGAAAATTGAAACTTTTAGATGAGGTGATTCAAAATCAGCGTCAGCTTTTTAAAGAAAATTTCACAAAAGACGTAAGTCAAATCCCTCAAATATTTTGTCCTTACAAAGAAGTGCTCACGCTTTATCGCATGGGTTTAAATTTGCCCGATGATGTAACTATTGTTTGGGCAGATGACAACCACGGCTATGTGCGCCAGCTTTCTAACCCCGAAGAACAAAAACGCATCGGCGGAAGCGGTGTTTATTACCATATTTCTTATTGGGGAAGCCCTCAGGATTATTTGTGGTTAACCAGTACGTCGCCAACTTTGATCTCTTATGAGCTTTCAAAAGCTTATGCTTATGATGCCAAAAAGCTTTGGGTAATTAACGTAGGCGATATTAAACCAGCCGAATTGGAAATACAGTTTTCAATGGATTTAGCTTGGGATGTGGATAAATGGAAGCCAGAAAATGCAAATCTTTATACGCTTTCTTGGGCAAAGGAAACCTTCGGTGATGAATTTGCCGAGACTATTGCTGCTATAAAAAACGAATATTATACTTTGGCTGCTTCCGGTAAACCAGAGCATTTACCTTATATCAATTTTCCCTATTACCAAGTTGACCAACGTTTGCAAGCTTACCAAGAGCTTGCTAAAAAAGCAGCAACTTTAAAAAGTAAAATCCCAGCCCGTTTGCAGGATGCGTATTTTGAAATGATTTATTATCCGGTAATGGGCGCAACGCTCATGAACGAAAAAATCTTTTATGCGCAAAAAAGCATCACTTTGGCAAAAGCCGGAAAAGATGAAGCTTTGGACTATGCAAAAAAATCTGAAGCTGCTTTTGAAAAAATAAAGGAATTAACAAAGATTTACAATAAGGAAATCGCTCATGGTAAATGGGATGGGATTATGGATTATCGTCCACGTAAACGCCCGGTTTTTGATATGCCGGAAGTGGCAACCCAAGCCATGTTGGATGAAGGCAAGAAAAATCCTTTATTAGCGAAACTGCTTCCAGCGCCTATGATTATCAAAGGCTCCGCATTTTCCACAAAATCTGATGCTGAAAAAACAAAGGTGACTACTTTAAATAATTTGGGAATTTCTAATGCAAGCGTTTCTTTATTGCCGTTTTACTTTGAGGCTTTTGATGCAGGTCACTTAGAAAATGCACCTTTTGTTACTTATAATGTAGATTTAACGGAAGGGCAACATTCCATCGAAGTTAAATGTTTACCAACGCAAGGCGTTTATGATGGGCGAGGAGTGCGTTATGCAATTGCTGTAAATAACGCTGCGCCACAGGTTATTGATATCGCACCAAAATCAGAAAACAGCACTTGGCAAAAAAATGTTTTGCAAGGTTTTGCATCGGGTAAAACCGTACAACAGTTTCATGCAGGCAAAAACACCATTAAAATTTATTTATTAGATCCAGGAATTGTGATTAACCAATTGGAAATCCGTTAGTATGAATATTAAAAACCTTTTTCTGTTATTAATTCTGTTTGTTTCTATAAAATCCGCAGCACAAGAACGTGTCAAGTACAATTTCAATTCTGATTGGAAATTGTACGCTGGCGATTTAAAAGGCGCAGAAATCCCGAGTTTTAGCGATTCGGAATGGAAAAAAATAACTTTACCTCACGCTTGGAATGAGGACGATGCTTTTTTAAAACCCATTGCAGAACACAGTACCGGGATCGCTTGGTATCGCAAGAGCTTTAAAATCCCTGCGGATCAGAAAGGTAAAAAAGTATTTTTAGAGATGGAAGGCGTCCGTTTTGGTGGCGAGCTTTACCTAAACGGTAAGTTTATCGGCCGGCATGAAAATGGTGTAATGGCGGTTGGTTTTGATATCAGCGATGACGTTTTATTTGGCGATAAAGAAAATGTAATTGCTGTAAAAACGGATAACGCATGGAACTATCACGAAGTGGCTACGGGTTCAACCTGGCAATGGAACAACAATAATTTTAACGCCAATTACGGAGGAATCCCAAAAAATGCTTGGTTGCACATCACCGGCAAGGTTTACCAAACATTACCTTTATACTCCAACCTAAAAACCACGGGGACATATTTGTACAGTAAAAACATTGATATAGATAAACGTACAGCCGATTTTTTTGCTTCCGCACAGGTTAAAAATGAAACCTCAGAGAAGAAAAGCATCGCTTTAGAGGTAGAAGTAAAAGATTTGGAAGGTAAGTCCATCAAGGTTTTTAGTAATAAAGCTCAGTTCATCAATCCGGGAGAAATGGTGAGTTTAGAAGCTTCATCGGCTTTAAGCCAACTTAATTTTTGGAGTTGGGGTTATGGTTATTTATACACCGTTTATACCCGTTTAAAGGAAAACAATAAGGTAATTGACGAGGTAGCCACTAAAACCGGTTTCCGGAAAACGGAATTTAAAAAAGGCATGGTTTACCTAAACGATAGGGTTTTGATGATGAAAGGTTACGCCCAACGGACCAGTAACGAATGGCCAGCCGTTGGAATGAGCGTACCCGCTTGGATGAGCGATTACAGCAATCATTTAATGGTAGAAAGCAATGCAAATTTAGTCCGCTGGATGCATGTTACGCCTTGGAAACAGGATGTAGAATCTTGTGATAGAGTTGGTTTAATTGAATCTATGCAGGCTGGAGATGCGGAAAAAGATATTGAAGGCCGAAGATGGGAACAGCGTACCGAACTGATGCGTGACGCAATCATTTATAACCGTAACAGTCCGAGTATTTTGTTCTACGAATGTGGAAACGAGTCCATCAGCGAAGCACACATGCAAGAGATGAAGGATATTCGTGACAAATATGATCCTTTTGGCGGCAGGGCAATTGGTTCCCGAGAAATGCTGGACAGCAAGGTTTCTGAGTACGGTGGAGAAATGTTGTACATCAATAAAAGTAATACGCAACCGCTTTGGGCAATGGAATATTCCAGAGATGAAGCTTTGCGTAAATATTGGGATGACTTCACGCCTCCGTACCATAAAAATGGTGTTGGGCCGTTGTATAAAGGTCAGGATGCGAGCGATTATAACCGTAACCAGGATTCTCAAACCATTGAAGATGTAATCCGTTGGGCCGAATATTACGATCAACGCCCCGGAACCGGCGATAGGGTAAGTGCTGGCGGTGTAAATATTGTTTTTTCTGATACCAATACGCATTTCAGAGGAGAGGAAAATTACAGAACAAGTGGTGAGGTTGATGCGATGCGTATTCCGAAAGATGCTTTTTTTGCGCATCAAGTGATGTGGAACGGCTGGGTAAATCCCGATAAGAAAGGAATACACATTGTTGGGCACTGGAATTATAAAGCTGGTGTAGTGAAAAATGAATATGTGGTGGCTACCGGCGATAAAGTTGAATTGTTTTTAAATGGCAAATCGTTAGGTTACGGAAAAAGAAGCCATAATTTCTTGTTCACTTTTGAAAATGTTGCTTGGCAACCAGGCGTATTAAAGGCTGTTTCTTATAATGAAAAAGACGAAAAACTTGCTGAGCAAACGCTAAAAACTGCAGGAAAACCTGTTGCTTTACGTTTAAGCGTTCAAAACGCTCCAGAAGGTTTAAAAGCTGATGGCGCTGACATGGCTTTAGTACAGGTTGAGGTAGTTGATGCAAACGGACAGCGTTGCCCAACGGCTTTAAACATGATTGATTTTAAATTAGATGGCCCGGCAGAATGGCGTGGAGGAATTGCCCAAGGACCTGATAATTATATTTTGTCAAAATCTTTACCGGTAGAATGTGGCGTGAATAGAGTTTTGGTTCGTTCGTCAACCATTGCCGGGGATATTAAGATTTCTGCGAGTTCGGAAGGTTTAAAATCGGCAGAATTAAATATCACTTCAAAACCCGTAAAAGTAATTAACGGTTTGTCTTTAGATTATCCAAATGCGGGTTTAACCTCCCGGTTGGACAGAGGACCAACTCCAAAAGGAGTATCTTATACCGTAAGCAGAATTGCTTTACCTATTGTAAGTGTAAAAGCTGGAGCTAATGAAGATAAAGCCAAATTAAGCTTTGATAATAACGAATTATCTGCATGGACAAACGACGGAAAGCTTTCTACCGCTTGGATCAGCTATACTCTTGCCAATAAAGAAAAAGTAAGTGAAGTAGTTTTAAAATTGAATGGCTTCCGTACAAAAACATATCCTTTAAAAATATTTGTGGATGATAAGCTAGTTTTTAACGCTACCACCGAAAAAACTTTAGGTTATTTCACTGCTGTTTGTAAACCAACTACTGGCAAAACGGTAAAAATCATGTTAGCTGGTGAAGCTCAAAAAGATGGAAAAGAATTGATGAAAGAGATGGGCGGGAAAACGCTGGATGATGGTCTCGACCAGACAAATGCAAAAGGTCAGTTAGGAATTATTGAAGCAGAAATATACAGAAAACCATAAACCAAGAAATGAAAGTTGCATTTAAAATGAAATTGAAACCTGGTTTCAAAGACGAATACGAGAAAAGACACAGTCAGATTTGGCCAGAATTGGTAACGCTTTTAAAAGAAAATGGTGTTAGTGATTATACTATTTTTTTAGATGAAGAAACGGACACACTGTTTGCGGTGCAACAACAAAATGGTCAGTCATCTCAAGATTTAGGCAATACCGAAATTGTAAAAAAATGGTGGGCTTTTATGGCAGATATTATGGATACAAACCCCGATAATTCTCCGATCAGTATTTCGTTACCGCAAGTTTTTCACATGGATTAATCCATTTTAAATATTAAAATTTAAAGCTCATGAACAAAAAAGCCTTATTCTCCCTTTTATTTATTTCTGCATTTATGCTTAAAGCAGATTTACTATCTGCGCAAAGCAATCCATGGCCAAAAACAGAAATGCAAATGCATCCTTGGACACGCTGGTGGTGGCCGGGTAGTGCGGTTGATGATAAAAATATTGATCAACTGCTTACCAAATACCACGATGCTGGTTTCGGAGGTGTAGAGATTACGCCAATTTACGGAGCGAAAGGTTTTGAAAGCAGGTATATCGATTTTCTTTCGCCTAAATGGATGGAAGTTTTACACCACACCGTAGAAAAAGGAAAAAGCCTAAATATGGGTGTTGATATGAACACCGGAACCGGCTGGCCTTTTGGCGGTCCGCAAATTACTGCGAAAGACGCTGCTTCCAAATTGATTGTGGTGAGCTACAATGTGAGTAAAAACAAAACTTTAGCCGAAAAAATTGCGGTTAAAGAGCCAAAGCAAGAAGGAGCAGTTTTACAACAGGTAATGGCTTTTGGCCCAAATCATCAAGTATTAAATATTACCAACAAAGTTGATGATCAAGGTAATTTAAGTTGGAAACCACAAAGCGGAGATTGGACAATTTATGCCATTTTCAACGGAAAAACCCGCCAAATGGTAAAAAGAGCTGCGCCGGGTGGCGAAGGATTTACTTTAGATCATTTTAACAAATCATCAGTTGACACGTATTTACATCGTTTTGATGTTGCATTCGACAATAAATCGCCCGGAATAAGAGCATTCTTTAATGATAGTTACGAAGTATATGGTTCAACGTGGTCGGCAAATTTTTTAAAAGATTTTAAAGCGATAAAGGGTTACAATTTAGAAGATCATATCCAGCAATTGGTTACAACCAAAGACAGTAGTAGTGATGATATTGCCCGCTTAAAATCGGATTATCGTGAAACAATGAGCGAAATGTTGCTTAACAATTTCACTAAAGAGTGGACAAATTGGGCGCATAAGTATAACTCATTATCCAGAAATCAGTCACACGGTTCACCGGGTAATTTATTGGATTTATACGGCGCTGTTGATATTCCCGAGTGCGAAACTTTTGGTTCTAGTTATTTTCCTATTCCGGGTTTACGCCGCGATAGTGCAGATGTACGTAATGTAGATCCCGATCCGATGATGTTTAAATTCGCAACTTCTGCAGCCAATGTAAACGGGAAAAAATATGCTTCTTCAGAAACTTTCACTTGGCTAACCGAGCATTTTAAGACCTCTTTATCACAAATGAAGCCTGAGGCAGAACAATTGATGTTAACCGGTGTAAACCATTTGTTTTATCACGGTACAACTTATTCTCCTGCTGATGTTCCTTTCCCCGGATGGTTGTTTTATGCATCAACAAACGTGGTTCCTGCTAATCCTTTTTGGAATCACCTAAAGGGTTTGAATGATTATATCACCAGGGTTCAGTCTGTTACGCAAAGTGCAAAAGCAGATAATGAAATTCTGCTTTATTGGCCTATTTACGATGTTTGGAATAATCCCAAAGGTTTAATGATGCAATTAGCGGTTCATGATATAAATGATTGGTTGCGCCCCACAGCTTTTTATAAAGACGCCCAAAGCTTAACCAAAAAAGGTTATTCGCTTGATTTTGTTTCGGATAAGGTAATACAACAAACCAAAACACAAAACGGCAACCTCATTACAAATGCAAATGCAAGCGCCTATAAAACGTTAATAGTTCCAACGTTAAATCTGATGAATATTGGAACATTGGAAAATTTAATGAAGCTTGCAGATCAGGGCGCAAATATTATTTTCCAAAGTTTACCTAAAGACGTACCTGGATTAAATGGTTTAGCAGAGCGAAGAAAAGCTTTGAAAATAATGCTCAGCAAATTGCACTTTGTTGAAAATAATGGGATTCAAAAAGCAAAAATTGGTAAAGGTTCATTCATATTATCTGCCAATTTAGAATCAGCCTTAAGCACTTTGGATATCCGAAGAGAACAGTTGACAGATTGTGGTTTACAGTTTTTGCGTAGGGTTAATGGTAGCGATACCTATTATTATCTGGTAAACCATACCGCAAAAACCATTTCAGAAAAATTAACGCTTAACAAATCTGGGAAAAGCGTAGTGCTAATGGATCCGCAAACCGGAAAATTCGGTCTGGCCGATTTTCATCCACAGGCAGATGGAACAAGTGCAAAAGTGGTTTTAGCATCGGGAGAAGCTTGTATTTTAAAGGTTAGCCAAGCTGTAGTAAATATGCCTAAATGGGTTTACACAGATAACTTGGTTGATTCTTTTGCCATCAATACCAAATGGGACTTGAATTTTGGAGAAGGTGGTCCGGAGAAACCTCAAGACTATGCTAAAATAGATTTAAAACCATGGACAGCTTTAAATGATGCTAAAGCAGATGCTTTTTCGGGTTTGGCAACTTATACAACCACTTTTGATTTTAAACCTCAAGCCAATGAAACGTATGTTTTAGATTTAGGTAAGGTTGCAGAAAGCGCCCACGTTTGGCTAAACGGACAGGATTTAGGTTTGGTTTGGAGTTTTCCTTTCGAGTTAAGGTTAGGCAATTATTTAAAAGCCGGTAAAAACGAGCTTAAAATAGAAGTGGCCAATTTAATGGCAAATCGTGTAAGATACATGGACAAAAACAATATCCAGTGGCGCAACTATCACGAAATTAATTTTGTAAATATTAATTATAAGCCCTTTGATGCTTCAAATTGGTCGGTAATGCCGTCAGGATTAGAAGGGCCAGTAAAAATTAAGATCTATAAATAGTGTAAAAGCATTGTTGATTTAGCGTTTGTTATGAAGCCATCTGAGTTTTTAAAATATGTACAGATAGATGAGTATTCTGTAACACCAAAATATATGCAACTCAGTGATTCGGTAATCTCTGCGGTAGAGGCGGGAGAATTGAATAAAGATGATATTCTCCCGTCTATCAATGAGTTAAGTTATCTTTTAGAGATATCAAGAGATACCGCAGAAAAAGGTTACAAGTACTTGAAATCTATTGGCGTTATTGTTTCTGTGCCGGGCAGAGGATATTACATCTCCAAACCCGGAGGAAAAAGAAATAGCCGTATTTTTTTGCTGTTCAACAAGCTTTCAACACATAAAAAAATCATTTACGACACCTTAGTTGCCGAGCTTGGTGATGATACTTTTATAGATTTTTACATTTATAACAATGATTTTTCATTGTTTAAAAAGCTGATACAAAACCGTAAATCAGATTATACGCATTACATTATTATTCCACATTTTGTTGAAGGAGGGGAGAAAGCTTATGAAATTATTAATACCATCCCTAAAGAAAAGTTAATTCTTTTAGATAAAAATATAGAGGGCGTAACTGGCGATTATTCGGTTATTTATGAAAATTTTGAAAAGGATATTTATAATGCTTTATACGAACTGAAAGATGAATTGAGTAAATACCATACCCTGAAAATTATTTTTCCGAACAGAAGCTATTATCCCAAAGAGATTCTTTATGGGTTTAAAAAGTTTTGCAGGCAGTACGCGTTTTCTTACAAAATTTTAAACCAGCTTTCTGATGAGGAAATTAATAAAGGAGAAGTTTTTATTAACCTGATGGAAGATGACTTAGCGTCCTTACTTGAGCATGTGCAGTCTTTTGATTTAAAAACCGGTGAAGATGTAGGCATTATTTCTTATAATGAAACTCCTTGGAAAAAGTTCCTATTAAATGGGATAACCACCATTTCAACGGATTTCAAAGAAATGGGGGCACTAACAGCGCAGATTGTTAAATCTGGGTGTTGTAAACGATTAAGTGTTCCGTTTAAAGTGAAATTGCGGTCTTCGCTTTGATGATTTTTCTGCTGTCAGATTTACATTGTTCAAACGATAATAAAAACCTAAATCTCATTCTTTGGAAAATCATATAACAATGCCTGACCAGTGTTTTTGCTTACCATTTTCCAGTTTTCAAACGGAAATTCAATTAATACAAGCCCACAAGTAGGGATATTGAATAAATCTGCATCTGTTAAGTAAACCGCTAAATCTGTAATGCCGTTGTTATGCCCAAAGAGCGCTACATACTCATCGGCATCATCAAACTCATTTATAATTTTAAGTAAGCTAGTTACATTTGCCTCGTAAATTGTTGGTTCTTGAACAATCTCTTGAATGCCTTTTTTCCAGTTTAGCACCATTAGGCCAGCGGTAGTAATTGCCCGTAAAGCAGGACTGCTTACCAATTTTTCTGGAATAAGTCCATGCATTGAGATACGCTGTGCCATCTCAACACTATCTGTTAGGCCACGAGGGTTTAATGGACGATTGAAATCGCTTATACTAGCATCTGCCCAATCAGATTTTGCGTGTCGTACTAAGAGTAACTTTTTGTTCATAGCAGTAGATGTATAGGTAAATAGGTATATGTACTAATTCGTATTTGTAAATGCTATAATTGGTTTCTCATCAATCTCATGCATACATTTAAAATGTCCAAGCGGGCATTCTTCTAAGCCAAATTTAGAACAAGGTCTGCAAGCTAAATCCACATCAGAAATTAAAGACTTATCAATTTGATAAGGAGATACACCTAACAATTCTGGTGTAGTGCCACCCCAAATAGAAACTAATGGTTTATTAAAAGCTTCAGAAATATGAGTTAATCCGGTATCAAACCCAATAACGGAATTTGCGTTTGCGACTAAAAAAACAGACTGATCCAGATTAATTTTTCCGCAAGTATTAAATATTTTATTCCCCACGGCATTTTTTATTTCTGTTGCATTTGCTTCCACGTCATTCCCTCCTAATAAAACGATAGGTTTATTAATTTGTTTGCAAATGGTGATAATTTTATCTACCGGTAAGCGCTTGGTGAAATGTGTGGCGCCAATTATAAATGCTACGTAGTTATTTTGGTGAGTTTCTGGTAATAAATCTGCCAAGTTGTAAATCCCGTTGATGTAATAATCAATCGGCTTTCCATCGTTTTTAACGCCTAAAAATTCAACGGTTGCTAAGTAACGATCTACCAAATGTTTTGGATTGATAAATTCTTTTCTTTTGAATTTTAAAGCTAAAAATTTCTTGATCCGTTCTTTTTTATAAGTAGATGATTTTATTCCGGTTCGTAACTTTATAATACTGGTTCTTAAGTTGTTATGAAGATCAATAATTAAATCGAATTTTTCTGCTTTAATATCTTCAATGGTTTCATTTAAGGTTGATTTTAGCAGGTGCAGTTTATCTAAATATGGATTGTTGTTATAGATATATTTAAACTGCTCTTTTGTTAAAAAATGGATTTCCGCGTTAGGAATCTGCAACTTTAAACACCTCACCACCGGCGTGGTATAAATAATGTCTCCCATTGAACTAAAGCGGATGACCAGAATTTTTTTAACTGCTTTCAATATTTCAGTTTATGTGTTTTTTATTTTTTCGATAATGGAAGTACTGGAATAGCCCGGCAAAAAGCTCAAAGATTTTACATCGCCACCATTGGCAATTACCTCTTTTGCGCCAATAATTCCATCAATGGAATAATCTCCGCCTTTAACCAATATGTCGGGTAAAAGTGTGCTGATTAATTTAAAAGGCGTTTCTTCTGAAAAAAAAACCACCGCATCAACAAAACTCATGGAAGCTAACAAAGTTGAGCGGGTTAAATCATCGTTAATTGGTCTCGATTCTCCTTTTAGTTTTTTTACTGAGGAATCTGAATTTAAACCGATAATTAATTTATCGCCCAAACCCGCAGCTTCGCTTAAATAAGCTACATGTCCGGCATGTAGTAAATCAAAGCATCCGTTGGTAAATACAATTTTCTGATGGTCTTTCTTCCAGCTTTCTACCAAGGTTTTGGCGGTGTCAAGATCCATAATTTTATTTTTCATCAATAAGTTAGCTAAAGGTATTGTCAACTGCCTTGCAAAAAATATGACCAATTAAAATGTGCACTTCCTGAATTCGGGCGGTTACATGATCTGGCACAACAATGTTTAAATCGCATAGGCTGTTCATTTTTCCGCCGTCTCTGCCACTTAAGCCAATGGTTTTACATCCAGTAGCTTTTGCGGCTTTAATGGCTTCTATCACATTTTCGCTGTTTCCACTGGTAGAAATTGCAATAAACAAATCTCCTTTTTGCGCATAAGCATATACTTGCCGGGCAAAAACTTGCTGAAAACCATAATCGTTACTAATTGCGGTAAGTGCCGATGTATCAACTGTTAAGGCAATACAAGGCAATGCTTTTCGCTCTTTCTCATACCTTCCGGTAAATTCTGCCGCAATATGTTGCGCATCTGCGGCGCTTCCGCCATTGCCCGCCACCAAAATTTTATTCTGATTTAAAAAGGTGCTTTTGATCAGCTCGCAACCTTTTTCAATAGCGGGAATAAGCTGTTCGATTACTTTTTCTATAACTTTCTGATGCTGTTCTAACTGTTCTTTAATCATTTTGTTCTTTGATTGCATTCATCACTTCTTCAATGGAAGTGGTGGCGCTACCCACATGTTTAATTACAATGGCTGCCGCATAGTTTGATATTTGACAGGCCTCATAAAGGTTTAAACCTATAGCTAAACAATACGCTATTGTAGCAATTACGGTGTCGCCAGCTCCGGTTACATCATATACTTCTGTAGCTTTGATCGGTAATGTTGTAAATTCAGTAGCGTTAATAATCACCATTCCTTCTTCAGAAAGGGTAACTACCAAATTCTCGACGTTGGTTTGGTTAAAAACAACGGTTGCAGCTTCTTTAAGCGAAGCTTCGTTGTTTAAACTGCCAATTTTTGCGGTCTCGGTTAATTCTTTCCGATTTGGCTTAATTAGATAGGCATTTTTATATTTCGAATAATCAATCCCTTTTGGATCAACTACCACTTTTTTATTTACAGATTTGGCGTAATTGATGATGTTTTGAGTGAGCAAAGGCGTAAGCAAACCTTTATTGTAATCAGAAATAATAACAATGTCTGACTTTGAAATCTCGTTAGCCAGTTGATCAGAAATCTCAGTTTCAATTTCGGTATTTATCGGATGAAGATGTTCCCTGTCAACTCTTACAATCTGATGGTTATCTGCTAAAATGCGAGTTTTTAAGGTTGTACTTCTGCTTTTGTCTTTTACAATTAAACTGGTGTCGGCTTGTTTTTCAAGCAGTATTTTGATGATTTCTTCACCGTTATCATCATCGCCAACAACACCGCCAACACTTACTTTGCCACCTAAAGCAATAATATTGTTTGCTACGTTTCCAGCTCCACCAATAATTTTAAATTCTTTTTTTGCACTCACAATTGGAACCGGAGCCTCTGGCGAAAGTCTGGTAGCACTTCCGTGGATGTAGTGGTCCAACATTAAATCACCAATTACCAGAATATTGGGCTGAATTTTACTATTGTATTCTAAAAGTTTTTTAGATAGCATTTTTCTGTTCGATGAAAGTTGAAACTAATTATCCTTTCTTCTGTTGGAAGAAACTGGAAATTTCAGCTAAATTAAAAGAATTTACGCATTTTTCTTTACTTAAACCTCCTTTTCTGCCCACGTAAACGCCATATTGCATATCCATAAAGCCTTCGTTTCTGTGCGCATCGGGGTTTATGGCTAATAAAACGCCTTTTTCTAAAGCATATTGGTGCCATCTCCAATCTAAATCGAGTCTTAACGGATTGGCATTAACTTCTATCACTACATTATTTTTAGCACAGGCATCTATTATTTTTTGATAATTTATTGGATACCCTGCTCTGCTCAATAAAAGTCTGCCTGTTGGGTGACCTAAAATTGTGGTATATGGATTTTCAATTGCTTTGATCAAACGCTCAGTCGCTTTTTCTTCGTCCATTTTCATGGCGGAGTGGATTGAAGCAACTACAAAGTCAAATCTTTTTAGAATTTCATCTGGATAATCCAGACTGCCATCACTTAAAATATCAGATTCAATTCCTTTAAATATTTTAAATGGAGCAAGCTCTTTATTTAAGGCATCAATTTCTTCATGCTGTTGTAGCACTTGTTCAATACTTAAACCGCTAGCATATACGGCAGTTTTAGAGTGGTCAGAAATACCCAAATATTCTAATTTTAAAACATCTCTACAATAAAGTGCCATTTCTTTTAAGCTGTGTATGCCGTCGCTCCAAGTGCTGTGGTTGTGCAATACGCCTTTTAAATCCGTAAATTCAATGAGTTTGGGGATTTCATTTTTTAAGGCTTTTTCTATCTCATTACCGTTTTCTCTTAGTTCTGGTGCTATAAACTCCATTCCCGCAGTTTGATAAACTTCTTCCTCATTTATAAAATCAGTTTTTCCGTTTAAAAGCGCCTTTACTTTTACTACATGCTCATCACAGCCAGTGGTTTCAAATAATTTAAAAGTTTTTTCCTCAGGCTTACAATCATAAATTTTTATCGATAAACCGTTCTGATCTTTTAACACCATCAAATTTTCTGAAAAGGATGTTTCATAAACTTCTGCAAGAGATGATAGTGCGGAAATAGCTTGTTCGCCAACTGCTAAAAAAGTTAAAGAGTCTATAATTTCGCATTTTCTTCTGAATGCACCGGATATTAAAACTTCGCCGTTTTTATCTGATTGCTTTAAATATTTTTCAAACATGGAACGGTAATCTTCCGCAATTTTCTCAATTTTTGCGTATAAAAATCTTCCTGCGTTCGCCATCTTAAATTCGATGGCTTTTTTAATTTCTTCCTGCGTTTTAAAACCAAAGCCTTTTGCTTCAATTAACCTATTTTCGTTACAGGCATAGTAAAGTTCGCCAACATTTTCAATTCCAAGCTCATCCCAAATTACTTTAACTTTTTTTGGACCTAAACCTTTAATGGTCATCATTTCCAATATTCCATCGGGCGTGTTCGCGATAAATGCGTCCAACTCTGCAATGTGTCCAACGGTAAGTAATTCCACTATTTTTGATGCGGTACTTTTACCTATTCCATCGATACTTTCAAGCTCATTAATGGATTTGTCTTTTAGTTTAAAAGGCAGTTTGTCAATTTTAAAGGAGGCATTATTTATGGATTTTATCTTGAATGGATTTTCTTCATTCAGCTCCATTAACTGACCTAAAAGTTTAAATGTTTTAGAAATTTCTTTGTTTTCCATTGTCTGCAAGTTAAACAGATTTTGTTGTTTTAAAATTTTTTTAAAATAATTGGCTTCTTAAGGCTTTTTGTTTTCTTAGAAAAATAACAGCATTTCAGGCTGTAAAGGCTGTTTTTGAGAAATATTTGATTTTTCCTCCGATTAAATATTCTGGATTTTTAACGTTCGCCAAAGCAAGAAAGTGGGCTAATTATAAAATATTGTATAAAACTGAAATCCAAACCTCAGCATACTTCGTTTTTACATTCATCAAACAATTTGTTTTAACTAAATTAAATTTCTTATGAAAATTTTTGAAAACACTGACCAGGAACAGCAAGTCGAAAATGATACATTTTTGACCAAAAAAATGCAAAGACGTAATTTTTTAACTTACGCCGGAGCAGGTGCAGCAGGTATAGCTTTAGTAGCTGCAGGATGTAAAAAAGACAATAATCAAAACTACAGAGGTATTGATTTAGGAACGGGAGACATAGGGATTTTGAATTATGCGTATGCTTTAGAGCAATTAGAAGCGGCATTTTATATTAAAGTTGCATCTTCTTTTTACACTGGGATTAGTGCAGAAGAAATAGCTCTTTTTACAGATATACGTGACCACGAAATTGCCCACAGAGAATTTTTTAAAACTGTTTTAGGTAACAGTGCTATTCCGGCTTTAGAGGTTGATTTTTCTTCAATAGATTTTACAAATAGAACAAGTGTTTTAGCAACCTCAAAAGCTTTTGAAGATTTGGGTGTATCTGCTTACAACGGTGCTGGTTATTTAATTAAAGATGCTGGGTATTTAACGTTTGCCGGAAAAATTGTTTCGGTTGAAGCTCGTCATGCTGCTTACATCAGAAACTTAATTACTCCAGGCGATTTTGCAGGAACTGATGTTGTGGATGCAAATGGTTTGGACAAAAGCCGTAGCCCGATAGAGGTTTTAAACATTGCTAAAACTTATATCAAAACAGAAATTAACGCAAGTAACTTACCATCTTAAATTAAACCGACATGAATTTTTTAAATATATTAAGGGATATTGAAGCAATTGATCCTGAAATCACAGATAGAATAAGTCCAAGAAGAGATGTAATAAAAAACATGACTAGTTTTGGTACTAAAGTAGGTATAGCCGCTTTACCGTTTGCTTTGGGCAGTTTATTACAAAAAGCCTACGGCCAAACTTTAGATACTGGAGTAATGGGCGTATTGAACTTCGCACTACAATTGGAATATTTGGAGGCGGAATTTTACAACCAAGGTGTGGCTAAAAGCGGCTTAATACCAAGTGCTGATCTTACTGCTATAAAGGATATACAGGATGATGAAAATGCTCACGTTGCATTTTTAAAAACAGTTTTAGGTTCTAACGCGATTGCAAAACCTACGATAGATTTAACAGCTAATAACACATTTCAAGATGTATTATCAAATTATGCAACTTATTTAGCTGTTGCAGAGACATTTGAAGACACCGGTGTAAGAGCGTATAAAGGACAGGCGCCCGCATTGTTAGGTAACAAAACAATTTTAACTGCCGCCTTAAGTATTCACTCTGTTGAGGCTCGTCACGCATCATATATCCGCGTGTTGAGAAAATCAAAAGGTGCTACTGTTAAACCTTGGATTACGGGAACAACTAGTAATAATGGGAATGATACGGGTATATCAGCAGTAAATGCAAGTTACGCAGGAGAGCAAAGCATTATGCAGGGTCCGGTTGATATTACCACACTGAACGGAGTAGGAGGGAAAATATCTTATTCTGCAGCATCAGAGGCATTTGACGAACCTTTAACAAAAGATCAGATTTTATCAATTGTGGGACCGTTCTTTAAATAGAAGTTATCTGAGACGATATAAGAAAGGCGAGATTTATCTCGCCTTTCTTGTTTTAATATACAATCACAATTTTCCCGATAGTTTTTCCAGATTCTAATTGGCGGTGGGCTTCTTTTAAATTTTCAACGCTAAAGCCTTTCAGTTCTGTATTAACAGTGGTTTTTATAGTTCCGTTATCCATTAAAGTAGCAATTTTGGTAAGGATATGATGTTGTTCAACCATATCGCTGGTATTAAACATTGATCTTGTGTACATAAACTCCCAAGAAAACGAAGCGCTTTTGGTTTTCAACTTATTTAAAGCGATGGGTTCGCTACTTCCTGTGATGGATGCAATATGTCCCTGTGGTTTTATCAGTTCAACAATCACATCCCAATAAGCATTCACATCAACAAAATCTAATATGAAATCAAAATTTGGGTAACCTGCTTTTTTTGCTTCTTCAATTAAGTTGTGATGATTGATCACTACGTCTGCGCCAAATTTTTTGCACCATTCTTTTGTTTCCGGTCTTGATGCGGTGGCTACAACGTTTAATCCGGCTATTTGCTTTGCCAATTGTATTGCTATAGAACCCACTCCGCCAGCTGCGCCAATCATAAGTATTGATTTTCCTGCATCTTTTTCTGAACTAATTCTTATTCGGTCGAAAAGAATCTCCCATGCGGTTAAGCTGGTTAATGGCATTGCAACTGCTTCTGCATCACTAGCTGAAGTTGGCTTTTTTGCCGCAATGCGTTCATCTACAATTTGATACTCGGCATTGCATCCCGGTCTGGTAATGTCGCCGGCATAAAAAACTTCGTCACCTACTTTAAATAGCGAAACTTTGTCGCCAATTTCTTCCACCACACCCACGGCATCCCAACCTATTATTTTTGGATCTGCTAAAACAGTGTCTTTTGCACTGTTCTGGCGTATTTTATAATCGACTGGGTTTACTGCTATTGCTTTAATTTTTACCAGCAAATCATGCGCTTCTGCTTTGGGTTTAGGGATTTCAAATTCTACAAAACTATCTTGCTCTTTAATTGCTAAAGACGTTTTAAAACCGATTGCTTTCATCTTTTTGTCATAAATTTTAGTCCAACAATTTTAGCGAAATAACAAAGTATTTATATCTTTTTTAAATCATTTTTCGTTGCGTTAACGATGGAAGTGGATACCGGCCAGCTGGCGGCTAATGCCATGTGTGCGTATGATCCGCCAGCTGGCGGAGTGTTAAAACGCCCAAATCGCTAAAATTTAAAATAGCTTAGTGCATTACAAAAGCTTCCGCGGAGGCATCAACTTCTTTAATTTCGCTAATGTTTTTTCGGCCTAACCAAAGAATAACTAATGCAATTAATGAGGTGGCCGTCATTACAACAGTCATTGGAATAGCCGTTGGACTGTTTAATAAACCTATAGCCAAGGAAGATAATGCACCGGCACCTAATTGTATAGCACCCATTAAGGAAGAAGCTGTACCCGCATTTTCGGAAAAAGGAGCAAGCGATAGTGCTACACCGTTTGGATTTGCGATACCAATGCAACATAGGAAAAGGAAAAGCATCACGGTAGTTTCGTACAAGCCAAACCAGTTAAAAAAAGCGCCTGCCAAAAAAAGAATTGCAATAATTAATTGCGCTAACATTGCCAAAGGAATAATTTCTTCGCTCCTGAACTTTTTTAGAAGGAGGTTATTCAACTGACTTGCACCTATAAAGCCAACGGAAAGAATGGCGAAAATCCATCCGTAAGTTGTTTCGCTTACTTTGTAAATGTCCATGTAAACTAACGGCGAGCTAGATATGTAAGCAAACAAACCCGAAAAAGAGAATGCGCCGGCAAAAGTGTAAGTATAAAATTGAGGGTTAACAAGCACTTCACGAAATCCTTTTAAGATGGGTTTTGGTTTTAAAGATAAATGAGGGTTGCCTTTGTAGCCTTCTGGAAGAAAGAAAAATACTACTACAAGAATAATAAGCGCAATAATGGCTAATGTGAAAAATACCGACTGCCAACCCCAAGTTGCTGTTAAATAACCACCAACGGTGGGCGCAATCATGGGCGAAGCGCCAACAACCAACATTAATAAAGCAAAGATTTTGGCATTTTCTTTTACCGGAAAAAAATCACGCACCATAGCCATCGCGGCAACTGCTGCAGCACAACTTCCAATGGCTTGTACAAAGCGTAAACCTATTAGTGATTCAATTACATGTGTCTGTGCGCATCCTATTGAAGCTAAAATGTAAATGAAAAGTCCGATATAGAGCGGTTTTTTTCTTCCAAATTTATCCAGTAACGGGCCGTAGAGCAACTGACCTAGTGATATGCCTACAAAAAAGCTAGCCAATGATAAGGAAACCTGATTGATACTTGTGTTTAAATCTTTTGCAATTGCAGGGAAACCCGGCAAGTACATATCGATAGAAAATGGCCCCAGTGTGGTTAAAGTCCCCAATATCAATACCAAGAAAATATATCTTTTACGAGTCATCTATAGTCAAATTATTGAAAAATAAGGGGCAAAGATGCGATTTTCTGCTTCTGGTTTTCTGAGAATAGGGTAATTTTTTGTTGAGGTATATTTTATTTGGTTGGGCAATTCTATTATGATTTTTAAATATTCGATAGCGTTGAACAGCTATTAAGCACTTGTTACACTAAGCCTAAGTAGAGTTTTAAATCATAGTCTATGGTTTTACTTAGAAAAAACGGCAATTCGTCGTGTTTTTTAAGCTATTAGTCTCCTTTTTGTTTTCCTCAATTTCATAATTGATATTTTTAATAACAGTTAATTATAAACCCAAAATCATGAAAAAATTATTATTGTCCGTATTCCTGCTGATCAGTGTGGTTGCGGTTAAAGCCCAAGGCCAAGGTGGCGGGGGTCAACGTCAAATGCTTCCTCCGGCAGAGCGAGCAAGTGCGGTATTATCTAATGAGCGTTTTGCTTCATTTAAATTTACTGATGATCAAAAGGCAAAGATTGCGCCTCTGCTTACAAAATTTTACACCTCTTCTGATAGTTTAATGAAGACAATTCCACAGGATGGCGACCGTAGGGAAGCTTTTCAAACGATTATGCCGAAACGTATGGCTTTAGCTACACCTGTTGAGGAAAGTATTTTAGCGATTCTTACTCCAGAACAAAAAAAGGAGTATGATGCTGCACTTGCCGCAGTAAAAGAACGTAATCCTAATGCTACTTCAGTATTTACTAGCGGTTGGGGCGGTAGACCACGTAACTAAAATGATTTTAGTTTAAGACGGAAAAAAAGTCTCATGAAATCTCATGAGGCTTTTTTTTATCTAAATCTGACTTACAATTACAATAGCTGAGTCTTAATTTTTCTTTTTCAAGGCTTCCCGTACTTTAGGCGCAATCTTTTCTCCAAAAATTTCTATAGATTTCATCATTTCTTTATGCGAAGGTCCGCCAACATCCATGTGTGCAGAAAAGCGAGTTAAACCAAAAAGTTCTTCAATCTGTAAAATTTTATCAACAGCTTCGTTTGCATCGCCAATAATTAAGGCACCGTCGTTGCTTCTTCCAAAAGCAAACTGACTTTTTTGGTACGGAGGCCAGCCTCTGGATGCACCAATCCTGTCCATTTGCGCACTATATAATGGATAATAATAAGCGGCGACGGCATCACTTTCTGCACCAAAAAAAGAGTGCATGTGTACGCCAACTTGCATTTTACTTTCATCATGGCCGTAGTGTTTGTACACATCTCGGTAATATTTAAATAAAGGTTTGAATTGCGAAGGACTTCCGCCAATAATGGCAAAGATAACGGGTAAACCTAACCTTGCTGCCCGCTCAACAGATTCTGGTGTACCGCCAACTGCAATCCAAATATTTAATTTATCGTTTAGTGCTCTAGGCAAAACAGTTTGTTTATTTAAAGCGGGACGGAATTTTCCGCTCCAAGTAATAGGATCTTCTTCATTTATTTTCAGCAATAGATCCAGTTTTTCTACAAACAGCTCATTATAATCGTTCAAGTTTTGTCCGTACAGCGGAAACGATTCAATAAAACTTCCTCTACCTGCCGTTAGTTCTGCTCTTCCGTTTGAAATTAAATCAATGGTTGCAAAACTTTGGTAAAGCTTTACCGGATCCGAGGAACTTAACACTGAGACCGCACTGCCCAATTTGATGTTTTTGGTAACGGTGGAAGCCGCTGCCAAAATAATTTCGGGCACAGAAACCCCATAATCTGGGCGGTGATGTTCGCCAATGCCGAAGAAATCCAGCCCAAGCTGGTCCATTAGTTTTATTTCTTCAATAATTTCTTGCAACCTATCTTTCGCTGGCTGAATTTTTCCTGCTTCGTTATGTTGCAGGTCGCCAAACATTCCTATGCCTAATTCCATAACTAAATTTAAATTCCAAATATAATGGTGTTTAACCGTATATTTTATTGGGGATTTAAAATTGACGTTGAACGTATAAAACGGTTGGCTATGGCAAATAAAAAAGGGGGCAAATATTCTGCCCCCTAAACCAACTAACTAAACAAAATATTAATAACCGTTAGTGCCAAACTCTGCAGAGTTGGATATAGCATCTAAAAAAGATTGAGGTATTGGACGTTTTGTGTGAATATCATCACGGAAATTGGAGCCTACAACTGGATTTGTTGAAGAAAGGTAACTTTTAGTGAGTTTACCCATTCTTTTTAAATCAAACCACCGCATATGTTCTCCTGCTAATTCTCTGGCTCTTTCGGCTGCAATAAAATCAATGGTCATATCAGTTAATCCTACTTCATTTTGAGCTTGATTTCCGCTTAAAGCCGCCCTATCCCTAATGGCATTTACATAAATTAAAGCTTCTGGTTTCTTATTATCTAATATAGCAGCTTCGGCTGCTATCAAATAAACATCACCTAATCTAATTATCGGGATATCACCCATCCAATATTGGTTGGTATAATCCCACATTTTAGAAGAGAACTTTTTAAAGGCCGGAAATATATTGGTTAAATCTACCTGTCCAGGATAATCAGCAGGTTTCTTATAATTGCCGGTGTTAGGGTCAAATAAATCTGATGGATCTACAACAAGCATAGGCATCATTTTTTTTGTGTTGACATCTATCGTCCAATTAGGTGTAAACACGGCTAAACCTTTGTCGTTATCCATATTTTTCTCTTCCTCTAACTTAGCTCCCCAGCTCCAAAAATAATCTGGTCCTACATAGCTATTTGTAGTGCCATAAATGATATGATTTAATAGCGACTGATCTTTGCCATAGGTGTTGATTAAGTTTTGGGTAATGGTTGTATTGGCATTGGCATAAAACTTATAAGTAAAAGTCTCAGCAAAGCGGGTGTCAGGAGTGGTTGCGCTGGGTTCAAATACAGATGTTAATAAGTACTTGCTTGGCTTAAAATATTTAGAATTTGACCGTCCGTATAAAACGCTTTTTTCTTGTGTTCCCCACTCTGCGCCTCTGCCTCCTAAATCGGGTAAAAAATACTGTCTGGTACGGCCTCTATTCCAGCCTTCAGGGTTATTGCCCGAGGCAGGATCTATAGCCTGTGTAAATAAAAATTCGGTATTGGTTTTATTGTTTTTTCCGGCCCAAAGTTTGGCAAAGCCAGACTTAGTAGCGTCACTAGTGTATAGTGCACAGTTATATTTTGCAGGGTTATTAATTAATTCCTGAGCTGTAGTTAAGGCAAGCTGGGCATATTCTTGAACATCACCCAAACGTGTACGCTGTAAATAAGCCTTTGCTAATAAAGCATACGCGGCTTTTTTTGTTACACGCCCTCTTAAATCTTGAGTCACGGGCAAATTCTCGCAAGCAAACTTTAGATCAGAAAAAATTAAATCGTAAAATTCTTTTTCGGTATTTCTTTTTGGGGTTGGGTTAAAACCATCAACTGCCGAAGATGTAGTTTTAAGTAAGGTATTGCCAAAAAGTTCAACTAGGTTAAAGTTTGCATAGGCCCTTAAAAAATGAGCTTCGGCAAGTTTACGGTTCAAATCTTCCTGTGTTGCATAACCTTTTACATCTTTACCGTAATAAATGGCCGTATTACAAAAGTTAACGATAGAGTAAAGGCCGTTCCAAACTACTTTAGTGCTTCCTGTTAAAGTACTTAAAGTGTTGTCATAAGTTGTTAAGCCACTTTCGCTAGTTCCGTAGTTTACCCATAAATCAGTTCCCATTTCTGATGGACCAATAAAATCTATTTTACCATGGAAATAATATAAATCGGTATAACAGGCGTTTATTAAGCCATCAAAACCTTCTTTATTTTTATAAGCGATATCTAATGAAACTGTGCTGGGATTATATTCATTTAACTGACAGGCATTCATTGAAGTAGCCGTTGCAATGGCCAAGACTACTATATATTTGAAGTGTTTATTTTTCATTTTTATGATGATTAAAAAGATAAATTAATACCAAATACAAGTTGTTTGTATAATGGAAAGGAGTCTGTTCCTCCTGTTTCCGGATCTGAATTTCTCAAAAGATGGCTTTTTGTGATGATGAACGGATTATATGCTGTTCCGTATATTCTACACCTTTCAAAACCTGCTTTTTTGGCTAAAGAGGCAGGAAGTTTATAGCCTAAAGTGATATTCTTTATTTTAAAATAAGAACCATCTACAATGTTTAGTGCAGACTGATAGGTAGTGTTGTTTCCTTTTCCAGAAATAGGACTTGGATAATCGTTCGACGGATTTGTTGGCGTCCAATAATCATAGAAAGCAGGTTGTGTAACGGTGTTGTAGTACCCTAGAATATCTGCATCTAAAGTTTGTCCATACCTCATTACCATAAACACAGTTAAATCAAAGTTTTTGTATGCAAAGTTATTTTGCATGCCCAAGCTCCAATCCGGATTGGTGTGACCTAATACCATCCTATCTGTAGCAGAATATGGATGAACACCGTTATCAGAAATACCATTTTCATCAAATTTAGGGACGGTCTGCAATTTAATATCGCCGGGTTTTGCATTGTATTTTGAAGCTTCAGTTTCTTCTCCTAATTGCCAAACGCCTAACTTTTTAAATCCATAAATGGTGTTTATAGGTTGTCCGATAAATAAATTTTCAGAGATTAAATCATTAGCATCAATATTATCACCTAGGTCAATTCTGGTAAGCTTTTCTTTACCAGAGTTAAAAGTTAGATTGGTGCTCCAGCTAAAATCTTTTTTAATAATATTTCTGCTGGTTACAGCTAGTTCTAAACCTCTGTTTTCGGTATTAGCGATGTTAGAAACCTTGGTATAAGCATTTTTTGCATCAAACCCGCCTTCACTGAAAGGCAACTTTCTGGCATATAATACTCCTTTTGTATTTGTAAGGTAATAGTCTGCACTAATATCTACCCTGTTGTTTAAAACGGAAGCATCTAAGCCAAAGTTGGTGGTGTACGAACGTTCCCAAGTTAAGTCTGTATTGCCTAAGGACTGTTTAAGGATGTAAATTGGGAGTGGGGTTGAACCGCCTAAAGATAGGTTTGTGCCCGGTTTAGATATTACTTCGGTTGTAGTTTGGTAAGGCTTAATGTTTGAATTACCGGTTACACCATAACTGGCTCTTAGTTTTAAGTTGTTTAACCAGGATTTGGTGTTTTGCATAAAGGATTCTTCACTTATCCGCCAAGCTGCGGCGACAGAAGGGAAAGAAGCCCATTTTTTTGAAAGTTGAGAAACACCATCAGATCTTAATGATGCTGTTAATAGGTATTTTCCTTTATAACTGTAATTTAAACGTCCGGCAAAAGAAAGCCTTTTTGATTGTACATAAGCGGTGTTTTTATCGCTAATATTTTTTGCGGCGCCAATATTGTAATAAACAAACTCATCATAATCAAGGTCTTGTCCATAGATATATGAAGATTCGTTTTGGTTATTTGCCCATGAGGTAATTCCTGTTAAAGTAAAATCATGGTCTTGCTGAAGCTTGAAATTATAATTGATGATGTTTTCCCAAGTATAGTTATATCCTAAAGATGTACTATAACTAGCTTCTTTAGTATTCCTGCCTTCACTGGCTAAGTTATATGAATTTTCGTTTTGAAATGTACCGTTACGGTTGCCGTATAATGTTACACCCAAATTAGATCGTATAGTTAAATTCTTGATGGGTGTTAGCTCAACGTATGGATTTGCCGCTATGTACAAATCTTTTGTGTTGTTTAAAAAAACACCAGGAGCATAATTAGCCAAAGGAGAAATGGTAGACTCTGAAATATCTATCGGATGAAGATTAATACTTCCGTCTGCCGAATAAGGTGTTCCTACAGGATATATACCGAAGGACTTATTGATACGGCTATTGGTCTGATCTCTGTTTTTCCAGTTTAAATTACTTTGGATACCAGCTTTGATTATTTTATTGAACTTAATGTCGGCTCCGGTTCTTGCATTAATTGTTTTAAATTCATCAGTCGGATAAATTCCTTTTTCATCAATATATCCTAAAGAAAGGTAAGCCTGCGTTTTTTCGGAACCGCCTCTGATGGATACATGATGGTTCTGTTGCGAGCCATTTTGTAAGGTTTCATCAACCCAATCAACCCATTTTCCATCGTTTATGGCCTGTACCACTACCGCTGGTAAATTCAAATCTTGCAAACTATTGGCTTCAACACCATTAGTGGCAAAATATTGGTCTTTTTTATATTGTATCCACGCATCGCCCATTAAAGGTTTTGGATATTTAGAGAAGCCATTTATTCCGTAATAGCTATCTGCACTAATTTGGGTTTTACCTGCTTTAGCTTTTTTTGTGGTAACCATAATAATTCCGTTAGCACCAGATGATCCATAAATGGCAGTTGAAGATGCATCCTTTAATACATCAATAGTTTCAATATCATTCGGATTTAAGGTGGTAATATCTCCCGGAATACCATCAATAACATATAACGGACTAGCGTCTCCACTGATAGAGCGTTGACCTCTTACCAAAACTTTTGGCGAAGAACCGGCGGCGCCGCTAGAACGTTGAATGTCTAAACCGGCAACTCTGCCTTGCAAGGCTTCCATAGGGCTACTTACAGGACTTAATGCAATATCTTCTGCTTTTACAGAAGCAACAGATCCTGTTAAGTCTTTCCGTTTAACCGTTCCGTAACCAATAACCACTACCTCATTTAAGCTAGAGGTAGAAGGTTGCAAAGTAATGCTGATGTTTTGCGTACTCATGTTTGCATTAATTTCTTCAGTTTTGAAACCTAAGTAACTTATTACTAATGTTACGGCGGCATCGCCCTTTATTTTTAGGACAAATTCTCCATTCATATTGGTTAAAGTGCTTTGACCACCGGTTTTTAGGCTCACATTTGCGCCAGGCAGTGGCGACCCGCTTTCGTCCAAAACTTTTCCGGTAATGGTGTAGTCTTTTTCTTGCGGTTTAATGACGACCGTATTTTCCGACAGTTCATAACTTAAAGGCTGGCTGATCAGAATTTGATTTAACAATTCTTCAATACCCGCGTTTTCTGTTTGGATATTCACATGTTTTTTAAGATTTACCTGATCTTGGCGGTAAAAAATAGAATAGTCACTTTCCTTTTCTATTTTTTTCAGCATCTCTTTAACGGTAACATCAGTTGCGTTGATACTGAATTTTTTTTGACCATACACACCTGCATATACATTTACAAGACAGCAGCATATTAAAAAAGCAGTTAGCTTCATAGTCATAAGCGTTTTACGCCAATAAATATTGGCGAATAAAGGTTTTCTATTCGAAAAAATCATAATTTAGGTGATTAGTTAATACTGATACTTCCCCAAGCATTAGGGTATTAGCTACTTTAATAAAGGCCGCAACTTTGGGTTGCGGTTTTTTTTGGTTGGTTTTAGGTCATAATCATTTTTTTAGTTTAAAATTTTATCAGTTGGTTAGTTTGTTTATTCTAATAGTTTTTCCGTTAACAGTGTAGGATATTGGAGTAGTTTCTTTAATAATATTTAATATAGTTAAAGGACTTTTTACGTTTTTAAAAGCACCAGAATACCGATAGTTGTAAAGTTCTTTGTCTGCTATAATGTTTACATCAAATTCTCTTTCCAGAGTATTTATCAGCTCTTCAAAGTTGTTATCGTCAAATGTTAACGTTCCGCTCAACCATTCTTGATAGCCCTTTTCTGGCATTTGTGCCAATTCCGGAGCTAATTTTTCTACCTTAAATTTTTCGGTTTTGGATGTCTTTTTAGGCAATGCGGTTAGGTATTGGCGCTTGCTGATTTTCAAGGATTGGTTTTTGGTTAGGAAAATTTTTTTATCGCTTTCTTTTTCGTTTTCAACGGAAATTTCGCCACTTAAAACAGAAAACTCAAACTCACGATCTTCCGTATAAGATTTGATTTTAAACACCGTACCAATATCTCTAACAATATATCCACCGGCATCTACAATAAATGGAATGTGGGTTTTACTTTTAGCAATATCAAAATAGGCTTCGCCATTTAAAATCACTTTACGGTTGGTTTTGTTGAAAGATTTGTTAAACTGTAAAGTTGAGCCGGCGTTAACATAAACTATTGTTCCGTCTGGCAAGGTCATTTTGTTTTTTTTGCCTTTTGCCACTTTAACCGTGGTATTTAAATTCTTATCTCCAACAGAATTTATTTTTTTGTAGAAAAACAATCCGAAAGAACAGCATATCAAAAAAATTGCGGCATAACGTAAGAATATTGGTACGTTGTTAGCCTTTTCTGTTATAGATTGCTCTGCTAAAAAGCGTTTATATGCTTTGTTGTTATCTATAAATTGATATTGGGCCGCCAAACTGTTGTGGTAATCTTCATACAAATGGATAAACGCCTTTTCATTTTCTTCAGACGAAGCAATCCATTCCTTTACCCAAGCAATTTCGCTTGGACTTGCCGACTTAGTGATATAAGCCAACAGCAGTTGTTTTAATTCAGTATTCATGTTGGTTTGATTGTTAACGCATTAAAGAGGTAAAACCCCCAAAGCAGAATGGTATTTTTTTAAGAAAAAAATAGAACAACCAATAGCGTTAAGAAATGGGATAATTGGAAACGTAATTTGTCTAGGGCTATAGTCATCTGTCTTTCTACAGTTTTTACCGAAATGTTCAAGCTCTCGGCAATTTCTCTGTTCATTTTTTTTTCGAAACGGCTAAGCTTAAAAACTTCGCGACAACGCGGAGGAAGATTTTCTATCGCTTGAAAAATATATTTTCTAAACTCTTTAGTTTCCAATATTTGTTCTTCAAAATTGTCTGCCTGTTCAAGCAATTTGTTTTTTTGTAAGTAGCTAATATATTCGTTTTCAATTTTTTTATGTCGTAAATAGCTTATACAGGCGTTTTTTGTCATTGTAAATATAAATGCTGTTGACAGCTGCTCAAGCGGGTACCTGCTCTTGTTTTCCCAAAGTTTTGAAAAAACGATAGAAACCTGTTCTTCGGCTGCTTCCATATCATTCAAATAACGGTTTGCAAAAAATATAAGTTTCCCATAAAATTCTTTAAAGAGCCTTTCAAAATGAATCTTATGTGAAAGAGAATTTTCTTCCATACAACTTCTAGACGGAGGTTTTGTAGTGTTTATAAATCGGTTAGTTCAAATGTATCAACAACAATTGAACAAATGTTGAAATATAAAGTTAAATATTAAGATGAATTATTGATTGTACTATCCTTTCTTAGTTTTATAATATCTTAACATAGCAGCTAATGTCAGTTATGTCTTATATTAGTGCAATGCTATAAAAATTGCTATTTTGCCAACAAAGACCAATAAATAATACCAAAATGAACAAATTATTTGTAACATTAGGCATACTTGCCACTTTAGGTTTTTCCTCATGCGCTCCCAAAAAATCGGTAAGCCAAAATGATAGCGCATGGGAAAGAGCAGATTCTATCCGAAAACTAATTAAAGCTCCCGAATTTAAAAAGCAGGATTTTAATATCAGGGCTTACGGAGCCGGAAACGATAGTACCGTACTAGTTACAGATGCTTTTGCCAAAGCCATAAAAGCTTGTAATGAGCGTGGCGGCGGAAGAGTGATTGTGCCTAAAGGAACATTTTTAACCGGTGCAATCCATTTAAAAAGCAATGTGAATTTGCATTTGGAAGACGGTGCGAAAATTAAGTTCAGCCGTAACCCGGATGATTTTTTGCCCGTGGTATTTACACGATGGGAAGGAGTGGAGCTGATGAACTATTCGCCTTTAATTTATGCTTACGAGCAGGAAAACATAGCCATTACGGGCAATGGAATTTTAGATGGTAATGCCAGTAACGAATATTGGTGGCCTTGGAAAGCAAAAGAAGAGTACGGTTGGAAAAAGGGCATGAACGATCAAAGAGCGGATAATAAGCTATTGGCGGAGCAAAATGAAAAACAAGTTGATCCTCGACAAAGAATTTACGGAAAAGGACATTATTTACGTCCCGCTTTTATTCAACCTTATTTATGCAAAAATGTGTTGATTTCTGATATCAAAGTGATTAACGCACCCATGTGGAATGTAAATCCGGTATTGTGCGAAAACGTTACCGTTGCCGGTGTGAAAATTGTTACCCATGGCCCAAACAACGATGGTTGCGACCCCGAATCCTGTAAAAACGTGTTGATAAAAGATTGTTTTTTTGATACCGGAGACGATTGTATTGCCATTAAATCTGGCAGAAATGAAGACGGTAGAAGAATAGCCAAACCTGCAGAAAACCACATTATAGAAAACTGCGAAATGAAAGACGGACACGGCGGCGTGGTAATTGGCAGTGAAATATCTGGAGGAGCTAAAAATATTTTCGCCCAGAATTTAAAAATGGATAGTCCACAATTAGATAGGGTTTTGCGTATAAAAACCAGCTCTTTAAGAGGCGGGATAATAGAGGATATTTATCTTAAAAATATTGAGGTAGGTAATTACAAAGAAGCAGCTATTCGTTGTAATATGTTTTACGAGGCAGAAGGTGATTTTATCCCTACCATCAGAAATGTCGTGGTAGAAAATATGAACGTAAAAAAAGGAGGAAAGTACGGTGTTTTAATAGATGCTTATGAACAGTCTCCGGTAGAAAACTTAAAACTGATTAACTGCAAAATTGATGGCGTAGAGATCCCGGTGAAAGCAGATCATACCAAAAATATGGTGTTCGAAAATGTAATGATTAACGGAAAAAAAGTGGAAGCTGAAGGTGATAAATAAATTTAATTTTCGATAAATAGAAAGCCCGAGATCGATGTCTCGGGCTTTCTATTTTAAAAGTTACACCAACGGACTGTTTTCAAATTCTACAGTAATAGATTCGCTTTTGCTGGTATTGTCTTCTTTTTCCTTTCTTTTCCTCCAATAATTAGCCAATAAAGATCCCGAAACATTCATCCAAGGGCTAAACACTGCGGATGCTAAACCAACTGTTGCCAGTTTCCCCATAGCGCCCGCCAAGCCAGATGCCATTCCGCCGTTTTGCAAACCGACTTCAAAAGCAATGGTTCTGCTGTCGTTTTTGCTTAAACCGCTCAATCTACTTAACCAAAATCCAAAAAAGTAACCAGCCCCGTTGTGTAAAATAGAAGCCAAAACGAGTAAAAACCCAATTTCCAATAAATTGTCTCTGCCGGCAGCGGTGGTTACTAGCGTAAAATAGATTATCCCAAACATCGAAAAATAAGGCATCAACTTATCGGTTTTAGGATAGGCTTTATAAAGCAGATGATATAAATAGCCTACTAAGACGGCTCCGCATAAGAAGCTTAATATTTCTATCAAATGACTGGCAATTCCATTTGGATCTATAATGAAGTTATCGCCAAAAAGGAGTATAAATACCAGCCATAGACTGGAGAACACACTTGCATAAACAATCCGCTTCCTGATGGCAGCACCATAATTTTTCAAAACATCATGAATCATGGCCGCCGTTAACGGAATCAAAACTATTTTTATGATTTCCATCATCATATTAAAAAACTTCACCTCAACCAAAGTGCCGGCAAAAATTTTCATTAAAAACGGGGTCATAATTGGCGCAGCGACGGTAGAAATAGCAGTCACGGTTACGGAAAGCACTAAATTCCCTTTGGCAATATAAGTCATCACATTGGATGCCAGTCCGCTACTGCAAGAGCCAATTAATATGATTCCGGCGGCAATTTCAGGCTCAAAGTGAAAGGTTTTTGCAATGATGAAACCCATGATGGGCATAATGGTGAAATGTCCCAGTAAACCAATCAGTACACCTCTTCCTGATTTTCTAATCCCGGTGAAATCCTTAATACTCATTTGCGTACCCATGCCAAACATTACCAGTTGAATGATGATGAGAATGAGCCATTTGTTGCGTAAATCTACACTACCGATATGAAGAAAAGTTTGTGGATAAATTAATCCTGCTACCACGGCTGCAATAATCCAAAAAGTATATTGGTAATTGCTTAAAATCTTTATTGCGCCAACGCCAATGGCTAAACTAGCGAAGGCTAAAACCAAACCGCTTTTCCACAATGGTTCTATTTGTTGAAGATAGCCAAATCCAGCAACTACAAATAACAGTAGCGAAGTCCAGAGAATAATTTTACGCATTTCGTTTTATTTAATTGGTTTTATTTGATAATCCTTCTCTCCCCAGAGGTTTTGTCAAATCCTTGTTTGCTCGATACAATCGAGAAACCATATTAAGCGCTCGTTGCAAACGAACGCTAAATCCGGCTACTTGCGCTCGTTTGCAACGAGTGCTACAATGTTCTTTCGATTTTATAGAAACAATTAAAAATAAGTTTCGGCCAGTTTTTTCATCGCAATTGCCGGACTCGCCAAAATCGGTACTTTCTTTTCATCCGCACTTAAGCCGTCCACTACCCGAGCCATAGAAGCTTGCGCCAATACAATTACATCCACGGTCTCCATCAGTTCTTTTAAAGCCGAAGCCACCATTTCATCGTGTTTTGCGGCATCGCCACTCATTAAAGCTTCAAAAGCGCCATTACATAATTTAGAAGTGATCTCTACGTTTTTCCCGGCGTTTTGCGCTCTGCGTTTTACCAGATCAGAAGTAGGTTCAAGCGTAGTGGGTAAAGTAGCAATTACACCGATGCGAGTGCCAATCTGCACCGCTTCGTCCGCCATGGCTTGGTCCACTCTAATTACAGGGACATTGCTCAAAGTTGCTGCGGTTTCTATAGCTCGGCCAATGGAGGAGCAGGTCACCAAAATCACATCAGCGCCAGCTTCTTCGGCCGCTTTGATATGGTTCACTACTCTTGCAGCGGTATTGGGCATCAGTTTCCCTTTTTTTATAACATCTTTAATCAAGCTATCATCCACAATGTTAAAAGTGTCCACATTGTTTAAATATTCTTTGGTTAATTGCTGAAATAGGGGCACCAAAGTGGCCGAGGTATGTACAAATCCTAATGTTTTCATATCGTTTTTTCTCCGTTTAATACGTTTATAAAATAATCGGGGGCACCTACTTGTCCGCCTTTAAAATTTAATTCTAATCCATTCACCAGTTCATCATCCGCAATGGCTTTGCACAAAGGCGCACCGGGCGCTAATGGTGCAATCATTTCCAGGGCAGTAATCCCCAATTCTGATGCGGCATAGCTGGAAGTGTCGCCACCGGCAAATAAAATCCTTTGGAGTTTTATTTCTTTTAAAACCGCTTTTAGAATTTGTCCGAGTGTCTTTCCGTAACGTTTACTGCTTTCTTTTTGGATGTTATTTTCATCGATTTTCTGATTTCTCAGCATATCCTCCGTTTTACGGATACGGGGATCTTCAAATCCTAAACTGGTATGTAAAATGATATTTTTATTTGCTTTAAGCTGATGGACGAGCTGTTGCGAAGTGTTTTCGATAATTTCTTTTTGAAGCTTTTCGTCCATGACTTCACTTGGCAAAGCAATTTCTTTAAAGCCATTTGCCGTTGCATATCCAATCTGTTTTGCGCTTACCGGTGAGCAACTTCCCGATATCACCAACAGCGGTTTCGCTTTACCCGGATTTTTAAACGTTGGTTTAGGTTGGATCGTTCCAGCTTCCTGCCAAGCCAAACCCAATGCCATTTCCACTCCCGATGAACCTACTGAGAACACGACTTTCTCTTTTCCTGTTTGATAGAGAAACTCGCCAATACTTTTTAAATGCAGCTGATTAAAAGCATCAAAAAATAGAATTTCTTTATCTGGTTGAGCTTTTACAGCCGATTGAATTTCAGTTAATCCAGCTTCAACTTTAGTTAAATTAATTAGACCGATGCTTTTTTCGGTTTGTTTTGCCAAATGCAGCGTCAAATCGCTTTCTGTTGCCGGCGTTACCGGATGATGTCGCATAGATGGATGACGGTCTAAACGGTAAATTTCTCCATCGCCGGCAGTTCCCATTCTTGCGTACAAATTTCCAAAAACACAAAACCGGCCTAAATGTGGCGCAGCAGGGGAGACCATCACCTGTTTCTGGTCGAATATTTCGGCGCCAATTTCGATAGCTTTTCCGATGTTGCCCACGTGTAGCGCCGAATCAAAAGTGGAGCAAACTTTATAGTGTACCTGTGCGGGATTTAAAGTTTTGATGTTTTTAAAAACAGGACTCAGCTCGGCTTCCATTTCTGCCGGCGACATGGACCTGCTTTTACCTGCAATTCCGATTGCCTGTACATCAGGGAACTGTTGTAAATCTTTAGTTGTTGGATTTTTAAGAAAAAGAATGGTTTTTACGCCGGCTAAAGTCAAAAATTCCAGCGCATCAGTTGATCCGGTGAAATCATCGCCATAATAAGCCAGTAGCAAACCGTTTTCCTTCTCCATTATTTAGCAAATTTCTTTACAGATTCAGCAAATTCAGGATACTGTTGAGCGGTTTGTTCTAAGGATAAACCTTCTACAGCGCCTTTCCAAGCTTGTTGTAAAGCGTTTACTCCGGCTTTTGGGCCCATTGGGTGAGCTAAAATTCCTCCACCGGCCATATACAATAAATCGGTGGTTTGGGTTCTGCGGTAAGTTTCAAAAGCTTGACCGCCCCATTGCCCTGAAGACACGACAGGTAATATTTCATATCCTCCTAAAAATGGTTTTAAGCAGGATTTAATGGACGTCACCACCGAGTCGTCTGATTCCCAAAATTTATTTTGAATGCCGTTAACATGTAACTGGTCAACGCCGGCCAAACGCCAGATTTTTTGATAAGCCGGGAATTCAATCCCTAACAAAGGGTGGCGGTTCAACATTCCCCAACCATTTCTGTGTCCGTGGATAGCTAGCGCACCGATGTCGCAGATTTTTTTGGTGGCACTTAAACCCACGCTGTTAATACTGATCATGGCACAAGAACCTTCTTCCTGCTGGATAAGCTCGTATTTGCGTTGCATTTCATCAATTTCATCGCTGATATTGAACGCATACATTACTTTTTTGCCGTTTTTTTGTTCGTTATCACGGATGACTTTCATAACCGATTTTACGCGGTCATCAAAAAAAGAATTGGCCGCAGAACCCATCAATTCATCATCTTTAATAAAATCAATTCCGGCGTCGATTAAGGTTTTAACCAGCTTAGTGGTTTCCTCCACACTCATCCCAATGCTGGGTTTGATGATGGTACCAATCATTGGTCTACCTTTTACATCGGCGGAAGCTTTTGAACCTTTAATCCCTAATTTTGGACCTGGATAATGCTTCGCAAAAGAATCTGGAACCTCTAAGTCCATCAGTTTTAAACCGGTAAACTGCGTAATTTCATACAAATTTCCCTGTAAAGTGCTGATTAAAACCGGCAAGTTGTAACCAAAATTTTCGATCGACCAGCTTACTTTTACCTTCGCTTGCTGGTACTTTTTACCGGGGATGCTTCCTCCGGGAATAGAAGGCTCATCTTTTAAATCCAGTAATTCTATGTTTTCTACCCTTGCTGCAAAACGCTGTTTTAGTTCTGCGGTTTCTCCGGGAACGGAGACAAAGGTACCTGATGATTGCTCGCCAGCTAAAACCGCGGCTGCTTTTTCAACTTCGTAAGGCGTTTCAATTAAGTATTCGGCGTAAACTCTTTCCATTAAAATCTCAGTTCAATTTTTTCTCCAACCAAACTATTCAGGTAAACTTCTAAACAAGTGTATCCGCTTAGCGTTTTTTTGTTCCTATCACTTGCGTCATTAGGGTTTAAACCGTTAGATTTCTCCCAGGCGTCATCCATGCCATCGTGGTCATGATCAATAATGGTGTTATAGGTTTTGTATGGAGGATAAGCTTCATCGCCAAAAGCCAGAACCGGATTGTCGATAATTCCTTTTGCCACACCGAAATAAGGATTGTCTTTTGGGGTTTCATCGTAATGGCGATATTTTGGATTTGTACCTTTTCCACTTGCTGTTCCGGTACGTACTTCATGGATGATGCGACGGTCAACAGTATCTCGAGGGAAAGCTCCTGCGCTGGCTAAAACACTTTTGTAAGCGTCTTTTGCTGGTTCAGTTTTAACCGAATTAGACATTTTAAAAGGCGTATTTACTATCAATGATGACTTTGGGACACCTCTGGTATCCATTCCTTTTGTGTTGTCTTTATTCAGGGCTTTGTTTGCTGTGCCTTCCATTAAATTTCCGCTCATATACCAGTTTGAAATTCGGTTTGGAGCCGATTGATAATAAGATTCCACAAAAAGGGAAGATAAATCGCCCGGTCTGGCCGGACCCGGTTTGTAATAGTTGTTGATAAAATTACAGCGATAAGTTCCATCAATCAAAACATCGGCACCATAAGCAGAATTTGGCTTGCCCCAATTGTAATTTACGTTGTTGATGTATTCAAAATAAACGTTTTTGTCATTGCTTTTTGTGCCGTTAAAACGGGGCGTACGGCTCACGTTATTGGCTAATAAGTTGTGATGATAGGTGGCAGTTTCTCCACCCCATTGTGCGCCATAACTGCGAGCACCTTTTCCGTGACCTGATGAAAAAAGCCCTTCATGTAAAATGCACCATTGTACCGTGGTGTTTTTATTGTCATAGATGGTCATATTTTCTTCGCTGGACCAACCGAAAGTGCAATGGTCAATGATAAAATTGCTTCCGTTTTCTATCCCGATAGAACCGCCTTTTATAAACTTCCCGTGTTCATCTAAACCAATCCTGAAGCGCAAATGACGGATAATTAGGTTTTGGCTTCCGCCGAGATTTACTTTTGCCCCACGGATGCAGATGCCGTCGCCTGGAGCGGTTTGCCCAGCTATGGTAGTTCCGGCAGTGCGTTTGCTACGTAAATCGGTAACTAAATTGATGATTCCTGAAACCCGGAAAACAATAGTTGTTGGTTTATCCATGTTTTGTTTTAAAGCCCAACGTAAACTACCCTCGGTTTCTCCATTTGCATCGTCTTTTAAGTTGGTCACCTCCACCACTTCTCCGCCACGTCCGCCGGTGGCCATCATTCCGTAACCTTCGGCCGTGGGGAATGCTGGCATAGTAGTTTGGGCGAATAAACTTGCTGTAAAGCAAATCATCATTATTAAAAATATTTGTTTTTTGATGTACATATCTTCTTATTTATTCAATTTAATCTCGATGTCCTTTCTTCTGCTTTCCGGTATCACTTTAATGATATTTACTTTCCCGTTTTTCAATGCTGCCTCCACTACCGTTTGTTGTGGCGCATGCAGTTTAAAATGAACATCGATGTTTTTAGGCCAAGCTGGAAAGAGAAGGATTTTATCACCCACATCCTGCAAAAGCATTTCCTGTAAGCCAATCATTCCCGAACCTCCCCAATTATGGTCTGGAGTCCAATCATAACCTGGGCCCCAAAAAGCCGGAAATCTTCTGTCTGAATTTTTGAGTTTTGCGAAAGTATATTTCATGGCTTCATTGGTTAAACCTAAACGGGCGGCCCAAATGTTATCCTGTTTCCAGCCTTTGCTGTCTCTAAATTTTAAAGCGTCAGTATCGTATTTGTAAGTGTTTATGGCAGTGTCCAGTCCGGGTTTTTCCAGTCCGTAAATTTTCCAGGGGAAAACCGGATAAAGCTGTGGCGTTTCGGTGTTGTTGATCCGTTCCCAAACTACTGCAGGTGAAATGGTGGTTTTTCCCTTGAAAGATCGAAAACTGATTTCGGGAATCCGTGAAAGCATTCCGCTCCAGTGTTTTTTATCATCTGCGCTCAGCAAGTCATCGGGCAAAGCCAAAAAGTTTGTTAAAACGGTTTTTAACCCTACAATGGTAGAGGTGGAATTATACGCCATTTTATAAGTTTCGGCCGCCGAACCGGGATATAAAACCAGCTTTCCGTTGGTATCCAAACCCTTTGCACCTCGCTGTTTTGCTAGGTATTGATAATGCTCATCAAAAAATTGCAAACTGCTTTTAATCAGTGGAATATATTCTTTGATTTCGATATTTTGATAGTCTCGGGCATCCAAAATCATTTGGCAGAACTCCAAAACAGTATCCCACTCATACTCCAACCAGGCATTGTATTCCATGCCTTTATCGTAATCTTCCGGACGTTTCCAACCGTATTCGGCAGGGTTTGGCAATCCGAAATTTTCTATCTGCTCGGTAAAGCTTGCGCCTCCATGGTTCCAATAAAATATGCTACGTAATTTGGCATTTTTCAAAATACGGAGGTAAAAATCAAACTGTGGCTTCATCAAATCGGCATCACCAGCTTTTAACATCGGCCAATAAACCAAGCGTTGGTTTTGTGCGGTATGCGTTCCTCCGCCCCAATTCCGGAAATCGGGCGTAAAGTTGTAGGTTGAATCCGTAAAAGCCGGATCAACAGTAAATAAACCACCGTTAAATTTGGTAGGATAGTCGCCATAAGCATTACATCCCAACATATACCGGAATAAATTGTAGTTTTTAGCAACTTGGTAAGCGGTTTCATCACTTGATCTCGGAATCTCGATAAAACTTTTATTCCAAAAATTTGCCCACCAGTTTAAAGTTTTTTTGTAATCCGCTTTCGCTGATTTGGTTGCGCTAAGTGTAAGTTCGTTAGCTTTAGCTTTTAAGATTTCCGGTGTTTCATGTTGACCGGTGTGCAAAGCAATCAGCAATTCCTGTTTTTTACTGGCTTTTCTAGTTTTTAGTTGGTAAGCTTTAAAAGGCGTGTTGACGTAAGTTCCATTAGCAATTCCAACAGTTGTCAAATCTTTGCTGTATAAAACGCCACCAAAAATCCGTTCATCAATCGGGTTAAATAGGCTGTCTTTTACAGTTTCCAGACCTTGCTGTGCAACCACCGCGTCAAAAACTGTTTGCTTTTTGTTTTGATGATAAAAAAGAACGCCATGGTTTTCAAAAGAAATATTATCCTTAAATGTTTTTACCTCGCCTTGCGGAGCCCATTTCCAGGAGTTCTGATTGTTTTCTTTTTTTGCTGTACGATGATCTTCAAAGCGCCAACTCTCAAACGAAACCTGCATTTCGGTAGCTTTTGAATGCTTTGCTTCTACATGGATGACAGGTTTAAAAACGTCCAACCAAATTAAAATATCAGTTTTTAATCCAGCCTCGCTACCAGAAATGGTGCAGTTTCCTTTTGCTAAGTTTAGCGTCTGATGAAAATTCTCTTTTAAGTGGTTTTCAGGGAAATGGATTCTCACTCTTCCTGTTTTTAACAAAGTGTTGTTTTCGTCAAAACTTCCGCTTCTGGAAATATAAAAAAGCAAATCACCGTCTTCTACCCAAACATTCAACCCGATATCACCTCCGCCCACTGGCATAGATGCAGACGAATTTTTATTTTGGCTGTTCCATGTTACATTATAAATTGAAGCATCAAAACCTTGAGCTTTAAGTTGTAAAAAAAATAAGGTAAATAAGGAAGTGAAAAGTAATCTCATTTTAAAAATCATCTGTTCTGAAAGAGGAAACCGGAAAACCTTCGGTATTAAACAATTCGCCCACTACAAAATCTTTAAAAGCATACCTTACCGCAACTGGCTCTTTTACTTTTGGCGATGAAACTACAATCTCATTTCCGTTAATTTCTGCTTGGGCAGGATAAAACCATTGGTCTTTACCTGCAATTTCAAAATTCACCAAATCTTTCCCAAAAGTGGTGAAACCGTTTTTTACATTTTTGAACTTAATGGTAGCGATGTTTCCGTTCACTAAAAGGGTATCATAAATTGGTGACTCGTAGCCAAAACCTTGTTTGCCATAAGTTTTGGCTAAGGCCATTAAAGCTAATCTTTCGCCAACTTCTTTTTTATGCATCGGGTGGATGCTATTTTCCTCGCCAATATCCATCAGACTTACCATGCCAGAATTCGGGATTTTAGCTAATGCTTTTCGTTGCGCATCTCTTAAGTAAGCCGAGTTAAATTTTCCGCCAGACCTGTACGGAGGCAACTGCGCATAATTATAAGGAGCAATCTGTACATAATAAAAAGGAAAATCGCCTTGTTGCCATTCTGTTCTCCATTCTTTCACTAACGCTGGAAATAACTTTTCATATTGATCTGGCCGGTCGTAATTGGATTCTCCCTGGTAAAAAACTACACCTTTAATGCCGTAACCAATGACAGGATGCAACATTCCGTTGTATAAAGCAGTTGCGGTTCGGTTGTCCACTTTGCTGGCATTTTCCTTTTTTGGCAGTTCAATCCCCGCAAATTCTTCCAAATCTTTTCTGCTCATCCAAGCTTCAGCATTTGAACCCCCATAATTTACATTGATTAATCCGACAGGTACTTTCAGCATTTCTTGTAATAGCCTACCAAAGAAATAACCGGTTGCGCTAAAGTTGGATACTGATTCCGGTTCTGCCTGTTTCCAGCTAGAGGGTTTACTGTTTTCCTGAGGTTCAAATTCTCTGGCCCGGGGAACAACATATAACCTTAAATTCGGATTAGTAGAATGCAAAATGGCATCATTAGAACCTAAAACGGGCATAGATCTAAAGCCTTTCATGGGCATTTCCATGTTTGATTGCCCTCCTAAAATCCAAACTTCGCCAATCAGTACATTGTTTAAGGTCAGATTTTTTCCATTGCTGATATTTATCCGATAAGGTCCGCCGGCTTTCGGAGTGCTTACGTAAATCTTAAATCTCCCATTTTTGTCTGGCTTTGCTGTATAATTTTGTTTATCCCAAGAGGTGGAAATAACTACCTGCTCATTAGTGTTGCTCCATCCCCATATTGCTACTTTAGCTTCTTGTTGCAAAACCATATTATCGGTAAAAATAGAAGCCATTTTAACCTGCGAAAATCCGCTTAAGCTTATAAATAGTAACAAGATGCTTAGTAGTGCAAATGCTTTTAAATTTTTTATTTTATTCATTGGTTGGAGGTTTATATCATTCTTTTAAACTAAAAATCAATCTAGGCAATAGGTCGTAATTAATAAGATTAAAAGAAATCAAGGTTTATTTCGTTTCATACAAATATTATAAAAATTTTATATTTGAATATAGTTTTCATAGATAAATTTTTATATTTGGTATTTAATAAATATAAAGACGCTTATTTCTCACCGAATTTAAGCAATAAACCTACATAACATAATGATTAAGCCGAGACAAATAAGTTGCCTTTTCTTCACCATTTTTTTAACGCTTGCATTTTCAAGCAACGCTCAGCAAGTAAAATCCAATTCGCAAGTTTATATTTCTGTGGATAAAAATGCCAGCGAAAGGGTAGCTTTTGGAGTAGAACGGCTGAACAAAGCCTTAACCGCTCATAATTATGTGCTTTCTAAAACGTCAGGTAAAAACACACTTCAAATTGCGGTTAGCAATCGGTTTGATTCCAACTTACCCAAAGAAGGCTATCAAATTACTAAAACAAATTCTACTATTAATATAAAGGCTCATGACGATTCGGGTGTGCTTTACGCTTGCTTGGATTTAGCTGATAGGATTAACTCAATAGGTAAAATTCCTGAGCAACTTTCGGTAACAGATCATCCAGAAATGGTACTTAGAGGAACCTGCATCGGTATACAAAAGCCTACTTTGTTGCCCGGTAGAGGAACTTACGAATATCCATATACGCCCGAAACTTTCCCGTGGCTGTACGACAAAGATTTGTGGATAAAATATCTGGATATGATGGTCGAAAACCGATATAACTCGCTTTACTTATGGAACGGGCATCCGTTTTCGTCATTGGTGAAGTTGAAAGATTATCCAGAAGCTTTAGAGGTTGACGAAGCCACATTTAAAAAGAACGAAGACATTTATAATTTTATCACTCACGAAGCTGATAAACGAGGTATTTGGGTAATCCAGATGTTTTATAATGTAATTATACCTAAGCCTTTCGCGGAAAAAAGAGGCTTAGCAACTCAGGATAGAAACAGACCCATTGTTCCGGTAATTGCGGATTATACACGCAAATCCATAGCGGCTTTTGTAGCCAAATATCCCAATGTAGGTTTGCTAGTTACCTTGGGAGAGGCCATGGAAGGAACCGGACAAATGGACATCGACTGGTTTACCCAAACCATTTTGCCCGGTGTTAAAGACGGACTTAAAGCTTTAGGCAAAACAGATGAACCGCCGGTGGTTTTAAGAGCGCATGATACCGATGCGCCCGCGGTAATGAAGGCCGCTTTGCCAATTTACAAAAACCTGTACACCATGGCAAAATACAATGGTGAGGCTTTAACAACCTACACTCCGCGTGGAAAATGGGCCGAATTGCATCGTACGCTAAGTAGTATTGGTACGGTACAGATAGAAAATGTTCATATTTTGGCTAATTTGGAACCTTTCAGGTACAGCTCCCCGGATTTTATCCAAAAATCAGTTAATGCCATGCACTCCATTTATCACGCTAATGGTTTGCATTTATATCCACAAGCTTCTTACTGGGATTGGCCGTACACAGCTGATAAGGCAGATAAAAGAATTTTAGAGGTGGATAGAGATTGGATGTGGTACAAAGCTTGGGCAAGGTACGCTTGGAAAGCTGACCGGCCAAAATCCGAGGAAAACCTTTATTGGGGCAAGCTATTGAGCCAGACTTTTGGCGCCAATCAAAAAGCATCAGAAAATATTTTAAAAGCTTATGAAGAAAGCGGAGAAATTTCTCCGAAGATATTGCGTAGGGTCGGAATTACTGATGGAAACCGCCAAACCATGACTTTGGGGATGTTGATGACCCAGTTTATCAACCCTTTTAGGTACGGTTTATTTACTTTGATGTACGAGTCTGAAGCGCCCGAAGGCGAGATGATTATTGATTATGCAAAAAAGGAGTGGAATAAAGAGCCTCACGTAGGTGAAACTCCTATCCAGATAGCAAACGAAATTGAGCAACATGGAGCGATAGCTGTGAAAGCAATAAATACGGCAGCAGATGGTGTCTCAAAAAATAGCGAAGAATTTGCTCGCTTAAAGAATGATATTTATTGTTATGATGCCATGGCGAGGTTTTACGCCAGCAAAATCAGAGCGGCAGTGCAAGTATTAAGGTTTAAATACAGTGACGATATTGATGATTTAGAGAGAGCAGTGCCTATGTTGGAGCAAAGTGTGAAAGATTATGCAGAGCTCACAAATTTAACTAAAGACACTTACCTGTATGCCAACAGTATGCAAACTAAACAGCGTAAAATCCCAATGCGTGGCGTAGATGCTACTTTTATACACTGGAAAGAAATGTTGCCGGTCTATCAAAAAGAACTGGACAATTTTAAGAAACATATAGCCGGATTACGAGCCCAAAACAAGGGAGACAAGGTGAAAACTGAAGCACTTAAAAATGCGGATGTGAAGTTTTTATCCAAAGACTTAATGGTTTACGATTTGGTGGAAGGTGCTAAAATTAGGAAAGGTGAAACTAGTTTTATCAAAGATTTAGCGCCAGAGCTTAAGGGTTTGAAAGCAATAAGGTTCAGCAAGTCGGATCAGATCATGTACGGAACGCAACTGTCTTTTGAGAATTCGAAACCTGTAAAAGTTTTAGTGGGATATTTTAAAGATCCACAAAGTGGCGAATTAACTCCGCCGACTTTAGAAACCGATGCCAGTGCCAATGATTTTGGACAAGCAGAAATTAAAATTGCCAATGCTATTAAAACTTCATCTGGCAGGTTAATTAATGTGCATACTTACAGCTTTCCGAAAGGAAAGAACACATTGAGTCTGGGGAAAGGTGCAGTTTTGGTTCTGGGATTTATCAATGATGATGAAGCTTTAAGAATACACAATGCAGGTTTTGATGGCAGTGGAAAAGATATTGATTGGTTATTTGAATAAAAGGAATGATACGTAAAATTAAAATAGTAATTGCCTTTGCTGGTTTATTTGTTTTTTACCAAACATCGGCACAGGAAAAAAGAATGGTTTTAAAGCCAGAGTTGATGAAACAGGACATCAGCTATTTCAATTCGTTAGATTCTGAAGATGTGGTAAACGCCATTTCTAATGCTAAAACTTATGAATTTCTCTCTCAGCAAATCCCTCTTTTTGATTGTCCGGATTCTGCCATAAAAAAGATTTACTACTACCGTTGGTGGACATTGCGGAAGCACATGAAAGATACGCCAGACGGCTATGTATTTACCGAGTTTTTAACTCACATGAACCATGGCGGAAAATACAACGCCATCAGCAGTGCAGTTGGGCATCAGTTAAACGAAGCCCGTTGGTTCTACAATCCAGAAATTGCAAAACAATACGCCAACTTTTGGCTAAATGTGGATGCACATGAAAAAAGTCCGCATTTACATAATTTCAGCAATTGGTTTGCGTGGACGATGTTGGATATTTATAAGGTTGATCATGATATAAATTTTGTAAAAAGGAATCTTCAAGCTTTAAACGTCGATTACCAGAAATGGGAGAAAGACCGTGAATTAAAAGACGGTTCTTTTTGGCAATACGATGTAAAAGATGCTATGGAAGAATCCATTAGTGGTGGAAGAAGAGAGAAAAATATCCGTCCAACTATTAACAGTTACATGTACGGCAGTGCAAAAGCAATGAGTACGATGGCAAGTTTAGCTGGAGTTGATAGCTTAAAGATTAAATATCAGCTTAAAGCAGAATCTTTAAAAGACATTGTAGAAAACCGCTTATGGAACGATACTGCCGGTTTTTTTGAGGTACAAAAAGAAAAAGGTAAAGGTTTTTCAAACGCTCGCGAAGCCATAGGATTTATTCCTTGGTATTTCAATCTTCCGGCAGACGAAAAAAAATATGAAAAAGCTTGGCATCAGCTAACCGATACGGCGGGTTTTTGTGCGCCTTGGGGTTTAACTACTGCAGAACGAAGGCATCCTGAGTTCCGTACACATGGTAGCGGACATGGTTGCGAGTGGGACGGCGCAATTTGGCCTTACGCCACCACACAAACTTTAAAAGCTTTAGGCAATTTTATCAATAATTATAAAAATCATGACGATATGAATGCTGATGTGTTTTACAAGGAGTTTCATAAATATGCAATGGCGCATATTAAGCAAGGCGAAACTTACATTGGTGAATATCAAGATGAAAAAAATGGAAATTGGTTAAAAGGGAACAATAGCGTTCGTAGCCGTTTTTACAACCACTCGGGTTATATAGATTTGCTGATTAGCGATTTGGTAGGCTTAAAACCACAGATTGATAATTCTCTAGTTATCCAGCCTTTGGTTCCGCAAAATAAATGGGATTGGTTTTGTTTAGATGGTGTAAATTATCACGGTAAATCTTTAACCATAATTTGGGATAAAACAGGTAAAAAATACGGAAAAGGAAAAGGATTTTTGGTATTCGAGGATGGAAAACGCATTTATAAATCAAGAAAGTTAAAAAGCATCAAAACATCTTTATAAGGATGAAGCAAAATTCAAAACAATTGAGAAACATAAGTGTAATCTTATGTTTCTTTATAGTGTTCGGCCTTTCGGCGAAGGCACAGAAATATTTCAACGTGGTTGATTATGGTGCCAAAAACGATAGCAGTGCCATTGCTACCAAAGCCATTGAAAATGCCATTGCCGATGCGGTAAAAATTGGCGGAGGAACCATTTATTTTGGTCCTGGAAAATACTTAACCGGTCCAATTCATTTAAAAAGTAACATTACCATTTTAATTGATGCCGGTGCCGAATTGCATTTTAGTGATAATTTCGATGATTATTTACCGATGGTGCCGAGCCGTTGGGAAGGAACGGTTGTCAATAACTTTTCTCCTTTGTTTTATGCTTATGAAGTGGACAACGTTGCAATAACCGGTCGCGGTTTAATTAACGGACATGGAAAAAAATGGTGGGCAACATCTGAGAATTTTGCTAACGTAAAACCTCAGAAATACATGGATATTTTCCATGCAAACAACAAAGAGGTGATTGCTCCTGATTTAAAAGGTTGGGTAGAACGTGGCTTTTTACGCCCGCCGTTTATCCAATTTTTACATTGCAAAAATGTGTTGATTCAGGGAATTAAAATTATCAATTCTCCGTTTTGGACGGTTAATCCGCAGTTTTGTGAAAACGTGACGGTACAAGGCATCACCATTGAAAATCCACCATCTCCAAATACAGATGGCATCAATCCCGAATCCTGTAAATACGTTCATATTTCCGATTGCCACATCAGCGTAGGCGACGATTGTATCACCATAAAATCTGGCAAAGACCGCGACGGACGTAAATGGAACGCACCGGCAGAGAATTATACCATCACCAATACTACCATGTTATCTGGCCACGGTGGCGTGGTCATCGGAAGTGAAATGTCGGGCGGCGTGAAAAAAATTGTAATTTCAAACTGTGTTTTTGATGGTACCGATAGGGGCATCAGAATCAAATCGGCTCGTGGAAGAGGTGGGGTGGTAGAAGATATCAGGGTGAGTAATATCATCATGAAAAACATCCAACAGGAAGCCATTGTACTGAATATGCAATACGCTAAAACCGAGGTTGAACCTGTTTCGGAACGTACGCCAGCCTTCAGAAACATCCATTTCAGTAATATTACCGGTGTGGATATTAATGTGGCAGGTATAATTGATGGAATTGAAGAAATGCCTGTAGATCAAATCACTTTTAACGACATCCAGATGGATGCAAAGGAAGGTTTCAGTATTTTAAATGCAAATAATATCGAGTTTCATCAGGTAACCATCAACACAAAAATAGGGAGTTCTTTAAAAGCAGATAATGTGAAAAATTTAGAAATTAACGGATTTAAAACCAATAAACCATTGGCAAATAGTCCCGTAATTAGTTTGAAAAATACGTCTAACGTGTTTATCCATAACAGTTGGCCAAAAGCAGGTTCACCAAGTTTTGTGGACATTAGTGGAAGTAAATCTTCAGATATTACCATTAAAAACAACAATTTTAAAGCGATAAAAAATCCGGTTAAACAAAGCAGCGAAGTAAAAGAAAAAATAATGTTTGATTAACAAACAATACCGTCATGTCGACGTTAGGAGACATCTCACATGCAAAGTATCAAACCTTGCATTTGAGACTTTTCGTTCCTCAAAGTGACGAACGAAATGCAATTATAACTTAATAATCAGAACCATGAAGCAATTAATCCTAATCATATTTTTTCTCTCGACTTGTCTAGGATTATCCGCCCAAAACAAACTCTGGTACAAACAAGAAGCCCAAGCTTGGACAGATGCTTTACCTTTAGGGAACGGCAGGTTAGGAGCCATGGTTTACGGAGGCGTAGAAACAGACCATATACAATTTAACGAAGAAACATTATGGACAGGCAAACCTCGCGATTATTCGAATCCCGGAGCCGTTAAATATTTAGCGCAAATTCGTCAGCTTTTAAACGATGGAAAACAGAAAGAAGCCGAAGAAATTGGGATGGAGCATTTCATGGGCTTAAAAGACCATGATGAAGTGGAATATGAAAAGTTGAGAACGTCATGGCTAAAAAAAATTAGAAGTGATGTTTCTTTAGCTAAAGCTGATTTGCCTATCGCCGAATGGAAGACTATGACTTTACCCACCAACAACGGTTGGGAAACAGATGGTTTAGAAGGCCTAGACGGCGCCGTTTGGTTCCGCAGTACTTTTGAAGTTCCGGCAAACTGGAAAGGCAAAAAACTTTATGTGGATCTAGGGAAAATCCGAGATGAAGATTATACCTACATCAACGGGAAATTTATTGGTAATGACGAAGGCATCAGCAAAAAAAGACATTACGAAATTCCTGCAGATTTAGTTAAAAGGGGAAAAAACAGCATCGCTATACAGGTCATTAATTATTTTGATAAAGGCGGTTTTGCAGGTACCAAAGGATCCGACAGAATATTTGTAGTTTATCCAGAAGGCACAAAAGCAGAGGAAGGAATAGCCATTTCACCGAATTGGCATTATCAAATTCAGGATGAAAATCCGCCAGCTTATCCGCAATATCAGGCCAGCTATCAGCCTTTCGGCGATTTATTTCTGGAGTTTGCAAAAGGAAAATCTATACCCAATAATTATCGTCGTGATTTAGATATTTCTAAAGCCATTGCATCGGTTTCTTATGAGCAAGACGGCATCCAGTTCAAAAGAAAATATTTAATCAGCGCACCCGATCAGACCTTAGCTATCGAGCTTAGCGCTAATCAGAAACAAAGTATCTCCTTCAAAGCCATTTTGGGCAGTAGCCATAAAGCACAGCAATTTACACAGATAGACGATCATACTTTGGCTTTAAAAGTGCAGGTGAAAGATGGCGCTTTATTTGGCGTCTGCCAATTATATATTTCTGCGCCAAAAGGACAAATTACGGTTCATGCGCATGATATTGAAGTAAAAAATGCCAATAGCGCCACCATTTACTTAGTTGGGGCAACCAATTTTAAAAATTATCAGGATGTTTCCGCTAATCCGATGGAAATCACCAAAGCGCAACTGGAAAAATTGAAATCCAAATCCTTTACATCATTAGAGAAAGCACATATTAAGGATTATCAATCTTATTACAATCGTTTCGCAGTCAATTTTGGCGGAGAAGATCAATCTGAAATCCCAACTGATCAAAGAATTCTAAACTATACGCATCAAAAAGATCCCGCTTTATTGGCGCTGTATATTCAATACGCAAGGTATTTACTAATTTCCTCTTCCCGTCCCGGTACACAAGCGCCCAATTTGCAGGGAATTTGGAACAATTTATTAACTCCGCCATGGGGAAGTAAATACACCACCAACATTAATTTAGAAATGAATTATTGGTCGGCCGAAAGTCTGAATTTAAGCGATTTGACAGCACCACTTTTTTCTTTGGTGAAGGATTTAGCTGTAAGTGGAGCGAAAACCGCAAAAGTACATTATGGCGCACCGGGCTGGGTAGAACACCACAATACTGATATTTGGCGAGCCACAGCACCGATTAACAACTCCAATCATGGCATTTGGCAAGGCGGTTCGGGTTGGTTAGTGCAACATTTATGGGAGCATTATTTGTTCACCCAAGACCGAGAATTCTTAAAGGAAACCGCTTATCCTTTGATGAAAAGCTCGGCGGAGTTTTATAAATATAATTTGGTGAAAGATGATAAAACCGGTTGGTTAATTAGTTCTCCGTCCAATTCTCCAGAACATGGTGGTTTGGTCGCTGGTCCAACCATGGATCATCAGATCATCAGAAGTTTGTTTGAAAGATGTATCAAAGCTTCCGAAATTTTAAATGAGGGTAAAGCTTTTGCCGATAGTTTGAGAATGATGGTTTCGCAGATTGCGCCAAACCAAATCGGTAAACACGGGCAACTACAAGAATGGTTGCAAGATATCGACGATACCGCAGACACTCATCGCCATGTTTCTCATTTGTGGGGAGTTTATCCGGGCAACGACATCAATTATATTAAAAACCCAAAAGTGATGGAAGCTTCTAAACAATCTTTATTGTACCGTGGTGACGAAGGTACGGGTTGGAGTATTGCGTGGAAAGTGAATTTATGGGCGAGATATAAAGATGGCAACCATGCTTTAATGATGATGGATAAACTATTGAGTCCGGCTGAAAATGGTAACGCAAGCGAAAGGGGCGGAGTTTACAGGAACATGTTTGATGCGCATCCGCCTTTCCAAATTGATGGGAATTTTGGTGGTGCGGCAGGTTTAGCAGAAATGCTTTTGCAAAGTCAGAACGGCAGTTTAGACATTTTGCCGGCATTGCCTTCCGGTTTGCCGAATGGCGAAGTTAAGGGTATGAAAGCCAGAGGTGCATACACCATAGCTATGAAATGGAATGATGGAATATTAGCGCATCTGGAAATAAGGCCTGCAATTACGGAAAAATGCACCATCAACTATAAAGGGAAAACCACTACCTTTTTAGCGAAAGCAGGAAAAAATTATCGTTTTAACAAAGAATTACAAAAGAAATAGCATGAGGTTGAAAGGCATTCTGGCAATCATTTTTTCCATCGGATTTTTACAAGCTTTTGCACAGATAAGACAAGATATTTTGTTGAATAGCAATTGGCAAACTGCTTTAGATGAAAACAATGCTAAAGACCAACCTCAATTCAAATCAGCTGATTTTAAGGATAACGATTGGAAAAAAGTAAACGTTCCGCATAATTGGGACGATTACGGAGGCTATCGCCGATTGATGCATGGAAATTTGCATGGCAACGCTTGGTATCGTAAAAAGTTTTCGGTTAAGGCTTCCGCCGAAAAAAAACTGTTTCTCTTTTTTGAGGGCGTGGGTTCTTACGCCACGGTGTGGTTAAACGGAAAGCAAATCGGCGAACATGCCGGCGGAAGAACAACTTTTACTTTGGATGCCAGCGAGGTCATTTACCGAGATGGAAAAACGAATATCTTAACCGTTTATGCCGAACATCCGGCAGACATAAGAGATTTACCCTGGGTTTGCGGTGGCTGTTCTGACGAACGTGGTTTTTCCGAAGGCTCGCAACCCTTGGGAATTTTCCGTCCGGTGCATTTAATCATCAGCAATCCCGTAAAAATCGAGCCTTTTGGTGTCCATGCCTGGAATGATACCACCGTAAGAGCGGAAAACAGTACCATTCATCTGCAAACGGAAGTTAAAAACTATCAAAAAAAGGAAGCGAAAATTACCGTTGAAAACCAATTGATGGATAGGGCAGGGCGAGTGATAAAATCAATAAATACAAAAATATCGCTTAAAGCGGATGAAGTTGGGCAAGTTCCTCAAAGTTTTAACAATTTAAAAAATGTGACCTTGTGGTCATTGGAAAACCCTTACCTCTATAAAATTGTCACCAATATTAAATCGGGCAATAAAATTTTAGATACCGATACGCTGAACTACGGTATCAGATGGATTAGCTGGCCAAAATCGGTGGAAGCCAAAGACCAGCGTTTTTACCTCAACGGCAAACCAGTTTTCATTAACGGAATTGCCGAGTACGAACACGCCATCGGCTACAGCCATGCTTTTACGCATGAGGAAATCAGATCGAGAATTTCATTGTTACAACAAGCCGGTTTTAATGCTTTTCGCGATGCGCATCAACCGCATAATTTGCTTTATGGAGATTTGATGGAGGAAAAAGGAATTTTATGGTGGACACAGTTTTCAGCGCATATTTGGTTTGATAATCCGGCGTTTAAAGCGAATTTTAAAAAGCTTTTAAAAGACTGGGTAAAGGAAAGACGGAGCAATCCGGCGGTGGTAATGTGGGGACTGCAGAATGAAAGCCGAATTCCGAAAGAATTTGCAGAGGAATGCACCCAAATTATCCGTGATTTGGATCCTACGGCATCGTCGCAACGTTTGGTAACTACCTGTAACGGTGGCGAGGGAACCGATTGGGATGTACCGCAAAACTGGACGGGCACTTACGGCGGAGATCCTGCAACTTATGCCGAAGATTTAAAAAAACAGGTTTTAGTTGGCGAATATGGTGCCTGGAGAACTTTAGATTTGCACACCGAAGGTGCTTTTGACCAAAACGGAGTTTACAGCGAAGACCGTATGACGCAATTGATGGAGCAGAAAGTTCGTTTGGCAGATTCGGTAAAAAACGAAATCAGCGGACATTACTTCTGGCTTTATAACTCGCATGATAATCCCGGCAGGGTGCAAGGTGGCGAAGGTTATCGAGAAATGGACGCTATTGGTCCGGTGAATTACAAAGGGTTGTTTACCTCATGGGGCGAGCCAGCGGATGTTTATTATATGTTTAAATCCAATTATGCGCCCAAAATAGACCCCATGGTTTACATTGTTTCGCATACTTGGCCAAATCGATGGCTTAAGCCGGGTATCAAAAACGGAATTACTGTTTATTCCAATTGCGATGAAGTGGAGCTTTTTAACGATGTAGATGCATCATCTTTAGGAAAGCGAAAGCGTGGAAAAACTGGGACCCATTTCAATTGGAACAACGTAAACATTCAATATAATGTACTTTATGCAGTAGGTTATATCGCTGGAAAAGCAGTGGTTAGAGATACTATTGTATTGAATCATTTACCAAAATCGCCTCATTTTTATAAACTGGTGAATGATGAAGATTTATTAAAAGCCCAACCAAATTACAATTATTTATACCGTGTTAATTGTGGCGGAGGCGAATATACTGATAGCGAAAATCAGGTTTGGAGTGCAGACATCAACCGAAAAGATAAAGCAACTTGGGGCTCTACTTCATGGACAGCAAATTATAAAGATATGCCAGCTTATTTTGCCAGTCAGCGAAGAACTTTTGACCCCATAAAAAATACCAAAGACTGGCCTTTATTCCAGCATTTCAGGTATGGAAGAGACGAATTGAAATATGAATTTCCGGTAGCAAACGGAGAATATTTAGTAGAACTTTATTTTATAGAACCTTGGCTTGGCAGTGGCGATTTAAACAATCACAGCGGAGAACGATTAATGAATATCGCCGTTAATGATAGTATATATATTAAAAATTTAGATGTTTGGAAAGAAGCTGGACACAACACAGCGCTAAAGAAAACCATCAAAGTAAAAGTAGAAAACGGACTTTTGAAAATTCATTTTCCGCAGTCTGTGGCAGGTCAATCTTTAATTTCTGCGATAGCCATTGCAAGTTTAAATCCCAATTTAAAACCTTTCGCAGCTTCAAAATCATTGGTGCAAAATTCTTCAGATTTTAAAATGAAAGAATGGTTGGATATTGGCGATCAGGTTTATACAGATAAAAATATTGCTTTCAGCCAGCTTCCACCGAAATTATTTGGGGCTACTTTTTTAAGCGCACTTAAAAATTCGCCAGTTACTAAGCTTGCTTTAAATGAAGATGCTGATGTTTACGTCGCAATTGCGGGAATTATGGAAGTTGCCGGATTAAAAGAGTTTGAGAACACCAAAACCACTTTACAAACTGATGAAGATGGCGGAAAAACTTATCAGGTTTACCGCAAACGGTTTAAGCAAGCACAAGAAATTAATCTGCAAAACATTGGCAGTAAAGATTATTTAGTCATTGCTAAACCCACCAGCGAGTTGGAACCGGCTTACGATTTAAAACCATCTAACGATTACAAACCAGAGGTAGCCAAATTTGATGGTGACATTAAATTGGAGAAAATCTATAAATACGAAAGCCTTACTTTTAAAACAGAAAACAAAGGTTTTATCAGTTGGAGCTTTGACACCGGCGTGGGGGATGTATATTCGTTAACCTTAAGATATGTTAACCAAACAGGGAAGGATATTAAGGCTAAAATTCAACTTTTTTCTTTGGATGGCACATTGATGAAGGAAGAGTTAGCCAATTTTTCTCCATCGATTGAGGGGAAATGGAGTTATTTTACCACCACCACCGGAAGCATGATTAACGCAGGAACTTATACGCTTAAAATATCAAACCCTGACGAAAAAGGATTAAGGGTTTCAAAATTAACGGTACAATAATAGATTTAACTTTGTTTAATTTTACCCAATGAGCTCAAAACTAAAAGCACCCAAAATAATTTTAGGAACCAGCAACCTTGGAAACCTTTATCAAGCTTTACCTTACGAACAAAAGTTAGGGATTGTAAAAGCAGGAGTGAAGGATAACCCGGCGATGCCCGTTTTTGATACCGCCGGAAAATACGGTGCAGGTTTAGCTTTGGAAAGTTTAGGCAAATGCTTAAAAGATTTGGGTGTAAAACAAGAAGATGTTATGATTAGCAATAAGCTGGGTTGGTTGCGCAAGCCTTTAATTACCGAAGAACCTACTTTTGAGCAGGGTGTTTGGAAAGATATTGAGTTTGATGCTTATCAGGACATCAGCTACGACGGTATTTTGAAATGTTTTGAGCAGGGAAATGAATTGCTGAACGGTTACATCCCGCAATGGGTTTCCGTTCATGACCCGGATGAATATTTAGCGACAGCAAAAAATGCGGAGGAACGCAAAGCCAAATTCAACGATATTTTAGAAGCTTACCGAGCTTTAAACGAACTAAAAGTTAGCGGAAAAGTAAAAGCAATTGGCGTGGGCGCTAAAAACTGGAAAGCGATTCAAGAAATTACCGATAAAGTTGAATTGGATTGGGTAATGTTTGCCAACAGTTTAACGCTTTACAGCCACCCAAAAGAGCTGATGGATTTTATAAAATTTTTAGATGACAAAGGTGTTTTAATTATTAATTCCGCGGTGTTTAATGGTGGTTTTTTAACTGGAGGAGATTATTTTAATTATCAGCTTTTGGATAAAGAGAAAGATAGCAAGGTTTACGATTGGCGAGATAAATTTTACGAAATTTGTAAAAAGTATGCGGTTAAACCGGCGGAAGTTTGTGTTTATTTTGGACTGAATGTTCCTGGGATTTCTTCCATCGCTTTAAGCAGCAGTTCGCCAGAAAGAACGGCTAAAAATCTTCAAATGGCATCCGTTAACATTCCATCGGGTTTTTGGGAGTCGCTGAAAGCGGAGGGTTTATTAGAGAAGGACTATCAAATTAGTTAAATATGAAAATTGATGCACATCAACATTTTTGGATTTTTGATCCAATTCGAGATAGTTGGATAAATGATGAAATGTCTGCGATTCGTCGCGATTTTCTTCCACAAGATTTAAAACCCATTCTTCAAGAAAATGGTTTCGATGCTTGTGTGGCTGTGCAAGCAGATCAAACCGAAGCGCAGAATGATTTTTTATTGTCCTTTGCCCAAGAGAATGAGTTTATAAAAGGAGTAGTTGGGTGGGTTGATCTACAGAATCCAAACATTGAGGAAAGGTTAGCTCAGTACTCTAAAAATTCCAAAATGAAAGGCTTTCGGCATATTTTGCAGGGAGAAAGTCAAAGAGATCTTATGCTTCGCCCGGAGTTTATGAATGGAATTTCATGTTTAGAAAAATACAATTTTACTTATGATATCCTCATTTTTCCAGATCAAATTAAGTTTTCAGAAGAATTGGTAAAAGCTTTTCCGAACCAAAAATTTGTAATTGACCATATCGCCAAACCTGATATCAAAAACCAAAAGATAGAAGATTGGAAAAAAGATATTTCAGCGATTGCCAAACATGAAAATGTTTATTGCAAAGTATCTGGAATGGTTACAGAAGCGGATTTTAACAATTGGAAACCAGTAGATTTTACACCGTATTTAGATGTTGTTTTTGAAGCATTCGGGATAAAAAGATTAATGTACGGGTCCGATTGGCCAGTTTGTAATGTTGCAGGCGGTTATTCAAAAGCTTTAGGGATATTAGAAAATTACACACACCAACTTACAGAAAACGAAAAGAGCTTATTTTTTGGAGCTAACGCCAATTCGTTTTACAACTTATAAAATACCAATGAAATCGCGATTACAGGGATTTGCTCAGCAAATATGATTTTGATTTAGCGATTCCATCTGATCATTGAAAAAAATAATACCAACACATGAAAACTTTAGTTTGTAGCAATCCCGGCGAATTCAAATATCAGGACGCTGAACAACCAGAATTAACAAAAGACCACGCCATTATAAAAATTAAAAGAATTGGCATCTGCGGAACTGATTTACACGCTTACGAAGGTACACAGCCATTTTTTAGCTATCCGCGGATTTTAGGCCACGAGCTTTCTGGCGAGTTGATAGCGTTTGATAATGCTCCGGGATTTGAAAAAGGAGAAGCGGTAACTTTTATTCCTTATTTTTCTGACGGAACCTGCATCGCTTGCAGAAGCGGAAAACCGAATTGCTGTAGCCATATTCAAGTTTTTGGTGTTCATGTAGATGGCGGAATGGCAGAATATGTAAGTGTTCCCTCAAAATATTTGCTTCAAGGAAAAGGGTTAAGCTATGACGAACTGGCTTTGGTTGAACCTTTAGCTATCGGGGCACATGGCGTAAGGCAAGCCAACGTAAAACCTAATGAATTTGTTTTAGTGGTTGGTGCAGGACCTATAGGTTTAGGCACCATGGAATTTGCTAAAATTGCAGGAGCCAAAGTAATTGCGCTAGATGTAAATGATATGCGTTTAGATTTCTGTAAAAAAGAATTAGGCGTTTACGCTACGGTAAATGCAATTGCTGAAAATGTCACCGAAAAACTTTTAGAAATTACTGGCGGAGATATGCCAACCGTTGTAATTGATGCAACCGGTAACTTAAAAGCCATTAATAACGGAATCAACTTTTTGGCCCATGGCGGAAGATATGTTTTAATTGGCTTGCAGAAAGAAGCTTTTTCATTCAGTCACCCCGAATTTCATAAAAGGGAAACTACTTTAATGAGCAGCAGAAATGCTACTAAAGAAGATTTTGAACATGTAATTTCTTCTATGCAAAAAGGATTGGTAAACCCGCAAACTTATATTACACATCGTGTAAATTTTGATGAAGTAAAAGATAAATTTTCATCGTGGCTGGATCCCAAAAATGGTGTAATTAAAGCAATGGTTTCGTTGGATTAGTTTTTTGTTTTTAGCATTTATAGCGCTCGTTTGCAACGAGTGCTTAATGTGGTTTAGCGAATGTTTCGCCACCTAAAAACTCGATAAAATCGAGCAACAATGCAGGCACTCGTTGCAAACGAGCGCCAAGACGTAAATAAGCTTTTTTCTAATAAAGTTGAAAGCCTGGGAATGTTTATTCTTGGGCTTTTTACATAGTGTTTTATAATGATTAATTTATTTCGGCGCAGGTTTTGTTTTGATTTATAAAACAGCTTTTGTCTTATGGCTAGCAATCAATATAAAGATCCTTACGAAATCATCAAAGTACCACGTTTTGAAGAGTCAGAGGGTTTTTATACCACAAAAAAGCGTAGCCAGAACATGAGTAAAATACGGGCCAAAAACAGCAAACCCGAACTTGTTTTTAGAAGAGCGCTTTGGCAGGAAAACATCCGCTACCGAACACACTTAAAATCTTTACCAGGTACACCTGATATTGCCATTAAGAAATACAAATTGGCGCTTTTTGTTGATGGCAGTTTTTGGCATGGTTACCAATGGGAAAAGCGAAAAGAGCAAATTAAAACTAATCGTGATTTTTGGGTACCTAAAATTGAACGCAATATGCAACGCGATCAAAAAAGCCGACAACTTTTGGAAAGTGCCGGCTATACGGTAATGCGTTTTTGGGAGCATGAAATCAAACATAATCTACAAGCTTGTGTGAATCAGGTTAAACTTTATATTGAAACAGCAAAATCGGTTAAAATCCCAACTTCTGGGCAATAAAGTGATTGAAGGATAGAATTTTGAATGATAGAATGAAGGAATATTTTGCAGGTTGATTAAGAGTTTAGTTTTTAACCAGTTATGTTTTTTTAATCCTTCACTCATTCTCTCTTTCCATCCTTCAAAATCAAACACTCGCTATCATTCCGTTTTTTATTTCTGTCAGTTTCATTTCAAACTCCTTTAAACTGTTCATAAAATCAGTTTTTGAAACACCGTTTAGCTTTAAAAAATCAGAAGCCAAATCTTTATAATAATTGATTCCGTTTTGCAACTGGTTTACAAAGTTGTTTATGCTTTTCTCCTTTTTTGCGTTCATCACCTGCAAGTTGGCTTCAATATCTTTTCTTAAATATTCAATATAAAGTTTTAACTCGTTAATAAATAGGTGCGGTCTTTTAACGCCTTCTAACAAATTTATTTTGCCATAAATATGGTTAACCATTTGTTCTAAACTGTACGGGCCTTTAAAAAACGCAATATTTGGTCCGGGGCAAATGGCAACGGCCTTATTTTCTTTAGGACTAAGCATATTGTTTTTTGCATAGTAAGAGTTCATCAAACCTTCGCACAAACAAATTTTTTCAGTAATGGCATCAAATTTTTGCTGATAAGTTTCGGCATCAAGCTCTTCTTGCTTTAGCTCTTTAATTTTAAAACTTTGATATTTTCTTGAGGCTGTACAAATAGGCTGTTGGGTAAACTCGGTGTTTGATACCAAAAACTTTTTGGTACACGGACTGCCCGGCCTGCCTTCGGCAATTCTCTGTAAGCGCTGTTTTTCTGCGCCACTTTTCTTAAAATTGTTAAAAGGAATGCCCAACGGAGATGAACCACTGATGTAAAAGTCGTCTTCGGTTGCAAAAGATAAATCTCGTAAAGTTTCGTTGTCAACTGCGGTAACTTCTGGTACTAACAAAAACGGACTTCCCCAGCCGGTAGCGTCCATTTGGTAGTACTGCATTAAAAACTCATTTTCGGTTGCGGTTCCAATTCCTCCTTGCACACAAATTTTAAGCGCCGGCACAATGTCTATCGTAATTTCTTTTAAAGCCAAAGCTTTCTGGTATAAATCAAAAAGTTCGGTAACCATTTCAGTTCGTTTCTGTTTAAACTCTTCTAAAATTGGGCCCAGCAAAAATCCTTCGGTAGCAAAAGCATGTCCGCCACAATTTAAACCAGATTCTATCCTAAATTCAGAAATCCAAATTCCTTTTTTAGCCAAAAACTTGGCCTGTATAAATGCCGATCTAAAGTCGCTAACCTTTAAAATCACTCTTTTCTTTAACTGCTGATTTTCATCGGGTAAAAAATCCGAAAAACTGTCTAAATAGCTGTATAAACGTGGGTTCATACCTGCTGAAAGTACTACGGAAGATTGTAATCTGCTATTTGCAAATCCGCGTAAAGCAGCTAAAGCATCGCTATAAATTTCTTCTTTTATTTCGCCACGGGCGTCAACATTCATTTTATCTACCTTGGCCATAATATTTACATCAATTTGGCCTTTGGTAACTGAGTTTTTTAGTGCATCCTGAAGTTTCTGCTTTTTTATAACATCAGCTTCGGCTAACATTTCCTGATATTTCTTTGTTAAAGGACTGCCATTGGGCAAAAGTTTAAAATAGGTATTTAGCTTACTTCCATCCTCAAATCCCGAGTTTTTTATCGATTCAAACTCCTGATCAATAAGGTCTTGCATCATATTCAAATAAGCAGTAATCCTTTTTGCTCTTGAATCTTCTTCGTTTTTATAAATTTCTTGATAAGGTTTACCTATCTTATCAAAATAAAAAGCTCTAATACGTTCTATGGCAATATCATCAACAATGGAAGCAACGGAAGAAATGCCGTAAGGTGCTACTTTTATAGGTGTATCAATGGTATATCCTAAACCTAATACTGGAATATGAAAGGTATGATGGCTCATCATCTGAATTTTTTTATCACGAAATAACCTTTTTTCAAGCTCATAAAATATGATGAACATCATTTCAGAAATTGGTTTTTGTCAACTAAAAGGCATAATTACTTTTACTTTATTATATTAATTTCGTTTAATTTTAACCCGTATGGAAAGACAAGCTTTATTAAATGCCATCATAGAAAATGCGATTGACGGAATTATTACCATAGATGAACGCGGTTTAATAGAATCCATTAATCCATCAGGCTGTAGGCTTTTCGGTTATGAACCGGAGGAGGTAAAAGGCAAGAACATTTCTATGTTGATGCCAGAACCCGATAAATCTCGTCATGACGGTTATTTGGAGCGGTACCAGCGAACAAGAGAACCACATATTATAGGCATTGGAAGAGAGGTTAAGGGCTTAAAGAAAAATGGCGAAGTTTTTCCGTTTAGGCTAGGCGTGAGCGAAGTACAATATGATGGACGAAAAATTTATACCGGTTTTATCCATGATTTAACTCGTGAAAAAACAGCCGAAGAGCAATTGTTGCTTTATACCAATAAGTTGGAGGTGCTGGTGGAAGACCGTACCGTGGAGCTACAATCATTAATTAAGCAAATACAAGAAGCCAAAGAAGAAGTAAGTATTTCCTTAGAAAAGGAAAGAGAGCTTAACCAGTTAAAAAGCAGATTTGTTTCCATGGCTTCGCATGAGTTTCGTACGCCGTTGAGTTCTATACAGCTTTCTGCATCGTTAATTGATAAATATACGCAGGAATATGAGAACCCAAATGTGGTAAAACATGTAAACAAAATCAAAAATGCGGTAGGCAATTTAACTACTATTTTAAACGATTTTTTATCGTTAGAAAAGCTGGAAACAGGTATTGTTACGCCACAGCCAGAAGAAGTTGACTTGGTTCAGTTTTCGGAAGAAATTACGGAAGAATTGCAAATGATTGCAAAGCAAAACCAAAGTATTATTTACCAGCACACCGGTACTAAGCGTTTGGTTAATACCGATGTTAATTTGCTTAAAAACTGTGTGATTAACTTAATCGCCAATGCGATAAAATATTCCGGAGAAAACACATTTATTGAATTTAATACAGAAATTACCGATGATAAATATTATTTAACCGTAAAAGATAACGGAATTGGAATTCCGGTTTCGGAGCAAAAGCATCTTTTTGAAGCATTTTTTAGAGCGCACAATACAGGCAGCATTCCCGGAACCGGATTGGGGTTAAATATTGTTGACCGTTATATAAAATTAATGTTTGGCCGCATTGAGTTTAAAAGTGAAGAAAATAAAGGCACAACTTTTACATTAATTTTCGATATTTAATTAATTTCTCGAACCCCATTTTATCGATAAAAAAATATGAAACAAACCATTTTAATTATAGAGGACAATACTGATATCCGCGAAAGTACAGCAGAAATTTTGGAGCTTGCAGGCTACAGAACCATCACTGCCGAAAACGGAAAATTAGGTGTAGAAGCTGCGCAAAAGCAATTGCCCGCATTAATTATCTGTGATATTATGATGCCCGAGTTAGATGGTTATGGGGTTTTATATTTATTGAGCAAAAATCCGGAAACGGCCGTAATCCCTTTTATATTTTTGACGGCAAAATCCGAAAGGGTTGATATGCGTAAAGGAATGGAAATGGGTGCTGATGATTACTTAACCAAGCCTTTTGACGATATAGAGCTGTTAAATGCCATCGAAAGCAGATTGAATAAACAACAAAAAAATCAGGAATTTTACACCCAGGGTTTAAAGAAACTAGAAGATTTTTCTGAAAGTATCACCAGTTTTGAAGGGCTTAAAAATTTACTTTCCACCAAAAAAGTACGAAACCTAAAAAAAGGTCAGCTTTTATATTTTGATGGAGATGCTTCGCAAGGAATTTATTTGATGCTGAGCGGTAAAGTTAAAATTAGCAAAATAACAGAAGACGGACGCGAACTGGTTACTGCAATTCACTGTACAGATGAATATTTTGGGATGTACGATGCTATTGTAAGCCGTAGCCATACAGAAAATGCCGAAGCAATAGAAGACAGTACAGTTTGTTTGCTTTACAGAGAACAACTCGATGATATTTTAGAAAAAAACGCAATGTTGGCGATGAAATTTATTCACTTATTATCAGAAACATTGCATCAAAAAGAAGAACAACTGATTCAGATGGCTTACCACTCGGTACGTAAACGGTTGGCAGAAACCCTTTTGCGTGTAAGTGAAATCAATGGTAGCGAAACCTTTAAAATCTCAAGAAATGATTTGGCTGCAATGGCGGGTATGGCAACGGAAACGGTAAGCCGTACATTAAGTGATTTTAAAGAAGAACATTTGTTGGATAAAAAAGGAGCGGAGATTACACTGGTTTCAATAGAGAAGCTAAGAAAAATGAAAAACTGATTTCAATCAGTTTTGCTACTGACAGCACTCATTACAAAACTGCAATGCTATAGCTAGTTTTGATTATTAATATGATACACTATGTATTGTATTTGATAAGCAGATGTTGATATGAAGGTAGTAGTTTACAGTATAAAATCTTTTGAAAAAGAATACTTGGCGAAAGCCAATCAAAAGAAGCATGATATTACATTAATATCAAATCCGCTTAGTATTGATACTATAGGTTTTGCCAAAGGTAAAGATGCGGTAGTGGTTTTTACCAATGATGATGTAAGTGCGCCGGTGATTAAAAAACTTAAAAGTTTAGGCGTAAAATACATCGCAACACGCTCTGTAGGCGTAGATCATATTGATTGCGACGCGGCAACAGAAGCCAATATTAAAATAGCAAACGTTCCTTCTTACTCTCCGCAAAGCATTGCAGAACACGCAATTGCTTTAATGATGGCGTTAAACCGTAAAATTTTCTTGGCGATACAGCATTCCAAAGACTTTAATTTTAAGTTAGACGGTTTGCAGGGTTTTACCATGTATGGCAAAACCGTTGGTTTAATAGGATTTGGCCAAATTGCACACTTTTTATCAGCTATTTTAAATGGATTTGGTTGTAAAATTCTAGTTTATGATCCTTATTGCAAAACTTTCCCAGATTATGTAAGGCAGGTAGATTTGCCCGAGTTGTACAAACAGTCGAACATTATTTCTTTACATGCGCCCTTAACAGATGATACCAGGCATATTATTAATGCCGAAAGTATTGAACAAATGCATGAAAATGTGATGTTGATTAATACGGGTAGAGGTGCTTTAATTAACACCAAAGATTTGGTTAAAGCGCTGAAAACAGGCAAAATAGCTTCTTTCGGTGCTGATGTTTACGAAAATGAAAAGAATTTGTTTTTTGAGGATCATCATTTAGATGAACATAAAGACCGGCTTTTGCAAGAGTTGCTCAACCTGCCGAACGTTATTGTTACGCCACATCAGGCGTTTTTAACTACCGAAGCTTTACAGGATATTGCAGCGAAAACCATTGAAAACTTAGATTTATGGCAACTGGGTCAATGTACAGGTGAGGCTTGTGCCTGCACCACAGTTTGCGAAGACAATTTAAAAATTAAGGAAAACCAGGGCGATGGCGCCGTTGATATTCTTTATTAGCGTAAAACGGATTATCGTAATATAAAGTCACTACCAACTAAAGCTTTAAGCCTTTTGCTTTCAGCAAAACAACAAATGGAAGTTCAAGAATTAATACAGAAATACGCGGTAGCGGTTCCACGCTATACCAGTTATCCAACAGTTCCCTATTGGGATTTGGAAACTTTCTCTAAAGACAAATGGCTAAAATCTGTTAAACAAAGTTTTGATAGTAGCAATTCCATTAGCGGAATAAGTATATATATCCATTTACCTTTTTGCGAGAGTTTGTGCACTTATTGCGGCTGCAATACGCGTATCACCAAAAATCACAGTGTAGAGAAACCTTATATTAAAGCTGTTGCCAGAGAATGGCAATTATATAAAGCGGTTTTAGTGGACAAACCAATTATTAAAGAGTTACATTTAGGAGGCGGAACCCCCACATTTTTTAGCCCAGAACATCTAAATAATTTACTGGAAGATATTTTGAAGGATTGCATTCTACATCCGGATGCGGAATTTTCTTTTGAAGCACATCCAGCAAATACCACAGAAGAGCATTTAAAGGTATTATACCGTTTGGGTTTTAAACGCTTGAGTTTAGGTATTCAGGATTTTGATGTAAAAGTGCAGGAGATTATTAACCGTTACCAAACCGTTGCGCAGGTTGCCGATGTGCATTTTAAAGCCGTTAAAATGGGCTATAACTCCATCAACTACGATTTAATTTACGGTTTGCCTTTGCAAACTATAGATGGTTTAGCCAAAACCATATCCACAGTGATTGATTTAAAGCCAGACAGAATTGCTTATTACGGTTATGCGCATGTGCCCTGGGTAAAACCCGGTCAGCGGAAATTTACCGAGGACGACCTGCCGAATACAGAAGAAAGACAAGCTTTATATGAGTTGGGACGAAAAATGCTGATTGAAGCGGGTTACAGAGAAATTGGAATGGACCATTTTGCATTGCAAAGCGATAGTTTATACAAAGCCCAACAAGAAGGTAAACTGCACCGTAATTTTATGGGTTACACGCACCAATATACAGAGTTAATGATAGGCTTGGGCGTGTCATCTATTAGTGATACTTGGAATGCATTTGCACAGAATGTGAAAAAGGTAGAGGAATATTTAAAGCTAATAGCAGACGATGAAATACCGGTGTTTAAAGGTCATGTTTTAACAGAAGAGGATCTTTTGATGCGTAAGCACATTTTAAATTTGATGTGCAGAAACCAAACCAGCTGGACAGATTTGGATTTACTGAGCAATAATTTTAAGGAAAGTTTATTACGTTTGCCAGCTTTAGAGGCTGATGAATTGATAGTCCAAAACGGGAATTCGATTGAAGTAACCAAATTAGGGGAACGTTTTTTACGAAACATTTGTGCTGTTTTTGATGCTCGTTTACAGGCTACGGAACTGGCAAACAATGTTTTTAGTAATGGAAATTAAAGACTAACGACTTCTGTTTTTTTGATGTTTTTTGTCAAAATAACCAAAACCAACAAGCTCGCTACATCGGTTTAATTACATAATTGGACGCCAAATCATTAAAATGCTTTAGTTGTTTACTGATGGAATCTTCATCCAAATTAAGTTCTGTTTGTATTAATTTTGCAACCTGTGGTGCAATTTCCATAGCAACTTTTGCATCTAAAAACAAAACTCTCAAGCGCCGGGCTAAAATATCTTCAACGGTTCTTGCCATTTCATTTCTTATCGCCCAAACAACTTCGCCTTTGAGGTAAGGAAATTTGGGATGCAACTGCACTTTAAATTCAGGGTTTTCGTGTAGCATTTCCTTTAGTAAAACAGCATCACTTCCGTAATCGTCAAAATGGGTGGTGTTTTTTGTGGTAGTGCTTCCGTGTATAGCTAGGTTTTTTGTTACACATTTGTTAGCCTTGCCCCCGGTTTGCTTCAAAACTTCATTAATGGTGTCTTGTGCCATTTTGCGGTAAGTTGTCCACTTGCCTCCTGTGATAGTAATTAAGCCACTCTCACTCACTATTAATTTATGACTTCTGGATATTTCTTTAGTTTGTCTGGTTTCTTTGCTCGGTGCGGCTAATGGGCGCAAGCCTGCAAAAACACTCAGTACATCTGCCATTTGGGGTTTACGTTGTAAATATTCTCCAGCAGTTTGTAAAATGAAATCTGTTTCTTCTTTAAGCGCAACGGGTTCTAAACTGTGACTGTCAATAGGCGTATCTGTAGTGCCAAGCACCAAATGGTTGTGCCACGGGACTGCAAAAAGTACTCGTCCGTCTGAAGTTTTTGGAATAATCAAAGCGTTATTGGAAGGCATAAAAGACCTGTCGAGAACAAGATGTATGCCTTGGCTGGGTTTTACCAATGGTTTTGCTTCCGGCTTGTCCATTTTTAAAATGTTATCAGCAAAAACACCGGTTGCATTTACTATTGCTTTGGTTTTTAGTTTATAGGTGATTCCGGTTTCTTCATCTCTTGCAACAAGACCGTTAATTAAGCCGTCGGTTTTCCGTAGTTCTAGCACTTTTACGTAGTTTAAAACGGTAGCACCTTGTTCCATCGCTGTTTGCGCTAAGTTGATGGCTAAACGAGCATCGTCAAATTGTCCGTCGAAATACTGAACACCACCTTTTAATCTGTCAACAGCAATTCCCGATAAGGCTTCAGATGCTTCCTTTTTGTTTAAGATGCTTGATGTACCAAAACTAAATTTTCCGGCAAGCCAATCGTAAAGTTTTAAGCCAATTCCATATTTTAATTTTTCAAAAGCACTGTAACAAGGAACTACAAAAGCTAGTTTTCTGACTAAATGAGGCGCATTTTGCAATAATAAACCACGTTCTCTTAAAGCTTCGTAAACCAATTGTATATCTCCTGCTGCTAAGTAACGCACTCCTCCATGTACCAGTTTGGTACTTCTGCTCGATGTTCCTTTTGCAAAATCTGACTGTTCCAGCAATAATGTTTTTAAACCCCGGGACGTGGCATCAATGGCACAGCCTAAACCTGTAGCACCACCTCCAATAATAATTACGTCCCATTTTTCTGTTGTTGAAATGGCTGTTAAATACTCGCTTCTGGTTTTTAAACTCATGTTTGATGTTAATAGCTCATCATTGAGCTATTAAACGATAATATAGAAATAAATATACGAAAGACGTTGAGTGAAAATATAGAAATTAAAAGCTAAAAACTATAACTGATGTTTAGAAATTTTAGTGACAAATTGCTGTTTCAGCACTTGCAATTTTTGGACTTAAATAGGGGATATCTAAGTTTAGTCCTCGCATTAAAAACCATAAGCCTAAGCAAAAAGTAATATAGGGTAAAAAGCGGTTAATCTTTTGACGAAAAAGAGGTTTGCTAAAGTTAACGCCAACCATTGTCAAAAGCATTAATGGCGTTGTTCCTAAACCAAAAATAAACATAAATAAGGCAGATTGGTAGACACTGTTGGTGCTAATTGCTGTTGCCAATCCTAAATACACAAAACCACAAGGTAAAAAGCCGTTTAGTAAGCCTAAGTATAAATGTCCTGCTTTATTTTTAATTGCTTTTCCGATAAGTTGATTAACGGCTTTTGTGTAGCCACTTGGCGCATAAGTTTGTATTTTTTTGGTTTGGATGAGTTGCGGAAAAACGGCAATGATAATTAAAATACCACTTAAAATGCTAATACCTTGCTGTAAACCGGCCAACCAAAATTGCTTGCCTATTAAACCAACCAACAACCCTAAAATAGAGTAGGAGATAGCCCGCCCAATGTTATAAGAAAGTTTTTTTGATAAAGTAAGCCATTTATTTTCTGATTGTTGAGGAATAGCGAAAGCTAACGGCCCACACATGCCAACGCAGTGCAAACTGCCAAACAAACCAATCAGAAATGCGAGTTGCAAATGGTTCATGGCATAAATAGATTTTTTTGGTAAAGGTATTTTTTTGCGCCCACTTTCCATTGGATGACTATTTGCCATTCGCCTTTCTCCAAACCTGATTTAGGTATTTGGGTTTCGGTTTTATTAATGGAAAATAGCTGGTCTTTTTTACTGTCGGCAGGTCGTTTAAAGTTGACTGTTCCGCTATCTACCTTAACTAAATTAATGTTTACAAAATCATCTGTCTGTTTGATTATAGGTTGTACATGATCAGTGATAACTTGTTGCTTTTGTTGATATTCAACATCATAATGCAGTCCTTTTTCGTAGTAGTCTTTATCGAAACTATCTTCTTCGGCACTTTTAGACATTTTTATTGCCAATACTGTTATGAATAGCATAAATGAAGCTAAACCGATAACCAATCCTTTTCCCCAATTCATGTTTTTTTAATTTACAGGTCCTAAAAAGTTTGTTTCAATTTCATCCACCATTTTTCCGTTTTGCATTACCTTAAGCTTAACAGAAGTTTTAGTTTTTACAATGTCCTTTTCGGGAATGAGTAAAAAGAAAGTGACTTTTGCGGTGCTTTCCTGAGGCAGTTTTTCAATCGGCTGTATCCATTTAATTTTATAGTTTTTATGAGCTGGTACAAAATCAATTTTAATAGGGTTTGCGGTTTTGTTCACTAACTCGGCGGTGTATAAATTACTTACATATCCGCCAGGTTGTTCCTGATACATAGAACCCGATGCCCGTAAAATGTTTACATCAACATCCTTTTTCGAGAGGATAAAGTAGGTAGAAACAGCCATCATAATTATAATAATGATTCCGTAAGCCTTCATCCGTAAAGTTAACTTGGGCTTTTCATTATTCTTGATCATCTCTTCAGAATAATAGCCTATTAAATTCCTCGGACGATTAATTTTATCCATTACTTGGTTGCAGGCATCTATACAGGCAGTACAATTAACGCATTCCAGCTGTGTGCCTTCTCTAATATCAATCCCGGTAGGGCAAACAGCAACACACAGGTTGCAATCCACACAATCTCCTAAAGGCTGTTGGTTGAGTTCGTTCTTTTTGATACGTCCACGTGGTTCGCCACGTAAATAATGGTAAGCAACCACTAGCGAGTTTTTATCTAATAAAACGCCCTGTAATCGTCCGTAAGGGCAAGCTACTATACAAACCAACTCTCTGAAATGTGCAAATATATAATAAAAAGCTGCCGTAAACAGCCAAATACTAATGAAGCCACCCAAATGTTGGCTAATGGGTTCTGTAATGATTTTCCATAGTTCGTTGGTACCAATTACATAAGCTAAAAATGTGTTGGCGATAAAGAAAGAAATCAACACATATATAATGTGCTTACTGGTTTTTTTGATGATTTTTTCTTTTGTCCACGGACCATTATCTAATTTTTTGCGGGCTGCCGGTTCGCCTTCAATCCAAACTTCAATACGCCTAAAAACCATTTCTAAAAAGATGGTCTGTGGACAAATCCATCCACAAAATATCCGTCCGAAAGCACTGGTAAACAGTACGATACCAACAAGTCCGGTTAGCGATAATAACACGAAAATAAAGAAATCCTGAGGCCAAAAAACTTGGCCAAAAAGGATAAACTTCCGCTCGATGATATTAAAGAGCAAGAACTGATGCCCGTTCACTTTAATATATGGGGCAATAAATAAAAACGCCAACAATAAATAAGCAATTACACTACGGTATTTGTACCATTGGTCAATCCTGATTAGTGGATATAGCCAGCGACGCTTTCCGTTTTGATCTACTGTTTGGTGATAATATTTTATTTCTTCTTCTGCCATTATATCCTTGTTAACGGTAAGAAAGGTATAGAGTAGTGAGTATTGCGTAATGAGATGACTTGCTTAATAAAGAGCAAAGAATCAAGACATTAAAAGCTTCCCGTTCTCTAAATATTCTATCCTTCAAAACTCAATCCTTCTCTCATTAATTACTCTTTCACTCCCTGCGGTGCTTTCGGGTTTGCCGGGTTTGTTCCCTTTAAAGATTCTATGTAGTTGGCCACATCAGAAATTTGTTTAGGGCTCAGTTGTTTCTCCCAAGAAATCATTCCTTTTTCGGGGACACCGTATTTTATAGTTTTAAATAAATTGTTGATTTTTCCACCGTGTAGCCAATATTCATCTGTTAAATTAGGTCCAACAACTCCCTGTGCGTGTTCTCCATGGCAGGCAACACAGTTTTGCGCAAAAACAGCTTTTCCCGAAGCTAAAACTTCGGCAGACTTATCCAACTTCACACTGTTTTCATCAATCATATTTCCTGATTTTTCTAAGTATGCCTCTTTTGCTGCCGCAGCCTGTTTCATCTCAACAGTGTACTCTTCATCCTGAAGTTTGCCCAATTTAAATACATGGAAATTTAGCAAGTAAACTAAGGCAAATATTACAGAGCCATAGAATAGCCAGTTAAACCAAGCTGGAATTGGGTTATCAAGCTCCTGTATATTGTCGTAATCATGCATAATCAGCAAATCTTTCTCTTCGGCCATAGGTCTTAAAGAAAGCAACTTTTGCCACATGGTTTGTTTGTGGATTTTTGGAGTTATAGCTGAAGGCTCAGCCTGACTATCGCTTACAAGCTGTTTGTTAGCAGGTAAGATAAGGGTAGTAAGTACTTTAAAGGTTTTTAGCAATACAAAGCATGCGATAACGATTAAGATAAGTGTTGATATAATTGCGCCCAAAGCTATCCCGTTCATAATTTCGGTATTGCTGGCCGCATAAGTACTGCCCGCTCCCGTAAAAACTAAGGCAATGGCTAGTAGTATTTTGTTTTTTAAACGCATCATAATTCTGGCTAATTATATGTTTCTGTTTTTTCTTCAAACGGGATATTGCTCATGTAATCAATATGATTTTTCTTCATTTTAATAAGCGCTACGGTGGCAACAACAAAAAATAAAACGAATATCAGTAACGAGATGAGCATAAAAACTTCGTCTCCGTGTAGGGTGTTTATAAATTGCTTGAACATCTTTTTATACGATTAGTGTTTGTTTTTAATATCGGTTCCTAAACGCTGTAAATAAGCGATGATAGCGATAATTTCTTTATCCTTTTTAACTTTGATTTTATCTCCGGATAAGTTCGCAGCAATCTGCTCGGCCTGTTTGTCTAAATCCTGATTGGCAATTGCCGCATAACCTTTTGGATAGGGAACACCCAGCTTTTGCATCGCCCGTATTTTTGTGGCAGTGGTGGTGGTATCTAGTTTTTGATCCAATAACCAATCATAATTAGGCATAATACTTCCCGGAGACATGGTGCGTGGATCCATCATGTGGTTATAATGCCATGCGTTGCTGTATTTTCCGCCTTCGCGATGCAAATCCGGACCGGTACGTTTAGAACCCCAAAGGAAAGGGTGATCATATACAAATTCCCCGGCTTTGCTATACTCGCCATAACGCTCTGTTTCTGAACGGAAAGGACGTACAGTTTGAGAATGGCAGCTTACACAGCCTTCGCGGATATACAAATCCCGTCCCTGCAATTCTAAAGGAGTGTAGGGTTTTACGCTGGTAATTGTAGAGATATTTGATTTGATAAAGAACGTTGGTAACATTTCAACCATCCCACCAATTAAAATAACAATTAAACTTAAAACCAACATTAACATGGGTTTACGTTCAATTTTGCGGTGCCAAAATTCTCTGTTGCTTTCTCTTGGTAAAACAGGTAATGGTAGCGCTTCTGCATATTCGTTACTTACCAATTTACCCGACTGAGCGGTTTTAACTAAATTGTAAGCCATCACCAAAACTCCGGTTAAGTACATTGCGCCACCAATAGACCGCATCACGTACATCGGTAAAATACGGGTAACGGTTTCTAAAAAGTTGGCATACTTTAATAAACCTTCTGGGGTAAACTCTTTCCACATTAAGCCTTGTGTAAAGCCTGCCCAATAAAGCGGAATGGCATAAAACAGAATTCCTAGTGTACCTATCCAAAAATGGAAAGAAGCCAGTTTGGCCGAGTAAAGTTTTGTTTTGTAGATGCGGGGAATTAACCAATACATGATACCAAAGGTTAAAAAGCCGTTCCAACCTAAAGCGCCAACATGTACGTGGGCAATAATCCAATCTGTAAAGTGGGCAATAGCATTTACGCTTTTTAACGAAAGCATAGGTCCTTCAAAAGTTGCCATACCGTAAGCAGTTAATGCAACTACCATAAATTTAAGCGTAACATCGTCACGTACTTTGTCCCAAGCTCCTCGTAAAGTCAATAAGCCGTTAATCATACCGCCCCAACTTGGCGCAATAAGCATAACAGAAAACGCAACTCCTAAAGATTGGGCCCATCCCGGTAAGGAAGTGTATAATAGATGGTGTGGACCTGCCCAGATATAAATAAATATCAGCGCCCAAAAGTGAAGAATACTTAATCTGTAAGAGTAAACCGGACGGTTTGCCATTTTAGGTAAAAAGTAATACATCATCCCTAAATAAGGCGTGGTTAAGAAAAACGCAACCGCGTTATGGCCGTACCACCATTGTACCAGCGCATCCTGCACACCCGCGTAAACATAGTAGCTTTTAAAAGCAGCTACAGGCAGTTCAACAGAATTTACAATGTGTAAAACAGCAATGGTTATAAAAGTGGCTATATAAAACCAAATGGCAACGTATAAATGGCGTTCTCTTCTTTTAATAATAGTACCAAACATATTGATACCGAATACTACCCAAATTACAGTGATGGCAATATCTATCGGCCATTCTAATTCTGCATATTCGTGTGAGGTGGTAAGGCCTAAAGGAAGTGTAATTACTGCAGACAAAATAATCAATTGCCAGCCCCAAAAATGGATTTTGCTCAAGGTATCATTAAACATTCTTGTTTTTAGCAAACGTTGTAAGGAATAATAAACACCCATAAAAATGGCGTTTCCTACAAATGCAAAAACTACAGCATTGGTGTGTAGTGGTCTTATTCTTCCAAAGGAGGTGTACTGGTTGCCAAGGTTCATAGCTGGACTGTAAAGTTGGGTGGCTATCAATAAGCCAACCGTCATCCCTATAATTCCCCAAACCAATGTTGCTATAGCAAAATCTCTAACGATTTTGTTATCATAATAAAATTTGTCTGTCTGCATCATACGTGTTAAATGATAATTTAATGGCAACAAAAGTAGATTCGCTTATCTGACAATAGAATGACTTAAGCGGTGTTATAATATGATTAAAATCACTTTTATGATTAAGAAAGGGGTTTGAAAAGATTTTGAGAGATATAGCTATTTGCCTTAGTGATATAATTTAATTACGTAAAATACTAGTTTGTTAAATGTCAGCGCTATAGGTGATAGCGGTCATATTTTTAAGAGCGAACCGTATTTAGATTTGTTTTACACGATTTAAGTTAAGGGGTTAAGAAGCTGTGAAATCAGCATACTTCGAACATTCGTTTCAAACAAAAGATAAATAAAATGGAAATATTAGACGTTACACAGATAGAACCTCGTTTTAAACACCCAACGATTTTTGAAAAATTTGATAGTTTGACAGATGGTGCGGCTTTCGTAATCAATAACGATCATGACCCTAAACCTCTGTACTATCAGTTACTGGCCGAACGCGGTAAAACCTTTACTTGGGAATATTTAGAGAACGGCCCCGAGATTTGGAAAGTAAAAATAGAAAAAAGGGCGGCAAACACAGCCGATACTATTGGCGAAATGGTAGCCAAGGATTTTAGGAAAGCACAAGTTTTTAAAAAATTTGGCATTGATTTTTGTTGCGGTGGCAAAAAGACCCTAAAAGAGGTTTGTGATAAAAAAGGAATTGATATTGCCGAAGTTGAAAAAGAACTCAACAGCTTTAAGGAAATAGAAAGCACAGCTTTTGATTTTGACAGATGGGAGCTGGATTTTTTTGTAGATTACATTATTAACACCCACCATAAATACGTAAAAGAAAGTCTGCCGTTTATGACGGAACTATCAAATAAAGTGGCTAGGGTACATGGCGAAAACCATCCTGAATTAATTGAAGTCGCTAAAACATTCAATTCTTTGGCAAAAGATTTCGGGCTGCATTTAATGAAAGAAGAAAACATTTTGTTCCCTTATATCAAAGAATTGGTAAGCGCCAAAAAAGAGGGAAGAAAGCTTTCTAATGCACCATTTGGAAAAGTAAATAACCCAACCCAAATGATGGAAACCGAGCATGAAAAAGCAGGGGAGGATATGCAGGCCATAAGAACGCTGACAAATAATTTTGAACTGCCACAGGGTGCCTGTAACTCGTACCAAATCTTGTTTAAAAAACTAGCAGAGTTTGAGAATGATTTGTTTAACCATGTTCACCTAGAGAACAATATTTTATTCCCGAAAGCGATAGCATTAGAAAAAGAAATAATTTTTGATTAATTTTTGATTTTCGCCGTGTGGAGATTCTTCACACGGCTGAATTTCCTGTATCCAAAAAACAGATCATTCTGAAACAATTAATTTACAGCACATTGAGTAACGTAATAGCACAACACCCAAGTTTGTACAAAATAGTAATTGCTCATTACCTAATTGCTGCATTTACTTTTTTGGCCTTAGTACCCATGTTGCTATTTGGCGTAAAGGATTTTACTGGACATTATTTTCAACCTCATTTGTTAGCCATCACTCATACCGCAGCTTTGGGTTGGGGAACCGTAATTATTTTTGGTGCCTGCTACCAATTGCTGCCTGTAATTTTAGAAACCCAATTATACAGCTATAAATTAGCATGGTTTGGTTTGGTTGTTTTTTGTTTGGGTTTATTGGAGTTTGTTTATAGTTTCTGGATTTTTGAGCCTGGTTTACACATGCAATGCGGAAGCCTGCTTTTGCTAACAGGAATTTTGTCTTTTACCACAAACATTTTTATCACCGCAAAAAAAATAAAAAAGCCAGATATCTATCAGGATTTTATTCTGACTTCTTGCATCTGGTTGTTGGTTGCGGCCATTTTGGGCGTATTAATGGTTTTTAATTTCCGATATGCTTTTTTACCTCAAGACCATCTTTTGTTTTTAAAATTACATGCACATGCAGGTTTAGGTGGGTGGTTTCTATTACTCATTATTGGTGTAAGTGCAAAGCTGTTGCCTATGTTCTTGGTATCAGAAAAAATGAATATTGGGCTACTTAAATGGAGCTATAATTTAATTAATGCAGCGCTATTGTTGTTTTTTGTTAACACCTATTTATTTGGGTTAAACTTACTCACTTTTGTAATTGCGCTTATTGCCGTTTTAGGTGTAGTTTGTTGGTTGGTTTATGTTTATCAGTGTTTTTCGTCACGCATCCGAGCCAAAATAGATGTACCCATGGCGCATACTTTACTCTCTGTTTTATTATTGGTAATCGCAATTTTTGTGTTGCCCTTCATTATTTTTTATCAGCTTAAAGCTGATGTTTTAGCGGTGAGGTTAACCACGGTTTACGGCTCACTTTTATTGTTAGGGTGGATTAGTTCTTTAATTTTAGGACAAACTTTTAAAACCTTGCCTTTTATAGTCTGGACAAAACGAAGCCAATATTTGCTGGGTGCAAAAACTACATTGTTGCCCGCAAAACTTTATGATAACAACATATTGAAATACCAGTTTTTATCTTTTCTGTTATTCATCGCTAGTTTTAGTGTTGGCCTTGCTTTAAAGATAAAACCAATGGTTTATTTGGGTGTAATCAGTTTTTCGGTAACAGCCGTACTTTACATTAGCAATGTTTTTATTATTTTATTTAGAACAGAAAAAAAATGATAAGGCCTGATTTACATGATGAACGAATTACAGAAATAACCAAAGCACTAACCACGGTTATTGATCCCGAATTACAGGTTAATATTCTTGATTTAGGGATGGTTTACAACATTGTGGTTAAAGATGATCCGAAAACAATAACGGTTGATATGACTTTGTCTACTCGTCATTGCCCAATGGGTTCGGCTATTGTAAAGTCTGTAGAAGCCTGTCTTCATATTAATTTTCCAAATTATGCAGCCATCGTAAATTTAGTTTGGGAACCAGCATGGAGTGTAAATAGCATTACAGCAGAAGGTAAAAAACAATTGGGCGTATAATCATGAATTTTACTGATACCATATCATTCAAAAAAAATTATCCAGCTTGGGTATTGTTCAATTTTATAGTATTGGCTGCAGCCGGAGTTTGCTTACGATGCATGCACTGCTTTAGTTTGCCTACAATAAATTACCAATTTCTGTTGCATGCGCACTCGCATTTTGCATTTGCTGGGTGGATGTTTTTAGCAATTATCTTATTGTTTTTTCGGGAGTTTAAAAGAGATAATTTGCTTTTAAAAGCACAGTTCAATCAAATTTTTGTACTTACTATGTTAGTTGGCTTTGGTATGCTAATTAGTTTTTATTTAACTGGTTATAAAGCAGTGTCAATTACTTTATCTACGCTGTTTATTTTTGTTGGCTACTGGTTTGCATTTGTGGTTTCCAAAGGTGAAACCTTTAAAAAATCAGCTCATAAAATATCAAATGTACTGCTAAAAGGTGCATTAATTTTCTTGGTAATTTCATCTATAGGGCCATTTAGTTTAGGCTATTTAAAGAGTACTGGGGTTCACAATTTGGCTTTGCAACAAAACGCCATTTATTTTTACCTGCATTTTCAGCTTAACGGATTTATGCAATTGGCACTTTTGGGTTTGTTTTTTAAAGCTTACCTAAAACACAATTCTAAATCTAACAAAAACGCAGTTGTATGGACAAAGCTACTCGTACTCTCCACATTGCCCCTTTACGCTATGTTTACCTTGTGGGCCAAACCACCTGTTTGGGTATATGTTTTAGTTTTTGTTTCTGCCTTGTTACATTTTGTGGCGTGGATTGTTTTACTTTTTAAGCTAAAGGCAGATTTAAAGCCATTAAGCTTTTTAGTCAAAATTGCCTTTATAGCCATTAGTTTACAGTTCTTTTTTCAGATACTTATTGCCATACCTGCGATAGGCAATTGGGCTTTTGCTAGCCGAAACCTAATTGTTGGTTATATTCATTTACTTACATTGGGCAGTTTGTCTCCGTTAATCATCGATTTGTTTACAGAGGCCGGCTTTTTAAAACTTTCGCAAAAGATCAACTACTTTTTTGTTATCGCAACCTTAATGTATTTAGTGCTGCTGTTTGGGTCAACATTTTTAACTCTATTTCAAATCTATATATCCAATTTAGAGCTTTATTTACTGGCCACTAACTTATTGTTTCCGATTGTTGGCCTCTGTTATTTTATAAACGCAACACATTTTAAAAACCAAAAGGTAAATTTTGATATTCTAGTTACAAACTCAACTAATATATAATACTATGGCAAATGCAAATTATATTTCGGCAGAAGAAGCGGTAAAAATGGTAAAATCTGGCGATCGGGTTTTTTTACATGGCAGCGCAGCAACACCAACACACGTAATTACGGCTTTACAGAATCGTTATCAGGAATTAAAAGATATTGAGTTGGTGAGTATCACCACTTTAGGGGATAGCAGTTTTAGCGATCCTAAGTATAAAGACAGTTTCTTTTTTAACTCTTTGTTTGTATCTGCAAATTCCAGATCCGCAGTAAACAGTGCCCAGGGCGATTATGTTCCTGTTTTTTTAAGTGAGATTCCACTGTTGTTCAACAATGATTTTTTACCGATAGATGTCGCCATTTTACAGGTTTCGGAACCTGATAAACATGGGTATTGCACTTTGGGTACTTCTGTAGATGTTGCAAAAGCCGCTTTGGATAACGCTAAAAAAGTAATTGCGCAGGTAAACCCAAATATGCCACGCACACATGGAGATGGCTTTATCCATTCCAGTAAATTGGATGCGATGGTTTGGCATAAAAGTGACTTGCCCGAGGTTGATTATTCCTCCAAAGCTAACGACGTAATTGTGGCTATTGGTAAAAACGTAACTTCTTTAATTGAAGACGGTTCAACTTTGCAGTTAGGTATTGGCAGTATTCCAGATCAGGTATTGAAAAATTTGACCAACCACAAAAACTTAGGTTTACATACCGAAATGCTTTCAGACGGGGTAATTCCCTTGATAGAAAGTGGGGTAATCAATAACATCAATAAAAAATTGAACAAAGGAAAATCGGTAACCTCATTTATGGTGGGTACAAAAAAACTCTATGATTTTGTGAACGATAACCCATCCATTAGGGTAATGAACATTAATTACGTTAACGATACCAGCATCATCCGCCAAAATCCAAAAGTAATTGCCATCAATAGCGCCATTGAACTGGATTTAACTGGTCAGGTTTGTGCCGATTCCATCGGGACGTTCCAGTATTCTGGAATTGGCGGACAAATGGATTTTATTAGAGGTGCGTCTTTATCGCCAGGAGGGAAGCCGATTATTGCCTTACCTTCCGTTACCAACAAAGGAATTTCTCGTATCACGCCGTTTTTAAAACAGGGAGCAGGCGTGGTTACCACCAGAGGTCACGTACATTGGGTAGTTACGGAATATGGCAAAGTAAATTTATTTGGCAAAAGCTTAAAACAAAGAGGAAAAGCTTTGATAGAAATAGCACACCCAGATCATCGCGAAGGCCTAGAAAAAGCATTTTTTGAAAGATACGGTTCAATTTAAAAATTTATAAGCCTTCGACTTAAACCGAAGGCTTACCTTGCGTTTTTCGGCTATTTAAGTTGTTTGGGATATTTAAGCATAGCGCACTCGAACCTATAATTAAAGTGGATTTGCAATCCGCTTTTTCACAAATTATAAAAACATTAGCCGATTGCAAATTGGCTTCATTCAATAATCTAATTCTAAAATCCAAAACAAATCGAATGAAAAAAGACTTGCAAGATTTTATCGATGAAAACAAAATTGCGACCATTTGCTGTTTAGATGCAGAACATAAGCCTTACTGTTTCAATTGTTTTTATGTGTTTGAACCAACGCAAAAGCTACTGTTTTTCAAATCTTCACCAACTACTTTTCATGCGCAGTCATTAGAACTAAATGCGGAAATTTCAGGAACAATATTACCTTCAAAAACTAATATGTTAGCTTTAAAGGGCTTGCAGTTTACCGGGCATGTTTTGTATGCTGATTTTCCGTTAGAAGTTTCACCAGCAACTTATTACCATAAACAAAATCCTTTGGCCTTGGCAAAATCCGGTAAGGTTTGGTGCATACAATTGTCTAAAGCTAAAATGACAGATAGTACAAAAGTTTTTGGTGCAAAATTAGTTTGGGAGAAAACGCGGTAGCGGACCTGACCAAAAAACAATATTTTTTTGATAAGCTATCGCAATAAACCGTATCTTAATTGTGATATTTGGTTTATAAAAATGATTAGATCCAATACATACCGCAAAAACTTTTTAGGCAGTTGGTGTTTGGTTCTTTTGTATTCCTTATCTAGCTGTGCCATTTTAAGTAAAGATAGAATTACTAAAAACAGAGGAATTCAAAAAACCGAGGGTCAGCTCCCCTTAATCATTTACTCAAGCAAAGGCACCGCTAAAAACACCATGATTGTTTTTTTATCTGGCGATGGCGGTTGGTTAGATTTTTCAGATAATTTGGCAGTGGCATTTAAAGAAAACGGTTTTAATACAGTGGGTTTCAATTCCCGGTCTTATTTTTGGAATAAAAAATCGCCCAAGCAAATAGGTGTTGATTTTTCCTTGCTTATTCATGAATATCTTCAGAATTTTGATTGTAAAAATTTGATTTTATGCGGTTATTCTTTTGGGGCAGATGTTGTCCCGTTTATTTATAACAACCTTAATTTTAGAGAGCGGAATAAAGTTAAATCACTGATTTTATTGTCGCCATTTGCATCTACAGATTTTGTAGTTTATACTTCCGATTTATTGAATTGGGGCGGCGATCACAGAAAGTTTAAAGTGGTTAAGGAGGTAGAAAAGATAAAATTGCCAATAGCTTGTTATTATGGTGCCGAAGAAACACCCAAACCTCTATCGGTTATCAACAAAAAAAGATTTAGGTTTGTCGAGTTGGAGGGCGGGCATAAATATGCAGAAAGTGCTATTCCAATAATAATTTCTAATTTGCTCATACAAGATGGAAAAACCAAACAAGAGTAAATTTCTGGGTTTATTTGTAGCCTTTTTAAGCGTCGTAATAAGTGTTAGTGCCCAAGATAAGGCAATGCCTATTAAGCTTTATAAAAACAGCAGCAACAAACCATTAATAGTTTATATTTCTGGAGATGGTGGCTGGAATGATTTTTCTAATAATTTGTTAAACGGCTTAAACAAAAATGGCTATGCAATTTTAGGTTTAGATAGCAAAAAATATTTTTGGAATAAAAAAACGCCCGCCAAATTTGTGTCCGATTTGCAACCGCTGATTAATTTTTACATGAAGGAATGGGGCAAAAAGGAGTTTATTATTATTGGTTATTCTTTTGGTGCAGATGTCGGTGCTTTTATCCCAGCAAATCTTAACCAAAATACTGCTAAAAATATCAAACAAATGCTTTTGCTTTCACCGGGATTTTCCACTTCATTTGAGGTTAAACTGTTGGATATGTTGAATAGCGGAGGTGATTCTAATACTGAGAAGTATAAAATTTATCCTGAGTTATTGAAGGCTAATTTTCCGGTGACCTGCATATTTGGAAACGATGACGATAACGACTTCAAACTAGCACTTAAGGAAAGTAAAGGCATTCATAAAGTTGTCATAAATGGCAATCATCATTACAATGATGATATTCCCATGGTCCTGAAAACTGTTTTGAGGATTATAAATTAAGTGTAGTTACATCTGCATTTAACTTCCTTCCGAAACTCGTTTCAACGCCGAAGGAATTTGAAAAAGATGATAATTATGGCTATAGATTAAGTATTTCTTATCCCAAGCCGGATAAAATTTTTCTTTATACTTTCGCAATCCTTTAAACTGTCCAAAGGCTTTTAAATTTTCGTAAGCGTATTTAATAGTTTTTTGGGTTATATTAACATTTTCCATCCCGCTCATTGGTGCAAGGCCCATGTTAGCAGTTTTAAAACCTTGTGCTTGCAGGTATAAAAATGTTTTAGCCAATAGCATATCCAAAACGCCATTGGGTGCATCTGTAACTTTTCTTATCAAATCATAAGTAGCTTCACCTGGCGCATAATCAGGGATGATATTTAAAAAAGCATAAACTTTTTCTTCCTGATCTTCAATGGTTAAAATAGTTTGATTTTTTAGAATGGTAGTATCAAAAACACCTTGTGTAAAAGCGACTTCCTTTTTGCCTAAATCAGCCAGCCAACTGTCTGATACCTTTTCTAACTTTTGCAATAAACCTTCTTTAATAGGTGCTGTGTAAACTTTAAAATCGTAACCTTCTGCACTTAATCGGCTAATGGCGCTTCGGGTGGTTTTCATTTTACCGCCTTCCAATTTAAAAGTTTCTAAGTTCAGAATTGCTTCTTCACCAATGGGAATAAACTTCTTTTTTAGTGATTGGTATAAAGGCAAAGATTTATGCGGAACGCGGTAATAAGTGCTGATAAAACCATTTTGTGTGCAAAATTCTTCAAATAAGATCAGCATTTTTCTTCGCTCTTCATTATTAACGGCAACTGGATCTTCTAAAACTACGGCAAAATGTCTGGTAAGCTTAAAACTGATGAATGCGGTTTTATCTTCGTTAAAAAACAAAAACTTATCCGGATAGGTTTTGAAATAATCCAATGCCGAAACACCACATTTATCCAAAATTTCATCAGCAATAGCAAACTCTTCTGGCGAATTATAAGGTTTAGAGAAATAAGGGCGTAAAAAGCTATAGAGTAAAAACAAAATTACGCTTCCGCCGGCAAGATAAAGAGAAATGACAAAGCGGTTTGCAAATTTGGTTAAAGGCGTAACAGATTGGTCATCAAACAAAAACAATATTTTTACTACAGCCTTGAATGCGTCAAGTAGTTCGAAATTTATTCCAAAATGCCGCTTGTCAATGAAATAAAAACCTAATACACCATATGCCAACAATGCGATAATAGCATACAAAAGTACACCTACATTTAAATATGTAAGTTTTGGATGCGGTTTTAACTTGTAAGAATCTTTAGTGTAAAGTAATGCGGTTGTGGCTATAAAAGCTAAAATTGCCTCCTCATAATCTGCTGCTTTTAATAAATGCCCTACTACTGAGAATACGGTGAGAGAAAGCGCTAAATACCAAGCTCTTTTTGATCCTTGTAATAAAAAAACGCTAATAATCACCAATACTAACCCGAATATCAATACCAAATTGTTACTGGTTACTATAAGATCGTAGGGAATAATGTTTTTAACCAACCGTAATCTGCTGGGTATTGCCGGGCTTATAGCCGAAATAATGTTTACAACACCTAAAACTAAAATGATAAATGCGGGCAAAATTCTGAGTAAAATATTATCCTTTTTGGTGATGAAACTGATAATTCCTGCCACTAGAGGCAACCAAAACTCAAAAAACCTAAATAACAAAGTTATAGTGGCGGCAGCAATAATAGGAAAGCCAAACTGCTGTAATACCAAAGTAAGTGAAACTTCAATTGCGCCTAAACCCCTTAAAAACGGGGAGGCAATGAGCAAAATCACCATCACAATGTACCCAATAATTGCAGCGGGTAAGCTAGGCTCGAAACCTAAAGCAAGCATGCAAATGTATAAATGAGCAATTCCAATTAACTCAATTAAAATTGAAGTGGCTAAGGTGAGGTAAAAGTTTTTTCGGCTTATTTTTTCCTCCAGCATTTCATCCATTATAGCTGTTAAAGAGGGTTTTGCATTAGAAAGCCATCTGTAAGCAGAACCTTTTACAGAAACTGAATAAATTAAATAAATGAAAAAACCGGTTAAAATCAGCAAAAACACAAAACCTAACAGTTCTGCTGTTCCCAATTTTGTAAACAACAATGCAATACCTAAAACGGGGACGGCTACCAATACCACGGAGAGTATACTGCAAAAACCAAAAATGGTAGATGCAAGGTGTACCTGAGATTTGGTTATACCTTTTGTCTCAATATCTTTAGTAAAAAAAGCGAGTGACGAAAAACCACCAGCCGGTAAAAACACACTCACGAAATTTCGTTTTAAAAATAGCGAAGTCGCTAACGAAACAGGGATTTTTTTGTTTAAAGCCTTAAAACTATAGACATACATTAAGCCCTGCATAGCAATGTATACCAAAGTTAAAATAATCCCTATGGCGATATAAGTGGGGTGACTGTTGCTTAATTGGTCTTTTATTTTTATTAATTCGATATGCTCGTTTTTAATAAAAAAAATCGCCATCCCAATCATAAAAAGAGCTAAAAGCAATTGCCAGGAAAACTTATTATAGATTAATTTTGACAGGAAACCCTTCGCTTTATTCATTAATGCAATTTTAACCTAATTCTTGGAATTACGTTTAATTATTAAGCCATAAAATCATCAATAAATAATTTTATTGCTAATTCACTCTACTGTAAGTGAGTTTCAATTTATGAAAAATTAGCTAATATTAAAACTAGTGCGAAATTCTGCAACCAATGTGCCGTATTAATCTGTGTATTCTCGATTATAAGCGAATCTTTAAAAACCATCTCCATTCACTTCAGCCTAATCCTTTTAATAATTCTTGGTTTAATAATAAAGTTATGATGAAAGTCATTTCTTTTACAGGTTTCTTAAGTCATTTTTGTGATTTAAAAACAGCTCATTTCAAATGATCATTTACAAACAATTTACTTTTGATGCAGCCCATTATTTACCTAATGTATCCGAAAGTCATAAATGCCGTAAGGTACACGGACATACTTACCACTTAACCTTGTTTTTTGAAGGAGAAATTGATCCGCATCTGGGTTGGATTGTAGATTTTAGTGAAATTAAAAAAGTGGTAAAACCAATATTAGCATCAGTCGATCATCAGTTCTTAAACGAGGTGCAAGGCCTAAAAAACCCAACTTGTGAACTTATTTCTGTTTGGTTATGGGATAAAATCAAACCTTTAATTACGCAACTGAAACGTATTGAATTGAAGGAGACACCAACTTCTGGTGCAATTTACGAGGGAAGCTAATTTAATAATCAAATGTTTTAAGGCTACTGTTATTTTATAAAGTTTTTAAAAAAAAATCCTCCGGATTTTCCGGAGGATTTCAACATAAATTATTTGAGGCTATTTCTTCTTTTCAACTTTCTTTAAATCATATTCATCTTTTTTGTAGCTCCAACCTGTGGCTAGTCCTATTACAAAAATAGCTAGGGCAACAGTTCCAACAGCGAAAATGGTATCGCCAAATAAACGCATCCAACGAAGGTTATTCATAAGTGGTTGTTGCATGAATTCGGCAGATCTTGCATACCACATCCCGTGGTTCACACTGGCAATTGTTTGTAATAATCCAATCGGTAACAAGCTTAACAAAAGCATCAGCATTAAACCAATATTGATGCTCCAAAAAGCAAAACTTATCCATGCATCTTTCCAAACATTTTGGCGATATAATCCTTTTAAAACAAAAAGCATCAATCCAATTCCTAAAACACCGTAAACGCCAAATAATGCCGCATGTCCGTGTAAAGGAGTTGTGTTTAAACCTTGCATATAATATAGTGCAATAGGCGGATTGATTAAAAATCCAAAAATTCCGGCACCTAAAAAATTCCAGAATGCCACTGCAATAAAGCAATATATTGGCCATTTATAGGCTTGTATCCAAGGTTTAAGTCTAATGGTTTTATAGTTATGAAAAGCTTCTACACCGATAAATACTAGTGGAACTACTTCCAGCGCACTAAATGATGACCCAACCGCCAAAATTGCAGTAGGTGTACCTGAAAAGTATAGGTGGTGAAATGTGCCTAAAATACCGCCAGACAAAAAGATAATTGTAGAGAACAGTACATTTAAGGTCGCAAATTTTTCGTTCAATAACTTCATCCTGGTAAAAATGAAAGCCATAACTACGGTGGCAAAAACTTCAAAAAATCCTTCGACCCATAAATGTACTACCCACCAGCGCCAATATTCCGCAACTGCTAAATTACTCCTACGTCCCCACATCAAACCTGCAGCGTAAAATAAAGTGATGGCCACTGAAGAAACAATAAACATTGTTAATAAGTGCCTGCTGTCGTTTTTACTCCTTAGGGCCGGCATAATTGCCCGTATCATTAAAACTAGCCATAGTATTAAGCCTATAAACAAAAATATTTGCCAAAATCTTCCTAAGTCGACGTATTCATAACCTTGGTGGCCAAACCAGAAATTTTGCACATATCCTAATTTCTGCATAATCGCATACCATTGTCCCACCATTGAACCGCCTACAATAATTAATAAGCAGATAAACAAAAAGTTGACTCCTAATTTTTGAAATTTCGGCTCGTAGCCGGTTACCGCCGGAGCTATGTATAAACCCGTTGCCAACCATGAAGTTGCAATCCAGAATATCGCAATCTGTACATGCCAGGTTCTGCTCAGCGAATAGGGCATATATTCAGCTAATGGAAAACCATAAAAAGCACTGCCCTCAACGCCGTAATGAGCAGTAACAACTCCAAAAACTACCTGAAGAACGATTAAAGCGGTAACAATCCAAAAGTATTTAATAGTTGCCCGCATGGATGGTGTAGGTTTGATAGAAAGCAAGGGGTCTTCCGTAGGGATTTCTTCACTGGGATGACCTGCTTCAGAATTTTGGGCATTGTAAAAAGCTAAAATCCCTATTCCTAACAATAATATGATAATGCTAAATCCTGTCCACAACATTAAATCTCCAGTAGCAACGTTGCCGATTAAATTGTCGTTTGGCCAATTGTGCGTATAAGAAACAAGTTCTCCTGGTCTTTCAGTAACACAAGCCCAGCTTGCCCAAAAGAAAAAAGTACTCATCAGTCTTGCTTTTGCGGGATCTTTAATTGCATTTTTCGAAATCGCATATTCGTCTCTTAGTTTTTCATAGTTGGCATCATTTCCGAAAATGCCTGAATAATGAGCATTAAGATATTCAAAAGCCTCCATTCTTATTGGAGATATTGTCAACGTTTTTTTGTCTGCATCGTAAGTGTTCTTTCGCAACTCTCTTTTTAATCGGGTTTGTAAAACAGTTTGCTGTTCTTCACTGATTTTTTCGTAAGCGATGCCAAAATCTTTTTTAGCCCAAGCGTCTAAAATAAAAAGCGACTCTCTGTGTAAATAGTCAGCAGTCCAGTCTGGTGCAACATATGCGCCATGACCCCAAATAGAACCTACTTCCTGCCCGCCTACACTTTGCCACACATTTTGTCCGTCCTGGATATTTTCACCGGTAAATAAAATTGAACCGTCTGTTGAGATTACTTTCTCAGGAATAGGGGGCGCATTTTGGTAGATTTTTACACCATAGTACAGCAGAACTGTAAATGATAGCCCCATGACGACAACAAAAATTGTCCATAATTTTTTTGGATTCTTCATGTAAAATGAGTTAAGTTACTTAAAATGAAAATTGCATATTGTGTTTGGATTTTTTTAAAAATTGGGCGAACAATTGACCATTAAAATTGTTTATGAAAAATTAAATACAATATAGAAATTTTTTTGCTAAAATATTCATCATCATCGTAGATGTTTGTGAGAAATTACCGTCAAAAATATGATATATATCATGTTGTTTTTGGCTGTGCGAGGATAATTTTATAACATTCATTTGTAAAATGGATATTTAAAGCAAATTGAAATGAAAGCAGGAGAGAAGCCTTTAGTATATTCCTGTTCGGGTTGTTCTAATGCGGCGCAAATGGCAAACTATATTGCGGTAAAATTAGATCGGGGACAGAAAGCAGAAATGTCATGCATCGCAGGAGTTGGAGGAAATGTGAAAGCTTTGGTAAAAGTGGCTAAAACAAAAAGAAAGATAGTGGTAATTGATGGTTGTCCGCTCGCCTGTGCAAAAGCCTGTTTAAACAATCACGGTATTGAGCCAGATGCGCATATTAAACTTTCCGATTCGGGAATTAAGAAGCAACAGCATATTGATTTTGACTTAGAAGAAGCGAATAAAATATACGATGTAATCGTAGATGATATTGAGGTGTTAATACGTTCATAAATCATTTACTTACTCATTCTATCATTCACGCATTCACTCCTCTATCGCTCCTTCAAAATTCAATCCTTCTGTCATTCTCTTCTTAAAATAAGATATACATTTGGCAATAGCGCTTTCGAATATTAAATTTGCTCCACAATATTTTAACATGACAGAAGAATTAGAACACGTTCATTGCTTAATTATAGGTTCCGGTCCGGCGGGTTATACAGCTGCAATTTATGCAGCCAGAGCAGATTTGAAACCAGTAATGATTACCGGAATGCAAATGGGAGGGCAGTTAACCTCCACAACTGATGTTGAAAATTTTCCGGGCTATCCCGGTGGCGTTATGGGACCAGAGATGATGGAAGATTTCCGTAAGCAGGCAGAACGTTTCGGTACTGATATTCGTTTTGGCTATGTCTCTTCCGTTGATTTTAGCGGACCGGTACATAAAGTAGTGGTTGATGAAAATAAAACTATCTTAGCCGACACTGTAATTATTTCTACAGGCGCTTCAGCAAAATGGTTAGGCCTACCTTCCGAAGAAAAATATAACGGTTTTGGCGTTTCTGCCTGTGCAGTTTGCGATGGCTTCTTCTTTAAAAACCAAGATGTAGTAATTGTTGGCGCAGGAGATACTGCCGCGGAAGAAGCAACTTATTTGGCTAAACTTTGTAATAAAGTAACCATGTTGGTTCGTCGCGACGAGTTTCGGGCGTCTAAAGCAATGGTCCATCGTGTGTTAAACACTAGAAACATCGAAATTTTATACAACAGCGAAACCAAAGAAATTATTGGCGACGGTAAATCTGTTACAGCGGTTAAAGTAGTAAATAATATAACCAATATTGAAACAGAAATCCCTGCAACAGGTTTCTTTGTGGCTATCGGTCATAAGCCAAATACGGATATTTTTAAAGATTGGTTAAAAATGGACGAAGTTGGTTATATCATTACCAAGCCAGATAGCACCGCAACGGATATTGAAGGTGTTTATGTTTGTGGTGATGCGCAAGATAAAATCTATCGCCAGGCAGTTACCGCGGCCGGTACAGGTTGTATGGCCGCTTTAGAAGCCGAAAGATTTTTAGCAGCTAAAGAATTTGCGGTATAAAAACTGATAAAAATTAATTTAAAGGCCTGTGTTTACACAGGCCTTTTTTTATGCGATTCATTCTCATTCCCCTTGTTATATTTTTTTAGCTTTGTTAAAACGAAACCATTCTTTTCTGATGAAATATAAACTATTTGCTATGTTGGTGTTTGTTACATCGTTTGGCTTTGCCCAAAATAACAACCAAAGTTTAGGGATTATTCCTGCACCACAATCGGTAACGGTTAAATCCGGATTTTTTAAACTCACTGAAAAAACTGCCTTACAATACGAAACAGAAGCTGACAGACAAACTGCAGAGCTCTTTAAATCTATAGTAAAAGAAAAAGAAGGATTTGATTTGGTGCTGGCTAAAAACTTTATTAAAGCGCCAGAAAGTATGATTTCTTTTAACTCTGCCAATCCCTCAAGTTTCGCTGCGGAAGCTTATGTTTTAGCTATTGATGCAAATCGAATTCAGTTGTCTGGCACAAGCAAAGGTATTTTTTATGCTGCCCAAAGTTTAATTCAGCTTTATTTAACCGGATTGGAAAATCATCAGATCCAACAGTGCAAAATAGTTGATCAGCCACGTTACGCTTATCGCGGATTACATTTAGATGTTTGCCGTCATTATTTTCCGATAGATTTTATCAAAAAATACCTGGATTTAATGGCAATGTATAAGCTCAATACTTTTCATTGGCATTTAACAGATGACCAAGGCTGGCGCATCGAAATTAAAAAATATCCAAAACTAACTCAGGTTGGTGCTTACAGAGCGCAAACATTGATCGGGAATTACCACGATAGAATGCCGCAATGGTTTGATGGCGAAAAATATGGTGCTTTTTACACTCAGGAAGAAATTAAGGAAATTGTAGCTTATGCCGATAAAAAGTACATCACCGTAATCCCCGAAATTGAAATGCCTGGACATGCAATGGCGGCTTTAGCGGCGTATCCGGAGTTAGGTTGTGGGGACCATCCCGGTCCCTATCAGGTAGCAGAAAAATGGGGTGTTTTTCCAGATATTTTTTGTGCAGGCAAAGACCATACGTTTGATTTTATTGAGGATGTTTTAACGGAAGTGATGGCACTTTTTCCATCGCAAAATATCCATATCGGTGGAGACGAAGCGCCAAAAACAGTCTGGAAAACTTGCCCTTACTGCCAAAAGCGAATCAAAAAAGAAAAATTAAAAAACGAGGAAGAATTGCAGTCTTATTTCATCCATCGTATAGAAAAATTTGTAAACAAAAAAGGAAGATCAATCATAGGTTGGGATGAGATTTTGGAAGGTGGCTTGGCGCCAAATGCAACGGTAATGAGTTGGCGAGGTGTTGCCGGTGGAATTGCTGCAGCAAAACAAAATCATTATGTAATTATGTCGCCCAGTACTGATGGACTTTACTTGGATCATGCACAAGGCTTATCCTCTTTAGAACCTGTAGGCATAGGTGGCGACGGAAGAATAACTAAATTATACAATTACAATCCCACACCGTCATCTTTACCATTTGCGCAACAAAAATATATTTTAGGCGTACAGGCAAATTTATGGACAGAATATATTAAAACGCCAGCACATGCCGAGTATATGTTATTGCCAAGATTATTTGCCTTGGCAGAAGTTGCCTGGACAATGCCAGATAAAAAGGATTTCAGAACTTTTAATGAAATTAATGTGCCCACACATTTATCTTGGCTCGATAAAACAAATATACTTTATCGCGTTCCGGAAGTTATTGGTGCAAAAGACACTACCATAAATGTTAACGGTGCTTACACTTTCAATTACAAACCATCTGTTAATGGCGCAAAAATTTATTATACTATTGATGGTTATCAGCCTAACGAAACTACAGATTTATACACACAACCTTTTACTGTAAATGTGCCAAAAGGGGAGTACAGGCCCGTTAAATCAATTGTAATCACGCCATCTGGTAAACGCAGTGTGGTTACCACTACCATTTTAAGAAATATGGATGCGCTTAAAGCGGATTCTGTTAGCCGTAATTTAAAGCAGGGCGGACTTAAATTTTACTATGTACCTGGACATTTTAAATATACTACAGAAATAGATACATCGTTAGCTACTCAAACGGGCATTGCTTCACAGATTTCATTTGCAAAATTGCCAAACAAAGCCAGAGAATATGGATTGGTTTTTAATGGATATATCAACGTAAATGAAAACGCAACGTTCGAGTTTTCGCTTTATAGCGATGATGGCAGTCGCTTATATATTGATGATGAATTGGTTATTGATAACGATGGAAACCATGCCCGTTATGAAAAATCTGCGGGGGTAAACCTGCAAGCCGGATTACATAAAATAAAAGTTGCTTATTTTGACGATGGACCCGGTTCAACATTAAAAGTAAGTGTAAAAGGAACAGATGATAAGAAGATAGAAATACCATCTGTGATGTTATTCAATTAATTTTGTAATTATGGGAAAGCTTAAAAGTATTTGTTTTTTATTGGGATGTTCTTTGGTGATTTTTTCTTGTGGCGAGAAAGCAAAAAAGGTGGAGGTTAAGAAAAAGCACAGCGCTGAAAATATACTTCCAGCACCTTTTAAAAAGCATTTAAAAGTAGAAATTGGACCCGATGTAATTTTTGATGTTTTTGCTTGGGGCCGAGGTTCAGATTCTACTTCCTCTATTTTGGTGTTGCGTTCAGATTCTTTGAAAAATGATTTTAGTATAGCGTCAACAGATAATTTAAGCGGGCATTTAAAAGAGGTTTTTAATACCGATATGGATAAAGATAGCAATCCTGAAATTGTGATTTACTACACCAAAAATGATAAGTACAAAACTGCTGATGTTTTGTGTTACGAGTTTAACGGAAAAAATGCAAACAAAATCACTTTTCCAGATTTAACTTCTAAAACTCAAAAGCAATACCGCGGTTTGGATAAATTTTATGTAAAAGGCGGAGAATTATACAGAGAGTTTAATTTGTTTGCAGAAGGAGATAGTACGGGAAAAGCGACCGATAAAAAGGTTTTAAAATATTTTATGAAAGCTAACAAGTTTGATTTAACTGAATTGGATAATTAGGATTAAACTATTACAAGATTCGTGAAATTGTAAAAGACACTATTATATATTTTCGTTTACCGATTAAAAAAAGACATGTCAAACATCAAACTGATAATCGAAGAAAGAGCCACCAGCATAGGGAAGTTTATGGTGGGGCGTTTATTGCCTTTTAGACAAAAGAGAATGGTGGGGCCATTCATTTTTATAGATCACATGGGGCCTGTTAAATTGAGCGAACGAGAGAATTTTGATGTGCTACCTCATCCCCATATCGGTCTTTCAACGCTAACTTTTTTATTTGAGGGAAGTATTATGCACCGTGATACCCTAGGTAGCCAAGTAGAAATAAAACCCGGTGCTGTAAATTGGATGACAGCAGGAAAAGGAATTGTGCATTCTGAGCGAACTCCTGAATATTTGAGGCATTCTCCATTGCATTTGCATGGTTTGCAAATTTGGGTGGCGTTGCCTAGGCATTTAGAGCAAATGGAACCAACTTTTTCTCATATTGAGGAGCATCAGATTCCTAAGTGGACAGAAGGAGATTTACAGTTTAAACTAATAGCAGGCGAAGCATTTGGACGAAAATCACCGGTTCCGGTTTTTAGTAAACTGTTTATGTTTGAGATAAAAAGCAAAGCAAAACAGACTATAAATATTGGTGATGATCTTTATGGAGAATCGGGTTTGTATATTCTAGAGGGAGCTGTTGAAAGTGAAGGGAATGTTTATGAACCCAAACAACTGTTAGTGGCAAATGACGCCAAGCTTTGCGAACTGACTATGCTTGAAAACAGTAGCATTTATATTTTTGGAGGCGAACCTTTTGAAGAAGAAAGGTTTATCGATTGGAACTTTGTTTCGTCAAGCAAAGAAATTATTAGAGAAGCAAAGCAAAAATGGGAAATGCAGTTATTTCCTAAAATTGAAGGAGACGAAACGGAGTTTGTTCCTTATCCATCGGTTAACAAAAAATAAGAATTTTCAGCCGTGTGTAATCTTTCGGCTAGCAAGAAGCAGATAAGAATGGATAGATAAAATTGGGATTTTTGATAGTTTTAAAGCAAGTTATTCCCCCATTCCTGTAATCGTGAACTCTGTCCGCCTATTGTTTGCTCTTCCGTCTTCTGTATTGTTATCTGCAATCGGTGAAGCCTCTCCATAACCTTTATAAGTTAATCGTTTTTGATCAATACCATGGTCAATTAGGTATTTATAAACCGCTTTCGAACGGTTTTGAGAAAGAACCAAGTTAGATTGGTCATTACCAATATCATCAGTATGGCCACTAATTTCTATTTCAGTTTTTGGATTATCTTTCAAAAATTCAATCAGTTTCTGCAACTCAGTTTTGGATTCGGGCTTTAAATCAAATTTATTGCTATCGAAAAAGATGTTTTTAAGCACTACCTTTTTGCCAATTGCTATTTTTTGTAAAGGGACTTCAATAATAATAGGTTTACCAATTTGGTTTTTTTGGACAGAAAAATTTTCTGAATAAAATAGGTAGCCATCTTGAGAAACATTAATGCTGTATTCTCTTCCGTTTGATAGGGTAGCTAAAAATGTTCCATCAATTTTATCAGCGTAAGCGGTGTGGATTGATTTTCCTTCTTTTAAATCAATAATATCCACAAGTGCGCCAATCTTAGATTTTGTTTGGTCATCAAAAACAATTCCTCGAACGTAATTAACCGGAGTTGGACGTATTTTTTCTGGTAGAGGAAAAGAGTAAATATCAAAACCGCCATAACCATTGAAATTGTTTGATGAGAAAAAAGCTTTTGTACCACTTGCATTAATGGTTAAGCCGCTTTCTTCGCCATAAGTATTTATTGGGTAACCTAAATTATCGGGCAAACTCCAATTTCCAGCGGTATCTAATCTAGAAATAAATAAATCTTTGTTTCCTAAACCCGGCCATCCGTTTGATGAAAAGTAAAGCGTTTGATTGTCAGGGTGTATAAATGGAGACTGCTCGTCATAAGGCGTATTAATATTGGGACCTAAATTTACGGGCATTGTCCATTGTCCGTCATCAGAGATGGAACTTTTCCAAATATCATAGCTCCCAAAACCACCTCTTCTATCGCTCACAAAATATAATGTTTTCCCGTCGGCAGATAATGAAGGTTGAGATTCCCAGCCTTTGGTGTTAATGGGGAAACCTAAATTAACTGGCTTGCTCCAATCGTTACCTTCTTTTTGCGAAACGTAAATATCGCATCTTCCTAAACCATCAGGCCTGTTACAGCCTGTGAAAAACAAAAATTGTCCGTCTGGCGAAAGGCATTGCGCACCTTCATTGTAAGCTGGCGTATTGATATTACTGCTTAAATAAATTGCTTTTGTCCATCCACCATTAGCGTCTTTGTAACTTCTATAAAAATCCTCATTTCGGTCAATCTGGCGGGTAAAAATTAGCGTACTTTCATCAGTAGTTAAGACTGCTAAATATTCTTGGTCGGCGGTATTTACGTTTGGTCCCAAATTTTCGGGTTTAAATGCAACCGGATTTTTTATCGCCTTTAAGGCAAACTCACAATCTTTAATGTATTTATCTGCCAATACAATTTTATCAATAGATGGTTTTCCTTGGCTTTTATACAGTTTATAATGCAATAAAGCTTGGTCATAATCTCCTGTTTTTAGCTCGCTTTCTGCAAAAAAATAATAGCGATCTGGAGCAAAATTCGGTGCAATAGTAAAAGCTTGTTTGTAGGTTTCTTTAGCGTTTAAGTAATCGTAGGTTACTCTGTAAACATCCGCTAAAAGTAAATAAGCTTCAACAAATTTATCGTCCTGTTTTATAGAAGATTTAAGCTCGTCACTTGCTTGTGAGAATTCGTTTAAATCTAACAGGTTCCTCGCTTTTTCGTAGCTTTTTATGGCATTTCTGCTATTGCTGGAATATTTTGTTTGCGACAAACCAATCTGGAAAGCTAAAAGTAGGAGAGTGAAATTGATTAGCCTTTTCATCAGATTGGTTTAATACCTAAAACTATAAAAATTTATGGGATATTTAAAAATTTATGTGTTTGTAGAGATATTTCCCATTTTGGGTTATTCATTACGTAATCGATAATTAAAGGAGTCATTTCAGTAGCTTTGGACCATTCTGGCTGTAAGTATAATTTACAGTCAGAAGAAACCAGTGCGGCGTGTTCTTCGGCCCATAAAAAATCACTTTTGTTAAAAACAATTACTTTTAGTTCGTTGGCAAAAGGTGCAATGTCTTTTCTCGGTGCTTTAAACTTCTTTGGAGATAAGCAAATCCAATCCCAATATCCCGATAAAGGATAAGCGCCAGAAGTTTCAATAAATGTGGCTATTCCTTTGACTTTCAGTTGTTTGGTAAGTTCGTCTAAATTATATAGTAAAGGCTCTCCGCCTGTTACTACTACTGCTTTTCCTGGAAATTTATCGGCGTTTTCCACAATAGTTTGCGTAGAAGTTAGCGGATGCAGATCGGCATCCCAACTTTCTTTAACATCGCACCAATGGCAACCCACATCGCAACCGCCAAGTCTAATAAAATATGCTGCCTTTCCGGAGTTAAATCCTTCGCCTTGTATAGTGTAAAACTCTTCCATTAAAGGAAGTAGTGTGCCGTCTTCGGGAATTATAGTTTTTGCTTTCAATAGCGCAAAGATAAGCTATTTTATAAATTGAGCATGATCTGCATCATTTTTTGCGAAGGGAATCAGGGTTTTGGCGGGTAAATTTACAAAGAGTGGAGAGTTCAGTTAAATCAATGTCGTTAGAGAATAAAACTGGAGTTGTTATAACTTAAAATATCTATTGATGATATCATGTTACTTTGATTGGCACCCGTGGGCAAAAAAAATGTTTTGACTGCCTTAAAACAGTTACTAAGTTGAACATAACAGATTTTACTATACTAAGTCACGATTTGCATGTTTTTTTCAAACAAATGCATTGAAAAAAACATGCAAATCATTTACTCTATTTAATAGAGATGTTTGAGTCTGAATATGAGCTTTCTATAAGACGGAATCTGTTCAGCTAATAGTTGAATACGTTTTGGTAATTATACTTAACGAATAGCTATTCTAGTGTAATTAAAGTTTTACAATTTTCATTTACTTGCACTTGAGGTAATCTTCATGGGAATGATGAAAAATCGTCTTTCAGTGCGGATAACCAATTTTCCACCTTATACCTAAGCGATAGTAAATATATACAGGCATGAAAGAAGTTTCTGATTCAGAACTCGTATCATTTTTACAGGATGGAAGTTTTTCAGCGTTTGATGAGCTTTATAAGCGGAATTGGGAACGACTGTATAAAGTGGCATATCGGGCAGTTGGTTCAGAACAGACTTCGATGGATTTGGTACAAGATGTTTTTTTGAGTCTCTGGAAAAACCGGTTGCGCCTTGATTCAACAAAATGCCTGCAAGCTTTCCTTTTTACAATACTAAAGAACAATACGATTAACTGGTATAAAAAAGAGATGATTCGAAAGAATAGCCTCGAAGAATTTAATCTCAACCATTTACATGCCTCTCCGATTGAAGATGCTTACCATGCAAAGGAATTAGCGACTTTGATAAGAGAGGAAATAGAACTTTTACCAAGTAAAATGCGAAAGATCTTTGTGCTAAGTCGTTACAAAAACATGACAGTATCGGAAATATCAACTGAGTTGGAAATTGCTCCTCGTACAGTCAAAAATCAACTTTCAAATGCATTGAAAATACTGCGAACACGTATTATTCCTTGCAAGGGATGATCTGTGTTGAAAAAAAATAATTTAATTCTGGTACCTGCCGGCTCTTAGCTTGTATAATAAGTATAAAAACTACGGATTTGAAACCTTCGATAATAAGAAACATTTTTGAGGCTTATCTGCATGAACCTCTTTCCTCAGAAGAGAAGGCAATTATCGAAAAATGGGAAGATGAGAATACCAATTTAATAAGGGGACTTCTACCGGAAGGAAGAACACCGTTAGCGGAAATTGAATTAAAAATGCGTGAAAAAATCCGACATAGTATCGGGTATCCGATTTTTACCAAGCGTTATGTTGCTACCTTTATAGGTAAAGCTGCTGTGATATTTATTGTGGTTTCATTCCTTCTTTTTACGTTTGTTAAGGTTAGGTCTCAAAAGTATCAACTAGTCGAGAGTCCCAGAGGAAAGAAAGTTTTCCTAACATTGCCAGACGGTTCACAAGTTTGGCTTAACGCCGGCTCTGAAATAAAGTATTCAAAAGACTTTTTTGTTCGTGAAGTTTCTCTTCTAAAGGGAGAAGCCTATTTCGATGTGAAGCACATTGAAAAGCGTCCTTTCTACGTACGTCACGAAGGAGTATATGTGAAAGTACTCGGCACCGCCTTTAACGTGAGGGCTTATAATAGCAATGAAACTAGGGTGACGGTTAATCGTGGAAGGGTAGAAGTAGGTGAAAAGCACATTAAATATGCTGTTTTGACGCCAAATGAGGAAATAATATTTACCAAAAATATACCAAGTTTTATAGCTGTTCGAGAGGTTGATGCTCAGAAAATTTCCGCATGGAAAAGCGATCAGATTCATTTATATAATATCTCTTTTGAAGATATTGTTCTCTCAATAGAAAATAACTATGGGGTCAAGATCCATTATCCGTCAGAGATGAACAAAGGTATTTATGTTTTACATTATTCTACCAATACCGATATAACTCATGTATTGAGTATGTTGGAAATGATCTTCGGTGTTCACTTTAAGATTACTGGAAAGGAGGTTTACTTGACAAAAAAATAGAATATTAATCATAGGAAAAATGCCAATACCCGCTGCAACGGATATTGGCGGAAAAGGAGTAGTTAATCATAAATGATAACTACTGATCAATTATTAAATCAAACAAATATGAAAAGAAAAATTATAAACTTAATTGCTTTCTACATGAAACTTTCAATGGCAGTGATTTTTGGTGTTTTGCTTTCTACTCAGGTTATGCTCGCAAAAACAGCCGATAGTCAGGTGTTAAACCGAAAAATCAATATATCAATTGAAAATACTTCTCTTTACAATTCTATAAAGAACCTGGAGAAAGTAAGCGACATCCGATTTTCATTTAATTCAGCTGAACTTAAAAATCACAACACCAGTGTCTTTAAATTTAAAGATCAAACTTTGGGTACAGTGTTGAGTCAACTGCTGGAAAAAACCGGTTTGCGTTATGCTGAAGTGGAGAGCGGAATCGTTATTTATTCTACCAATTTAGCCACTTTATCGGAAATAAACGGTATAAAAGCTAACGTGACGATGGTTGATCAACAGGACATTCAGGTAAAGGGAAAAGTTTCAGACGAGAATGGACCGCTGATAGGTGTGTCTGTAAGGCTACAGGGTGCCGAAAGATCAACCGTCACTAATTCAAATGGAGAATATAATATTAGTGCACCGGCGAATGGCATCTTAGTATTTAGCTACATAGGCTATGAAACAAGAAGTATCCCTATTAACAACCAACAAGTACTCAACGTTACAATGAAGTTTACATCTAATTCGCTTCAGGACGTTGTAGTGACTGGTTACCGTACACAAACGCGAGGCTCAATCACGGGGTCGGTGTCAAGTATAAATAGTACCGATATCCAAAATCAACCTGTAGAAAACTTATCTAACGCATTGGCAGGTAGACTGTCCGGGGTTACTGTAATCCAGGGCTCTGGTACTCCAGGCATGGCGTCGTCGATTCGAATCCGAACAGTTAGTACCATTAATAATCAGGATCCTTTATATGTAATCGACGGTGTGGTAAGCGATAAATTTGCTTTTGATGGCTTAAGCCCTTCCGAGGTTGAAAGTGTTACTATTCTTAAAGATGGCGCTTCAGCTGCTATTTATGGCTCCAGAGCTGCTAACGGAGTTGTACTGGTAACCACTAAAAGGGGTAAAACAGGGGCGCCAAAGCTTTCTTACAGTGCCTTGGTTGGTGTCCAAAATCCTACTAAAATACCTGAAACTTTTAATGCTTTTGACCAGGCCTACGAGATTAACAGGCAGCTACAGTATAATAAAATAGCACAATCTGATGTAAGATATTATACGCAAGATGAGCTTGATTACTTTAAAGCTAACTCTTGGAACTGGATTGATGAGATGTGGCGTGATCCCCTTACTACCCAGCACACCATGGATATTAGTGGCGGTTCGGAAACTGTAAAATATTTCCTTGGTGGTTCGTATAATTATGCTAACGCATCATTTAATAGTATTGATTTTCAGAAATACACCATCCGTGGAAACGTAGATGTTTCTGTGTCTAAGAATTTAAAGGTATCGTTAGATATCAATACTGATAACAGACATTTTAATGGTCCAAATTGGCGAAATGATAATTGGCGTTTTGATGATCTTTATAAAGCGTTGTTATTTCGTCCGAGTATTGTACCTCCCTATATTAATGGTATGCCGGTTGGTAATTGGGTCGAATGGCATCCAGGAGTTGTTTTAACTACCGATATTTCGGGGTATAACAAAAGGGAATATGGTGGCCTTAATTCAACGATATCTATAAACTACAATTTGCCTTTTATCGAAGGACTAACGGCAAAAGTAGCATTAAATAAATACAGCAGGAATCAATATACCAAAGAGTTCAGTTTACCTTACAATATGACTGTTTTTAACACGACGGGGACTCACAATCATATTGTTGGAACAGATCCAGTTGGTCTTCGTCCTCGTTCTGCCGAAGAGTTCCTTAGATCCAGAGAGGATAAATTAGAACGCTACCAATTCAACGCACAGCTTAATTACAAAAAGTCGTTCAATAAAAATAATATCGATGCATTATTTGTTTATGAGCAGGCAGAGGAAGATAATCTTTGGTTTAACGGGCGTGTGGATGATATTATAGCTCCTTCCGTTGACCAGTATAATGGAGGTTTGATACCTACCGGTGCCGACGGTAACGAACAACAATTATCCAGAATATCCTACGTTGGTTTGGTAGGATACAATTATGCAGGCAAATATCTTGTAGAGGGGTCATTCCGCTATGATGGGTCTGTAACCTTTCCCCCACAAGGTCGGTGGGGTTTTTTCCCTTCTTTATCAGTGGGCTGGCGAATTTCAGAAGAACCATTTTTTAAAAATATTAAGTTTATTGATGATTTAAAACTAAGAGGATCTGTGGGTTTGCTTGGAAATGATGCCGTTGGCAGATTCCAGTATCTACAGAGTTATAATATAGTCGCCGGTGCCTTATTTAACAATCAACAATCATTTGGCTTGCAACAGGGGGTTTTGGCTAATCCGAATATAACTTGGGAAAAATCATTGTCATATAATGCGGGGCTCGATTCACGGTTTTTCGATAACTTTGATCTAAAACTTGATTTTTTTTACCGCCATACCTATGATATTTTACAAAGTCGCCAAGCAAGCTTACCAAGTACACTCGGAGCTTCTCTGCCTGACGAGAACTATATGCAAATTGATGCGAATGGATTCGAGGCTAGTTTAGGTTACAGTAGTAACAGAGGAAGTGGGAAAAAAGCTTTTTCATATTTTGTTCGTGGCAATTTTGGTTATGCAAAAAATAAATATGTGGTGCTGAACGAACCAGCCAACATTCGTCCATACTTATCCAGAAAGGGCAAACCAATAGGAGGAATTACGGGGTATCGAGCGATTGGTATTTTAAGAACACAAGCAGACCTAGATGCGTTGCCTGCTGGCTATACTATTCTGGGAGTTAAACCGCAACTCGGCATGCTCAATTATCAGGATCTTAGAGGTCCTAATTCTGATACGCCAGATGGCAAAATCACCACAGATGACAAAGATTATTTAGCTGATTATCAGTCGCCTCCTATAAACTATGGGATGTCATTAGGAGGATCGTTTGGCCCGTGGAGTGTTGATGTTTTACTTCAAGGAACTGCAGGAGCAAAATCCATGATGTCAACTGTAGGCAGAGACGTACAGGCTAGAGTTGAAGAATCCTCGTTAAAATACTGGTCAGATAGTTGGTCACCCGATAATCCTGATGGCAAATATCCAGGTTACAGGGTGCTGTCTTATCGCACACGGTATGACGAATCTAGCTTCTGGCTACAAGACTTATCTTTTTTAAGGCTAAAAAACATAAACTTATCCTATAACTTACCGGAAAAAATTATGAAGAAAGCCGGATTAAATGGTGCCCGAGTTTATTTTACAGGCTCCAATCTGCTCATGATTTACAGTAAAGAAAAGATTTATGATCCTGAGATGGAAAATATACAGTCTTATCCAATGATGAAGACCTATTCGTTTGGTTTAAATATCACACTTTAAAAATTCAAAAGCATGAAAATTTATAGATACTTATATATCGTATTAGTCGCTTGTACTTTATGCAGTTGCGAGAAAATACTCGATACAAAAAACATTGGAACCATTGGTGCTAAGGACGATGTTTGGAGCGACTTAGACCTTGCAACTGCCTATGTTAATCGAATCTATATGAACAACCTTCCTGAGTGGGATGCTTCTTATTCTGATTACTCGGAAGAGTCTGACGGAGGAAACAGTTTTATGTATGGACAGCTTACTGAAAATTCGGTAGATTATTGGCCTTATTCACAGATCCGTGATATTAATATTCTTTTAAAAGATATTAATGGCGGAAAACTCTCGGAAACAAATAAAAGGCTGTTAAAAGGTCAAGCGTTTTTTTTTCGTGGATGGCAGTATTTTGAGATGGTAAAAAGATACGGCGGTGTTCCACTTATACTTGAACCTCAAAAGTTAACCGATGATCTTTATGTAAAGCGTAATAAAACTTCCGAATGTTTTCAGCAGATAACTAGCGATCTAGACTCGGCGATAAGCTATCTTCCAGAAATCAGAGCTGAATCGAGCGATAACAATGGAAGATTACATAAAGGAACTGCGCTTGCTTTGAAGGGTCGTATACTTTTATATTATGCTAGTGAACAGTTTGATCCTTCTCAGACAGCTTTGGGGAGGTGGGGATCGGCGTATGATGCTAATAAAGCTGCCAAAGACTATTTAGACCAGAAGGGCTTTGGTCTTTTTGCAAGTTTTCCTGAGCTATGGTTCACAGAAATGAATAGAGAAGTAATTTTTGTCAGAAGATACCAGTATTTTCCAAATATAAGTAATAGTTCCAGTAACTGGTCTGGCGCAACAAGACCGCTTGATGTTTCGGTTAATGCCTCAGGCGCAAACAAACCAACGCTTGAAATTATGAATGCTTTCCCCATGAAAGATGGAAAAGCTATTAACGACGCATCTTCATCATATAACTATGATGCTTTGTATTTCTGGAAAAACCGAGATCCTCGCTTTAATCAAACCTTTGTGCACAACGGTGATAAGTGGGAAGTGGGTGCTTCGGGCAGAGTTTCCGGTCGAATACAGTGGACTTATGTTGGAGGGGAGACAAATGCACCAACTAATACCGGTTACTACATTCGCAAGGCGGTTGATGAAAATCAAAATGCCATTCAGGCCCGCTATTCAAGTACCGACTGGGTAGAACTGAGATATGCAGAAGTATTACTGAATTATGCTGAATCGGCCAATGAAATAGGGAAAACCGACGAAGCTTACACCGCTCTGGTCGCGATTCGAAAGCGAGCCGGCATAGATCCTGGCACAAACTCTTTGTATGGCTTAACGCCAGGAATGAACCGGAATTTGATGCGTGATGCAATCATGAGTGAACGAAAAGTAGAACTTGCGTTTGAAGGTAAACGTTTTTGGGATCTACGTCGTCGCCGTCTCTTTGAATCTCAACTCAATGGAACCCGTCGTCATGGACATACCATCACGCTCAAAGTTCCGACTCAGCAATGGAACGCTTTGAGAAGCTCCAGTAGTTCTGAAGAGATGATTGCTTTGGTTAACCAACAATATAACACTTTTTTCAATCCTCAACTTAAGCTATTAGATCCTCAGTTTGATATTAGTTGGAAGCCGAATTATTACTTCTTTGCGATTCCGACCAAGCACCTTGAGTTAAATTACAACTTAGAGCAGACCACTGGTTGGGCGGGGGGCACTTTTGATCCTTTGCGGTAAAATATCAGTTAAGAAAGCCACAGTCGTAAGCACTACGGCTTTCTTAATTATTTCGAAAGAATATCTATTTTTAATAAATATCAATAATTTATATATAAAAAGTTTTTAGATATGTTTTGAATGAAATCACAAAAATCTTAATTCAATTTTTTTCATATATTAAAGGTAGATGGTTATATTCTAAGAAATATGTAAAAACAATTGTTGATGGCTTTAGTTCTGCTAGGAAATGGTGGAAAGTTCTTTAATAATGAGGTAAGTGATATATTAGCGTGAATTTTAGCTTTACCCCTTCCGATGATTTAATAACTGATAGAGATTTACAGGTTTTAAAGTTGATTATGTAAAGAAATCGCTCAGGAACTTTTTACTACTGAATGCACAGGGGAAACTCATCGCGAAAATATGATTATTAAACCAACATTACTTCAACCGTTGGTTTAATAAAGTAAGCTTATGCAGTGATTTTTTATTCGGCTACTTTAATTTTAATCACCAACTTTTTTACTTTATCCGAATTCACCATAATATTTGGTCGGTGTGTAGTGCTCGGAAAAAACAGGTAAAATGTACTTGGATCTGCCAAATAAAACTTGCCGTTGTTAATTTCGTAGTTAGCGGCATCGCGAGACGCATCGTAAGGATTGGTTACTTTTTCGTTTTCAAAAGAGGCTTCACCTATTTTTTCTTTTCCACTGATCACATATTGTAAATCAATGTATTTTCTGTGAGATTCCCATTTGGTGTCTTCAAAAGGTTTATCAACCGTTTCCGTAATTGAGGCAAAAACTTTGTCGCCATCAATTGGATATTTACCAGGAGCCAATTTTTCTAGGTCATTGTTTTCCATAAACTGAAAAGCTTTGTCCCAAGCGGCTTCATTCGCAAAATATTGTTTTTTAAATTCTACCAAGTTCACATCCTTATAAACTACTGGTTTTAGGGTTGTTGCTGATGGTTGCTGTTTAAGCCATTTTTGCGCTTTGTTTGTACTGCATGCGGTCAATAATGTAGTTGCTATTAAAATAGCTGAGATTCTTAGTTTCATAATTGTTCGTTTGGATGCTAAAAATACGCGTTAATGTGATTAATATTTTAAATATTTCAATTTTTATTTAAAGCAATTCTTACCCGAAGTCTGATAATTAAGCCTGCACCACCATACAACCGGGCATTAACTATGCTGATATTTGCAAAATTTAATTAATTTCACGACTTATAATTATAAAAAGCATGAAATTGTTAGAAGGAAAAACTGCTCTTATTACCGGAGCTTCTAAAGGAATTGGTCGTAAAATTGCCGAAAAATTTGCTGAACATGGCGCAAATGTCGCTTTCACTTACCTTTCATCGGTTGAAAAAGGGCAAGCTTTAGAAGAAGAGTTGAAATCTTTTGGAACACAAATTAAAGGTTACCGTTCTGACGCCTCCAAATTTGCCGAAGCAGAAGCTTTGATCAACAATATTGTTGCCGATTTTGGTACTTTAGATATCGTAATTAATAATGCCGGAATAACTAAAGACGGACTGTTATTGCGCATGAGCGAGGAAAACTTTGACGATGTTATCGAGGTAAATTTAAAATCGGTATTTAACACTACAAAAGCCGCCTCAAAAATAATGATGAAAAATCGTAAAGGTGTTTTTATCAATATGAGTTCAGTTGTTGGAGTGCAAGGGAACGCCGGGCAAGCTAATTATGCGGCCTCGAAAGCTGGAATTATTGGTTTTACAAAATCTGTAGCTAAAGAATTAGGTTCCAGAAATATCAGAGCAAATGTGGTTGCTCCAGGTTTTATTAAAACCGAAATGACCGAAGTTTTGGATCCAAAAGTGGTTGAGGGCTGGGAAAAAGATATTCCGTTAAAAAGAGCCGGAGAAACAGAAGATATTGCTAATGTATGTGTGTTCTTAGCATCTGATATGAGTGCTTATATTACCGGTCAGGTTTTAAGTGTTTGTGGTGGAATGCTTTAATTAAGCTTAAAGCGGAAGGCAGAAAGCTTAAAGCTTTCTTGAATCGTGATAAATTAGAATAAAAAGAGCAAAGTAATAAACTTTGCTCTTTTTAGTTCTAGGTATTTGTTAAATTTATTAGATGAAAAGCAGATTTATAATACCACAATGATCATGGGCGTTTGCGCGATAATTGTTGCGTTTGTTTTGGCCAGAGGTTTAAAAAACATCAAATCAGATCAAACTATAAATGTTACTGGTTCTGCCAAACAGTTAATTATTTCTGATTTGGGAATATTAAAAGGCGTTTTTAATATTGGGGCACCCACTGCATAAGATGCTTGTCGCGAATTATCTCGCCAAAGACCATTAATTATCCAGTTTTTAAAACATAAAGGTTTTAAAGAGGCCGGATCGATTTAAAAATAATTAATGTTTATCCGCAGTAGGCTACAAACGGCAAATTAGAAACTTTAACCAACGCAAGAATGGGCGTTTTACAAATCACTCCGGAAAATTCAAACATGACTTCTGATTACGGCATTAAGGATGTAAGTTCTATCAGAAAAGAAATTACTGCCGTTGTGAGTGCTAATTTTGAGTTTTTAGTTAGTTAGTTTTAAGTTGTCATTTTAATAAAAGAAAAGCCCTCGGATGACATAACATCCTGAGGGCTTTTTAATACTTAAACTATTTTGATTAATTTTTCAAACTTGCCATATCAATCACAAAACGGTAATGCACATCGCCTTTTAAGGTACGTTCATAAGCTTCGTTAATTTGATCAATATTTATCAATTCAATATCCGAAACAATATTATGTTCGGCACAGTAATCTAGCATTTCTTGTGTTTCTTTAATTCCACCCACTAAAGAACCCACTAAACTTCTACGGCCAAAAATCAAATTAACAGCTGCAACAGGTAAGGCTTCTGGTGGCGCACCCAATAAAACCATTGTTCCATCTGTTTTTAGTAAGGCCAAATATTCATTGTAATCATGTTTGGCAGATACGGTATTGATAATCAAATCAAAAGAATTAGCCATTTTTTCCATATTCTCTTTTTCGGTGGTGAGCATGAAATGGTGTGCACCTAATTCTTCGGCATCTTTGGCTTTTTCTGGCGAACGGCTTAACATCGTTACTTCTGCACCCATTGATGAAGCTAGTTTTACAGCCATGTGGCCTAAACCACCCAAACCAACTACCGCTACTTTATCGCCTTTTTTACAGTTCCAGTGTTTAAGTGGAGAGTATGTAGTAATTCCGGCGCATAGGAGCGGAGCTACCGCAGCTAAATCTAACTTATCGGATACTTTTAAAACAAATTTTTCTGTAACCACAATATGGGTTGAGTATCCGCCATAAGTAATGGTTTTTTTGTCTTGCAAATAAGCATTATAAGTTTGCGAATTTCCATTTTCACAATATTGTTCCAGATCATCTTTGCAATTTGCGCAATGTCCGCATGAATCTACAAAACAACCTACACCCACGGTATCGCCAACTTTATGGGTAGTAACTTTTGAACCAACTTTACTTACTTTTCCTACAATTTCATGCCCGGGAACCACCGGATACATTGTTCCGCCCCATTCATTTCTGGCAGTATGAATGTCGGAGTGGCAAACCCCACAAAATAAAATTTCAATTTCTACGTCGTTTTCTCCAACTTCCCGTCTATCTAATTGAAAAGGAGCTAAAGGAGTATCTGCTTTTTTAGCAGCGTATGCTTTTACTTGAGTCATAATTTTTTTTCTTAATGTATATAAAACGAATTAAACTTGATTTAGTTTGCCCTTATCAAAAAAATAATATTCAAATATACGTAACAGAGAAATTCAAGGTTGTAATATTTTCTTTATCAATCCTAAAGCCGCATATTTACCTTATAATATGCATTTACTATTTTCCATTGTTTTTAATGAGTTAAGCGTTTGGTGGTTAATTCCCAGCCTTCTTTTGGGCTTTTTATATGCTTGGTTTTTTTATAGTAAATCGCTGGTAGAAAATCCGGTTTTAAAGAAAGTACTTTTTACATTGCGATGGCTGGTAGTAAGCTTAATAACGTTGTTATTGCTTTCTCCATTATTAAAAAGTGTAAAACAACAGCTACAGAAACCGGTGATATTTATTGCTCAAGATGCGTCTTCATCTATCGCCGTTAGCGCAAAAAAAGGGTTTGATTCTATCGCCTACCATAAAAACCTTAACGAATTGGAAAGCAAACTTTCTGATGATTATGAAGTGAAAGTGTTGAGTTTTAGCGATGTTATTAAAAATGGATTTGATTTTAAGGAAGCCGGAAAACAGACCGATATTTCAAACGTTTTTAATTATATAATTCAGCAAAACCCAAGCAGCAATACTGGTGCTTTAATTTTAGCTTCGGATGGTGTTTACAACAAAGGTGCAAATCCTATTACCCAAGTTTCTTCTGTAAAATTCCCGGTTTATACCATTGCTTTAGGTGATACCATCCCGAAAAAGGATTTGGTTTTAATGCCTCCAATTTACAACCAGTTGGTTTATTTAGGCAACAGCCACGAGCTTGAAGTAACCGTTAAAGCTTTTGGCGCAAAAGGCACAAACACTAATCTTAAATTAAGCACCAGTGATGGCCAAACTAAGCAGAAATCCGTTTCTTTCAATAAAGATGAAGAAACCCAAACGTTTAAATTTACGTTTGACGCTAATAAAAAAGGAATCCAAAAAATAACTTTTGACTTGTCGCCAATTGCAAATGAAGCCTCCATTCAAAATAATAAGCAGACTATATATGTGGAAGTTTTGGACGGACGAGAGAAAATATTGCTGGTTGCGGATGCTCCAAATCCTGATATCAGTGCATTAAAGCAAGCGATAGCATCAAATAAAAATTATGATGTTACCATTGCTTTCGCAGATCATTTGCCGGTTAAAGTTGATGATTACGGATTAATTATTTTACATAATTTGCCCTCTAATGCGCATCATATCAACTCTTTTTTAGCCAGTATTAGGCAGAAGAATAAGTGGTTTATTGTTGGTGCACAAACAAATGTAAATGGGCTGAATGATTTTCAGAATGTCTTAAATATATCCTTCGCAAATAATCAAACCCAAAGTTATATTGCAGATTTGAATTCTGATTTTTATCCCTTTAGTTTGAGCGATGCCACAAAAAGCAAGTTGCAAAATTTAGCCCCGTTAAATGCGCCGTTCGCTAGCTATAAATTAAAATCTGATGGAAAAATATTGTTTAAGCAACAGATTGGCAACGTGAAAATGGAAACACCATTATTTGTTTTCAATGATGCTGGATCTGTTAAAACTGCAATTTTAACCGGAGAAGGAATTTGGCGCTGGCGGATTGAAGACTTTGAAAAGAATAACAATTTTGATGCGTTTAATGAATTGATCAGTAAATCTGTACAGTATTTAAGCGCTAAAGAAGACAAACGTAAGTTTAGAGTACAAAGCAGTAAAAATCGTTACCTAGAGAACGAAAGTGTTTTGCTTAACGCCGAGCTATACAACGATGCTTACGAGCTAGTGAACAGCCCTGAAGTAAGTTTGGAAGTGAAAAGTGCAGAAGGCAAACGCTACAGCTATGTTTTTTCAAGAACCGCTAGTTCTTATGAGGCAAATTTAGGTATTCTGCCTGTGGGGGAGTATAGTTTTATGGCTAAAACAAAGCTAGGAACTAAAGCTTACGCTGCAAGTGGCAATTTTTTAGTTGAAGCGTTAAACATTGAGTTAATGGAAAGCAGGGCAAATCACCAGTTACTGTACAATTTGAGCAGAATTACTGGTGGCAAAATGCTTTATCCAAATCAAATGTTAGATTTGGTTGACGCTATCAGAAAGAATGAGAAAGTAAAAACGCTTAGCCACGAGGAGAAAAGTTATGAGCCATTAATAAACTTGAAGTGGATTTTTGCTTTGGTTATTTTATTGTTGAGCTTTGAGTGGTTTTTGAGGAAAAGAAATGGAGCAGTATAACCTTTTAATTGGGGATGTTATTACAATTTGTGGTACATTTTCATTTGCAGTTTCGGGTGCTTTTGCAGCGATGCAAAAACGATTGGACGCATTTGGAGTTTTAATTGTTGCTTTCGTAACTGCAGTTGGTGGCGGAACTTTGCGTGATCTGCTCTTAGGTGCAACCCCCGTTTTTTGGCTAAAAGATACCACTTATGTACTTTTGAGTATCATTACAGCAATTATTGCCATGATTTTTTGGAAGAGAATTAAAACACTGAAAATCACCCTGTTTTTATTCGACTCATTAGGTTTAGGTTTTTTTACGATATTAGGTGTACAAAAAGGCTTAAACTACGATTTAAGTCCGGCAATATGCATTGCCTTAGGTACCGTTACGGGATGTTTTGGAGGTATTGCCCGTGATATTCTTATTAACAATATCCCACTAATTTTCAGAAAAGAGATTTATGCAACAGCCTGTATTTTGGGTGGATTGGTGTTTCTGATACTGCGTAATTTTGGAATAGATGATGCTGTTGTAAAGGTAACATCCGTTGTGGTGGTATTTTTAATCAGGATAATTGCTGTAAAATATAAGTTATCCTTGCCTCGTATTTATTAGTAAAATAAATATAGCCTATTTATTTTACTTTGTCAGAGTCAACAACTACATAAACGTCTTCGTTTTCGCGTTTCATGTAATAACGTTCACGGGCAAATTTTTCTAAACTCTGAATATTTGTTGTTAATTCGGTAAGCTCAGTATCAGCTTTTTCAATTTCGGTAGTGTAAAAAGCTTTTTCTTCTTCCAGTTTTTGAACCCTAGTTCGGTATTCATACTGTGAAGCCAAATCGTTTCTATCAAAAAACAACATCCAAACAATAAATGCAACCCCTGCTATAAAAAACTTGTTCTTAAGAAGATTTAATAAATTTTTCATCGCTTAAAATGATCGAAACGTATTTTTAAAGCCTCAATAATATTTATCTGTATTATTGAAGCTCCAATATTTGTTTTTATATGATATGCTCTGGGAAGTAAGTATCTTCTTGATCTTTTGAGCAAAGTAGTGCTGTTGCAAAAACAATTACTGCAGCAATAATTAAAATCCAAAACCAACCAGTATGTAATAGTTGCGAGCCACTCAAATTGCTAAGTGAAGATTCTGAAACATAAATTTCTGGAGTTTTTTCTGCTGCAAATGTAAGGCTGTTTGTTAAAACTAATGCAATAATTAAAGATGCAGATTTTAATAGCGTTTTCATGATTCTATGTTTGTTAAATGATATTTACAATAATGTGTCCAAAAATAATAAGCTTTCAGGAATATTTAAGCTTTAATTTAAATTAATCTTCTAATTTTTTTAATTCTGTTTTTACAAAATCCATTAATTCTTTAATGTAGACTGCGCTAAAATTAAATTCAATGCCTGCTGTTTTATAAATTTCTTTTATGTTTTTTGTGTAACCCAGTTTTAAAGCAGCAATGTAATTTGCTAAACCTTTCTCGGGATTTTCTTTATAGTTTTTCCACACTGCAATAGCCCCAAGCTGTGCAATTGCATATTCTATGTAGTAAAAAGGAACTTCAAAAATATGCAATTGTTTTTGCCAAAGGTTTTCTAAAGCTTCCTGATGGTCTGTCCAGTCCACAAAGTTGGCTCCAAACCTGTTGAAAATTTTAGTCCAAGCTTTTGTTCTTTCCTCGGTTGTATGTTCTTGGTTAGTGTAAATCCAGTGTTGAAAAGCATCAACGATAGCAACCCAAGGCAAAGTTTTTAGAACATCACGCAGTTGGTAACGTTTTGCTCTCTTTAATTCCTCGGGGTCTTTAAAAAATTCATCCCAATGGTCCATAGAAATCAATTCCATACTCATTGAAGCCAGTTCTGCAACTTCAGATGGGCAATGTTTAAAATCGTTCAACTCCAAATCAGCGGTTAAAAAAGTATGAACAGCATGGCCACCTTCATGTACCATAGTGGTTAAATCCCTAAAGGAATTTGCAGAATTCATAAATATGAAAGGCGCACCGGTTTCTGCCAGGGGATAATTATAGCCTCCTGGAGCTTTTCCTTTTCTGCTTTCCACATCAAAAAGCCCGTTCGCTTTCATAATTTCTAATCTCGAACCTAAATAAGCATCCAATTTACTGAAGCATTTGGTTGATTTTTCGATGAGCTCTTCGCCATTATTAAACGGTTTTAACGGCTCTTTGCCAGAAGTATCAACTTCTGTATCCCAAGGTTTTAATTCAGTCAATTGCAAAAGCGATTTTCTTTCTTCCGCTTGCGCTGATAAAAGTGGCACAACTTCCTTTTCAATTGCATTATGGAAATCGAAACAATCTTGAGCGGTATAATCAAATCTGCCTAAAGCGGCGAACATATAATCTCTAAAGTTGTCAAAATCGGCATTTACAGCAACTTGGTGACGCAAAGTTTTAAGCTTGTTGAATAAATCGTTTAACGCATCTTTATCTTGTAAACGTCTTTCGGTAATGCTTTCCCAAGCTTCCTGCCTAACTTCGCGGTTTAAATCTTTTAAAAAATTAGCAGCTTGTTCCAAGGTGTATTCTTTCCCATTTAAAGTAACGGACATCGCCCCAGTAATGCCTTGATATTTCTGCTGCTCAACTTGTAACTCGGTTTGTAAGGGGATGTTTTTCTCTCTAAAAAGTTCTAACGACTTTTTGATAGCCCGTAAATAAACAAAGTATTTATCCTGATCCAGTTCTTTCACATATTCGCTAGCCATGAGTTTTTTGTTAAGCTCATTTGCGATAGGTGCAATTTTAGGTTCAATCTCCATCGCAAAATATTGGAAAGATTTCACTAAATCCTCATTTGCCGTGTCGCAACTCATCTTTATATATCGCCAAGCAAAATCTTCTTCTAAAGCAGCTTCAACTTCGCTTTTATCTTTCAACCATTTTTCAAGTTCTACAACAGAAGTTATTTTTCTGTTCAATAGTTCATTAAGTATAGGTTCAAGCGTTTCCCAATCTATATTTAAACTTTTTGGAAGGTAATTTCTAGGTGCTTTTTCTAAAATCATAATTGTGTGCGGTAATAAATATCAATTAAAAAACATGTGGCAAAAGCTACTGAAGCTATGCCGTTTGTGGTCATAAAAGCAAAATTTACTCTACTTAAATCATTTGGTTTTACCAGCTGGTGCTGGTAAATCAACATGCCAATAAAAATTAATAAACCAATATAATAGGGCCAGCTTAACGGAGTGAGAAATAATGGCGCAATTACAAACAGAGCGGCAAAAACATGCAGAATGTTACTTACCAATAAAGCGTTTTTTTTACCCAAATAGGAGGGGATAGAATGTAGGTTTTCTTCCCGGTCAAAATCTTCATCTTGCAGTGCGTAAATAATGTCAAAGCCACTCACCCAGCATAAAACTGCTAGCGAGAATAGGATAGGAAGCAAAGCAAATTTGCCCGTGACCACTAAATATGCGCCAATTGGAGCTAAAGAAAGTCCCAATCCTAAAACCAAATGGCACAATGCTGTAAATCTTTTGGTTGCACTGTAACCCAAAACTACTAACAAGGCAATCGGCGAAAGTATAAAACACAGGTTATTGATAAAATACGTTGCGCCAATAAATAGTAAGCAATTGATAATGGTAAAAACCAATGCTTTTTTTGCGGTAATTCGTCCGGAGGGGATGTCCCGTACTTTTGTGCGAGGATTTTTAGCATCAATATCTCTATCGAGATACCTGTTAAAAGCCATTGCCGAGTTGCGGGCAAATACCATACATAAAATCATCAACAATAATTTAAGCCATGAAAATTGGCCACCGGCAGTATTGATCGCCAGAAAGAACCCAATAAAAGCGAAGGGCATTGCAAAAATAGTATGCGAAAATGTAACTAATGAAAGGTATTTTTTCATTGGAGAAATAACTTATTCGAAGGTTTTGTAGTCAGGAATTTCGAAATTTTGATTGATTTCATCAACCAAGTTTAGAATATCATCTTTTCCTTGTTTGTTTTCTGCAGAGGTTAAAATCATTTGTGGCACTTCCTCAAAATATGTAGATAGCTCTTTTTTAAACTTTGCCATGTGCTGTTGCGATTTTACCTGGCCTTGTTTGTCTGATTTGGTGAAGATTAAAAAAAACGGAATTCCTTTTTCACCTAAGGAACAGCAAAACTCAATATCAATTTTTTGTGGTTCTAAACGACTATCTATCAGAACAAAAACACATTGCAAACTTTCCCTTTTTTCCAGATAATGTCTGATGAATTTTGCCCATTCTAAGCGGTTACTTTTTGAGCTTTTGGCATAGCCATAACCTGGTAAATCTACAATGTACCAACTTTTATTGATTAAAAAGTGATTGATCAATTGTGTTTTCCCTGGTTTTTGTGATGTTTTGGCTAAGCCTTTTACATCAACCAGCATATTTATTAAAGAAGACTTTCCTACGTTTGAACGGCCAATAAAAGCGTATTCTGGCAATTCGGGAACGGGAAGCTTGCTTATTTTTGTATTACTAACAGTAAATTCTGCGGATTTTATAATCATTAGTGCAAATGTAAGATTTATAATTTTAGTTTAGACAGGAGTTAGGACTGCTTGTTAAAGCTATTTATCCTCTCTGTTTTTCATAAAAACAATTGGCTAACTGGATAATTTGAAATATTGAATTTTTTTGCTAAATTGCTAGTAACCAATACCTAAAGGTAATAAATTCCTGTATTTATTTAAATTTATATTCAGCTTATAGGGAGCTTACAGCGTCCTTATAGCGACCTTATAGCGTTAAATGTTCTAGTTTCATCCATAATACATCCGTATCTTATTCGGAGATGGTAGCCAAAAATGGATCATTTTGCGAACAAGTCACTAATCAGGCATAGAGAAGAGCCGAACAAGACAATTGTTATGAACAGTAAAGCGTTTTAGGGTAATAAATCAAGTCTTTCAGCTTCCGACATTCAAACATAGGTCTACTCTCAGTTTTAAAACGATAAGGGGCATTATCAATAATGTAGTATGAGGTTATTTGCTCAGCACTTAGTGTCGCAGGAAGTTTAAATAATAGTAAGATAATAGTAAGAGGTAAAAAATATGATTTTTAAACAGTTTCTAAATGAAATTAAAAATTATATTTGTAAGACATCTACCCAGGTGGCGGAATTGGTAGACGCACCAGCTTGAGGGGCTGGCGCCTGTATGGGTGTGGGAGTTCGAATCTCCTCTTGGGTACAAAACCAGATTGAGATTTTTGTGAAGGTCTTAATCTGGTTTTTTTACTATTTAATCTTTTGTTTATCAGGTAGATAAGAGAAATCGCTTGGTTCATCTCGGTAGTTCGAAGTTCTCCGTTTTCAAATCGCCATTTTTTTGAGGACATCGAACTAATTATTTCCTTTTTGCCTTGTATATCGGAGTTTAAATAGAGCAGGTCAAGGTTTTTTAGGTTTTCAACCGTTTTGTATATTAACCCGTCAATATCTAATGCTTGGTATTTGTTGACACTACTCAATTCATTCAGTTTTGCTTCTAGTCTTCTGATCTTTTCTTCGGCTTTCGACTTGATAACCTTGTAATCTTCTGGTCCGATGCTGTCATCGAGCAATAGCTCTCTGGCTTTAGTGATCCTGTTATTGTTTGCTGTAATTTCGGAGATCGTTTTTCGGCGTACACTCTGCTGAAGCTGATTAGCATTGCTGTAGACTTCAGACACGATTCCTTTAAAAAGTTCGGTAACACCGGGTTTTGGATAAAACTGTCGAAGCAACTTCACAAAAGCCATATTCACTACTTCTGCTTTTTGACGCCATTTACATCCTGAATAGCAGTGGTAGTAGTAAAAATAATTTCTGCACCCCTTTGATGCGCTACCTGTGATAGTTTTGCCACATCTGTCACACAAGAGAAATCCTCGTAGAGGAAGCATTTCGGGAGATGTCACAGTGGTTCCTCTTGAGCTATTGATTCCAATATCTCTTTGCCTTCCATTGAGCACGTCCTGTACCTTATAAAATAGAGATTCTGAAATTATACCTTCATGCTGTCCTTGCACTAAATAAGCTTCTTCGTTTTTATATTTCGGGACCTGTATTTTTCCACAATAAGCAACATTCTTTATCAGCGTCCAAAAACTATGGAGGCTACATAAGAGTCCCCGTTCTTTTGCAAGCTTCCATACATCCTTCGTTGTATAGACTCCTTCCGCCAATGTTTCAAACGCCCATTTTACATGTTTCGCCTGTGTCTCGTCAATTGCGACATATTTATCACCATTGTCTCTAATTTTGTTTGAATATCCGGGTGGTGCAATTCCCATGAATCGACCCTCTTTCCTAGCCTGTCTCATGCCATGTTTCACATTCAGGGAACGGCGGTCATTTTCTATTTCGGGAGCGGTTAGGTACACTGCGAGCATCATTTTGTTCTCTGGAATGCTCATGTCCAGAGGTTGCTCAATTGCTTGCGGTTCAACGCCTAACTTACCGAGTATACTTATCATCTGGTAAGCATCACTCGCATTTCTGCTAAAGCGATCCCACTTTGTAAAGAGCACCAGGTTACTTTTTCCTCGATACTTTTTCAGGTCATAGAGCAATGATTTCCACTGTGGACGCTCAAATGTTTTTGCAGAGTGGTCTTCAAACAATATTTTACGTACTTTTATACCATTAATTTCGCAGTATCTCGAAAGGACATCTTCCTGCCCCCTCTGAGAATAGCCCTTGTCGGCTTGTTCATCGGTGCTAACCCTAATATACAGATCCGCAATTTTCATGTTTTTGTTATTAAATATTTGTGGAAAGGGACTGAGTAGAAAGTTTTTCAATCATTTATTAATACCCTTCAAATTGTTGCTTAGTGCCAATTTAGCGAATTTATACATTAAATCCAACACGATTTTGGCTTCTTCTAATGAGACAAATGTGCCGTGTTGTTCGAGTATTTTGATTGCTTTTTCCGGCGTGATATTCCGTTTTTTGTTTTCCATCCAGATTTTTTTCAAAGATGGATTCGATGGAACAGATCCCTTCACACCCTAATGCAATGATTGTATGGTTTTAGTTGAATAGTGAAAATGACAATAAATTAATCATTACCGCAAATTTCGGCAGAATGCATTACACAGGTTCGTTTTACCAAAGTAGTATCCAAAAAAAGGGTATCCCGATTTTATCGGGAGCCTCCACATTTTTTGAATCTCCACTTTGCCTTAATACTGCCTTCAGCCGGATGAGGCACCATAATCAATTCATTTAAAAACATTCATTATGGAAAAGCTTCAAAATCAAATCTCATTGTTTCAGGTTTCAGAAATCAGCGTGGTTTATACGCCTAAATTCAAAGCATCGGAAAGACCAAGGGTAACTTCTTCCAAAGAGGTCTATGGAATCTTGTATAACAACTGGAACCTGAACAAAATCGAATTTCAGGAACAGTTCAAGATCATGCTACTAAATAGAGCCAATAAAGTAATTGGTATTTACGAAGTATCATCTGGCGGTATCAACGGAACTGTGGCAGATCCAAAACTTATATTTAGTGCCGCACTCAAAGCGGGAGCGTCAAATATAGTTTTAGCACATAACCATCCATCAGGAAATCTAAAGCCCAGTAACGCTGATTTAAGATTAACCTCCAAAGTCAAAGCTGGAGGCGAACTTTTGGATATAGCTGTTTTAGACCATATCATTTTAACCGCCGAAGCCTATTTTTCTTTTGCAGATGAAGGGCTCATTTAAGAGCCTTTTATTCTGTATTGAATATTTTATCAGCATAAAATCTTTCACACCTTCCGATGAAGGTGTGAATACTGAAGTAATAATACTTCAATCTTTGGAGCTATAACAATAAGATCATGAAACAGAACCGACACACCAATCTAGAAATTAAGTCCGGTCTAGATGTCAACTATCAGCCAAAAATACAACGCTTAAGGAACGGATCACGAAACAGAATTAGGCGACTGCTTCGATCATTCGAGCCACTAAAATTTTTAAAAAATCAGAAGTTAGGCGACGACATGCAAAAAATAGCTTAACCTAAATTTTCATTTATTTTCAGCAGAAACTAAGAGCAGTTTTGCAGGGGAGCGTTGGCCCACGAGGATGGTCAGCAAAGATGTATTTTTGTCCACAAAAATATCTTTGCCGGACTACGCCGGGAAACGGGTGCGCGGAACTTGCACCCTGTGAGACAGCTGTAAAAGCGTAACGATATGTCCAGGAAAAAGTCTGCAAAGCCACAGGAACTTTTAACACGCATCATCAGAACAAGGGTAACAGAAGCGACCTTTAAACATCTTGACACGGTTCGTAAGCAAAGCAATTGTGGCTCTATTGCAGAAGTTGCCCGGATGGTCTTGTCCAATCAAAAAATAAAGCTTTTCCATATAGATACTTCCATGAATGCTCCTATGGAAGAACTGGCACTTATCCGCAAGGAGCTCAAAGCCATAGGTGTGAACATCAACCAGATTACGCGAAGTTTTAACCAGGACAAAACGGAGACTAAAAGGGCGTTCTATATAACCAAAGTCGCAGGTCTATATAAGGAAGTCGATGAAAAGATGGATAGACTGCTAATTTTAATATCCCAACTCGCAGAAAAATGGTTGCAAAAATCATGATTGGAAAAAGTATACGAGGTATCCTACATTATAATGAAAATAAGGTGGCGACAGGAGAGGCGAGCTTGATTATGGCAAGCGGTTTTGCAGGCGAAATCAACGATATGAATTTTGGCCAGAAGCTACAAAGATTCCTACATCTCACCATGCTTAACCCGAGGGTAAAGACCAATGCACTGCATATCTCGCTGAACTTTGACAGCAGTGAAAAGCTGGATAATGAAAAGTTGCAAAGGATATCAATAACGTATATGGAAAGGATAGGCTTTGGCGACCAGCCTTTCCTGGCATACAGACATTATGATGCCGCTCACCAGCATGTCCACTTGGTGACGACGAATGTGCAACGGGACAGCAAACGTATTGATCTGCATAATATTGGAAGAGACCTTTCAGAGCCCGCAAGGAAAGCAATAGAAAAGGAGTTTAACCTGGTGGTTGCAGAAAACAAGCAATTCAAGCCATTGCCCGGAATCAAACCTGCTGACCCTCAAAAAGTACTATACGGACACCTGCCGACAAAGAGAGCTATCAGCAACGTTGTAAATGCTGTGGTCAATCAATATAAATTTACATCTCTGGCGGAATTTAATGCGGTGCTTAAATTATTTAATGTGACAGCCGACCGTGGGAAGGAAGAAAGTATGATGTTTCAAAAGAAGGGGCTGATCTATTCTTTAATGGATAAACAGGGACAAAAAATAGGAGTGCCAATTAAATCAAGCTCATTTTATAGCAAGCCCACGCTGATCAAACTGGAGAAATACTTTGAGACAAACCGTGAACAAAGGAAAGAGTATAAGGATAATCTTAAGTCCAGAATAGACAAAGTGCTGGCTAAGTACCAAATGATTACACAGAACACATTGTTAGAGACACTACAAAAGCAACATATTACGATCGTGTTCCGACAGAACGAGCAAAAATTTATCTACGGAATTACTTTTATAGACCACCAGAATAAAACTGTTTTTAATGGCAGTCAACTTGGCAAAGCATACAATGCAAAGGCAATTACAGAGCTGCTGTCTGCAAAAGACTTTTTAATCATTTCCGAAAAGCAGTATTATCTAAAGCCTCAACCCAAAAGTGATTATTTAAAAAGCGAATCCTCAAGGTCAGTCTCTCTGAAACCAACAGCACTGGGCAGTTTCCTTGAAAAGGTATTGACCAAGCAGTCAACAGACAACGCTCCTTATCTACAAAAGCGGAAGAAAAAGAAAAAATATAATAGCCCGCAACAAGACCAAGAACTCACTTTATAACCACAAATCGTACGAAACATGAACACGGGAGAAGATATTCAGGGATTAAGAAAAATCATAGACTTTACAAGGTTAATCAGTATTTCCATATTTTGTATTCATTTTTACCTAAGCTGTTACCAGGCTTTTCACCATTGGGGCTGGACAGCAGAAATTACTGACAGGATAGTCGCCAATATCGCAAAGACGGGACTGTTCAGTAATGTTCTCAAACCCAAACTTGCCACTTTATTGTTTCTATGCATCTCTTTGATAGGAATAAAGGGTAAAAAAGATGAAGACATCAAAACAGCGCCCATCATTATCTGTTTGGTTACAGGACTGGTGCTTTACTTTGCAGGTTCATTCTGTTTCTATCTGCAAGCAGGAATCATTACCATAGCTATTTGCTATATGGCAATGACCACAGCTGGGTATCTTTTTATCTTAATGGGAGGCACTTTGTTATCAAGGCTGGTAAAGAGCAACCTCCAGCCAGATATTTTCAATAGAGATAATGAAACGTTCCCACAGGAAGAACGCCTGTTAGAAAATGAATACTCCATCAACCTGCCTGCAAAATATAATCTGAAAGGAAAAATCAGAAAAAGCTGGATTAATATCATCAATCCTTTTCGGGGTATACTGGTAGCAGGAACACCGGGAGCAGGTAAATCTTATTTCGTCATCCGGCACATCATAGACCAGCATATCCGGAAAGGATTTTCTATGTTCATATATGATTTCAAATATGATGATCTCACGAAGATTGCCTATAACAAACTGTTGAAATATCAGGATAACTATAAAGCAAAACCAAAATTCTATGTCATTAATTTTGATGACCCGAGCCAAACACACCGTTGCAATCCGTTGGATCCGAAAGCTATGACCGATATTACTGATGCCACGGAAGCGTCCAGAACTATTATGCTGGGACTGAACAGGGACTGGATAAAGAAGCAGGGAGATTTCTTCGTAGAATCGCCCATCAACTTTCTGACAGCAATCATCTGGTATCTGAAAAAATATGAAGACGGTATGTATTGTACCCTTCCTCACGTCATCGAATTAATGCAGACAGATTATGACCAACTTTTTGCCGTCCTGCAACAGGAGGAAGAAATCAAGGTCCTAATTAATCCGTTTATATCCGCTTTCCAGAATAATGCAAAAGCACAGCTAGAAGGGCAGATAGCATCTGCAAAGATTGGACTTGCCAGATTATCTTCACCGCAGCTTTATTATGTGCTGAGCGGTAATGATTTTACATTGGATATCAACAACCCCATGGAACCAAAGATAGTCTGCTTGGGAAACAATCCACAAAAGCTACAGACCTATGGTGCAGTATTTTCTCTTTATATCTCTAGGATGATTAAGCTGGTGAACAGAAAAGATCAGTTGAAAAGCAGTTTGATATTTGATGAATTTCCGACCATCTATTTCAATAATATTGACAGCCTGATAGCTACAGCGAGGAGCAATAAGGTCTCCACAACATTAGCAGTACAGGATTTCAGTCAGTTGCGTAAGGATTATGGAAAAGAGCAAGCCGACGTGATTACAGGAATTGTGGGGAACGTTATAAGCGGGCAGGTAACAGGAGATACGGCGAAAACTTTATCTGAAAATTTCGGAAAGATTATGCAGGACAGGAAGAGCATAAGTATCAACAGCAATGATATCTCAACAACCAAATCCAGGCAACTGGATTATGCAATTCCTGCTGCAAAAATATCAGCTTTGTCTTCTGGTGAATTCGTGGGGATGATTGCTGATAATCCTCAACAGAAGGTAGAGCTGAAAATGTTTAATAGTGAAATTCAGAATGATCATTTTATTATTAATAAGGAAAAAGATTCATATGTACCGATACCTCTTATCCAAAACGTAACTAAAGCAGATTTAGATGAAAATTATACTATCGTAAAAAAGGATATCATAACTCTACTTACGAAAGAACTCGACTTAATAAAATTAAATGATACATTTTCTCATACGAAACATGATCTTGACCAAACATATAACAAAAATCACAGCGTTTCCTTTTAATTTTCTAGCGGTAGTGTAGATTAATGGCTTTGGAAAATCTATAAAGACAATATACCATCTTTTTTGCTAAGATTCAGAATTTTAATATGCCTGTTTTGTGTCACATATCACACATACTTATTTAAAATATGATGGGTATATGCTTGTTGTGAAACACAAGGTTTTTCTCATAAAGTTGATTAACACGTTTATTAATTACGATTGTAAGGTCAAGTGAAATTAGACAAAAAGAGCAAAACATATGTCATTTTGTATAAATGTAAAATAGTGTTGTTTTATTAGTTTTGACAGAAGTAAAGTTTTCTAAAACCTAATTAAAATATTCCATCATGTAAAAAAAAATATGTCTTTATGACTTGAAATTCGCTTGCTTTTTAGTAGCGACCTTCCTATGAAGTTTTTATATGAAATATATTTTATGATGTTGTGAACTTATGGCGATGTTGTAACTTATGCGTTGAGTAAATGATATAATTTTAAATGAGAAAGCACAACAAGACCTTATTGTTTTTTTTACTAACCTTGGTATTGTTAGGCTGTACTGCAAAACGAGACTATATCAGCTTAAAAAACGGATTTAAAAACCCGCCTATCGAAAGCAAACCTGGAGTTTACTGGTATTTTATGGATGGCAATATTTCTAAATCTGGGATAACCAAAGATTTGGAAGCGATGAAAAGCGCAGGTATAGGAAGTGTACTTTTTTTAGAAGTAAACATAGGTATTCCGCGTGGAAACGTAGATTTCCTGAGTGAAGAGTGGCAAAATCTATTTGCATTCGCTGTGCATGAGTGCGAGCGGTTAGGCATTCAAATGACCTTAGGCGTTGGTCCCGGTTGGACAGGCAGTGGCGGACCTTGGGTAAACCCATCACAATCCATGCAACATTTGGTAGCCAGTACAACCTTGGTTTCTAATGGTGATAAAGAAGTAATAAAACTTCCAATTCCCGATCCCAAAAAACCTTATTTTGGTAAAGCTACGTTTACACCTGAGCTCGAAAAAAAATGGAGTGATTTCTACGAAGATGTTGCAGTTTTGGCATTTCCAACACCACCGGCAAGCCAAAAAATTGCAGATACAGATGAAAAGGCACTTTACTACAGAGCACCATATAGTTCCGTAAAGGGAACCAAACAGTTCTTGCCTTCAGTGCAAAACTTTCAAAAAACTGCACTAGGCGCTTTTATACCCAAAGAAAACATCAGAGATTTGACCCATTTATTGCAGAAAGACGGTGTCTTAAACTGGAACCCGCCATCTGGAAACTGGACCATTATGCGCTTTGGCAGCAGAAACAACGGAGCCGTAACCAGGCCGGCACCGGTGCCCGGTTTAGGTTTCGAGTCCAATAAGTTCGATACCGTGGCCATCAGATCACATTTGGACAATTATGTGGGTAAGCTGATTGAAAAAGCGGGCAAGCCCAATCCCAAATCGGCCGGAGGGCTAAAAATGTTGCACATGGACAGCTGGGAAATGGGCGCACAGAACTGGACGCCCAATTTTAGAAAAGAATTTGAAAAGCGCCGTGGCTATGATCCGCAGCCGTTTTATCTGGTTTATCTAGGCAACGTAGTAGAAAGTAAAGAAATAAGCGAGCGTTTTTTATGGGATTTAAGGCAAACCTCTATGGAGCTGGTTTTGGAAAACCACGCGGGCTATCTCAAAAAATACGCTAGAAAATACGGTCTGGGCCTATCCATCGAACCTTACGATATGAACCCCACGGCCGATATGGAACTGGGGAATGTAGCAGATGTGATCATGGCAGAATTTTGGAGCCCGGGTTTTTTTAATACCTCATTTGCCGCTGTAGAGGCAGCCTCCGTAGCACATATCAACGGCCAAAAAGTAGTTCCGGCAGAAGCTTTTACCGCAGGTAAAAAAGAAGGCTTTACGCAATATCCCGGATCCATGAAAAACCAAGGAGACTGGGCTTTCGCTGCCGGCATCAATAAGCTCACTTATCACACTTTTCAGCACCAATCGTTGCCAGACTCGTTAAAACCCGGGATGACCATGGGGCAGTATGGCGTACATTGGGACCGTAACCAAACCTGGTGGCCAATGATACACGGTTATCATGATTATGTATCGCGTAGTCAGTTTTTATTGCAACAGGGCAGAACCGTGGCCGATATTCTTTACTTAACGCCAGAGGGCGCTCCCCACGTTTTTAGGGCGCCAGCTTCTGCTTTTGATGGCGAAGCGCTTTTTCCGGACCGGAAAGGCTATAATTTTGATGGTTGTGCGCCATCGCAACTGTACAGCGCAACGGTAAGCAATCACGAAATTGTTTTCCCAAGCGGTGCAACTTACAAAATATTGGTCATGCCTTTTTCTTATACCATCACGCCGCAGCTTCTACAGAAAATAGATGACCTCGTTAAAGCAGGCGCGACGGTAATAGGGGTGCCGCCAACAAGAGCGCCCGGCTTAACTAATTTTCCGCAGAGCGATGCAAGGATAAAAAATCTGGTTGCTCAGATCTGGAAAACGGACAAAATACCTACCGCACAACAACAGATAGCTTACGGACAGGGAAAAATAATTTTTGGAGGCGATATTAATTTTAAGCAGGACACTATTTTGTATCCCGAGTATGAAACAGTTGTGGAAATTTTGGATCAGATGAATGTTCCGGTTGATTTTAGCTCCACAACGGGCGAAGTAAGATATACCCACCGTACTTCAAAAGATTTCGATATTTATTTTGTGGCCAACAGAACGGATAAAAAAATAAGTACGCAATGCTATTTTAGGACGGTTGTTGGCAAACCTCAGTTGTGGAATTCCGTTACCGGAGAGATGACCATGTTGCCCGAATTTAAGAAAGATGGAGAGCAGACCATCATCCCCATGGCCTTTGCGCCCTATGAAAGCTTTTTTATTGTTTTTTCAAAAGCTGATCTAAAACCGCCTTTAAATTCAGTTAATTTTCCGGCAGAAACAACCTTAGCTACACTCAGTGGCTCTTGGAATGTTTCCTTTGACCCAAAATGGGGAGGCCCGGAGAAAACAGTGTTCAATGAATTAACAGACTGGACCGCAAGCACCAATAAAGGGATTAAATATTATTCGGGTATTGCTACATACACCAAACAATTTGATCTGCAACAACGACCAGATCTAAAAGGAAAAAGAATATTCCTTGATTTGGGAGAAGTAAAAAATATGGCGACCGTGAAACTAAATGGAAAAGAGATTGGAGTAGTATGGACAGGTAACCAGTTAGAAATAACAGATGATCTGAAAGACAAGGACAACAAGCTGGAAATAGCTGTGGCAAATTTATGGCCTAACAGGCTAATCGGCGATCAGGCATTGCCGGATGACGGCCCAAAAAATGGAAAATGGCCAAAGTGGCTGTTGAAAGGCGGAGAACGTCCAAGTCGCAGAATATCATTTGTTGCTTTTCAGCGCTATACCGCTGAGGACCCCTTGTTAAAATCTGGATTATTGGGCCCGGTAAGAATTTTTTTAAAATAAAACATTTATCAAATTATAATTATTAAAATGCAAGCATCATCACTAAAAATCGGATTATTCGGAATAGGCTTAGACACTTACTGGCCGCAGTTTGAAGGATTAAAAGAACGCTTAGAAGGTTATTTAAAAGTAGTTGAAGATAAAATAGCCGATATCCACGATGGCGTTATCAATCTCGGCCTCATTGATAATGCAGAAAGCGCATTTGAGGCAGGCGCCCGTTTCCGTAAAGAAGATGTGGACATTATTTTTCTGTACGTATCCACCTATGCGCTATCGTCAACAGTCTTACCGGTGGTTCAGCGGGCAAAAGTTCCGGTAATTATTTTGAATCTGGCACCAGAAGCCAGTATAAATTATAAATCGTTCAACAAAATGACCGACCGTACCAAAATGACTGGTGAATGGCTGTCCTATTGTTCTGCCTGCCCGGTGCCCGAGATTGCGAACGTTTTTAACCGTACGGGAGTTAAATTTCATCAGATTACCGGCATGTTACACAATGATATCGAAGCGTGGGCAGAAATTACAGAGTGGGTAGAGGCCGCAAAAGTAGCCAATATTATGGCTTACAACCGTTTAGGCTGTATGGGACATTATTATAGTGGAATGCTGGACATCTATAGTGATCTAACCCAACAGTATGCTCATTTTGGTGGCCATATTGAGCTGATTGAAGTAGATGAACTTGCCAGTTTAAGAAAAGAGGTTTCAGCTACAGAAATTAAGGAACGAGTGGAATTAATCATCGATACTTTCGATGTACAAAATGATTGCTCAAATCCTGAGTTGGAAAGGGCTGCAAAAACTTCTGTGGCGTTGGATAAACTGGTGAAAAAATACAAGTTGGGTTCCATCGCCTACTACTATAAAGGAACCGGGAACTTTGATAATGAGGACACCATAAGTTCCATTATCATTGGCAACAGTTTGCTTACGGCTAATAATATACCTGTAGCGGGTGAATACGAAGTTAAAAATGCCCAAGCCATGAAAATCATGGACAGTTTTGGTGCAGGGGGGTCTTTCACCGAATATTATGCGATGGATTTTAATGAAGATGTAGTACTGATGGGGCATGACGGTCCCGGACATATCGCTATCGCAGAAGGAAAAACAAAAGTCCGTCCGTTAGGAGTATACCATGGAAAAGTTGGAAATGGATTATCGGTTGAAATGCGGGTGAAAACTGGGCCAGTTACCTTATTGTCTGTAGTAGAAAAAGCAGACGGAAAATTAATGCTTTTGGTAGCAGAAGCTGAGTCTGTTGCAGGTCCGATTTTAGAAATTGGAAACACAAATTCCCGTTATAAATTTTCTATCGGAGCAAGAAATTTCGTAAATAATTGGAACAGTTACGGTCCCGCTCATCATTGTGCTGTAGGCGTTGGACATATTAGCTCCAAAATAACAAAACTGGGTTCTTTATTGAATATGGACGTAAATAGGGTTTGTTAAAAGGGAAGCTAGCAATGGATCGAATTTTCATATATAACTGAGACAAGCTTGTAAATTTTGCATCAGAGTAGATTGAGCTTTTTTAACTCTTTTCAAGCCTTCCATAAGATAAACCCTAATTCAGTCACTAGATGTTTTAAGAAGTCTCTATTAAGATAGCTAAATCAAAAAATTTGGTTATTTGTCAAATTGTACATTTCCCAATCCAAACATTATAAATAGCTTCGAATTGCCAAAGGGCTAACTCTAAAACGGGATTTTAGCCTAAGCAAAAACCAATTAAAAAATGATTAAAGCTTTTATTTTGAGTTTGTTGTTGCTTAATGCTATTTCAGTTTCATATGCGCAACAGTCAGGAAATTATACATCTGTAGATTTGGATGTAAAAGTCAGAAGTAAGGATGTTTCCGGAAATGTAGTTTACTCTGACTGGAAACATTATGAAACCAGGGTTATTGATAGCCTTAAGGATTTTAAGTCAGCCCCTATATCCACATTTAATAAATACGGAGGTGATCGTTCCCGACATTTTAAATCTACAAGTTATTTTCGGACAGAAAAAGTTAACGGAAGATGGTGGGTGATCGATCCGTTGGGGAATCCAGGGCTAAATATTGCTGTCAATTCGATTACAGAAGGAAATTCTATAAATAATTTAAAGGAATTTAAAAATAAATTTAGCTCGTCAAAGGATTGGTTAGAAAAGACAGTAAAACAGCTTCAAGAAATAGGCTTTAATACAGGAGGCTCTTGGTCTAAGTATCAAGATATAATAGAACTTAATAAATCTCTAGAAGTACCCTTTTCATACACAATTAACTTAGGTTTTATGCAAAGTTATGGAGCAAAGAAAAAAATCCTGTCAAGAGTTCCTGGACATGCGGGCTACCAAAACAATGTAATCCCCGTATTTGATAAAGAATTCGAGACGTTCTGTGATGAATTTGCAAAGAAATTGGTAGCGTATAAAAATGACCCGAATTTATTTGGTTATTTTTCTGATAACGAAATGCCTCTTAATTTAAAGAACCTAGAGTCCTACTTAGCAATCAAGGATAAAAGTGACGAAGGATATATTGCAGCAAAAGAATGGATTGATGGAAAGGGCATAGATTCTTCAAAGATCACTGATAAGGAGAGAGCGGAATTTCTTGCCTACGTGGGGAACAAGTATTTTTCCATAGTGTCTAGGGCTATCAAAAAATACGATGCAAATCATCTTTTTATAGGTAGTCGATTTTATTCTGGAGAAAAAAATGTGCCGGAGTTTATGAAAGTAGCGGGAAAATATTTAGACATTATTTCCATTAACTATTACGGTGTATGGACACCTGATGCTGAGTCTATGAAACAATGGGCTGATGAGTCGGGCAAACCCTTTATAGTTACAGAATTTTATACTAAAGCAATGGACTCTGGCTTGCCTAACGTTTCTGGCGCAGGTTGGCAGGTAAAAACTCAGGAAGATAGAGGGATGGCATACCAGAACTTTTGCTTAGCTCTTTTAGAATCAAAAAATTGTGTTGGCTGGCATTGGTTTAAATATCAAGATAACGACCCAACAAACACCAAGTCAGAGTTATCAAACACAGATGCTAATAAAGGTTTAGTTGATAATAATTATAATTTTTACTTACCTCTTGCGGACAAAATGAAACAATTAAATCTAAATAGGTTTAAATTGATAAAGTACTTCGATAATAACTAATTGAGGTGACGAAGCCTCGTATGTTAACTAACTTCTTTTTACTATTATTTTCAAAGTTTGAAACTGCTCAAACTGTAGTGATTTGGTTAACTAAAAAATATTTATAGCTAATTAATGATTTCTGATAGTTAAAAAACCGATCTGAAACCTTTTGGATGCTATTTCAGATATTTAATAGACGGTGAAAAAATGGATTTTATAGAAGTAAAAAATTGGAACTAGGCAGTGATGTATATGATATAAGTTTCGGTATTTTATTTAAAAATTGTAACAGATGAATAGAAAAAGTGTAATTGTTTTGATAGTATCGTTAGTTTTAACTATCAATTGCAAAATTAGTAAAGCCGATTCGTTAAAGGATTGGGAAATACAAAAGGTGTTGATTGATTATCATGAATCACCAATTGATGTGTCTAATGCGAGTCCCGGTATTTCTTGGATATTAACTTCCTCAAAAAATAATCAGATGCAACTGGCATATCAAATTTTGGTAGCTACCAGTAAAGAGTTATTGAACAGTGGGAAAGCCGATATATGGGATAGCGGAAGAAAAAAGTCTAGCCAGTCATCAAATATTCGTCTAAATGGTAAAACTTTAATGAGCAATACAGATTACTGGATGAAGTTGACGTCGTGGAATGAAAATGGCAAATCGGCAGTTAAAATAGTTGCTTTTAGCACAGCTTATCTGAACCCATCCGATTGGAAGGCGAATTGGATAGGTGCCGAGTCTGAGTATCCTTTTACTTGGGAAAAAGCTTCAATAGAACAAAGAAGAGCTTTTAATCCAGATAGTTTAGTAGCTAATAGGTCGCAGTTATTAAGAAAAGAAATAAGTATTAGAAAAGTAATAAAAAGAGCTAGAGTTTTCGCTAGTGGACTAGGACTTTACGAGCTAAGTATTAACGGGCAAAAAATTGGGGATCACGTTCTTTCCCCTGCTCAAACCAGATATAGCGATAGGGTTTTATATGAGGTGTTTGACGTAAAAGATAAATTGAGAGAAGGAACGAACGCAATCGGTTTGCAAGTTGGTAATGGGTTCTACAATCCAATAAAAAAGTATTTAGACTGGAGGATGGACTTTTGGGGATTTCCCAGAGCAATTTTACAGTTGGAAATAGAGTATGAAGACGGGTCAAAAGAAACCGTATTGTCAGATAAGACTTGGAAGGTTTGCTATGGGCCTGTTATAGAAAACTCTATTTATGATGGTGAGCATTACGATGCAAGGTTGGAACAGAAAGGTTGGAATGAACCAAACTTTCATGATAAATCATGGAAATCGGTGACCATTATGCAAAAGCCTACTAAAGTAATGCAGGCACAAACGATGGCGCCACAGAGAGTACTGAAGGTGATGAAGGTAGTAAATGTTTGGAAAATTGATGAAAATTCTAGTGTTTACAATATTGGTCAAAACTTAACGGGCTGGACGGCAATTAAGCTAAAAGGAGAAAAAGGCAGTAAAGTAAGCATCAGATACGGGGAGGATATCAATACAGATCATACCTTGAATGCCAAATCTAATAGACATGCTCTCAACACAGATGTGTATATTCTGAAGGGAGAAGGAGTGGAGTATTACGAACCTCGTTTCACCTACCATGGGTATCAGTACTTTGAGGTAACTAAAGAAAAAAATGTGCAAATTTTAGATGTTGAACCTAAGATGGTCGCCACAGATTTACCTCAAAATTCGTTTGAAACAGATAATCCAACAATAAACAATATTCAGAATGCAATTGCGTGGACTCAAAAATCAGCAATGCAAGGCATACCTATTCCCTGCACTCAAAGAGATGAGCGTGTAGCTTGGTTGGCAGATGCTTATGTTACCGCGGATGAGGCTATGCTTAATTTTTTTGCTCCCGATTTTTACTCAAAATGGTTGGCAGATATTCGGCTGACTCAAGATACCAATGGTGCATTACCTTATGTGTCGCCAAGACGATCACAAAAGGAAGCTACAAACTGGAGCTGTGGTTATTTTTGGACTATTTGGGATCACTATAATAATTATGGAGACAAAGAATTATTGAGTTCAAATTATAAGGCGATGCAGGATTATGTCACTTTCTTGAAAAATGGATCAAATAATTTAATTGTAAAACCAGATAGATATGGAGATTGGCTTACCCCCGCACAAAATGATAAAGATAGTGGATGGAAGAGGGGGAATCCAGAGCTTTCAACCACAGCTATGTTTTATATGTGCACAGCTATACTGGAGAAAACTGCAAAGGTATTAATGAAAACTACTGATGCCGGAAAATATGGTCAATTAAAGGAGGAAATAAAAACAGCTTTCAATAAAAAATACTTTGACACTAAAACGGCTAACTATAAAAGCGAATCATATGATTATCAATATGTCCAAGCGATGCCTTTATATTTGGGCCTTACTCCTGATAGTTTAAGAGAAAGAGCGCTCGATAACCTCATTTACAATATCAAAGTAAAAAGAAATGGACATTTTTACGCAGGTATTTTAGGTGTGAAATATTTGTATGAGATGTTGATGCAACAGAACAGGAATGATATCACCTACGAAATGGTTACTGCTAAAGGCTACCCGGGTTATGATGATATGTTGCAGGGAAGAAACACGCTGACAGAAACATGGGGAGGCGGAGGTTCTCACAATCAGGCAATGTTCGGGAGTATAGGTGCTTGGTTTTACAGATCTTTGGCAGGAATAAATACTGATTCTAACGCGGTAGGATACGAAAGAATCCTTATTAAACCCTTCTTTCCTGAAGGCGGAGTAAATAAAGTAAGTGCACAGCTAGAAACTCAGAAAGGTACTATAAAAAGCTCATGGGTTAAAAATAACAATGAAGTAAGTATGGAGCTTACAATTCCTGCAAATGCAAAGTCCGTTATTTATTTACCAGCAGTTTCAGCTATTGTGATCAATGGTAAAGTAAATAACAATTCTGAAAAAGGAATAGTGTTAGGTAGTGGAACTTACTCGCTTCAATTTAAGATTTAATTTTTTAGAAGTTAAAAAGATGTGCTGTCTCAAAGCGGGGTTTACCTCCGTTTTCCGAAATTCATTAAAACGAAATAACGTTATATTGAAAAAGAAGAACTTGCTAAAAATATATATCAAAACATATAACTAAAATACTACTTTGTCCATTTTTTTATTCTTCTCAAAAAGTAGTTTTGGGTTATTATGTTCGTAATAAAAAAACGAACTGAACAAACCAATTAGATAAACTGAACTTCATATCCACTACTAAAAATTTATTATGATTAAAAGATTTTCTTTTTATATCGCATCTTTTGCACTGTTAATTTTGTTAACGAAATGTAATGTCAAAAAAACTAGTTTATCAGATTCAGCTTTGTCAAATCAAATTAAAGTGGGTCTTTCTTTAGTTGATACTTCGGGTTTAGTTTTAACAGATGGAAAATTTGGGAACCTCATTAATGGACAGTCGTTTCAACAAGACGTTTTGGCTAGTTACAAGGGCTGGCAATATATAATTTACTATAACACCGATAGAAATGTTTGTCTGGGTAGAAGAAAACTTCCTGACGGGGTATGGCAGATCATCAAATTTAAGGATTATCATTTTTCAAGTTCTAAAAATGGTGAAAATGATTCTCATAATACAGCTAGCGTTGGCTTGTGCCCTAATGATGGAACAATTCACTTGGCTTTCGATCATCATAGAGATGAACTGCATTACAGAGTTTCTAATTCGGATGTGTTAAGTCACCCAGAACTTATTAAATGGGATGCCTCACTTTTTTCTCCTGTTCGTAACTATCTGGAAGAAAATCAAACGTTGATTTCTGTTACTTATCCGCGTTTTATAACAACACTTAAGGGAGATATGTTATTTGAATATAGATTTGGAGGAAGCGGACATGGAGACACCCGTATAGGTTATTATAATGGCTCTGAGCATAAATGGAAAAACATCCATACAGTTATTTCTGGGAAAGGCATTTACAAAGATCCATTTAATGGGGACAGTGAAGAAAGAAATGCTTATTTAAATAGTGTTAATTATGATGATAAGGGGCAGGTGCATATATCTTGGACTTGGAGAGAAAGAGTTTCAGGTACTGCAAACCGTGATATTTGCCACATTTATAGTAAAGATGATGGCGATACTTGGTATAATTACAAAAAGGAGATCGTGGCTGACAGGTTGAGCAATAAAGTAGTAGATACAAATACACCGAACATACAAATCAGGGCTTTGGACCGAAGTTGGGGAATGATGAACAATGGTGCTCAAACAATTGACCATAATGGGATTTTACACGCTGTAATGTATCATCTTAAAGAAAAAAGATCAAGTCCGGTGTGGGTGAGGTTAAACACTGGAGCTTATTTTCATTATTATAGGGATGAAAATGGCATGGAAAGAGAATTGCAATTGCCAGCTACAGGTAATCGCCCAAAGCTATTGGTTGATAAAGAAAATAATCTTTACCTAGTTTTTGTTGAGAAAGATCCGTTCGATCGTACGGATAAAATTGCCGGATTTTTAAAAGTTCTGAAAGCTACTAGTCAAACTAAATGGACAGATTGGAAAGAAATATTTGTTTCAAAAGAAAAGTATTTCAATGAGGTTATGGTAGATCTGGATTTATGGCAGAAAAGTCAGACACTATCTGTGATGGTTCAAGATAAACCAGAATCATTGTCTGCGGTATCTGCGCCTATTGAGGTGATAGATTTTAAATAGTTTTAACAACCTAAATTCTGATCCCTTTGTTTTAAAAGTAAGTTTCTAAATGTCAGTCTATATATGGAGGATTATAGTCCTCCATTTTTTTTGTACACTATTAAACATTAAAATTAGCAGACTTGTGTTTTCTGGTTTATAATTTCTAATTAAAATTTCTGATTTTCTGAGATTAAATTTCTGTACTGTAAAGGTGTTAAACCTACTTTCTGTTTAAATAATTTAGAGAAATAATAAGCCGATTCGAACTTTAGCTCGTAAGCTATTTCCTTTATAGGCGTTTTAGAATCTGTTAATAATTCTTTCGCCTTTTGTATTTTTAATTGGATGAAATATTGACCTGGTGCCATCCCAGTGTATTTTTTAAATATTTTTCTAAACCAGGAATAGCCAACCTGGAGTTCATCTGCAATCTTTTTTGGATCAATCTCCTCGAATAATTTGTCTCTAAACATAACCCTAGCCTTACTTACTGTAAGCTCAACAATATCTTCCTCTTTTAATTGTTTTTGTTTATCGTTAGAATAAGTTAAACCCAATATATACATAACAGCTCCGGATATTACCTGCTGATAACCAGATTTTTCCTCTTTTGATATTTCAATAATATGATTGAATAAGTTGATTAAGGTTTCGTTATATCCAATGTAATACAATGGCTTTTCTTTTGTAAAAAAGCCCTCATCAATAATGTTTTTTATGAATTTCCCAGAAAATCCTATCCAGTATTCAGTCCATCCCGTTTTTTCGTCAGGCTTATACCGGTGTTTTTCGTTCGGAAATAATAGAAAAATTGATCCTTCTGTCAGTTTTGCTTTGATGTTTTCAGACTCAAATTTTCCACTTCCATTAACAATATAAACTAAAGCATATTCTTGGAGAATCCTTCCCGATTCCCAACTAAACCTGTGATGAGAGGGATGGTTTTCTGGTGGATAAACATCTTGTCTTTGGATATTAGTGCGTCCAACATGCAATATATTTAATCCCCACGACTCATCTTTTTCGCTACTTGGGAAGTATCTGTAATAATTTTCTAACATTTCTATGGAAGTTTAAAGGGTATATCTAATATGGCGTAAAAACCCCGCTAATCCAAATCAGTGAACCTCATATAAACAAATTACAGGGCAATATGCCAAAAGAGACATTAGAAATATCATATACTATAATTTTTAAATATCAAATATGTATTGTTCATAGCAGAGAATTTATTCAAATACCCTAATCCTGCTGACGGCGGGTGTCTTTTTAACGTATATCAAAAACTACCACTCAAATATTATTTTGTGCATTTTATTTAGGGTCAAAAAAAAATATGTTTGAGTGCAGTATTAATAGACACTGTTATTAAAAAACCAATTATTAATTCTTACAAGTTTTATTCGAGATGAATTTCGGAGCATATAATTATACGATATGATGAAAAAATACTATCCAAAAAACTCACAAAAGTGTTTACTGTTAATTATATTTATTGTAATAAATTTCAGCAGGTTGTTTGCACAAACCCAGCCTGTTCCTCAAAATCTCCCGTTTTTTCAGAATTTCGATATTTTTAGTGGCAGTGCTACAAATTATCCAAGTGGTTTTCAAGGATGGGTGGTAGCAAGTTCAGCACCAATAACTGCTGGTAGAACAGATGACCCTATCGGTGATAGGTTTCTAGCTCCTAATGGAAGTGCTACAACAGGTGTTGTAGGTATTTATGATTTCAATGGAAAGATAGGATTATTAAGTAGTAACAGCAACGATCTTGGATTGGCATTGGCACTAAATACTACTACAGTAAGTTCGTTAAGTAAAGTCAAAGTTTCTTTTGACGCTATGGTTATTCGCAATCTTTATAATGCTGGTTCTAATAATATAATTAATAGCCTGGTGCTTCAATATCGTTTAGGCTCAACAGGAAAATTCACAAACGTGAACAACTGTGCCAGAAATGGATTAACAAATCAAAGTACCGGAACTAATGGGCTTGACATTAAGAATGTTAGTTTTTTGCTTCCATCCGAATGTAGTAATCAACCAAACCTCCAGTTAAGATGGATTTTGAGATTAGTATCCGGTAGCTTAGGTGATAGACCAAGTTTTGCAATTGACAATATATCTGTGGAAAGTGAGGCTCCAACTGCTCCAGCTCCATTTAATGGGTATGTAATTTCAACTAAAAATATAAAGATAAGCAATGGCACAACTTATTCAACAAATGTCCTGAGCGGAGTGACACGTGTAGAAAAACTGAGCAAATATGGTGGTTCATTGGCAGATTATATAGGCAACCCGAAAGGTTATTTCACTACCTATAAAGATGAGAGAGATACTTGGTATTTATTAGATCCAGAAGGATACAAATTTTTCTCTTTAGGAGTTAATTCGCTTGTTGTTGACGGAGGAGTGGACCCTGTTAATCAGATAAAAAGTATATACGCAAACACTATAGGCAATTTTTCAGATGAGACTCTTACATCAATGCCTTATTGCTTAAGATTAACGCTTGGCTTTGCTTATCGGGCTACCTCTACAAGGTTAGCTAATTTATATAACGGCGGGATTTTAGCAGTTTTTGATCCAGATTTTGGGACTTTTAGCAACCAAAGAGCCGCAGATTTGATTACGCCAGAGAGGCTAAATGACAAGAATTTGTTGGGCTATTTTTCAGACAATGAAATGCCTTTAGGAAACTCGATACAGTCTGATAAATTGATTGATAGATGGCTGAATGTTAATAATTATGGAGGGCAAAGCCAAGCTAATAATGACATCAACTATATTACCGCAGTGAATTGGATAAAAAGTAGACATGGTGGTAATTTAGTTACGCCTACTACAGCTGATAAAAATGAATGGCCTGGAGTAGTCGCAGACCGTTATTTTAAAGTTTGTAGCGAGGCCATAAAGAGTGTGGACAATAATCACTTGTACTTAGGAAGCAGAATAAATGCAGATCTGGAGAACCAATATCTTTTTACCTCGGCAGGAAAATATGTTGATGTTCTGTCTTGTAATAATTATAGTGCATGGGATACTGTTAGGCTGAATGCCAGGTACAATACTTGGGAGAAATATGCTAAAAAGCCATTTTTAATCGGTGAATTTTATGCACAAGCAGAAGACTCCGGATTAGCAAATGCTAGCGGAGCGGGATTTAAAGTGAAAACACAGCAAGATAGAGCCGATTTTTTTGAACATTATACTATGGAGATATTGAAAAGGAAGTATGGCATTGGTTTTCAGTATTTCAAATATAATGATAGCCCTGCAAATAATACTGGGCTATTAGACAATGACTTTCAATGGTGGGAACCCGTGAAAGCTTCTTATACTAAAATTGCGCAAGACGTATATAGGTTGCGTGAATATCTTTTATACGGTGAACAAAGTTTACCAGTAACGCTAACGAGTTTTACGGCAAAAGCTAACTTAAATAAAGTTGAACTTAAATGGTTTACACAAGCCGAACCTGGTAATAAAAAATTTGTTATCCAAAGGTCCGCTGATGGTAAAGTTTTTACAACATTATCTGAAGTTGCTACAAGAGGTAACTTAAGCGTTGGGGCGGATTATATCACTTACGATGACTCTCCTTTTGGCGGAATAAACTATTACCGATTAATCCAATACGATATGGATGGCAAAAGTAGAGAGCTGGGGATAAGAACAGTCAATTTTCAATTAAATAATGGTCGCTTAGTAGTTGTTTATCCAAATCCTACACAAAACTTCGTTAATGTTTCTCTTAATTGTGATAAGGAAGAGGTAATAAATATCTCGCTTGTGAATATAAATGGAAAAGTCTTGCAAAGTAAAAAAGTCAGGTCAAACTCTGGTTTATTTACTTACAAATTTGAGTTTAATGGTAAACTTGAAGATGGCATTTATATAGTACATCTTAATGGAGACGGGATTAATACTGAAAAGAAAATTTCTGTTTTAAATAAATAACAGTCAAAACGATAAGTGTTCTCTTTTGTCAAATAGGTGGGTTTTATTATCAAAATGTACATTTATTTTCATGGACGTTACCCGTAAATTTATATAACCAATATAAGTTGAAATGATTGATTTTAATCTTTCCGCTTTAACCAATTATTAACTGTTGTGCCATACAAATGTTAAATATATGGACAGCCATTTTTTAACCTAAAACTAATTAGAATGATTGAAGTATTACATTCTTATAAAGCGAGATTTTGTGTTTATCTCAAAATAACATCAGTTTTACTGTTGACAATTCTTGCCGTTTTTTCATCTTGTAAAAAGTCTGAATTTGAAACTCCGGACTCAGTTAGTATTTATGAGATAGCCAAGGAGGACGCTACCAATTTTAGTTATTTATCAGCTGCAATTGATAGAGCAGGCTTGAAAGAAGAATTAAATGGAAGTGGAAACTTTACCCTTTTTGCTCCAAATAATCAGGCTTTTATAGATGCAGGATATACCGATATAGCCAGTATAAAAGGAGCTGATCCCGAACAGCTCAAAACATTATTGAATAATCATCTTTTGGAAAAAAAGATCGATATAAAAGCGGTCTCAGACGAGTCTGTGTTCACTTCGCTATCCGGTCAAGAACTCTTGATTAAAAAAAATACATTCATATCAGCAGATTCTGCAAATATTAAATTTTTCGTGAACGGTATTGACGTTATCAATACAAATTTTAATGCAACAAACGGTAACGTACAAGTTATTAATAGTTTGCTAGTCCCGGCAAAAGGCACCATATATTCTATATTAAATTCAAACCCAAACCTTAGTTTTTTTACAGCAACGATTAACAGAGCAAGCCAAAGCTCCGTAAATTATAAAGCTTTGCTTTCGGGTACAGGTAGTTATACTGTATTTGCGGTTCCAAATGTAGCGTTTACAAATTTTAACGGCGGGGTCTATAATTCTCTTGATAAAATTAATTCTTCTGATCCCGAAGCACTATCTGCCATCCTTAGCTACTTAATTATACCACAGAAAATTTTCGCTTATCAATTCACAACTCTAAATCCAAAATCACTAAATAATAAGAATCTAATTTTTTCTGCTATTGCGAAAACAGGAAGATATAATAGAGTGGAATATACTGCTAACGGAAATCTGTTTACTGGCTATAATGCTAATCAGTTAGCAACAAACGGAGTTATAAATAATGTTAGGAATATATTAGTAAGTCCAAGCGAGTTAAATAATTTACAAGAGATAAAGAATAACCCAAATCTCACATTTTTTGCGGCTGCAATTACTAAAGCGAGTACTGGGAGTACCAATTTCGAAACACTTTTATCCAGAACGGACAGTACATACACTGTTTTTGCTCCAACAGACGCTGCATTTCAAGTTTCAAATTACAATTCAGTTGCTGATGTAAGTGCAGAATCTCCTGACGTTCTGACTGCAATTTTAAAAAATCACATTATAAAAAACAGGTTTTACAGCACAAATATACAGGTTAACCAGAATTTTAATGTCAAAAGCATTGGGGGGTTAGCATGTAGTTTAACCATTACTGGGGGGTATCAGATTTCAGGGACAGGAAACTCTACTCCAATTCCTGTAAGTTCAGCAGATCTGATTACACAAAACGGTGTTTTAAATGTAATCGGAGGGGTTTTAAAGTAGGACTTAGGTACTTTAATAATGCCATATTATAAAATAATTTATAAATAGAAAAAGTATGAAATTGAGCTTTACCAAACTATTGAAAGATTTTAAGTTTAAGAGTGTTTCTAGGCTTGGCTTAAAAACCTTATTAGTAATTTTAATATTTTTAACTTTTAATACAAACAGATCTATTGCACAAATACGTCAGGTGGGCGGTTTGGTGGTAGATGAAAAAGGAGAGTCATTACCCGGTGTAAACATTAAGGTTAAAGGAAGTTCTAAAGGAACTTCTACAGATTTAAATGGTAGGTATTCGTTACAGATCGAAAATAGCGATGCTGTATTGGTTTTCTCTTACACAGGTTTTAATACGCTTGAAATTGCCATAAAAAACAGAAAAACTGTTGATGCAACCTTACTACAAAGCACAATTAATCTTAATGAAGTTATTGTACAAACAGGCTATGGATCAAGTACTAAACGGGATCTAACTGGTGCAGTAGGAAGCGTAAGTGTTGTAGATCTTCAAAAGGCACCTGTGCGTTCTTTTGAAGAAGCATTAGCTGGAAGAGTGGCCGGGGTACAGGTAATTGCAGGTGACGGACAACCTGGGGACGGTTTGGATATTGTTGTGCGGGGAAATAATTCTTTAAATTACAGTAATTCTCCATTGTACGTTATTGATGGTTTTCCGATTGAGGATCCAGACAATAACACGATTAACCCGGACGAGATTGAAACTATAGATGTTTTAAAGGATGCTTCTGCTACAGCAATCTATGGCTCAAGAGGTGCAAATGGGGTAATTATTATTACAACCAAACGCGGGAAATTAGGTGCGCCCGTTATTTCTTATAATGGGTACTATGGCTTCAACAGCATTACAGATAAAGCAAAACTGATGGATCCTTACGAGTTTGTGAAGTTGCAAACGGAAATAAACCCTACTACCGCAGCAAATAGTTATTTCACAAACGGAAAAACTTTAGAAACCTACAGGAATGTAAAGCCCGCTAGTTTCCAAGACAAGGTTTACGGTATCAATCCATTTCAAAATCATAGTGTAGCGTTGAGAGGGGGGACAGAATCAACAAAATACTCCATTTCTGGGTCTTTGACCAATCAAGATGGATTAATTGTAAACAGTGGTTTCAACCGTTATCAAGGAAGAATAACACTAGACCAACAAGTTTCAAAGAAATTTAAAGTAGGTGCTGATGTTAATTACGCATCAACAAAATCTTATGGTATAGTTGCAAGAAGTCAAAATACTTCGGGAGGTAACGACGTAAACTTAAATTTAGTGTACCAGATTTGGGCGTACAGACCTATCACAGGTAGTTTAAATCTAGATGATTTATTAGATGATTTTCAAGACCCCGAAGAAAATACAAATTATAATAGGGTTAACCCGTTTGTAGATGCTTCAAATGCGGTAAGCGCTTCTTATAATAAAAACTTAAGAGGAAATTTTTACGCCGAATATAAAATACTTCCTTCATTAAGTTTGAGATCTTCCCTATCAGGAAGTTATTCTGCTGGCAGAACAGAAAGATTTTACAACTCTAAAACTCGACAAGGTAGTCCATTAACTACTCAAGGTCAAACGTATGGGATAAACGGATCTATCCAATTAAACGAGGTAAACAACTATTCTAACGAGAATGTGTTGACTTATACCAAAAAGTTTAATAAAAATCATCAGATAACCGCAAATGCCATATACTCTATTCAATTAAATAAAAGAAGTGGATACGGATATAGAGCCACAAATGTTCCTTCCGAATCTTTGGGAGTGAGTGGTCTGGGAGAATCTATTGAAATTAACCCCAATTCAAGTAGTTCAAACTTCAGGTTGTTATCTTATGCTGGCCGTATCAATTATCAAATGTATGGCGGTAAATATTTATTTACAGGAACTTTTAGAGCTGACGGGTCATCAAAATTTTATACAGGAAATAAATACGGCTTTTTTCCTTCAGGAGCTTTTGCTTGGAGATGGAGTGAAGAAAAATTCATTAGAGATCTGAATTTTGTTTCAAGTGGTAAATTTAGAATAGGATATGGGGTTACAGGGAATAATAGAGTTGCTGATTTTGCCTATGCTTCAACAATTGGAACAGCTCTTAGTGTTGGTGATACCTTTTACCCCTTTAATAACCAATTAATACAGGCCTTTTACAAGCAAGTTTTAGGTAACAGAGATATCAAATGGGAAAGCACTGGACAGTTCGATACAGGTTTAGAGTTCGGTGTTTTTAAAGACAGGGTTTTATTTGAAGCAGACTATTATAAAAAAGACACTTATGATCTATTGCTGAATTCGGCAATACCATTAAGTACAGGTTTCAATACAATTATTGATAATATAGGCAGAACTAGAAATGAAGGATTTGAGTTAACTGTTAATTCGGAAAACATAAGATCAAAAAACTTTTCTTGGAATACTAGTTTCAATATCTCTTTTAACAGGAACAGAATCGTTTCGCTAACTAATGGACAAGATAATATTTTATCAAACGTGGGAGGCACTGGTGGTACGTTTCAAAGCATTCCAGGTTATATTGCTAAAGTAGGAAAGCCGATTGCTTCTATGTACGGATTTGTATATGAGGGAAATTATCAAATTAGTGATTTTGATGTATTATCTGATGGATCTTATCAAATTAAAGAAAGTGTACCTGTGGGTGAGGAAGGCTTTATACGTCAAACTAGAACTGGATCAAACAGGGTGCAACCAGGAGATCCTAAATATAGGGATGTAAATGGGGATGGAAAAATAAACGATGATGACCGGACCATTATTGGCAACCCTTATCCTATTCACGTTGGGGGTTTAAATAATAATTTTAAATACAAGGCATTTGATCTAAATGTTTTTTTACAATGGTCATATGGAAATAAAACATATAATTTTAATCGTTTACTATTAGAGGGATCTTATCCACTGGCCTTAAATATTAATCAATTTGCGAGTTATACACAAAGATGGACCCCAGAGAACCCAAACAACGAATATATAAGAGTTAACGCAACCGGTGCAGGTGTATATTCTACACGTTTTTTAGAAGACGCATCCTTTATTAGATTGAAAACTGTTCAGTTAGGTTATACTTTGCCCGCAAAAGTTATAAAAAGACTAGGCTTTAACACTTTTAGAGTTTATTCTTCTGCTCAAAATTTATTGACGTTGACTAACTACTCTTCTACAGATCCTGAAAATTCAACACGAGGTAATGGGTTGACACCCGGTTTCGATTTTTCAGCCTATCCTAGAGCACTTACTTTCACATTTGGACTAAATGCATCATTCTAATTTCTCAGACATGAAAAAAAATATATCAGTAATTATATTGTTAATAACAGGTTTAACAATAACATCTTGCAAAAAATTTTTAGATACTGAACCAACTGGCGTTGTAGCTGTAGAAAACTACTTCAAAACCGAAAAACAAGTTGATGCTTACTTAGCCTCAGTTTATGATGCGATGAATATGTCGGGTACCAATCGCTGGTATGGTTCTAATTATCAATGTTATGTAACGCAAGGCGTTGATGAGTCTTATGCTCGTACTGCAGCTACAACTCCTAGAATGGAGCATTACTCACCAATTTCAACAGATATTTATGTCTCTGGTTTTTGGGGCGGTTTATATATCGGTATTGAAAGGGCTAATACCTTATTAGAATATATTGACCAAGCCCAAGGAATTTCAGAAGTAAAAAGAAAGCATGTTAAGGCCGAAGCTAAATTTTTGCGAGCTTATTACCATTTTATGTTGACCCAATGGTGGGGAGATATTCCGTTAAGAACAAAATCAACCACAAGTCCAGATGATGCTAAAATTGCTTTTACACCTACAAAGGATGTTTATGATTGGGTAATAAATGAAATGACTGAAGCAGAAGGTATGCTAGAGGATCAGAAAGCCAGCTCGTTAAACCCTTATTATGCCGAGCGGATAACTTATACAACCGTTCAGGGAATGTTAGCTAGGGTTTGTTTGTATGCAGCAGGAAATCCTGTCAACGAGACTGAAAGATATGCGGAAGCACTTGAGTGGGCCAATAAAGTAATTGCTTCTAACGAGCATAAGCTAAATCCAAGTTATGACGAAGTTTTTAGAATGCAATCGGCTGACCAATATGACGCTACTTATAAAGAAAGCATGTGGGAAGTAGGTTTTGCTTTGCAGGCAGGAAACCCATTAGCTAGAGAAGCAATTTCCAGCGCTACCGTTGGTATATATGATGGCGCAAATAATCCAAATGGACAAATCACCAGTCCAGTTTATGCTAGTGCAGTTCTATATAGAGCCTATGATTCTTTCTATAACCCTATTGCAAAAACTGATAATTCGCCCGATTTGAGACGAGACCGCAATGTTTCTACATTCCAATTTTCTGGAGGATCGGTTTCGGTACCTTCCACCAAGGCTTTTTACACATGGAATCAAAATGGCTGGTGGTTACGTTGGCCCGGAAAATGGCGTAGGGCGGAGGAAACTTTTCAACCTCGGGTTTTTAATTTAATTCCACAGAACTGGCCAATATTACGCTATGCAGATGTTTTATTAATGATGGCCGAGGCAGATAACGAAGTACATGATGGTCCTAGTCAAAGAGCAATAGATGCTATTAATCAGATCAGAAGGAGAGGTTATGGAGAATCTACAGGGAAAGCAATTACACTTACGCTACTTAGTCCAGGCAGTGGATATACTTTAGCACCTTCTGAGATTACTGCTGTTGGTGGCAATAGTACGGAAACGGCAAGTATTGGATCTGTAATATCTGCAGGAGCAGTTACAAGCATACAGATGTCAGCCTTGGGAAGGTATCAGTCCTTACCCTCCAAAATTTATTTAGGATCACCTTGGATAGCAAATACTTCTTACTTACTAAATACTAATGTAGTAGTGCCCGCAACCGGCAGGTTGTATAGAGTGACGAGGGCGGGATTGTCAAGTACAACAGCTCCTGCTCAAACATCTGGAGCTACTAACCCCGCAAATGCCCAAGAAGCAATTTTCACCTATTTAGGTGAAGCTGCAACAGCAACCGCAACATATATAAGTGCAGATTTGAAGCCAGATCAATACAAGGATAAGAACGCATTTAAAATAACCGTTCAAAAGGAAAGAATGCTTGAGTTATGCTACGAAGGATTTAGGAAACAGGATTTAAAGAGATGGGGTTTATTGATAACTAAGGTTAAAGAAAGATCAGATATTGCCAAATACGGTAGTGATGAGCGTTTTTCAGATGGTACTCAGAAAATCCCACCTATTGTTGCAGTAGGTACCACAAGCGCAACTTTGGATGCGGCAACAATAGACGGAGAAAATATTAGTGTTAATAGGTTATACTTACCAATTCCACTTACTGAGATCACTAACAATAGTTTGGCAAAACAGAATCCAGGATACTAATAAAGACTTCAACTATTAAAATTTGATGAAATGAGAAAATTCTTAATAATAACATTTGTTTCAATTATACTTTTAGCGTGTAATAAAATTAAAGTAGAAAAGCCGGATTTAAATGTAATCACCGATAAGCTACTCTATAAAGTTGGCGATAGTGTTAAATTCAATCTTTCCGGTTACGCAGACTATATTTACTTTTATTCAGGAGAAAATGGAAGTGATTATAGTAAAGCTGGACTTTACAAATCGCCTGTTAGCGGAAAACCCGAGATGAGTTTCCAAACTAATTTGGCTTTGGGTACAGGTACTTTAGGAACCAAAAACCTTTCTATTTTAGTCTCTAATGATTTTACTGGAATTTTAGACACAACAAACATACGAAAAGCAACTTGGACGGATATAACCTCTAGGGTAGTACTATCAACTACCACAACAACGGTTTCTTCCGGGAATGTTGACTTATCTGATCTGAAATCTGAGGGGAAACCAATTTTCGTTGCCTTTCGTTACATATCAGTCGATCCTAATACCTCAACTCAGAGAAGATGGCGGGTGCTTAATTTTAATTTTACCACAACCTATCCAGATGGTACTGTATACACTAATGGTAATGGGAATTTAAATAGCGGTTTTAGTCCTGTAAATTTCTATACAAGCTCTCCAACATGGGTCAACGGTGCAAATTTGGAACATGCTGTAGTCAATCCCGGGTCACCGGCTGTTGAGGATTGGGCAATTTCCAAACAATTTGATTTAGACAGGTTAAACCCCGCTTTAACTGCGGTTTCAGAGAAAATTACTTCCATTGAAACGGGAGCAATACCTGAACAGTTTATACACATATATAATTCACCGGGTAGTTATAATGCAGTTATAGTTGCCCGAAATGCTACTGTTGATAATCACGAGGAGGTAGTGAAGAAATTTAATATAACTGTAGAGCAATAAGATTTGCTGTCTAGGTTCGAAAAAAAACGTATCACATGAATTAATTGGTAGTCAACTTTTCTATTAAATGTGATGGATTTCAAATAAAATAAATTTTATAAACCCTATAAATTGATTTGATATGAAAAAAATTTTTACGCTCTCAATTTTCTTGATAACCAGTCATGCCATTATGGCTCAGTTTAGTCCAGGAAAATTAATTTTAGCCCGATATGGTAACGGCGTCACAAATTTAGGCGCATTATCTAACTCAAAGCCAGTACCTTTAACCCTCATAGAATATGACCCCTTGACGTTTACACCGACGGGACAAGAGTTGGAAGTACCTTATCAAGTAGCAGGCAGTAGATTCGCTATTCCTGGGAACCAAGGTGCAAATGGATCTATAGACGGTATGGTAACCCGCTCGGCAGACGGAAGATATTTAATTGTGGCCGGTTATGATGTTGCGGCATCTTTGGATAATAATGCACCTAACTCGGCTCCAGCTACTGATGGTAAGGTTATTATCAGGATTGATAAAGATAAGAATATCGATTTTGCGCCTTTAAGTTTTGCACAAGGTTTAAGAAATGTTGCCTCTCAAAATGGAGAAAACTTATATGTAACTTCTGCTTTAACAGGTCAAGGAATATTCAAGACAACTTTCAGCGACGTAACGGCGTCCACAGTTATTGAGCCAAATTTGGCCTATAGAAATGTAGGCATATTTAATGGGCAATTATTTGCATCGGGGGTTTATAGTGTTGGAAAGGGGTTGACAGATTTAGCCACCACTCCAGAGCTTATACCGGGATTAACAGCTGTGCCTTCTAACTTGACCATGCTATTTTTAGATACTGATCCCACTGTTTCAAATGATTTAGACGGAAATGATGTTTTATATATTACCGATAATCTACAGACAAACGGAAGAGGCATTATAAAATACTATTATGATGCGCCTAGCAAAAATTGGATAATTGCCCCTGGAAATCCTGATCCGTCATTTGAAGGAGCTTTATTTGCAGAATCTCAAAGAACGACAACAGGATTAATAGGATATTATATTCCGCCGGTTGCACCTGCAACACAAGGGTCGGTCCGGCTATTTTACACCACAGGAAACAGTTCTAATACAGGTGCGTTCTCTGCAACTAGAAATGCTTTTTATACCATATTAGATGAAAATCCACGGAATTCAGTAGTTACTACACCTTCTGCTACGCTAATTGAAAATGCTGGGTATAAGTATTTCTTTAGAAGCGTATGTTTTACACCAGAAGTAGCAGATAATACACCTCCTTCTAAGGTTTCATCTGCATCTGCGACTACTATGGATAATTCGATTGATGTAATCTGGGATGCACCGGCAGTTATAGCCAATGATTTTAGTAATTATACGGTAATACGATATTCAAGTATGCCAACTGATAATGACAATCCTACTGACAAACTTAATTACAATATCGGAGAAAAGTTTACCAAAGACAATGAAGGTACAATTGTTTACCGCGGTCCAAAGTTGGAGTTTGTTGATAATACTATTAGTGCCGGTGGAACTTACTACTATAGGATTTATACTTTGGACAATTCTTTTAATTATTCTGAAAAGGTAGATGCTTCGAGTACGATAACACTTCCTTTAAATTTTTTATCCTTCACAGGAAACGTATCACTAAACGGAGCAAAGTTTACATGGACTACAGCTAATGAATTAAATGTAAAAGGATTCACGCTTGAAAAAAGCATTGACGGTTCAGATTTTTCCCCTGTATGTGATTTTTCAGCTCGTAATACTTCTACCAAACAAGCTTATTTTGCACAAGACAACAAACTAACATTTGGTACTACCTATTATCGTTTGAAAATTACTGATAATGATGGTTCTTATTATTATAGTAATATCGTAGTCCTCAACTCATCTGAAAACAGTGTATTTGTATATCCTAATCCTACAGTAAATGAGATCCATGTGAGGTTGGAAAATTTTGATTCTGCCGTAAACGAAATAGCTTTAATAGATATGCAGGGGAAAATTGTCTATAAAACAGTAGCCAATGGCAATGATAATGTAATAAGCATGGATGCTTTAAACAAAGGAACTTATGTTTTATGTTTGACGAAAGATGGAAAAATTGTTAAAAAAGAAAAGATCATAAAAATGTAGTAAATTGGTTAGTGAAAAAGGGGACTTTGGTTTTATACCGAAGCCCCTCTTTTTTGTTTATATAGCAAACTACTTATAATTTCGACCTAAGGATAATATTTACCTGTAAAATCGATGACTATAATATCAAAGGAATTATTTATTATATCAAATAGAACATGTTACAAAGTGATTTATATCAAATAGAAAATGAAATCCCCTGGGAAGATCTGGGTAATGGAATAAAGCGACAAATTTTCGGATACGATGATCATATCATGTTAGTAAAAGCCAAGTTTGAGGCTGAAGCGGTCGGTGATTTACACGAGCATCATCATTCGCAAGTAACCTATGTAGAAAGTGGCGTTTTTGAAATGAAAATAGGAGATGAGGTAAAAACCATCAGAAAAGGAGATGGTTATTACGTTCCGCCTTACGCTGTACATGGTTGTGTTTGTAAGGAACCGGGTACTTTGATAGATGTTTTCAGTCCGTATAGAGAGGATTTCTTATGAAATTTTAAAGAATGGATAAGTCATTTTTTCTGTTTGTTTTTTAATACTTAACCCTATGTTACGGGAAACGGCGGGATGTTAAGCACAAAAGCCTGTAGCTAATCTTATGATAAAGATATCGTATCCGGCAGTTACTGTAAGATATGCATCTAAAAACTACCTAATTGCTTGTTGTTACAATCAGACAGAATTTGCCTGCCAGTCCTTTTCAGGACGGATGAATAAAAAACTAATAATAAGGTAAATGTGAATTTCAAGCTTATAGTGGTGGAATCTTCCGCACTTATCCTTATTCAATATATTGTTGTTAAACTTTAAATAAAATAAAGTGTTAAATAAAACTTTTAGTCGATCATTCGCATTACTTTTTGCAGGTATTATTTTGTTTGCATCAACTATTTTTGCCAAAAATAAATTTATAGAAAATTTAAAAATAGAAAGCATAGATACGTCTTATTTAGCAAGCATTAAAGCTGAACTTTTAAAAAAGTGGCCAAAAAACCGCTCTATAAATCTGGTTTTTCATGGACATAGTGTACCAAGCGGTTATCAAAGAACACCAATTGTGAATACATTTGGTTCTTATCCTTTATTAGTTTTAAAGCTAATAATCGAGAGATACCCATACGCCGTAGTAAACGTGATTAAAACCACCATTGGTGGCGAAAATGCTGAACAAGGAGCAAAGCGTTTTAAAAAAGAGGTATTGATTCATAAGCCCGATGTATTATTTATTGATTACGCTTTAAACGATAGAAAGATTGGCTTAGCAAGAGCCAAAAAAGCCTGGGAAAAAATGATAAATATGACACTTAAAAAAAATATTAAGTTAGTATTACTTACTCCAACACCCGATTTAAAAGAAAATATTAAAGATGATAATGCTTTATTAGCTCAGCATACTGCACAGATTTTAGGGTTGGGTGTAAAATATCATGTCCCTGTAATTAATAGCTATCAAGCTTTCAAAGACTTAGCATTAAGTGGAGTTGATTTAAAAAGTTATATGGCTCAAAACAACCACATTAACTCAAAAGGACATAAAATTGTTGCTGAATTAATTGATAAATTGTTTTAAAGAGATAAACAGTAATTTAAGCTTGCCAGCTAATTAAATACCGGATAAGGTGATAAATTTAGAAGATTTATAGAAATAGCAAAAACTATCTAGCGCGTAGGTTTTAAAAATAGAATATTAAGCCATGTAAAACATTAAGGGTAATTCTGATACTACTGGCGATTGGTCGGCATTGGTTTCCATAATGTCAGCCATAAAACTCCACCACTTTCTCATGATAGTTTCGTGGGTTAAGTTTATTGTAGTTTCTTTTGAATGTTGGATTGCAAATAAGATGTTTGTTTCCTCATCTAAAAAAATACTATAATCAAAAATCCCCGCTTTTTTTAAAAGCTCTGTTAGCTCGGGCCAAATTTCATCATGCCTTTTCTTGTATTCATCTTTACAATTAGGTTTTAATTTCATTTTAAATGCAACTTGATTTTTCATCGTTAAAATTGGTTTAAGTATCACAACCTTATTGAGATTGAGATGTTTTGGTTTCAAATACTTCAAATTTAGTATCAATATTTAATGTTAAAATAACCTAATTGATATAGTTGTTATACATTTTGATATGGTTTTTATATCGGTTTATGCGCAACGATCTTATCTGAATAAAGTTAAAATGACACATGTCAAATTGATAATCTGAAATATCATAATGTGCATTTATAAAAAATGCTTACAAGGTATCTTAGCAACTCAATTATAAATTTAATCTCCGGGTCAATCGGGTAAAAAACATTAAGATATGAATAATCAACTTTCACAAGAGCAGATCAGCTCTTATCAAGAAAACGGTTTTGTTGTTGTAGAAAATTTTTTGGATAAAGACGAATTAGAATATTGGAGAGCCAGTGTTTCGCAAGCTTTAGAAGAAAGAAAAGGATTGAAAATACCTGGTAAAGCAGGTAAAATTGACGAAGGCGATGGGATAAATGAAGATTCTGATTATTACACCAAAGTTTTTGACCAATCGATTAATCTTTGGCAAACCAGCGAAACCATGAAAAAAATCATGTTTGACGAACGCATTGGTAAAATGGTAAGTGATTTATCTGGTGCCGATGGCGTTAGAATATGGCATGACCAGGCTCTGATTAAACGCCCCTGGGCAAATCCAACCTCATGGCATCTAGATACCCCTTATTGGTCTTTTTCTGATAGAAGAGCGATGTCTATTTGGGTAGCTTTAGACGATGTGACTTTGGAAAATGGTTGTTTGTTCTTTCTTCCAGGCACACATAAACTGACCACCTTTGAAAATCCTTCGATCGGGAAAAACATGGATGCTATTTTTAATTTTTATCCTCAATTTAAAGAAAGAAAATCTCAACCTGTAGTAATTAAAGCAGGTAGTTGTTCGTTCCACAACGGTTTAACCGTACATGGGGCACATGCCAATATGACTCCCGGTTTCAGAAGAGCAATGACTTGTGCTTACATGCCGGATGGCGCAACTTTCAACGGAATTCCGAATGTGTTGCCAGACAGCTATTTGAAAACTTTAAAAGTCGGAGATGTGCTAAATAATAATGAACAAAATCCATTGATCTACAAAAAATAATAGATGCCAATAGTTAAATTTTACTGCCCAAGGTGGGGTTCAGAGTCTTTAAACTGGAATGTTTTTTTGCAAAAAGCGATTAGCAGTGGGTATGATGGTGTAGAAGTTTATCCGCTACAGACGCCAGAGGAAAAACCTCAAATGTTGGAAGAACTGGAAAAAACGGGGTTGGCATATAGTCTGCTCCATGCCGAAATGAAAGAAGGCACAGATTTTAGCAGATATCTTGTGGCAATGGAGCGAAATCTATACCAGTTGGCCAGTTACCAAACTGCCACTATCAAACCTCAGTTTATCACTTCTCAAACAGGCAGAGAATACTATACTAAAGACCAAATGGAGCGATGCTTTGCAGTTTGTGAGATGATAAGTAAAGAAACTGGCATACCTATATTCCATGAGACTCACAGAAATAAATGGGCCTATGCAGCACACATTGTTAAAAGTTATTTGCAAGAAGAACGTTTTCGATACCTTAAACTAGCTTTAGATTTTTCTCATTGGGTGTGTGTCTCAGAAAGTTATTTGGAAGACCAACAAGAAGCAATTGATTTAGCAATTAAGCAAAGTATACACATTCATGCGAGAGTTGGTCATATAGAAGGTCCACAGGTATCGGATCCAAGAGCCCCAGAAAATGAAGAAGCTTTATCCCATCATTTACGGTGGTGGGATAAATGGATGGCATATTTGAAAGAAACAGGAGTAGAAAATTGTACCATTACCCCAGAGTTCGGACCTTATCCTTATATGCCATATACAATTAGTACCAATACACCTATTGCCGATCAGTGGGAAATTAACTGTTGGATGAAAGACCTGTTGAAAAACCGTTATCAATAACAAACTTTGAGATGTATGTTTTAAAATATAAGGACAAGAGATCTGGTAAATTCAGTTACTAGAGAAAAGGTTTGTGAAGCCTATCAATAAACTTCAAACAGACTTTTAAAGAGTCTGTATAATAAGTATAAACCAATAACCTAAAGTTTAAAATGATTTTAAAAAAGCTATTGATATTGCCTTGTCTGTTTACGATTGTGCAGACATTTGCCACCAATTATTATATTGATGCCATATCCGGAAAAGACTTAAATAACGGAACATCTAAATCGACGGCATGGAAGACCTTGGCAAATATCAATAAAACTATTTTTAAACCTGGTGATAGAATTTTGTTTCACGCAGGTCAGTCATGGATAGGTTCAATAAAACCTCAGGGTTCAGGATCAGCAGGCAAACCGATTATAATTGGAAGATATGGAACTGGTAAAAACCCAGCTTTGCATGGAGATGGAAAGACAGAAGATGCAATGTGTAAGACTTTTTTGGCTTTTTCTACAATTTCTTTATTTAACCAGCAATATTGGACAATTCGAGACTTAGAAGTTACCAATTTTGACTCAACAGAGGAAGGTGGTAAAACGCTTGATCAATGGGAAAAAGACAATTTAACTAAATATGCGAATGTGATTTCTCCTGCGCCCTATACCGGCGCTAATAGCAGAAAATTTGCTATTTTAATTCAAGGCAATAACAAAGGCGAATTGAACAATATTCATCTGATTAAACTTGAAGTCCATGGTGTTAACGGAGATATCACTCAAAGGCATACCGGAGGAATTTATTTTCATGTATTTAATACCGGCAATGATCTTCCAACTTATTTTAATGACCTTTTGGTAGATAGTTGTTATGTGCATGATGTTGACCGGATAGGAATTACAAATGCGTCTGACTATGACAATCGCACTTTAACCAGCAATATAGACTGGACTCCTAATAAAAAATTCATTATCAGAAATTCAACCATCAGGCGAACCGGGGGCAATGGAGTGATTGTAAGGGTTTCTAAAGATGCTATTGTAGAACATTGTTTGTTTGATTATTGTGGTATCCGCACAACGGGAAATGCATTATACCCATATAACGCGGATGGAACAATTCTGCAATACAATGAATGCAGATTTACAAAAGCAAACCCGGGTGATGAAGACGCGGGAGGCATTGACAGTGATTATAAAAGTAAAAATACCATCATTCAATATAACTATTGCCATGATAATGATTATGGAATGCTTGTAACCGGAGGTCCGGGAAGCTTTAATGATAGTACAATTATACGGTACAATATTTTTGAACGTGATGGACTAATTGGTCGTAAAGGACATGGGAAATTTGCGATCAGATTTGCAGGTTCGTCAACGAATACAATTTTCTACAACAATATTTTTTATCTGGGACCGAAGCAGACCGATACAAAGATGATATATTATAAAGAATGGCGTGGAACATACGCTGACAAAACTTTCTTTTATAATAATGTTTTCTATAATCAGGCTACAGGTACTTCTTACGATTATGCTAAAAGTACTGATAACTTTTTTTCAGCCAATGCTTTTTACGGAAATCCTGCATCTAATGAGCCTAATGACCCCAATAAGATAATTGGTAATCCGCGGTTGATTAATCCCGGCGGTGGTTCTTCAGGCTATAGGCTTAAGTCCGGTTCATCTGTGATTGGTAAGGGAATCAAAGTTCAGGGTGCTCCCGGTAAGGATTATTATGGAAACTTAATAAAACTAGGAGCAATTAATGTCGGTATAGATCAGAAAAGGTAATTCATTAATGGGATTAAATATTTATAAAAATAGCCAACATTATGATGTACAATTAAGAAGTTTCGTTTATAAAATTCACAACCAATTTGTCTACGGAACTGATTTAAGTTCAATAACAACAATAAGATATGAAAGTAAAGACTAAAGTACCATTAATTCCGCTTTGTATATTTTTTTTTACGGCTAACGCACAGGACAAGAACTGGTATACCCAAGGAAATTTTCTCCCTGAACAAAGAATAGAATATACTGTTGTTAATGACTTGGATCAGGCTAGAAGCAATTGCCCCGTAATTATTTCAAGAGCGGATTTTCCTATACCAGATATTGCTGAAATGTGGGTAACAATAGTAGATCCTTCACTTCCACCGTCAGGAGACCCAAGCCCCGAATTATTGAAGCTTCAAGGGGGGCATCAGATCAGAAAAGAAGCAAACGGGCATGCCATATTTCATCAATTGGATGATCTGGACAAGGATGGAATTTGGGATGAGCTATTTTTTATGACGGATTTAAAGCCCAAAGAAAAGAAAACCATATATATCTATATGGGCGAAAATATTAGAGGCTGGAACAAACATTATACTCATGCCAATATTGGGAGCTATGCCAGGCATCTGATGCCCTTTTGGGAGTCAGAAAATGTTGGATGGAAAATATGGTTTGCCAACGCAGTTGATGTATATGCTAAAAGAAAACCTGTGTTGATGGCCGACCGTCTTTATATGGATAATCTGGACGGATATGCCGTGAGCCAGATCAATAAAGATTACGGCTCTGATATACAGTCTGTCGCTAGTTCCTTTGGTGGTGGTTCTATCTGTCTCTTTGAGGCACCGAAATTTCCGGATTCTGTATCACGACCAAGATTTACTCCTCGGCATGACGCTATTATACCGAAAAGTTTGTGGAACGCCGGACAGATAAGCGATACCCGCTACGCTTACGAAGTTGTTGTAAATGGTCCATTAAGATCCATGATTAAAATTAAAACCATGAACTGGAACTCCGGGAACGGCTCGTATGAACTAGAGCAACTCTACACGTCTTATGCACATCAGAGCTATACCACTTGCAAGGTAAAATATACCACATTTTTACCTTTAAAATCGGGTGTTCTTATGGGTTGTGGTATCCGAAAAAAACCGGGTGAGGAAGATCTTTTTGTTCATGACGGAATCATCATATCATCAGGTCCTGAAGGAATAAAGGATCCTGAAAAAATTGATGACAGAATGAGTGTTATTGTAGATTTTATTGGTAAAGCACTCGTTGTAAAAGATAAATATAAGCCACAATATCAATTTGTTAAAGCTGCTGCGGGAAATCATACTTTCAAATTAACAGCAGATAAGGATCATTCTTATGAATACATGCTGCTTGCGGCATGGAGTGAAGGAGCTGTTTTAAACACCAAGGAACAATTTAAAAATTACGTTGAGCAAACGGCTATAGAATACAATAATCCTGTAAAGTGTACTTATACAAAAAAAGAATCTAAAAATAAATAGATTGGTGCTTACTAATAAGAGCCCAGTTTGGGCTCTCTTTTCTCTTTAAGCTGAAAAATAAAACAATATGTAAAATGAGGTTATAGTCTGGCGTTTGTGCTTGGCTATTAACCATACCCAACTTTTTCTTCCTATCCAACAATTTAAGTTGGTTGTTTGGAGTAAGGTATCTACAACTTTATCGGCTTTTAGCATTAGCTACTTTAATAGCTTTATGCTATAAACAAGTTGCCGTTTTTATCGATTTTTTATTTGAGAGGATTGAAAATGTTATGACGTATTTTTTGATTTCTATTTTTTAAATACAAGTTTATTAATTGAAAACACAACAACATGTTATGTCAATAAATGGGTAATTAAAGATTAAATGATTTTAAACGGAACAATGCTTCCAAATAGTAATAATCTGCATAAGATAAAGGTACATCAACTTCACTGTTAGAAGGTTTAGAACCTGTACTATGTAATAAAATGAATCCTTTTGCCTCTCCCTTTTTAGTAGTATATTTTTTACTTAAATTATAGAGAATTTGTTTTGCTTTAGATAGATAGTTTTGTTTGTTGTTACTATATTGGCTCAGTTCTAACAGACCAGAAGCGATAACGGATGCAGCCGAGGCATCGCGTGGTTCGTTTGGAATATTTGGTGCGTTGAAATCCCAAAAAGGAATTAAATCTTTTGGCATATTTGGATGAGTGAGAATAAATTTCGCTACGTTTTCTGCCTGTTTTAGATATAGCGGGTTTTTTGTGAATCGATAGCACATTGTAAAACCATATAAAGCCCAAGCTTGTCCTCTAGCCCAGGCAGATCCATCACTATATCCTTGGTGAGTGTTTTTCTTCAAAACAGCACCGGTTTCTGGGGCATAATCTACAACATGGTAACTACTATAATCGGGTCTAAAATGGTTTTTCATGGTATTATTAGCATGGCTTACCGCTGCTCTGTAGAAAGATGAATCTCCAGTTATTTTAGTGGCTTCAAATAGCAATTCTAAATTTATCATATTGTCAATAATGACTGGATTTTTCCATTTATCCTGATGATGGTCCCATGAACGAATTACGCCGGTTTTTGGATTGAAACGCGTCATTAATGTCTTAGCCGCCTGTATGATAATGCTTTTGTAAGTTTCATTTTGAGTTGCTCTGTAACCATTTCCAAAACTGCAATAGACTTTAAACCCAATGTCATGATTGGAGCCGTTTAACTTTTCTTTTTCTATAAAATTTGTAAATTTTTCTGCTTGGGTTTTCCATTTATCTTCTCCGGTCAAATCGTACAGATACCAAAGTGAGCCCGGGAAAAAGCCACTGGTCCAATCTTCGGAAGAAACCAGTTTCACCTCATTATTTTGCAGAGTGCGTGGCGATACAAGATTAGACTTTCCCGCTTTTCTGATTTCGCTAATTTCTTTAATCATAATATCTGTTTGATTTTCAGCATGTTTTATTATTCTTTTATAATTAATGTTTTGAGCCTTGCAAGAAAACACACTAGCGCAAAATATTAGAAGAATAATTGGTTTTTTGATATATTTATTCATGATTTTATTGTTTGACGTTTTTTGAAAATGCCTATTTTATTTTTGAAGTTGAGCTTTTTTATTTGAACAAGTGGCTTAAAACTCACAAGGAAATTATTTGATTTGTACCTATTTCTAGCTATTTAAACAGTTTTCTTTACTTATAATTAAAATTAAATAATTGGTTTTACCAAAATTATTTAATTCGATAGTTGCAAAATTGTAGGATTTGATACTTATGTATTTGTTTTTGATTTTTTATTAAGGCAGAAACGAACAGTATAAAGTAAGTTAGTTTACACTTGTAGATGAAATTTGGTGGATGCCCGGATGAGGAAAGAATACCGTACATTCAAAAACTTGACAGCAATGTTTTAAAATTACTTTCTACTTAAATCATTGTCCATTCTAAATATTTATAATAATGTTATAGCATGAATTTGATCCTAAAGGTTTTAACTAACTAATTATCAAAATGGACATTCTAAATATTAAATCATCCATTTTTCATTTTAGATTTTAAAGATAGTTTTACAAACCGAGCCTAAAATTGCATTTAAAAAGCTTAATAAAATGAAGAGCAACATTTCAAATGTTCAAGCTCCCTCATTTTAAAGTTAGTCAAGCAAGTGAAGTCTTGGTCACAATACTAGATGCTAGATGGTATTTGGAGATAAGGAAACAGTTTGCCATTCATAAGTCTGTATATAATCTGTAAATTATTTATTTATGAAAAGTGTTTAAACAAACAATACTATGATCTTGAGATGTATAGTGATAATGATGTTTTTTTTTGCATGTATTAGCAATGCCAGTGCAATAGCACCTGTTAACCTGAGGTGTGAATATCGTATTAACCCTCTAGGTATTTATAATGTTCATCCACGTTTGAGCTGGGAAATCATAGATACTAATAAAATTCGTGGGCAAAAACAGACCGCTTTTCAAGTTCTTGTAGCGAGCAGTTTAGCTGAATTAAATGAAAATAAGGGCGACCTGTGGGATTCAGGTAAATTACTTTCCAATCAATCGATAAATAACGTATATAAACCAAACGATTTAAAGTCAGGTCAAAAATGTTTTTGGAAGTTGAGGGTATGGGACGTATCAGACAAAGCATCAGAATGGAGTGGAGCCGCAAGTTTTACAATTGGGCTATTGAACCCTAATGATTGGAAAGGTTCATGGATTTATAAAAAAGATCAATTGAAAACTGACCATAATTGGTACAGAAAAACATTTGATCTTCAATACACACCAACTTCAGGTTTGGTTTACGTAGCCTCAATGGGTTATCACGAACTTTATGTTAATGGAGAAAAAGTAACGGATAATGTGATGAACCCTGTCTTATCCTATATGGAAAAAAGAATTCCATACCTTACTTATGATATAACCAATAAGCTGAAAAAAGGCAAAAATGTCATTGCAATTTGGCATGCTGCTGGTTGGACACGTTGGACGCGTGTCCGCGAGAATAACAACCGTCCATTTATATTTAAAGCTCAGGCACAAATTAAAACTAAAGGTAAAACCCTCATGCTGTTTACCGATAAAACTTGGAAATGCAAGAAAAGTAATAGTGAATACATTGGGAAATGGGACATCCAAGATTTTGGTGGCGAGCTGATTGATGCTCGCAGACAAATTATAGATTGGAATAAAGCCACTTATAATGATAGTTCATGGGATAATGCTGTTGTTTATAAAGGTAAAACTCCCAATAATTTGAGTGCTCAGATGGTGGAACCACAAGTGAAATATCAAAAACTTACTCCAGTATCTATTTCAAAGAATAAGGACGGTGCATTTGTGGTTGATATGGGAACCAACTATTCTGGCTTTTTTGAAATTAAACTTAGACATGGTACTGTTGGGGATACAGTTACCATTGAAATCAGTGATATAAAAGATGTAGCATGTAATAAAAGCCAGCGAAGTAAATATGTTTTCGATAAGAGCGGTAAAGGTACATTTACAAATCGCTTTAATATTGCAGGAGGTCGTTGGTTTACTGTTAGAGGGTTAAATTATGAGCCCAATTTAGCTGACATTAATGGATATGTCGTCACCTGCAATCGAAAACGTATTAGTCAGTTTGAATGTTCAGATGATTTACTTAATAAAATTTACCAAACTGACCTAAAAACCTATATAGCCAATACACTTGATGGTATATTAGTGGATTGCCCTCACCGCGAACGAAGAGGTTGGGGAGAAGTCACGGTTGCGGCAATGTATGGGGATGCCTTTCCTAATTTTGAAAGCGGTGCTTACATGGATCAGTACCTACAATATATGCATGATGCCCAATTTGACGATGGTAGAAACCGAGCTGTAATAAATGAGGAAGATCGTCCTTTCCTGATGTGGCAGGCTAATAACCCGCTTACTGTATGGGAAACTTATCGGTGGTTTGGAGATAAAAAAGTACTATCCGATAACTATCCAGCTATGGAAAAATGGATGAACTGGATTTTCCAACATTCCAACTATGCCACAGGTGGCTCCTTAATTATTGGTAAGGCAGGTAAGTATGAGTTTCCTGGTCTTGGAGACTGGGCAACACCGCATGGGAATGATTTTTCTAGTTGTAATGCCCCTGATGCCAATCATTTTAACAATTGCCTTTATGCGTATATGTTGGATATTGCTGAAAAAATAGCAATCGAACTAGGTAAAAAAGAAGATGCGAATAAATATGCCGATAGATTGAAAGTTCAGAGAAAGGCCACGCATAATGACACTTATGATCCTGTTTCAGGAAATTATTTGAAAGGTCTTCAAGTAGATCAGGCTTTTGCGTTAATATCTGGTGTAACTCCAAAATCTGAACAGGAAAAAGTATATAACAATTTGGTAGATAAGATGCTATATGGCTTTCCTTTTTATGATGTGGGAAGCTCTGGTCAGGGACTTTATGCCCGCTATTTTATCGAGTATGGAGAGCGTATGGATCTTATTTACAAGTTGCTTACAAGTACGGGACATCCGAGTTATAGCTATTTTTTAGAAAAGGGTGAAACAACCTGGCCCGAATTATGGTCGAGCTTAGGGCTAAGCAGAATTCATACTTGCTATACAGGCATTGGTGGATATTTTATTAATGGTTTTGGAGGAATACGAGTTGATAATAACAATTACGGAATGCAAAATTTCCTTATAAAGCCAGCGGTTGTTGGCAATTTAATTTATGCGAATACCACTTATAAATCACTATACGGGAAAATAGTTAACAACTGGTCGAAGTCAGGTAATTTAGCAAAATTCCATATCGAAATTCCTGTAAATACAACAGCTAAAGTATATATCCCTGCCTTAAGTGCCGAAGCGGTAAAAGAGGGGGCTGTACTAGCATCCAATGCTGAAGGAGTGAAATACTTAGGAATTGAAAAAAGTGACGCAGTAGGACAATATATTGTTTTTCAGGTAGAATCTGGATTCTATGATTTCGCGTCCGAACAACTCCCAAAAACCGATTTTTCAAAGCCGTTATACAAAGGAACCAATATAGCCCGAATAGCTAGAGCAACGGCATCATCCATGCTTGTAAGAGAGGCTCAAAATCCGGTTCAGGAAGCATTTAGAGCCAATGATGGTGATATTGAAACAAAGTGGGTAGCCAACAGTCCGAATAATCAATGGTTAAAACTGGAGTGGATGAAGCCTCAAACTTTCAACAAAGTAGTTATAAATGAAATAGGCAATCATATTACAAAATATAAAGTACAATATTGGGATGGTGCTAAATGGATAGATATAGTAAGTGGTGCAACATGTGGTCAGCATAAAATACATGTATTTAAGCCTATTAAAACTACAATGTGTCGTTTGTATATTTCAGAGGCTTCAGAGGCTACGATGATATCTGAATTTGAAGTTTATAAAAATTGATATGTCAAAACCCGATCTACGAAAAATAAACGGGATTGGTCTAAAGATCTATTAGAAGAAAATAGGATAAATGAAGTTATTTAATGTTTTAGTCATCAACTAAATCCCAAATCATTTAAGATGAATTCCAATATCAAAAAGAGGTTATTTTATGTTACTGCGTTACTATTGGTTAATGCTATAAGCGTACAGGCTCAGTTAAAAGGGAACAATGGCGCTAAGATTATCCCCGCCGGCGAGGCTTGGGCAAAAAATTCGGTTAATACCGTCATTTTCAGAAGAAATTCTTTAGTTACTTATAAGGACACGCAGTATATTGCTTATTACGATGAATCTCAAAACGTCGTATTAGGTAAAAGAAATATTTATGCTAAAAATTGGGAGTTAAAGGTTACTCCTTACCAAGGCGATGCTACAGATGCGCATAAGTCAATCAGTATTATGGTGGATGGTGATGGATTTCTGCATATATCATGGGGCCTTCACGGAGGAAAACTCAATTATTGTAAAAGTACAAACCCAGGATCTTTAGCGTTGACACCGAGAATAAGCATGACTGGGCTCAAGGAAGAACGGGTAACTTATCCCGAATTTTATCGCTTAGCAAATGGAAATATACTGTTTTTATATAGAGACGGTGGTTCTGGAAATGGTAGTTTAATGCTAGATAGTTACGATATAAAAACAAAAAAATGGACAACAATTCAGGACGGTTGGATAAATGGAGAGGGTAAACGCAGTCCATACTGGCAAATGGTAATTGATAACGCAGGTATAATCCAAATTTCTTGGGTCTGGCGAGAGACTGGTAATGTGGCAACAAATCATGATATATGTTATGCAAAATCCTCTGATGGCGGTATTACCTGGAAAAAGAGCACTGGGCAAACATATGATTTACCAATTACAGCAGCTACTGCAGAGTATGCGCTAAAAATTCCGCAAAAATCAGAATTAATAAATTCTACGTCGATGGCGGTTGATAGAGATAACAACCCTTATATTGTAAGTTATTGGAAGTCAAAAGGAGATAGTATCCCACAGTACAGATTGATATATAAAAAAAATAATATTTGGGAAACGCAACAAGTTTCTATCAGAAAGGCACCTTTTAGTCTGTCTGGGGTCGGTACAAAAAGAATCCCAATATCAAGACCTTTGTTAATTGTAACCGAGAAAAAGCATAAAAAGGAAGGTTATGTTTTTTTTAGAGACGAAGAACGAGGTAATAAAGTAAGTGTTGCCATAAGTAAGGACATTTATAAGAGGAAATGGAAATTTAAGAATTTGACTACAACTTCGGTGGGCTTATGGGAACCAACCTACGACACGGAATTATGGAAAGAACGAAAAATATTAAACCTATTTGTTGAAAATGTAGAACAAGGAGATGGCGAAACCACAAAAGAATTAACCGGACAAAGAGCTTCGGTGTTAGAATGGAGAGCTAAATAATATATAAAATATAGGTTTTTTTCGAAATCTGTTATTAACGGAATTTCTGTCAGATATCACCACACATTAATAACTATGATTTTAAAATCGGAAATCGGTCAAAACAGTTTTTTATTCTTTTAGAGAGACTTCGAGAGGCTAAAGCAAAGCCACCAAACTACTACATTTTATTTTTCCATAATGAATTATATCACCTGTCATAAAAAGTTTTAATGTAAATAATTGGTTTTTAACAGTAAAATGCCAAAAATACTACCTAAATCACAATTTGTTCATTTTAACAGAAGGGTTAGAACTTTAAATTTGATTTAAAGAATTCAATGTCGTTATCTGAATAAACACATTAAGATTCATTTAGGCCAATTCGTAAATTATAGAAGGGTTTACAGGATAAACAAACTTCATTAACAAATAGAACTGATTTAGTGAGCTAAATAAACTTAGGTAATCTCTTAGTATAAAATAAGCTTCTAAATACACGCTTATACGATTTATTTCAACTTCAAACTATATATAAAAACAAAAATCTATGAAAAAAATTTTTACTTTATCTGTAATGCTTCTGATAGCAAATGTATTAATGGCTCAATTTACATCAGGTAATCTGGTTTTAGCAAGGTATGGGAATGGTCAGACAAGTTTAGGCAATCTTTCAAGTAATAAACCCGTTCCTTTGACTTTAATTGAATATGATATCAACACGTTACAGCCTACGGGTTTTAAAGTACCGATAATATCCGGTGCAATTCCGGGACAGCGGTTTTCTTTACCTGGTAATCAGGGAGCCAATACGTCAATCGACGGTATGGTTACTCGATCTGAGGATGGGAGATATTTAATGGTTGCCGGCTATGATTTACAAACTACCCGCAACAATGCCTCACCGGATTGTTCTCCAACATCAGACCCTAAAATGATTATTAGAGTTGATAACGCAGGTCATGTAGATTATGCACCCATTAATTATGCACAGGGATTAAGGAATGTGACTTCAATAAACGGAGAGGACATGTATGTCTCGGGTGCTCTTAACGGACAGGGAGTTTTTAAATCAAAGTTTAGCAATACCACAGATGTTTCCACTATCGAATCAAGTACTATATACAGAAATATTAAAATAGTGAACGGTCAGCTTTATGGAACAGGTGTTTATAAAATGGGTGTCGGTTTGCCTGAAAATACAGCCAACACTTCACTTTTGCCAGGCTTTACTGCCTTAGGGTCTAATTTGGGTTTACTTTTTTTGGATACAGATCCTAATATTTCAAATGAGTTGGATGGAAACGATTTACTTTACTTAACTGATAACCTAACTTCTAACGGAAAGGGAATTATTAAATATTACTATGATCCATCCGATAAAACATGGCACATTGCTAACGGAAATCCTAACACATCATTTTCAGGCGCTCTATTTACAAGTGCCCAGCGTTCTACTACGGGGCTTACGGGATTTTACATACCTCCTGTGGCACCTGCTACACAAGGAAAAGTACGACTATTTTATATAGAAGGAAACAGTGTCAATAATTTGCCACTTACCTCTACGCCAAATGCCTTTTATACGCTATTAGACGAGAATCCTAGAAACTCTGTAGCCAGTACACCTACGCCGGCACTTATTGAAACTGCTGATCCGAGATATTTTTTTAGAGACGTTACTTTTGTTCCGGAACTAGCGGATAATACAGCGCCTAGTAAGCCTACCGGATCATCTGCTGTAAGTTCTGGAGATACAGTTACCGTAAGTTGGTCAGCACCAACAAATATTCCTTCTGATTTTAGCAACTATATGGTCGTGAGGTATGAATCAGCACCGACAGTTAACGATAATCCAGACCCGAAAATAAATTACAGTTTAAACAGTTATTTTACTCAGGACAATTTTGGTACAGTAGTATACAGGGGACCCAAACTTAACTTCCAGGATACTAATCCGCACAGAAATATTAACTACTATTACAGAGTCTATGCCTTTGACCATGCTCTGAATTATTCTAATCCAGATGAAACGTCCGTGGCTGTTAATCCCACTTTTACTGAGTATATTATTACGCAAAAAAGTATTATGCCTTCTAATGACCCGACTAGCTATTTAACAAATACGTTGAGTGGAGTAACAAGGGTAGAAGCTTTGGATTCATACGGTGGCTCTTTGGCGGATTACGTAGGGAATTCCAAAGGTTATTTTAACACTTATGAAGATGCTAATGGAAATTGGTCGCTACTTGACCCTGATGGCTATAGATTTTACTCTCTCGGAGTTAACTCGGTAGAGCAGGGAGGGGGATTAGGACCGATATATAATATGAAAAGTATTTATGCTAATACCATGGGGAATTTTTCTGATACCACCCTTATTAGTATACCTTACTGTTTAAGACTTACATTAGGATTTGCCTATAGGGGAACAACAACGAGACTGTCCAACCTTTACAGTCATGGTATTTTAGCAGTTTTCGATCCTGATTTTGTTTCATTCAGCAACGCTAGGGCAGCTTCTTTAATAACATCAGATAGATTAACGGACAAGAATTTGATTGGTTATTTTTCAGATAATGAGATGCCTTTAGGTAACTCTATAGATCCTAATAATACTTTGCTTGATAAATGGCTAAATGTAAATAACTACGGTGGCCAAAGTACTGCAAATACCGACGCAAATTACTTAGCTGCTGTAAACTGGGTTAAAAGCAGGCATGGAGGAGTTTTGGCTACACCTACCTCAGCAGATAAGGCAGAATGGCCTGGTATGGTGGCGGGGCGTTATTTTAGTGTTTGTCGCGATGCAATAAGGGCATCCGACACTAATCATTTATATTTGGGAAGCAGGATGAATTCCGATCTTATAAATCAATACCTATTTGCAGCAGCTGGAGAATATGTAGATGTACTATCTGTAAATAATTATCATTCATGGGCATTGGATAGATCAAATGATAGATACGACACTTGGGAAACCTATGCACAGAAGCCTTTTATAGTCACTGAGTTTTATGCCCAAGCTGATGATTCTGGTTTGCCTAATGCCAGCGGTGCAGGATATAAAGTAAAAACACAACAAGACAGGGCTGATTTTTTTGAACATTTTACGATGGAACTTTTAAAAAGGAAATATAATGTTGGTTTTCAATATTTTAAGTATAAAGATACACCCGCAAATAACACCGGTATTTTGGACAATAACTATAAATGGTGGGGGCCAATGAGAAATTCTTTCATTAAAATCAGTGAAGACGTATATCGTTTAAGAGATTTTCTTTTGACTACCCAGTCTAGTCAGCAATTTTCTTCTTCTTACGTTAAAAAAGGTCTTAATGCTGATTATTTAAATTTGAAAACCAATAATAATAATATAAAAATATACCCAATTCCTGCAGATAAGGTTATTTACTTAAGTATTAAAGGCAGAAAGCCGGGAAGAACCTTAATCTCTTTATTTGATTTGTCTGGAAAGTTAGTACTAGAAAAAGAAATCCAATCAGACCAAACAAAGATAGATGTTGACCACCTGATTAAAGGTATATATATACTCACTGTACAGCAGAATGGGACGCTCCTTAATAAAAGCAAGATTATCATCAATTGATATGGCTGAAAACTAGGGCGCAAAGCAACAGGAGAGCTAGCCCGTAAAAACCAAATTTTACAGTGCGATTTAAACAACCTTTAGTAAGAAAACCAACTAGTGTAACACAAAGTGCAAACAAGTTATATCACATAAAATGAGAACCGGATTTTTAGATTCAATAACAATTGATCTCTATTCTGCAACGCCTAAATATCAGCAATTATCAAATTCTATAGTACAGGCTATAGAAGACGGAAGATTGAAGGTTGGGGATAGATTACCTTCTTTAAATGAATGTTATGAAAAACTGGAACTTTCAAAGGATTCGGCAGAGAAATGCTATAAGAAATTGAAACAGTCAGGATTGATAAAGTCAGTACCTAAAAAGGGATATTATATTACTACTACAATGAAAGCTTCTTATAGGATCCTGTTTCTGTTAAATAAACTGAGCGAGTTTAAAAAGTTAATATATGATTCTTTTGTGAACTCAATGAAGGATCAATATTCTATAGAGGTTGGAATATATAATAGTAATATTTACTCTTTTAAAAAATTATTGCGAGATACAAATGATTACTCTCATATAGTGGTAATACCTCACTTCAAAGATAATGAGCAGTCCGCTTTTGATGCAATAAATGCAATCCCTAAAAGAAAATTGGTCATCTTGGATAGGGCAATTCCTCTATGTTGTGAAGCGAATATAACCGTTTGTCAAAATTTCAAAGAGGATATCTATCGGGCACTGTTAAAGCTTAATCCCAGTTTAATGAAGTACGAAAAGATGAAAATTTTGTTTACTAAGGAGAACTGTTTCCCTTTTGAAATTTTGGAAGGATTTAAAGCATTTTGTCAGGATTTCGCCTACGAATATGAGGTATTGTTCGATTTAAATTTATTGCAAGTAAATACAAGTGAGGTTTTTATCTGTTTAACCGACACGGATATGGCTACTTTGATAGAATCTATTGAAGAGCTAGGTCATATTATTGGGATGGAAGTAGGTATTATCTCTTATAACGAAACTCCGATTAAGAAATTTATAAGAAACGGTATTACAACAATTTCTACAGATTTTCCTCAGATCGGAAAAGAGGCGGCAAAGTTAATTTTAAATAATGTTATAAAAAAAGTTGAGATTCCATTTCAAGTTAACTTACGTGGATCGCTTTGAAATGAATATGTACTATCATTTATTTAAAACGACTTGATTAGGTATGTATTACGAGGAATCTTTAGTATGAAAGTTAATTGTTTTAAACGTTAATCCAAATGATCATTTATGGATGATTTTTTTGGATATATTTTATTATAAAGAATTAGATAAATTAAAATATAATAAATACACCCCTTAATTCCCTACCTAGGGTATTATTCGTAATTAATTTGGTCCCAATAAAACAAATAAGTTATGAATATAGATTTTGAAAAAGCAAGTTTTAAAGATTTTGAAAACATTCCTGGAATGGATCCTTATGGTTGGGCCAATGAGTGGGACAAGTATTTTATTGAAATGAAACGGCGTGGACATATGAACTATCGTCAGGAGGCCTTATCGGGTTGTGGTCCGTTAGTTGAATTGAACATACCTGGCAATCAAAACAAGGATTTTGTATCGCTGGTTTCCAATGACTATCTGGGATTTACACAACATCCAGAAGTAAAGAAAGTGGCTATCGATGCGATCGAGAAGTTCGGGTCGGGCGCTGGCGCTTCACCGGCAATCGGCGGGCATTATTCTTTTCATCAGGAACTGGAAAACAAAATTGCAGGATTCTTTAAACGCGACAGCGCAATTATTTATACCACCGGTTATACTGCAAATAGTGCGTCTCTCCAGTGTTTGCTGAAAAAAGAGGATTTGGCAATCTTAGATATGGCCGTTCATGCCAGTGTATATGAAGGCTGTTTATTGACCAACGTTAAAAGTTTCCCCCATAATAACTTGGAGGCCTTGGAACGCATACTTAAAAGCTCGAAGGGTCACTATCGCACCAGAATGGTGGTTATTGATGGGGTTTATTCGCAAGACGGAGATTTAGCGCCTTTGGATCAAATTGTTAAGCTGACCAAACAATACGGGGCTTACCTTGTTGTGGACGACGCTCACGGCACAGGAGTGATAGGCAAGACCGGTCGTGGAGTTATAGAACTTCATGACCTATACCAAGAAGTAGATATCATCACGGGCACATTTAGTAAAACTTTTGCTCATGTTGGAGGCTACCTTGTTGCAAGTCCCCAGTTAGTCAACTTTCTAAAGTTTCAATCCCGTCAGCATTTGTTTTCCGCAACGTCTACGCCAGCTTCTGCTTGTATTTCCAAAGCAATTGATTTAGTGGACGAAGAGCCTTACTGGATGTCCAAGCTATGGGATAATGTGAATTACCTGAAAAGCGGACTGATAAATCTAGGATTGGATATAGGTAATACAGCCTCCGCTATTATACCTGTAAAAATCGGAGACATTAACGCCAATGCTGAAGTATGCAGATTATTGCTAGAGGCTGGTATTTATGCCAACCAGATCAACTACCCTGCGGTCTCTCGAAAAGACGCCCGAATCAGGATGAGTGTCATGGCGACACATTCTTTTGATCATCTAGACCGGGTATTGAATGCTTGGAAATGGGTAGGGGCGAAAATGAATTTAAAACAAACTATATCTTAAAATTTGGCGACACCAAAACGGGAAAAGAAAGTCAGAGATACTGAAGCTACTAAGAGAGCCTTGCTAGACGCTGTGGGAGAGATTCTAAGGCAGCAAGGCTTCTCCTCGTTGACCACCAATGTAATTTCTCGTTGGATAGGGAAAGACAAGAACCTGATCAGGTATCATTTTAATGGTCTAGCCAACCTTCAGAAACTTTATATCAAAGAAAAAGATTACTGGCCACGTTTTTTTGAAAAATTTCAACTGGAAGATTCGGCTGATGATGCTACGATAAGAAAGATGTTTATTGCGCTGATGCAGGAAAATTTTAAGTTTTTCGAAGGAAGTCAGGAAATGCAAAAGATCATTCTTTGGCAGATCAGTGAAGATAATCCACTTATGAGGAGCATTTCTGAATCACGGGAAAATGAGGGAGAACATCTGTTGAGACTGACCGATCGATCTTTTATCGGCACCGGAATCAGCTTTCGGGCTGTTATAAGTTTAATTCTTGGAGGTACCTATTATATAACTCTACATTCCAAAACAAACAAGAGTAAAGTTTGTGGCATCGATATAAACCATGAAAGAGATAAAGCAATACTCTTAAGAACTATTGAGAATATCATTTCCTGGGCGTGGCAAAATGCCCGGGAAAATAAACAAAATCAATCTACACCTATGATTAACTACGAATTTGAACTATTGGAAACAATAGTTGATCAACTAACGATAAATGATTTAAATGGTGAAGCTAACAGAGAAGCTGATCCGATGCTGAAAAATGAAGTGAAAAGATTAGAGCGTGTGATGCAGGAGCATTTGCTACAGCTAACAAGTGAAACCCAGATTAAAACACATCTTCAGATCAATCTGAACAAGCTGATTAAGTTGAGCAACCACCTGTATAATCGGGAACGGGAGTTTAATCCCGACGCGGTCATATTGCTGGAACTGGTTGATACGGTAAGAAAAGCGGTTACAGATCTAGTTCCGGGAGATATTCGTCTTCCGGATTTGTTCAAGGACATACAAATTTCAAATTTCAGTTCAGTAGCGTCAACGATTAAAACTTTAGCACAGGCTCATCGGTTAGACCCTATTTTAATCAATATCGTCTTACATCCATTTGAACGTTTTTGCCGGTTAAATTCCAGAATGCGTTGGCGGGATTTTCTTTATTTAAGAAAGTATTCCTCCGTTCTCCAAATATTTCTACAACAGAATTCAGTAGACGAAGATTCGGTCATAGACACTTTGATAGGTCTTGGCAACAACCATGTAAGGGTGGCGGCCTTTTACGCCGCAGGGATAAAATTGAAATTGCAGGAGCTACAGAAGAGAGAGCGACGTATAATATTAATCCAGGAAAGGACGCGATTGTCCCAAGTAAGTGCTTTGACGTCAAAGATATTTGATATTGATAAGCCAATTCTTCAAGATGAATTGTCGAAGTGGATAGATGCGGAGTTAGGCGGTCTAGCAGAGTTGGATACTCCAGAAGAAACGAATAAAAATAAATTCAACAGCAGACTAAAAGTCTTACAGTTGGCATTTTGGCATAAACTCCAGAATGACCATGAGATATTTAACGAGAGTAACCTGGACGCATTATCCGATAAAATTGCTCATAATTTTTCCACCAAAGGGCAGGAGGACTTGTCTGCTGCCAGCGTCAAGTCTAAATTTTACGCCAAAGATCGAGCTGTCTTGAAATGGGCGGAAGCGACTTTAATTGCCATGCTTGATGACGTGAAACAGTTTCTATAGTAGCATGTCTGATTTGCGAGAGCGAAATCCCTTGGTGTTTCGCTCTCTATTCAGGATCGACATAATGCCCCAGTTTATTCTTTTCTAAAAAATATACGTATTCAAAAAGAAGTTGCTGAGTAAATCCAGGAAGCTTTCTTAAGGAGCTACTGTCCTGTCTAACCAAGTCTGACAGTGTATAAAATCCCAATAACTCAGAGACCAGTTTAAAATCTCGGCTTAGTTCCAGCTTAGCAATTTCTTCGTTTAGTAACTTTTCTTTGAAACAATCGGTCATTCAAGCATGAGAAATTATCAGATGTCCCTTTACTGATAGGTATAAAACGGTATAGCGCGGGACACGTCATACCTGCATCAGAGGCCCGGCGAAGAGCCCACACACAAGATAAGCCGTGCCCGCGCTATAGCGCAGGCAACTGGCCTATTCTTCCTTGTGTGTTTCAAAACTTTCGCCGGTTTCTGATACAAGTCAAATAGCGTCGCTATCAAATATTTTAATCTTAGCAAATATAGCGATTCATGTCTGTAAAATTTAGTTTTTAAACTGAAATATTGGGGTATATGGACAGTATATGCACTTGCATCGTACTTAGGTCAACTGTTTATTTGTTGTTTCAATCTGAGGTTTGACGTAATCAATCTCATGTATTTACTTATAAAATTAGACCTATGTTAAACAGTTTGTACCTCCAGTTGGAGCAAGACCTTTCTATCATCAAGGGAAATGAAGACAGTCCGATCACGCGACTGTCATCCTCTCTAAAAGTCATTCAAATAGCCATGAAGGAACTAAAGGCACATGTTGCAAAGCATCCATTCCAGGATGAGAGAGAAGAGATTGATTTTTTTAAAAAGGTAAAGCCGAAATTTTTGTGTCTGAAAATCTATGAGTTGTGTAGCTACAATTTGGAGCAGGTAAAGCCTTACGCAGATAAGAAGACGCTCACTGCCTACTACGAAGAGGAACTTCGGTTTATCCAACGATTTTTTCAGCAGAATGCCGCCTATTACCAATACTATCGTTCTGGTTCCGAAGAACTCGACGAAACTTATTTTTTAAGGGCCACTGCAAAAGAGATTCTCACGATAGAGCTGATTCCTGAGCAGGAGGTCGGTTTTTCCACAAGATGTGACTATCTATTTGGGAAGTTCATTGCCTATGAGAAAATCAGTCAGGAGATTATCTCCCGGATCAACAGGTTGAACAACTATCCATTGCAAATTCCCGACGATGCGCCACAAAGGCAGAAAAAACTGAACTGGACAGGCGATAAAGTGAATATTGCAGAACTCGCTTATGGACTTTACTACACCGGGCAAATCAATGGAGGAAGTTGTGATGTGGTCGATATCATTGCCTGGCTGGAAGACAGCCTAAATGTTCAAATGGGAAGCGTACACCGCAAGTTCATTGACATCAGGAGCAGGAAGACAATCAGTTATACTAAGTTTTTGGACCAGATGCGGGAAGCCATACAAAAACGTGTAGAAGAGGACTTTGTTTATAAACCTAACAGGGGAATCAAATTGCAGAATGGTCCTTCAGATATTAAATGAGCAGGAAAAGATGAAAATCTATAACACCTTCCTATGGAGGTGTGAAGCAAAAATTTGTAGCTGGGCCACCTTTGCTCTCAACAAATCCGGTACAATGTAGTGCCGGAAAAAGCAAAGCGATATGTTACAAACATTCACCTGGCCACAATTTTTGCTGGCCTCACTCATGCTCAGCCTGCTCTGGTATGCAGGCGTAGCGATATTTTATTACCGTAGTGAACTGAAAGATTTTGTCAAGGGTAAGGTACGTCGGAGTCTGCCCAAAGAGCCTTTGCCCCACAAATGGGAAGAGGATTATGAAACCGCACAGGAAGAGGAAGACGATCTGATGGGCAAGCCTGCTGTACCGGACGGACTAAGTAGCACTTCCATGAACGAATTTAGTTTTGCGGAAAGGCAGAATGACCATGAGGAACAGCTCGGCCTCCTTCCCGATTTTCTGGAGGAGCTGAAAACCATTTTCAATATTTTGGAAAAAGAAGATGGCAAAAAGGCGGATTTTATCTCCCTGTTCGGAATGGTAAAAGCGAAATATCCGAAAGCTACGGAGTCCGCAAACATAGAGGCTATTAACCAGTATATCCGAGAGCATGCACCCTTTCTGTTGAGCAACGAAGAACTTGATAATCTCTGGGACTAGTTCATCTATAGCAAAAATCAGTGTAAACATATAAATCCAAATCCATTCAAGAACATGAAAAACAAACTTAAAACGTCTATCCACCGACTCGCTTATGCACTCGGTTTATTGTTTTTAAATATCACAGCAAAAGCACAGGACGGAAATGCCGGAATCCAGGAAGCAACCAATAAAGTAAAGAGCTATTTCGATACCGGTTGCGACCTGATGTACGCCATCGGTGCAGTCGTCGGGATTATCGGAGCCATCAAGGTATTCAATAAGTGGAATGCCGGTGAACCGGACACCAACAAGGTAGCTGCAGCTTGGTTCGGCAGCTGTATATTCCTCGTAGTAGTGGCGACCGTCCTGAGATCATTCTTTGGTATTTAATCCGCATATATTATAAACGATACAGAAATGTCAAGCATCTATTCTATTAATAAAGGAATCAACAAACCTATCGAATTTCATGGGCTGAAAGCGCAGTACATCGCTTATCTGGCGGGCGGACTGGTGTTCCTGCTCATCGCTTTTGCGGTGCTGTATATTTCCGGACTGAATCTCTATATTATCCTTCCGCTTATTTCCGGACTCGGGGCAACGCTTTTCTTTACAGTGAACAAATTGAGTCACAGGTTCGGCCAGCATGGGCTTTCGAAGTACCTCGCAAAAAGGAGATTGCCAACCTGCCTGAAATTCCGCTCGCGAAGGATATTTACCCAACTTAAAACCAACAAACGATGACAGCAATAGAGAAAGTACTGCCATTGAGCAAAGTAGAAGATGAGGCGATTCTCTCCGCTCACGGCGATATTACCATTGCCTATGAAGTTTCACTTCCAGAGATATTCACCCTTTCAGATCGGGACTATGAAACCTACCATCAGGCATTGGTCAAAGCCATTAAGGTATTGCCTAAACATAGCATTTTTTATAAACAGGACTGGTTTACAGCAGGGAGCTATAAAGCTGATTTTAGTAAAGTTAACAGCTTCTTGTCCCGTTCCAGTGAGCGTTTTTTCAATGAGCGACCCTGCTTGGATCACCGTTGCTATATCTTCCTGACCAAAAAGCCCGCAGACCGAAAGCTTTCCAGCTCTGTATACAGCAACATTTTAAGAAAAAGTATCGTACCCGAGCAGAATATAAACCCTTTGCTACGCGATAGCTTCCTGGACAGCGCCGGCCAGTTCGAACGCATTCTTATGGACAGTGGCTTCGTCAAACTGAGAAGATTGAACGATGATGAACTGGCGGGAACGGCCAATCATCCGGGAATCATTGAACAGTATTGCTTCCTGAAGGATAGGGACAAACCCTCCGTTATCCGGGATATCCATATCAAAGATGAAATTATAGTAGGAGATAAACATTGCCAGCTGTATACGCTTTCCGACGCAGAGGACTTGCCCTCTCTGTGCGGTAGCAGGATAAACTATGATAAATACAGCACTGATAGAACAAAGTTCAGTGTCGGTTTTGCTTCTCCTTTAGGTCAGCTTCTTAACTGCAACCACATTTTTAGCCAGTACATATTTATTGAAGATGCACAGAAAACGTTGAAGAAACTTGAAGTCAAGAAGCTCCGCCTGCAATCCCTTTCAGCTTACAGCAGGGAAAACGCCGTCGCCAGGGACGCTACCAACGATTTCCTGAACGAAGCTATTGCCCAGCAACGATTGCCAGTTAAAGCCCATTTCAACGTATTGGCCTGGTCAGATGAAAAGGAAAAGACTGTAGATTTGAAGAATCTCGTATCGTCCGCAATGTCGCAGATGGATGCCACGGCCAAGCAGGAAACAGACGGTGCACCGCAGGTCTGGTGGGCTGGACTGCCCGGTAACCAAGCGGATTTTCCGATGAACGATACCTTTGATACTTTTCTGGAGCAGGCTACCTGCCTACTCAACCTAGAAAGCAACTATCGCGACAGCATCAGTCCATTTGGCATAAGGATGGGAGACCGCTTGAGCGGAACACCCGTACACGTAGATATTTCCGATGAACCTATTCTAAAAGGAATAACTACCAATAGGAATAAGTTCATTTTGGGGCCGAGCGGAAGTGGCAAATCTTTCTTTACCAACCACATGGTAAGGAGCTATTACGAACAGGGGACGCATGTGGTGCTCGTGGATGTCGGCCATAGCTATAAAGGGCTTTGTGATCTGGTGAACGGCTACTACTTTACTTATTCAGAAAAAGATCCAATTCGTTTTAATCCATTTTATTTGGCAGAAGGGGATACGCTTGATACCGAAAAAAAGGAAAGCATCAAGACATTGCTCTTAGCACTGTGGAAAAAAGATGATGAAACGTTCAGCCGTTCAGAGTATGTAGCGTTGTCCAACGCACTGACTTTATACTTTAAGCATTTGGAAGCTTATCCTGATATATTCCCTTGCTTCAACACGTTTTATGAATTTTTGATGGAGGACTATCTTAAGGTTCTACAGGACGGAAAAGTAAAGGAAAAGGATTTCGACGTGAACAATTTCCTGTATGTGCTGAATCCTTATTACCGAGGTGGAGAGTTTGCTTACCTTTTAAATGCTACTGAAAATCTGGATCTGCTGAACGAGCGCTTCATTGTGTTCGAGCTAGATGCGATAAAAGATCACCCGATACTTTTTCCGGCAGTCACGCTTATTATCATGGAGGTTTTTATCAGCAAGATGCGTAAACTGAAAGGGGTAAGGAAAATGATTCTGATCGAGGAATGTTGGAAGGCGATTGCAAAAGAAGGCATGGCAGAATATATCCGCTACCTTTTCAAGACGGTCAGGAAATTCTATGGCGAAGCTGTTGTAGTAACCCAGGAAGTGGAGGATATCATTTCCTCACCCATTGTGAAGCAGGCCATTATTAATAATTCCGACTGTAAGATATTGCTGGATCAGAGCAAATACCAGAACAAATTCGATAGCATTCAGGAACTGCTGGGCCTTACCGAAAAAGAAAAGGCGCAGGTGCTTTCCATGAATAAGGCCAACGATCCCGAAAGGAAATACAAGGAGGTTTTTATTTCATTAGGAGGCCAGCACAGTAAAGTTTACCGTACAGAAGTTTCGACAGCAGAATACCTGGCCTACACGACAGAGGAGCGTGAAAAAATGCAAGTTCAGGTATATGCTAAAAAGCACGGAAGCATTCAAAAAGGCATTGAGGCGCTGGCAACAGAAATAGGAAAAAAACGATAACCACTCACCAGCCGGTATCCAACCTACCGGCATAAAATTCACGAACTATGAAAACATATTTTTTGCCCATGGTAGTAGCGATTGCTGCTCTTTCATCATCATGCAACACCGATAAGGTCAGAAAATTCATCCCGGGCACCTACGTCAGCAGTGCAGAAAGTGAGTACAGTATTTCCAATGATACGCTCATCATAACACCTGCTGAAACCGATCAATTCGATATTGAGCGAAAAACAGGACTTTTCTTAATTGAAGAAGGAAGAGTACAGGATGTCCAGCATGAAACAGAATCTTATAAAGCCGTTTATAAAGAGCACAATAGATCGTTGAAGGAAGTCAGTAGAGGCAGGCTGTTCAATTTTTTTCCTGAATCGAACAAGTTGCTACTTGGAAAACGTGAATTTAAGAAGTTGGAAGAATAGCTCCTGATATTATGAGTACGGACGGAAATAATTACCGATACCATTTTAGCACCAATAAATTAAGAAAAGTATGAAAACTACCAAAGGGTACTTTAATACCATTAAAAATCAAATCAAAAAAAACATGAAAAAATATATGGTTATCCTGCCCGTTAGCGCCATGACCATCTTTGTTTCCTTGCCCAAAGGAGCAACGGCACAGATAGCTGTGGTGGAAGTGATCAAGGCAGGGGTGAAAAAAGTCATCAAAGCAGTCGATCTGAAAATACAGCGTCTACAGAACGAAACGATCTGGCTACAGAATGCACAAAAGGTGATGGAAAACCAGCTTTCCAAGTTGAAACTTGGGGAAATAGCTGACTGGACAGAGAAGCAGAAGGAACTGTATGGTAAATACTATCAGGAACTTTGGGAGATCAAATCAGTTATTACCTATTACAAACGCATCAGAGAACTGACGGAAAAGCAGATTGCCATTGTCGACGAGTATAAATGGGCTTGGCAGCTGTTTCAGAAGGATGAAAATTTCAAAGCCGAGGAGCTCGAATATATGGAAAAGGTGTATTCAGGAATTTTGGATGCCAGCGTGAAAAATCTTGACCAAGTGTTGCTGGTCATAAATAGTTTCAAAACCCAGATGAGCGATGCCAAAAGACTTGAGATTATTAATGCGGCAGCTGACCAGATGGATGCCAATTACACGGATCTGAAACAATTCAACATTCAGAACAGTAAGTTGAGTATTCAGCGGACGAAGTCATTGGAAGAGGCAGTCATCTTAAAGGAACTGTATGGGATGGATTGATAGGAGAAAAAGATGTAAAGAACGAGAGGCAGAGATGCCTAAAGTTAGGTCGACTATCGTGTTATTGATTTTCCTGTCCTTATTCTTAATTTTTCAGAAGGCCCAGAGCCAGACTTGGAATGAAATTTTCCGGCAAAAGAAGACACAGAAAAGATACCTGCTGGAACAGATCGCCGCATTCAAAATGTATGCAGCTTATCTGAAGAAGGGTTATGATATTACCAGCTCGGGCCTAAATACCATAAAGGATTTTACCAATGGAGAATTTAACCTGCACCAGACATTCATCACTTCTTTGAAAGCGGTCAATCCTGTCATCAGAAAACATCACCAGGTGGCAGAAATAATCATCATGCAGCTATCCATCAATAAAGCGCTGAATGCAATCACGGGCAGTGATGATTTATCGGGAAGCAATTCCCAATACCTGCAATCGGTCAGCAATCATGTTAAAGATGAATGTGAAAAAGATCTGGAAGATCTCCTTCTTGTCATCAGTTCCGGTAAAATGGAGATGAAAGATGAGGAACGCATTCGGAAACTGGACAGCATCTATGCCTCCATGCAGGATAAATCGGTATTTGCACAAAGTTTTTGTAATGCTGTGGGCCTCCTTATCCACCAAAAAGAACAGGAAGGCCGATCTCTTAACCAAATAAAACAATGGTATGAAAAAGAATAGAAAATATTTATGGGTATCTCTTGTTGCGCTCTTCTTGGTGTTTAACCTCCAAAGGGTCAGAGCCCAATCCCATGAAGTGCAACAGCTTTTGCTCAATGTCGAAAAACTCAGCCAGTTGAAGAACATCCTAAAGGATATGAAAAGTGGCTACCAACTGGTAAAGAACGGATATAATACGATCAAGGATATTTCACAGGGGAACTTTTCCCTGCATGAAACTTTCATTGACGGACTGATGCTGGTCAATCCTGAAATTAAAAAATATTATAAGGTTGCCGGTATCATCAGCGCACAGAAAGATATGGTATCAGAATACAAATCTGCTTTTAACAGCTTTAGCAGTTCCGGGAACTTTAACCCTTCGGAGATCGGTTACCTGCAAAGGGTCTATAAGCAACTTTTTGATAAAGGGTTGGATAATCTGGATGAGCTTGCGATGGTAATTACCTCTTCTAAACTAAGAATGAGCGATGATGAAAGGTTGCAGGCCATAGACCGGATTTATGAGGATATCAACAATAAACTTCTTTTTTTGCGCAGTTTCAACAAGGAGACCAGCATCCTGAATCTTCAGCGCCATAACGAAAAGATAAGTGTTCAAGGTATCAGGAAGTACTATAACTCAAATTAAAAACTTATGAAAACAATAATCAGAATCGGCGCAATTTCAGCGTCGCTAGCCCTGCTGTTGCCGAGTATTTCACAGGCGCAGGTAGCGCAGTCCCTTACGGGAATGCAACCGATACTGGACAATGTATATGAGGAGATGCTTCCTTTATGTAGTCGGCTCATTGATGTAGCGAGAGGGATTGCCGGTTTCGGGGCATTGTGGTTTATTGCCAGTAGGGTGTGGCGGAACATCGCCGCCGCACAGCCGGTAGATTTTTATCCTTTGCTCCGTCCATTTGCATTGGGAATGGCTATTATACTTTTTCCAATGGTCATTTCCCTGATGAACGGCGTCCTGTCGCCCATTGTAACCGCGACCTCTTCGATGGTTAAGGACAGCAACAAAGCTATCGAAACGCTTCTCCGACAAAAAGAACAGGCCGTAAAGAACAGTAAGTTCCATGAAATGTATGTGGGTGCTGACGGTAGAGGTGATAGTGATAAATGGTATAAATATACGCATCCCAAAGATCCGAATAGGGAAGAAGAAGGAGCGTTTGAAGGCATTGGAAACGATATAAAGTTCTGGATGGACAAGCAGAGCTATAATTTTCGTAATTCCATCAAACAGTGGATGAGTGAAGTATTGCAGGTAATGTTCGCCGCAGCAAGCCTTTGCATTAATACCATCCGCACTTTTTACCTCGTAGTGCTGGCCATACTTGGTCCATTGGTCTTTGGCTTTGCCGTATTTGACGGCCTGCAACATACCCTGACTCAATGGCTGGCTCGTTATATCAACGTGTTTCTATGGTTGCCCGTCTCCAACATATTCGGTAGCATTATCGGGCAGATTCAGCAACATATGCTAAAGATAGATATCGGGCAGATTGGTAGTGATGGGGATACTTTCTTTAGTTCCACTGATACCGGATACCTGATTTGTGCGCCCGTAAAGGCTATATAGTAAATGTGTTTTTGGCAAAACACCAGGC
>NZ_CAMLIG010000002.1 GCF_946480185.1 uncultured Pedobacter sp. | reverse complement strand
CTCTAACCTTAGCAACGTCTATAAAAGAGATCTAAATCAGGTCTGTAATTCTCTCTTAGATTATCTTGGCAACGATTTAATCAACACAGACGTAACTAAAATAAGCGAAATCGATATTGAAAGTTTTCTCAATCAATATAAGAGCTCCGGAACTTATTATATGAGTAAAAGGAAGACAACGAATGTGTTCTTCTCCGAGTTGGTACGTAAAAAGTTACTTACAGAAAATCCTGTTAAGGACACAAGACCTATGAAGAGAGTTGCCAAACTCCATCAGGTCTATGATAAGAAGCAACTTAACGACGTATTGACGTTTCTAGAAGAAGAGTACCCAAATTTACATTTTTGCTGTATTCTGACTTATGGATGTTTCTTGAGACCACATCAAGAGATTAGACTTTTAAAAAAGAAGCATGTTAATGATGAAGTAACTAAAATCATATTATCTGCCTCTGAAAACAAAAGTAGGAGGGTAAGAACGTCTATTATTCCAGTTTTTGCGCAAGAGGTTTTAAAAAAGCGATTGGAGAAAATATTAGATCCTGAAACTAATCTTTTAAGCCAAGATATAGTCACTTATAATGAAAGTTATATAAACACCCAATGGTCTAGAGCTAAAAAGCGAATGGTTGAATTGGGACTTTTAGAGAAAGGTCATACAATCTATTCCTTTAGGCATACATCAGCGGTAAATGTATACCGTAAAACTAAAGATCTTCATGTATTGCAACAATTATTACAGCATTCTAATATGATTGTTACGCTAAATTATCTCCGTGGTCTTGGAGAGATTAATACTGACCAATTGATGGATGCTCTTCCTGAATTGTAAGCATATAAAAAAAAGCTCTCAGGGTTCATCTCTGAGAGCTTAATTAATTACATCAATCCTTCATCAGAAAAACTGTAATATCCTTCATTAGTTATTATCAAATGTTCAACGATCCGAACCTCTAATATCTTACCAGCAGTAACCAGTTTCTTTGTTAAATTAATATCGGGATTACTCGGTTTCAAATTACCGCTTGGATGATTATGAGCTAGAATTATATTTGATGCACCTGCTTTAATCGCTATTCCAAATACCAGTTTTAAATCAACAACAGTACCGTCAATTCCACCTCTTGAAATGGTGATTACACCTAAAACTTTACAAGCTTTGTTCAACAGCATAATCTTAAACTGTTCGTAGAATTCGATAGAACCTTTATCCCAGCTATCGAGAAATATCTCATAGGCAGATTTAGAAGATGTGATTTTTAATCGCTCTGACGGCTTGATCTTAGGCTTATAAACCAGTTCGATTTCACTTACCATAAGTAAGTTGTTTACATTTTGTTCCATAATTTAAATGATTAAATAGGTTAAAGAATTAATTATGAAACTGTAATCAGCTTTGGGGTTAACTAAGTAAAGAAGCAACGGAATAAATAGGTTGTGCGGTTGCCATAGGAGGGTTTATGCCGGAATTTCTTTAAACGTGTTAAGACCACAAGCTTAAATTTGTTGAGTTATTAATGATTTATTATATTAAATTAGATAACGTAATTTTTATAACTATGAACGAGGATTTAAGAGAGGTATTTAAACTTTATAAAGAGCAGGTTGATAAACTTACTTACTTTATCGCCTCCATATCAGTTGCCTGTATCGGATTTTGTATGTTTTTAATGAATGATAAGTTGTTTAGCTATAGTTTGTTACCACTTATATTGTCAATCTTGTTATGGACTGTAAGTTTAACATCATCGGTTTGTGTAATCGTATATAATATCAACACTACTCTTACAAATCTTCATTATCTTGATATTAAGTTCGAAAGTAAAGATTATAATGAAATCGAAAGAAAACAAGCACTCGAAGCTACCGAATCAATTTTTAAGGAGTTTAATGACAAACTTAAAGTCTGGGTTATTGTACAATATATCTCTTTTCTATTTGCTCTATTTACTTTTATCATTTGGAGAGTAATCGATATGTTTTTCTGAAGTATGATCTTTGTAAATTAAATGTCCGGAATATTTTAAAAGTGGTTTCTTAAGGGTAACTCTGAAACTTGGATATAAATTAATTGAAGTAGAAACGATGTATAAACCTAGTTTAAGCATCAAATCATGCATAAATGCGGTTTTAGCAATTTATAATGCTTAATCGCTGATTTGACAACTATTCATGTGATAAAAGCATTTTAACATATCTTCCTCAAAAAAGTAAATTCTTGACATTACCTATAATAGTGACAAGTTTTAAATAAAATGAGGAAGTTTAATGCATATCCAAAAAATGTTAAAATATACTTTCTTAAGGGGTACATTAAGAATTTGGATGTTGAGTGGATTGATGTTTTATCCTATTATTTTATAAGGTAAGATATATAATATACTCAGGGGTGTACCTTCTAAATTGAAAGGATCTTATGCTATAAACTAATAGGCAGACTATCCAGTTTCGAAATCATGATCGACTAAACCTTGATTATATCATTCCAATTGGTTGTATAGTTTGGGCTTAGGTGCTCCCTCCGCATACTCCATTTTTTCACATATGATTCCCCTGCCATACGAATTGTGCCCTTACCATAATGTGAGTTTAAAACATCCATAACATCACTCACCTTGTCTTTCTTCTTGCCACACCAGTTGTTGAAAAGGTTTAGCTGAACCTCACTTTCCGGTATCAGTCCAGTAGCGATAACTTCTACTTTTAAAAACATATATCCAGGTCTATAAACAGTATCAACAGCTTTAGTCGCAATCTTGACCAGATCAGGTGTATTGTTCATCGGTTGGGCTAATGGCACACTGATACTTGGATAATACTGTTTAAGATCACTTCTGAATTTATTCGTAATAAGCCTTATATTAAGTAAAGAACAACAGCTTTTGTCTGCCCTTAGCTTTTCTGCAACCCGGGTGGTATATGAAACAGTAGCCTCTTTAATCTGTAGAATGTCATCAGTTAATTTACCAAAGCTTCTACTACTGCATATCCCTTTTTTTCTTTCAGGGAAGTAACCAAATGGAATGACTGCTCTACCGTAAAGCTCATGCCACATCCTAACTCCCTGTATCGTAAATGTCTTCTGAATCCAGTCCAAAGGCTGGTCTCTGATCTCACCTGCATATTTAAGTCCCTGTGCAGAATACTTGTTATATCCTGCTCTACCGATACCCCAAACATCTTCTATTGGAAATGATGCAAGCTTTTCAGTTATCTTGTCATCACTATCTAAAACCATCACTCCCAAAGGGTCTTTTTTGGCAATCTTATTAGCGATCTTAGCTAGTGTTTTGGAAGATGCAATACCAACACTAATGGGTATTCCAGTGTTTCTTGTAACCTGACTCCTAATCTTTAAAGCTAGCTCCTGCAATGAAACAGATTCATGAAAATCAAATTGGAGAAAGCATTCATCGATACTATAAACCTCAACATCAGGAGTAAAACGAGCTAGATTGTTCATTACCCTTGCACTCATATCAGCATAAAGTCTATAGTTACTACTGAACACAGCTATCTTATGCTCTTTTATCAATTCAAGTATCATAAAATAAGGAGCACCCATTTTAACACCTAAATCTTTAGCTTCCTGACTTCTTGCTATAACACAGCCATCATTATTAGACAGTACAATTACTGGCCAACCAACATACTTTGGATTAAACAACCTCTCGCATGATGCGTAGAAGTTATTGCAGTCAACCATGGCAATCATCCTCATATATCTTCAGAATAATGTCCAGTGATAACACCAAAAACTGATACTCCCTCTTGGTTGACTTCAAGCTCCTGACCATCTATACAGTTACGGAGGTACTTACGTTTGTTCCTGTTCTGATACTCGCAGACACTCCATTTTTGGTCATGCCATACCACCAGTTTGTTGTTATGTCTGGGGGTTTTAGAACGGTCAACAATTAAGATATCACCCACTCTAATATAGAATGCTGGGAGATCTTGTTTTGATTCAAAGTAAAATGTATTGATAGGGTCGTGCTTTAGTTTATGGTCTATATCCAACCTTCTGCTTGCATAATCCTCAGCAGGAGATTGGAACCCACTTACCTTACCAGCATCTTCTAATGGTTCAAGTGTTTCGTTTCTGTTACCTAATTCCCTAAGCATGTTCCAACTTTAAAGAGAGTAATCTATTTTAGCAGAACAGCACCAGGTTATCACACCGTAAACCTCAACTTCATTTATATGGATGGGTTTAGCGTTCTCTTTTCCAGTTGATATTAAACTGATATCACCATATGTGAGAAGCTGTCTAATCATCCACCTCTCCTTCTGTTTAACAATAAGCAACATTCCACCTTTTGGCTTTATGGATTGATTTACACAAACAATACTCCCTCTCTTAATTCCAAAGTGTTCTGCATCGTTGTTCCAAACTTCAAATATGGAATGTATCTGAGAATTGGGAAATGCTTTGGTAAACCCCTCTGGAACAATCTCCATTTTAGAGTTTGATGAGATTACACCAAACTCAACTCTATTTGTCGTCAATACCATATTATATCCTAATTAAATGCGGATACAATTTTACTAAAAATATTAGCAATTATGAGCAATTGTTGACAAATAAATATTTGAAATTGAGGTTTGATTTGGAGGTAAGCTTATGACATTCGTATTAGTTTCGAGAGTATCGAAAATAGCTTTAAGGGGGTGGGTTATCTTAGTCTCATCTATTTAAAAGGTAATATTATTAATTGATGTTTATTAGCAAGAGTTATAGGTGTCTTACACCATTGAACTAAGTAACTAACGAGTAAATTTAATGTAAACCACCGTCAGCCATTTTTGGACAAATTTGCTGATGTGATCGCCTTTCTTTTTCTTAACTCCGTTGACCACTTACTTAATAATATTCTATTTTTATCTATTTTAAATAGCGTAGAGATTTCATCCTGCTGAACTTTTGTTTCTACAAATATGTAATCAATTTCGCTTCTTTTAAATGTAAGCGGATACGCTTTTAACTTGTCATTGTAATACTTCGGTCGTTTGTCGTAGAGGCTTTTTGTCTGAGAAATTAAATTGTTATTGATGTCTGATTTTGTAGGAACAAACCTCCATTCTTTCTCAGTCTTAAAATTAAAATCATTAATGTCAAAGTAGCTATTATAGCCAACTGCATTTTTTGTAAAACATTTTATTGTCATTATTGAAACCTTGACTAGGGAAGTCAGTTGTGTTTCTGTTTTATCGCGTCTTGCTTTTAATAACAGTGTCAGCGCATTTGCAACCGTTGAATTTTTGTCTAAGTAAAGCACTGGGTGTAACTTTTTAGCGGTAACCCAACTTCTATTCATTGCTATTCCAAACTTACCGTATGTAATATATTTTCTATCGATATTCTTAACTATTTGTTCTGAGAAAGAAACCATTGGATGAACTGCTTTTGACGCTACTTTGTCTCCCAAGTAAAACACTTCGTTACAGTATTTTAATCTAAATGACTGCTCTGTTAAAATACTTTTTAAAGTGTCGTATTTTTCGGTAAAGTGAATTATTGAGCTCATTTTTCAGTCAAGTCATCTTTAGTACATCAAAATAAATAATTAATGCAAGAATTACCGGAAACACTATGAGCCATTTTTGAACAAGCTGTTAGCGGTAGGCATTCTATTAATTATATGTTGCTTTAAAAGTATCTAATTTAGATTTAAAATTGTTTTTCCAATCAGAATAGTCTCTAATGTGTTGCTCAATTTCTGTTTTAGTAGGTAGTTGCGAAATGGTAGATGCTCCTCCATCGTGTAAAGCTATTGAATACTTACCATATAAGTTTAGTAGAAAATCGATGTCTGACCGTTCAGTTACTATATAACTTGACAAAGTTCCTTTTTTTAGATTTATATTTTTGCTAAATCTTTCATATGTTTTGTTTGATAAGATTTCTTCAACAGTTCGCTCTAATAACATTCTAAATCTTTTCCTACTAGATTCAAGTTTTGTATTTCTTCCATGTGAATCTGTCAAATTAAGCGCATCGTGTTCGGCTAAAATTCTTCTTATAGAATTAATTCTTTCTTGGACATTTTTAGCTAGGTAAGGAATTTCGTCCGTTACAATTCCGCTTATTTCGTTGTATTTGTCAATTCCAATGATTGTACAATCATTACTAGTAATTGATTTATGAGTGTCAATAAGCAAACGTAAGAATGATAAATCGTGAGTAAAGACAATAATCTGTCTGTTTTGTGATAATTGAACTATTTTATTTGCAATTAATTCTCTATAATCCATATCTAAAGAAGTAACGGGGTCGTCAAAAATTAATGTGTTAAGACGGTTGTCGATTGTGGATTCAGCTAAAAAGTTTGATAATGCAATTATTTTTTGTTCGCCTTCACTTAAAATAGAATTTATGGCCTCACTAATTCCGTTCAGACCGCATCTTTGATATGTGCTTCCTTGACTTGTTCTTGTTCGTGAAATCAGAACTTTGCTTGCTAAATCCCGATTGAAGAAATTAAGGTGTGATACAAATTCTTGATGTTGCAAATTTACAGCTTGGTTTTCCATTAACTCGCCAATTTTTCGTGAGATTGCAGTTGTGGAAAGTTGCGATTTACAAAGGTTTATCCAAGTTTTGTATTTGTGTTCATCAAAATATTGAAGGATTGTAGGTTTATTGTTGAACAAAAACTCTTTAGCATAAAGTTCATTAAGTTCAGAAACTAATGTGTTTCTATCTTGTAGAAGTTGCTTGTTCTGGCTTATCCCTGCGTCAATAAGTGGTATTATATTAGCAATGCTTGTTGACAGCGTTTGTAAATTGATGTTCAATTCTCCGCCATTTTGCAAAAACGTAATCACAGAATTTTTTAACGTTAAGATAGCATTAGAAAACTGATCGTAATTATCTCTAAAATCAGATATTAATTGCTCTAATTCAATGAAAGTTTCTATTTCCGGAACAAAAAGTGAATTATATGTGTTTAGTTTTGATTGGATTGTCGAATTAATTAAATCTAAGTGTGTTGAAACGTCATTTAAAACGAATTGATTGAATGTTGTCAGTCTTTGCTGTGCTTCTTCGCTAAGCTCTTGTTGACAGAATACGCATTTTTCCAATGAAACTAAAGATGGGAAATTTTGACCGTCTGAAAGATTTGAAATATGTGCATAATTCTTTGCGGATTCCCATAATGTGCGCCAAGGATTTGTGCCAAACCCTTCTAAAGTGCTTACGTTTTGTAATTCTAATGTTGCAATTTGATATGCTAAATTTACACTTTCAAAAGTGTTTCTGTTTGCTATTAATTCGTTTATGTTTTGTTCGTTGAAAAAATTTTCAATTTGTGTAAATTGGTGAATATAGTTGTTTATTCGAGTTCGTCGATTTGATAAGTTTGTAATATTTTGTTGTGGATTTTGTGCTGTTGTTAAATTCATCAACTCTTGTTTTCTTTCCGAGTCTATTTGAGAGAACTGAATTTGTAAATCAATATCGGTGCGTTGTAAATTTTCTATTCTTCCATACCATTGGGCTAATGATGTTAGAAGTAAATTTTGCGGTAGTAGTGGCTTTTGTGTGTTATATGAAGCTATTGATAAACCAAGTTCGTGATTTATGCTCGAAAAAGTTATTATCAATTTTTCTAAAACGTCAATTCCAACAGGTTTATATTCAGTTGGATTTTCATTGTTGATGTAAATATTTCCGCAGTCATTATCAAAAACAAAGATCGAATTGAGAATAGGATTACTAGGATTGTTTTCATTCCAAGTAAAACCTACATTTGACCCGTTATCTTCAACAATAAAATCTACTTGTTGTTGGTTTGGCGATGGATTGAATACATTTTTTTTTAAATCAACGCCTGGATTTCTACTCCAACAAAGTTTTCTTAAAATACGTGAATAACTTGATTTCCCCGAGCCATTGTTACCATACACAACGCTCAAACCTATATTGGAAAATTGTAAATTCCCTTGATTGTGTAAGGCACAAATATTTACTGGATTTTTTAGGCTAATCAATTTGGGATAATTACCACTTGTTATTGTCACTGCTGGAATGTGTGTATTATCGAGTGGAATTGCGCTTATAGATATAGAGGTGTCGCCACAGTCCTTTTTTACTAATTCAACAAGGTCGCTAATGTCTGTTTGCGTAAGTGCTGTTGATGTGATTAGTCTTCGTAAGGCATCTTGAACAAAAAGTTGTCTGCCTTGCGACCAATTTAAAATATCCAGATATATTGACATTGTTAAAATTCGTTTTATTTAGTTTCTAGGAAAATCTGTCTTATGTTTACTGCTAACGTATATACGTGTTTCATAAACCGATAACATCTCTAATGTGTACATATTAAGTTGGTTTATTGTTCTAAGATAATCTTTGTTAACCATTAACGAAATTTATTTTCTTAAAATATCACTGCCGTTGTAAATAGCACAGACCTTGCGAGTCGGCATGTGAGTGGAGAAAAAGTTCATGTTAAAATTGATTTGCAGAACAGATGATTTTTCTCAATCAAATACCCTATCTCTACCCAACATATCATTGACGTTTTCAATATGCTGACTTTGAACCTCACTATTTTCTCCGTTCTTGACAGCGTCTTTCAACATATTAACCACTTCCCTTTTGTTGGTGTAATGGGCTGGTTCGTTGTTCTTCAAAATCATCTTCAGGACTTTCGAAATTCTATTAGGTTTTACAATAAATGTTCCTTCTGGGACGAAAGTTATATCCTTTAACTCGCTGTCTCCATAGAATACTACGATTGAATAAAATGGAATATTTTCAAACTGTTTAAGCTGTTTCCTTAAATCTTCGATGTGTTTATTGTTCTGTAATATTGGATTGTAAAATCGATGTTTTATTTTACCATAACTTAGTACTTGAGTCCACTGCGGTTTGTAGCCAGTTCCAAAAATCCAACCCTTGTAATCTTTGACTTCAAATACAATTATTCCGACTTTGGTTGCAACGACTAAGTCAATTTGAGTGTAATTACCGTCACGCTTTTTCACGTATAAATCATGGAAGATAGTAACTGCCGGAGTTCCAAATTTTAAAAGCTTTAATACTAGCTTTCTCTCAGTTCTAGTCCCTCTATCTGATTTTGTAACAGTTTCTAATAACTTCTTATCTCGAACCTTAATGAAGATTATAATTGAACCAACAAAGAAAAGTATGATTAAAACAATTTCCATGTATTTGCTTTCTATCTCTGAATATGATCGCTTCTATCAACACGTTGGGATAAGAAACTATTTGCAGAACCATTGTCATCCAGCACTAAAGTAACTAAATAACTGACGAATTAACGTAAACTGCGTGAGCCATCTTTGTGAAATTTGCTGTTATGTGTTCGTTATTTATAACTAATTAAACATTGGGAATTAATGGGCTCTTTAACAATACTGGTTTCTACATATTCGGTTTCCATAATTGTGTTAAAACATTTCTCCCCCTTATATTTTTTTCCTGGTATATGTTTACAATTGACAAATTCAGATTTGCAAATTGAGCATTTTGTCTTTGTTGCTATTCCCGTCACACTTAAGCCATTTAAACGGTTTTGTGTAATTCTTCTTTTAACAACTTTGTCGGTTATTATCATTTTAGACTTCAAACCTTCATCATCACTCCAAAGCCAACACCAACCAACAATTTTGGGCTTGTGTTCTAAGAATACTGGTATCGGTAAATTTTCGTAAGGCGATTTTATTTCAAAGCATTTATTAAACCCTTCTTTTAATTCCTTTCGCTTTTTATCGATAATCTTGTCGATGTTCTTCTCTTGTGGCTCTCCTAAGTAATTGTAAACGTTTGTAGAGTTGTCAATTTTAATATTTACATTCTGCTTATTTAAGGTTTCTTTTTTGTCAAATAATTTTTGAAGTTGGTTTGAAATAATATTTACCAATATTGATATTGGAATATTGATAAGCATTATATTAACAGGGTCAGCAAAAAATTCTCTAATTCCCTTTCGATAGAGATACTCAACAGGAAGCCCATTGTCAGGTTCAATAACTACTTCATAACCCTCAGTCCTTAAATATTTAACCAAAAGCAAAGTTTCTCTTGTAACTAGTTTTCTGTTTGGGAACCTGTTTTCGTATGGATTAAAAGTGTCTATTTTTATTTTCTTGTTTTCCACAATGTTTCTATAATGACACATAACGGTTGGCGAATTTGTGTTGTAATGGCTTAGAAAGCACAAACTTGTCTGCCCATATAAAGTTAGTTAATTGCGATGATATAAAGTAAAGCAGTTCAGCCATTATAATACAAATTTGCGGTTAGTAACTGTATTTTTTAGAGTCGTATTATTTAGTTAGGTATAAACAACTCAATGATTTAATTCAGATGATAAAAGCGATTTATGTGTATAAAAGTCTCATGGATTTGGATAGGCATAGCTCGTGATTCTGAATGAGAATTACAAACTGCAATTTTAAGACAGGTCATTAACGTAAATATTTAACTTCATTTTCAACGTAGACCTTTCGACAATTTTTGCATTCGTAACTTACCCTATGATTTATCTCCTTATTGTCGTGATAGCCAAGGGTGGAACTTTTGAATACGTAGTCGTGTTCCCAAATATTATTTCCTCTGTTTATGCATCCCTTTGCCTTCCTAATTCGAGCTGTGAATAACGCTTTTATATACACTAACAACCACGTGAGGAGCAAACTGACTAAAATACTCTGATAAAGGTTTATGCCTATTTTAGTAAATTTTGAATTCCATAAAAAAGTCACTGTAGCAATTGTCAAGAATACTGCTCCTCTTAATTTCCAATTTCGTTGATTTGAATCTTTGTTCATATATTCGGTCTGGTAAGATAGCATCTAACTTAATATATATGTGCAATAACCCCCACAACACATCTGCATTTAATTAGCTTAAGGGAGGTTCAAAGATTCCATATTATTTTCTAAGATAAATAATTTATATATATCCTTATGCAAATTTCTTTTATTTAAAATGCACTACCTTTTATTAACAGCACAGACCTTGCGAGTCGACATGCGAGTGGAGAGAAAGTTCTTGGTGCAGGAGTTTGCAAACGGGCACCAAGATATGTTTTAACACAAGGATTATGGCGGATGTTATTGTTAAAAGGGAAGTGGGAGAGACCACACAATAACTCTGACAGAATCCGAAGCTTTCTCGAAAGCGCAGGCTCGCTGAACTAGATATGCGTTTAGATTTATTGATCATTAGCGCTAGAGAATGTTCAATAAATATAAAGGGAGCATATATGAGCAAACCGTAGAACTAAGCATATAGAATGACAAATTGCGAACCCAAGTGAGTAAGTGTAGTTGATGTGTCTGCAAGACTTATCAACGCAACCAATTTGGCGTTCTATCTGCGTTCGGAGCTTTTGCGAATGCCTTATTACCTAATCGGGTACGCACAGGCTCAACCTATGGAACACCGGACCAGAAACTAAAAGCAGTAACCTTTTAAAGAATGAGGTGGAACATTGTACCCAACCACTGTACAAAAGACTGTTTCTTACCTTTCCCCCTGTAAGCACCAATGCGGGAGAGGTAAGAATCAGGATTGCAACTCACTTATAGTTAGTACTATTTTAATGAATCTTCATATTTAATATATGCGTTATAAAGTTCTTTAAGACTTCGGCATCCATATTTTAAATGAGCCCGAGATAAGAAACTCTCTAATTGACCGATATCTCTTTTCAATGCGTTGTTTTTCTGAATAATCGTAAAGTAGTCCCCTTGTAGATAACATTGTTTCATGTCCTTGGGTAAGTATGGGAATTCCGTTATAATCTGCTCTCTCAATGGCTTCAATTGTTGATGTACAAAAATCTTCATATTGTTTTTTAAGTTCGCTTCCCATATCTTCAATTCTTTTATATGACTTAGCTCGATTTTCCAATTCTCTTGCGATATGTCTTTCAATCTGTTCTTTAATTGCGTTTCCTCGGCTATATTCTCTCTCTTTAAGAGCTGTACTTCTCGAAGCTCTCTCTTCTTGATTTCTGCCTCCATCCGAGCTAATTTCTGTTGTATCGCTAATAGTTCTTTCTGCTTTTCGGATAGCGTCTTCAACTCTGATTGTTTCTTTTTCAAGTTGTGACCTAGTATCATTAAAGACTCTTTCCTCTCTTCCTCTAGATTGGACATGTTTTGTGTAATCTCCGTCAACCTGTTTCTGCTCTCTGCTAAGTTCTTCTCTTTTTCTAAAATATCTTTCTTCCAGTTCCCTATATCTGTTTTCAGCTTCGTATTGATTAACTCCAATTTCTGAGATGATTTCTTGATTTCCTCTTCTTGATTCTCTATAATCTTTAATCTCAAGTTCCTCTGCTGTTGATAATGTTCCTGTATTGCTTTCTGCTTTTCTATCAATATCTCTGAGGAATTCGTCTGTATTTCCCTTAACTCTTTGTAACTCTCGTCTATTTGATTCGTCAATTGTTCGGTATTGTTCCGATGCCAAGCATCTTCCAATTCTGCGAATAAGATCTCCAATTTCCGCCTGTCTGCATTTGAGTGTGATTTTAAAATCTCTTCTTTGTTGCTCATCAATAAATGGTACTGCTTCTGCATCTGAGTCGGAAAGCAATATATATTGGGTTGTCTCTTGTTCATAATTATAAATCCATTTGGTTCTACTTGTTTCTTCGAACGTTTGAGTTATAGCTTCTGGAGAATCTTTTGGTATAGTTACTGACACTGTGTTAATACCGAGTCTCCGCATAAGTATGATTTTATCTTCTGTGAGTTTATGGGTAGCTACAATTTCGATAAGTAATATAGGTTGACCCTTCTTGTCAAAGAAGGTAACATCTGGTCTGATTAGAAGATTTTTCCCCTCTCCAATATCCTTCCCCCATTTCACCTCCCCATTATCAGTTTCGTAAAAAGCGAGCTCGATCGAAACAGAATGTGCCTCTATATAATGTGATGGTTTAATTAGTAAAGCGTCGCCTTGATTAGTTGGATGAAATTTTAGTATAGCAGGAACTTTAATGCGTTTTGATATTTGCAATGCTTCTTTTGCGAGCTTATGACGATATGTTTCATCAGAATATGTACATTTTCCTTTTGTCTTATTCGCTTCTACATCGTGTCTGAAATAGGATTTCCTTCCACGTATTATAGATTTCACAGCCTGCATTTCTCTATCACAACCTAGACAAAAATATCCTTTTCTACCACTAATAGCGTCATCAATATAGATTGGATTACCTTTAACGTCCGAAGCAAAGATATTCTGTATTTCTTCCGTAGTCATTAAATTGAATTAGAGATATAAATATAATTATCAGATTGACTATGATACAAGTATAAAGTGAAAGGGATCGAATAATTTAAATAATTATAGTCAATAATTAATAATCTTTTTTTTAAAGGGCAGTTCAAAGTTTGGATATATATCCTTATAAAACATAAGCAAGAAGACCATTCGAAAATCGCTTGCCTATGTTAAATTTAAAAGATAGAGAGTTTAAACTCCCCTTAATCAGTAATGCTGTCACATTTCACAAAATAAATAAATTGTGGCAACCCTTTGAACACATATTTGGTTACTTCACACAACCACATGATGTGATCTATTGTTCTGCCTTCATATTGGTTCAATATATAATCCCCTCCACCGCCTTGATCGTTGGTCCTTGCGTAAGTTAATGTTAATATTTCTGCGCCATCAAATGGTCTATCTGACATCTTAAGGAAACATTCATTGGTGAAATCACTTACAATGTCTAACATGGTATCCGCTCCTTCAACCATTTCCAGTTGAGCTTTAGATCCTTTCCATCCTGGTAAATCGATGTACCATTCATTACGTTTATCTTTATAAAATCTGAATGTAGCTGTCATATTTAACTATGTTTAATCAATATCCAAGAATAGGTAAATTATTCTTCTTTAAGGGTAACTCTAGATTTTGGATATTGCAATGTAACCTTTTAAAAAATGGAACAAAAAGAGCCATATTTTACTACGGCTCCTGTTGTTCTGACTCTTTAGCTCCCTTACGTTGTTTCAAACGCATCAGATCCAGTGAGCATAAATGATGTTCACCCACAAAGACTTCTGCTCTGGACAGTTTAGCTTCTTCAAAGTACTCGGACATGGCTAAAAGATGCATTTTGTGGTAGTCCCTTACATTCTTAACAGCAGTATGGTACTGCGCCTGCATGATGCTATGCAGATCAGGATTGGATTTGCTGTTTCTAAGCGACTGCTGAATTTCATCTATTTTGAAGACCAACGGTTGGAACATGCTTTTAAACGTTATTTTATCGAAATGGAACTTTATATCGATGTTCTTAGTCTTGATGTCCATCACTTCCTGTAGATAGGAATGTATCTTCTTTCTTGCATGTGATGCCTCATTTGGTTTTATTGCTTGTTCTGATCCCATTGTTTTATTAAATAAAAGCCACTGCTGTGGCTTTAGTTTTTCCGTTTAATTGTTAATTATTCTGATTTATTTTTCATACTCTAAAGACTATGCTCTAAAAATTTCATTTGCATGATATCTATCCTGACTGCATTAACATCAGCCATCTTAAACAGATTTATAATTGAAGGAGAAAGATTTCTGAACTGATTCATAAAGCTTTCTTTTAGCTTTTTAAAATATTCGTGATGCGGACCATCGTCGAAGTGGCTGTCAATCTGGTAAGAAATATATCGATTACGAAGTTGTAGTGAAATGAAATTGATTACCAATAATTGCTGGACAATCGAGACTTCACCTTGTAAACTTGAATTCTTAAAGTTCTGATTGAAGTTATCAATCAATTGTTCTCTATATTGTTGTTTAGTTGCCATTGTAAAGCAATTATTTAGTGAAAAAGTAAAGTGCACCAAAAAAAGCGATGCTGATAACAGTAATTGTCAGGATTACCTGGACAAAGCTTCCAACTGTTCCCCAACTTACCAATCCAAAGATTGCACCTATGACTAATAAGATAAAAATGGTAGTAAGACACCCACCGGTGCCGGAGTTGTTTGTTGACATGGTTCTGTTGTTTTAAAAGGTAGACCGTTTGGCCTACCTTGTTCAATTCCATTAGATTAATCGCATGAGTAACTTATCGCATAGGTGTCTTTGTCTCCACCGTTGACGGAAGTTATCTTGTTTACTCTTCCCTTTGTATCCTTCTCGTACTGATAGGTAGTAGTACTTTGACCTTCGGTTTCAGTTTTAAGAAGGTTTTTCGACATCTTGCCAAAGTAGCTGTAAAGCGAACTGTTTAGGTACATATTGTCTTCACCAAAGGTTGTGATAAGATAACTTTGTGGTGCCACCTCATTATAATAAGAGTAAGTGGTTCCGTCACTTTCCACCATATTTCCGTTCTGCCATTCAAAAGTTATGTTATCGCTCCCATCGTTTATCTCCGATAAATATCCTTCTGCGTTATAAGAGTAGCTGACATCCACATCGGTTCCTCTTACCGCTCTTACAATCCTGCTCTGGTTATCAAGTGTGTAAACTGTTTGTTCCAGATAACCGTTGTCATTTAGATCTTCTGTTATTGAACCTGTATTATAGGTATAGGATAAAAAGGAACTTCCATCAGACCACGCTACTTTAGACACCCTTCCCTGACTGTCATAGGTTACATTGGTGATATCTGAATCACTGTCTCCCTGTGAACTTTCATAAACATCGGTATAAGTAGAGACCTGTGTGCATAGCTCCTCTTTAGGAGTGTCATCACTTTTTTTGCATGCACCAAGCATAACAGAGGCAGTAAATGCCAATAATAAAATCTTCTTCATAAAATGTTAATTAATGATTTAGTTACCAGTGCAGACCCAACACCGGTGGTTTATAAACGAAATAAGCGTGGGACTGAGCTCATTTGCGTCTTAGAGGTTCGGGAAAACCCACACAACAACAAACAAGTCAGCCCACGCTTATTGCGTGGGCATTTGACTTATTCATCCTTGCTGTGTTAAAAATTTCCCGATTTCTAAGACAAGATTAAATTAGCTAACGCCTATATTTTAAGAAGTACTCTATATTCTTCTATAGTTTCTTTTTGATTGGCACAAAGGTAGGTAGAAATCTTTATTTTGAAGATAAATTATTTCACTCATTCAGATGACAGTAGATAATATCAGAAACTAAGTTCTTAAGTTTCCACCATGCACCAACAGGAGTGAACACTGTAAAATCATCAGAGTAGAATTCCTGACGTTGGAAATGCAGACCCTTTCTTGCTACTAAATCAACAAACTCATTGATTTCTTCTCGAAGTAGAAACCTAACTGTTGCAATCTGTCCATCATCAAAATATGTGGTGTTGGGAACATCCTTTTTAAAGTATTCCAGTCCACCTGGGTATTTAGCTTCCAAGAGTTTAAGCGGTACAATGAAGTGGTACGATTCAAAGAAAATCATAGTTCAAAAGATTAAAATGGTTATTAAATAAGAAAGCCTGGTTGACAAACCAAGCTTTCGTTGTTTCAGATTAAGGAGTTGATGGATTTTAAGTGGTCACATTCCACTTTATTGATTTAAAAGGTAGAAATGTAAATCCATGTTGGGAACAACTTATATGTGGATTAAGAAGTGTTACCTTTTAAAGAATAAGGCTGAAAAAGTTTAAATCTGCGTCTGGCTCTGTAAGAGTTAGACTGCATATTATTTGACTTTCCACGTGACCAAGCGGAGGGGTTAAATCAGGTCTCTCGAAGAGAAAGCATCCCACACGTAATTCTAAAATCGGAATCCATTATATCATTTGGAGACAATGAATGTTCCCCCAGGGGGGTGTTTATGTTAGTCTGGTCATTGATTGTTTAGAAAATGTACCTTATAAAGCAAGGGAAACACATTAAAGTTCTATTCATTTAAAAGGTAACATTCATGAATTACTTAATAAAGTATACCAAACAAAAACCTGCATTTAGCAGGTAGTTAGTTTTAGTGTATAACCGACGTTTTAGCCAGTTTTCTTGCAAAAAGGGTGATTAGCAACAATTGTTGTCTAATCTGGATTTTGTAGTCGTAGTTCAATGAATTGATTTCCTCATTTTTGCGAGTTCTTGACACTACCTATAATAATGGCAGACATTTAAGTTTTTGAGGAAGAAGAATCCAGCTGTTCAACTTCCTCATTTTATTCAATTCTTGACACTGCCTTATATAATGACAAGTTTTAACTTTTTTCAGGAAGAAGAATTTAACTTGCCATTCTCAAAGTGAATTTATGTCTTATCAGTTCGAACCCATTGGCATATTTACCGCCCTTTGTCCTTATTTTGCACTCATTTATATCAAAGTACTGTTTGATGTGGGTGGCTAATGCCTTTGCTGGTTCATCTTTCTTTTTACGTATATCTAAATCTGTATATAACTCTTGTAGCTTATCTGCAATCCATTCTTTTGTATATTTCCTACCTGATTTAAAATGAAGGTCTATGAGTTTAAGTAACTGGATATACTTTTTGTCGTTCTCTTTCTTAATCAGCTCAGCTTCCACTTTCTTCGGGTTGAATTTTAATGCTTCCATTTCGGTATTGTTTAAATGTAAACTAGCTCTGTAAGCTAGTGGGTTCTTTTTCTTTATCTTCTCTATTGGGTCTTTGCTTAATATAAACAATGGTCTGTTGGTCCTGAACTTAAGAATCTTTTCATAGTCTGATTTCAGTTGATCAGCTTTGCTTTTACGTTGCATATCACGTTTACTCTCCCATTTAACCTCACTAGTTCCATATAGAACTTCATAGTAAAATGATTTCCATGCTTTGCCAATGTGCTCAATGTGATTGTAAACCTCTTTATTGTATTCTTCATTAATTACTTGGTCTAACTTATAAGTGTTCAACTTAGGTTCTGTATCAACGTCATCACAGTACTTTTCAATTCTAACATCAGGTCTGGGTGCAAATCCGTTTGCTTCTGCATTACTCTTATGTTCAAGGTAGTCATTGTACAGCTTATGGCTTTCTGCTGTATAGTACGACTTGACTGTTTCTAAACTATTGAACGCTTTTGACTTTCGGTGGTTGGTTATATGTAGATACGACTTTACTTCCTTTCTGGCTCTGCCTAATGCCTGTACACATTTGTTGACTCCAACTAGTGTATGGGGTAGATGTATGTCAGTTGCAACTATCATGATTGCATTTTCAAGATTCATATCCCACCCTTCAAAAGCTGTGGTAGTGAAAAAATTAATCCTAGCAAACTCTCCATTCTTTGGTTGCTTCTTCCAGAACCTTTTGTAGTCACCAAGTTTCTCGAGGTTGTCACCATCCTCGTCATCAGCGCAATAAACGTTACAGTCGGTTAGGTCCATATCTTTTAACAATCTAACAATTTCGGTTACCGAATTATAGAATATGAAGTATTTATCTCCCTCTTCTGAATGTTCAATTATATGTTTTAAAGTTGCCTTGACACTTACTGCATCAATTAGTTTTACTGTACCGATAGGCTCTGTAATTACGACTTTATGATACTCCAGCTCATATATCTTTGGATCGCTGAAATAATATGGAGTAGCTGATATGATACATATTTTCTTAAAGTCCCATAGCTTTTTAAACACAATCAATATATCTTCTCTATATGCTTCAGTAATCGCACTGTGAGCCTCATCTATCATCAGGAGCCAGTCTCTGTGAACTTCATCGAGCATACCTAATTGTTCTACTGCCCATAATATTTTATTCAGACCTGCTGGTGTTGATATGATTTTCTGTGCTTTATCTCTTCTCATCAAGAAATCCATCACTTCTTCTTTAGTTATATCTCCGTGTATTGCAAAGAGTCTATCTTCATAAGGTTTATCATCTGGATATGCTTTATCTTTTGTAATGGTTACGTTGGGTACAATAATGATTGAGCAACGCAACAGGTTATATATCTCAAGGTGAGTTCCTCCATTGCCACATCTGCCTTTATCGATAAAGGAGTTAACTGGTAAGGATGTAAAAATCTTGTTTAGGAGGTCGAACCTGCCTAAGTAATGGATGTTTCTTTCTTTGAAGTTCATCAGGTATTAACATTAGCATAATTTATAGAATTGCTATCTTTTGGTATATACTTATCTGATGGGTGGATATGATCTGAAATGAGGAAAGTATGAGCATAAAAAAACCAGTCAGGTGACTGATTCTTTTAATTCTATATGCTTTATGTTATCCTTATTGATATAAATATACGAAAATTTCGGGTCTTAAACAAGTTAAATAGAGCAAAAATCTTATTTCAAATGACATTATTTCAACATTAGCCCCAAAATTTACGTCGTATCTTTTAAAATGGTAACCTTATATTTGCTATTAGTTAAAAGAGTTTAGCCTACTGATTAGGGATAGTCAAAAAGTATAGATGGTTTTAAGATCATCACGACTGAAATGACTTTATTTAGATGGATTATGCACCTACATCCTAAAGGTTGTAATCCTCATTTGAGAAGTTGAAATTCATATGCGTTTAGTATATGGCGTTCTTTGAAATATTGGCATAAGGAACTATTTAGTCACATCAGGTGCAATCCTGAATGATAATATAGTTAAAGGATATTACTATCCAACCACGAAGAAGGGAGATAATCCCTAACAGAAGATATCATGAAAATGATGAACATGTTCCAAGGGTTAAGAGGTATACTACCGGTATAACGGGTGGATTCTTATAGGATACATTCTTGAACTCGTACTGGCAACTTAAAACTTTAGGACAACAGATTGAGTATATATCCGATCTGCTTAAAGAGTAAACAATTAAAAATCGATCATCTATAAACAAAAAGTGGACTATGTCGTCAGAAGACATAATCCACAATTAATTAATTTTAACAGTTTAATTTCAAATATATGAAAAATATATTAAATGAAGGTGTTAGCCAAGAACCTTCTAAAACAGGCTACGATGCTTTAAGCGTCACAAACAAAAATAAATTTGATGCATTGGTGATCTTTTACTCACCAAAAGACGCATTGAATTTGGTCCAATTGTTAGAACCAAGAGGTTCCAACTCTTATGCAAACGTTTATGATAAGGCTAATGCCATAAAATCAGAGACGGAATACAACAAAGTTCAGTATGCGGAATTAATGTCTGCTTCTTTCGAAGTGGACTCTGTTTACTCTACGGAGGATGTTAATTACATGGTTGCTGATTGCAGACGTAAGTTTAACTTGCCACCAATCACAATAAAGGTAAAACAGAATTCAATGAACGAGCTTAATAAGTTCTTCATTGTTAAACCTGAATACCATATAGATGATATGGAACTGCCTAAAAATAAAAGGCGGATTATCGGCTATAAGATAGCCTTTGATCTTGTGCAGATAACACAGGATTAAAAATGATTGATTGATTTTTGGGCACCAGCGATGGTGCCTTTTTTGTTTGTATGCATACAATGTTGCTTATTTAAAAGGTAATATTACTAATATCAGATAAGAGGGTTGTTATTATGTATGAGAGACAAGGAGAGAGACAGAAAGAGACAAACCAAAATTAATTTGTAAATTGCCGTAATTAACAAAATGGTTTAACCGTTTCTTTGAATATTGGCGGAAACAAGCTTGAGAGTCATTTAAAGCCACATTTAAGTATAAAACAAAAAAGCCTCACATTTCTGTGAAGCTTTTTTGGGTGTGGTGCCTGCTGGGATCGAACCAGCGACACAAGGATTTTCAGTCCTTTGCTCTACCGACTGAGCTAAGGCACCCGCCGTCCCGTATTGAAATTGCTTTCTGTTAGGGATTGCAAATGTAGGTTCTTTTTGTTTAAAACCAAATATTTTCTCAAAAAAAGCGATTAAATTTCAGGTTTTTTTTATAATTATCTAGAGGTCAATTAATTATTTGTTTATATTCCATAATGCTAAAGATTCTTAATTTAAATCGCTCTAAATAAAAATAATATGCAAGCATAGTAATTTTTCTAAAGCCTATTCTTTATATTAGCTTCATAAACATTAATTAGAATGAGTGCACAAATAATTTTCACGCTTGCTTTTATATTGGCGGTAGTTTTATTTACTATTCAGGTTCGCAAAATTATCCGAAATATTAATCTTGGGAAAGAGGTTGACCGTAGTGATCAGCCCGCTAAACGTTGGACGGTAATGGCGAAAGTTGCGCTGGGTCAAAGTAAAATGGTAATTCGTCCAGTAGCGGGGATTATGCACATCTTCGTTTATGTAGGTTTCATCATCATCAATATAGAAGTACTCGAGATTATCATAGATGGTATTTTTGGGACGCATCGTATCTTTTCATTCCTAGGCGGTTTATATAACTTTCTAATTGGCTCGTTCGAAATATTAGCACTGCTGGTTTTGGTTGGAGTTATCGTTTTTCTGGCCCGTAGGTTGGTAGTGGGTTTAAAGCGCTTTTCAGGTGTGGAGATGACTGCCTGGCCAAAATCAGATGCCATCTATATTTTAATTATTGAAGTACTTTTAATGAGTGCTTTTTTAACCATGAATGCTGCTGACCATAAACTACAGCTTATAGGGTACGGTCATTATATAATAGCGGGGAGTTTTCCAGTATCACAGTTTTTGATGGATCTATTGCCCAACCAAGCAGGGGCATTGGTAATGGTAGAACGTACTTGTTGGTGGTTTCATATCATCGGTATTTTTGCTTTTCTCAACTATTTGCCATTTTCAAAACACTTCCATATTATATTGGCTTTTCCAAATACTTGGTACAGTAAGCTTGGCCCAAAAGGTCAGTTTAATAATATGGAATCGGTAAGTAACGAAGTAAAAGCCATGTTAGATCCTTCGTTTACGCCGCCAACGGCAGATATAAATTCTAAATTTGGCGCCAAGGATGTTCAAGATTTGAATTGGGTACAATTGATGAATGCCTATACTTGTACAGAATGTGGGCGTTGCACTTCGGTTTGCCCCGCTAACTTAACTGGGAAACTGCTTTCGCCACGTAAAATTATGATGGATACGCGAGATCGCTTAACGGAGGTAGGTAAAAACATTGATAAACATGGAAAAGACTATAATGATGGGAAATCTTTGTTGGATGATTATGTAAGTAGAGAAGAAATTTGGGCCTGCACATCTTGCAACGCTTGTGTAGAGGCTTGTCCGGTAAATATTGACCCGCTTTCTATCATTGTGGATTTGCGCCGTTATGCAGTAATGGAAGAGTCTAATGTAACGGGGAGCTTGAATGCTATGTTTTCTAATGTGGAAAACAACGGTGCTCCTTGGAAGTATTCGCCAGCAGATAGGTTAAATTGGGCGAATGGAGCAGATTGAAATTGAGGGAAAAGATTGAAGAATCAAGACACAAGAATCAAGACTAAATCTGCCGGCTCTGCAAATACTATCAAACTAACCATCTAAAAAACTAAATATGACAGAAAATATAAAAGTACCAACCATGGCGCAAATGGTTGCTAGTGAAGAAAAACCTGAAATCTTATTTTGGGTGGGTTGCGCAGGTAGTTACGATGAAAGAGCACAACGCATTACCCGAGCCTTTGCTAAAATTTTAAATCACGTGGGAATAAAATTTGCGGTTTTAGGGACAGAAGAAAGTTGTACGGGCGATCCTGCAAAAAGGGCAGGGAATGAGTTTTTGTTCCAAATGCAAGCAATGACCAATATTCAGGTGTTGGATGGTTATGAGATAAAAAAAATAGTAACTGCTTGTCCTCACTGCTTCAATACTATAAAAAATGAGTATCCTAGTTTAGGTGGTAACTACGAAGTTATTCACCACACCCAGCTGATTCAAGATTTAATCAAAGAAGGAAAACTAAAAGCAGAAGGAGGGGAGTTTAAAGGCAAGAAAATTACTTTTCATGATCCATGTTATTTAGGTCGGGGAAATGGTGTTTATGAAGCTCCACGCCGAGCGTTAGAAGTCTTGGATGCTGACTTGGTTGAATTAAAGCGTTGCAAGTCAAATGGATTATGTTGCGGTGCAGGTGGAGCGCAGATGTTTAAAGAACCGGAAAAAGGGAAGAAGGATATAAATGTTGAGCGTATGGAAGACGTTTTAGCGTCTGAAGCTGAAGTTGTTGCCGTGGGCTGTCCTTTCTGTATGACAATGATTAACGATGGTGTTAAGCATTTTGAAAAGGAACATGAAATTCAAGTGTTAGATATTGCAGAAATAACTGCTAAGGTAAACGGACTTTAAGCCTAGTTTTAGGGAACTAAATGATTTTTGGACTGTGTAAATTATTTAACACTCATTCCAAAACTGCTAGAAAAAATTGAACGTGTTACCGATATAGAATCTTTGACAACGTAAGGTTTTGTTTTTTGTATTGCGGTTATTGATTTTCCTTTTGGTTCTTCTGTTTTAAAGCTAGCTTGCTTTTGTATCGTTTCATCCTTTGATAACCAAAAACTTAATGCCAAAGTATGTACTAAAAGTACAATTAGCATAATGAATAAATGATATCCCTTTTTGTTAGTCATCAAAATTGAGTTTGAGTAACGTTTTTTTTTTGACGTTGCTAATATAAATAAAAATTAACCCTACTCAAATACCAAAAAATGGGTATAGTTTAATGGATTAAATAGTTTATCATAAAAAAAAGCTTCTTGAAATTTTTCAAGAAGCTTTTTTTAACATTAAAAATTCAAACCTATTCAGCTGCTGGAGTTTCTTCAGTTGTTGCTTCTTCAGAAGTAGCTTCAGCGCTAACCTCTTCCGTAACTTCTTCTTCAGCTACTGGCTCCTCAGCAGGAGTGTTTTTAGCAACTACTGCTGCAGCAATAGCTTCTTTTTTCTTAGTTTCTGCTTCTAAAGCAGTTTTCTTAGCTAATTCTTTAGTTGATAATAAACTATCTTTTTTAGCTTGAGTTTTACCTTCTTTACTTTCTAACCATGAGGCAAATTTAGCATCTGCTTGCTCAGCTGTTAAAGCACCTTTAGTAATACCACCGTTTAAGTGGTTTTTGTAAAGTACACCTTGGTGAGAAAGGATAGTTTTTGCAGTATCAGTTGGAGTTGCACCAGTAGATACCCATTTAACTGCACTATCGAAGTTAAGATCGATGGTTGCTGGGTTGGTATTTGGATTGTAAGAACCTAATCTTTCAATAAATTTACCATCTCTTGGAGATCTTGAATCTGCCACTACGATGTAGTAAAAAGGTTTTCCTTTTTTACCGTGTCTTTGTAATCTAATTTTAGTTGCCATTTTTTAAATACATTAAAGTTTTGCAATACCCCTCTTTCACGAAGAGGGACGCAAATATACATTTTTTAATGCGGATACACTAATTCGATAATATTATTTTTTTATTAGGAAGCTAAGAAAATGTAATTACTTTTATTCTATGCTTATTAAATCTTTCATTATTACGCTTACGATGTGTTTGGGCGTATATTTTGCACATTCTCAGGAAAATAAGTTATTAATTTCTTTTAAAGATAGCACCTCAAAAGTGGTTAAAAAAGGAGATTATGTACGGCTTTCTTATCCAACTGCTAAACTCGCCACAAAGAAATTTGCTAAAATGCCGGAACTTTTGGGCTTTCGCGGAAGAGTAGATTCTATAAGCACAGAACAAATTTGGTTGAAAATTGACAAAAGAACCGGTAAAAAACAGGCTTTTAATGTTAGTGATATCGTTGCAATAAAAGGTGTTTCCAAATCAGCTGAACTATTTACTTTTTTAGGCACATCAATAGTTGTTGGTGGCGCAGCAGTTTTAATTACAAACGTTGCGGATTTAAACCCAGGAGCAGTTGCTTTTGCCGGAGTTTTCTCCTTATTCCCATCAGCAATATTAACGGCTAACGTTTTCTTCCCAACCAAACCCAGACACAAAGTTGGGACAGATTATACCATTAAAGTAATTACTATTAATTAACTATATCGACATTAAGAGAGATAGGAGTTTAAATTCTGAAAATCAGAATTTAAACTCCTTTAGCAATTAAATTGGTTAATGATTTTTACTTTGCTAACTCAACATAAATTCCTGCGTCGCTAATCCCTTTAAGCGGATTATCTCTCATGTTCTGCTCAACAATTAAGGTGTATTTGCCGGTTCCGGCAAATTTGTAGTTCTGTTTGTAAATAAGTTGGTAGGTAAATAAATTTCCGGAACCGTTACCTAACCATTGACCATCTGGCATAGCCAATTGAAACTCTTGTCTAATTGGAATATCTTTTTGATTGGGTCCAATAATATGGAATCTTAACCAAATGTTTGAATATTTATAATCTGCAGTATGCCTAAAATTGACATAGATGTTGTAAGCTTGCGTACTGTCAGTGACATTTAAAGTTGCCTTAACGGGATTAACGTATGTCCAATTTTGTTTCGGCATAGCGTTGTAAGTATCTACTTTAATATTTTGATCTATACAAGATTGCAAGATTAATATCAAAAAAGAAAAGTAAATGAATAACTTTTTAAGTTCCATTATTCTTGATCGGGTTTGCTATTGTTATTCCTCCGTTTTTTATTTCTATTATTTTTTTTTGGCTTAGCAGCTTTATCGGTGTTTTCTGACGGAATGCCTGTACTGGTTTTTGGAGCCGTATTTTTTGGAGCGCTAGTGTCCGATGCAGGTTTTTCAGTTTTGTGGGTTGGCCTGTTTGTTCTGTTTTTGTTCCTGTTATTATTTTTGTTTTTGCGGGCTTTCTCGTCTAAACGCGTCAAACTATCCTGTCCTACAACGTTCTCGTAATCAAAAGATTTTTCAGTTGCCTTTAGTTCTTCCATTACTGCTGCCATATCGCGTAAATCCTCGGGCTTTTCGCCTTTTTTATTCATCTCCTGAATCTCTTTTACACGTTTTGCTTCAACCGGAATCCAAGCGTTGTCGTCTCCAAAATAACTGAACCACATTAATTGTTTAAAGATGTCGGTTTTTTGAAGTCTAGCTTCTCCTTTTTCTGTTTTTAAGCGGTCAGCATTAGAAGGGATGGTTTTAAGCGCATCCATATAAGTGTCAAGCTCATAATTTAAACAACATTTAAGTTTGCCACATTGGCCGGCAAGTTTTAATGTATTTAAAGATAGGTTTTGGTAACGGGCAGAAGAGGTAGAAACTGTTTTAAAATCTGTTAACCAAGTACTGCAGCAAAGTTCTCTGCCACATGAGCCAATTCCACCTAATCTACTGGCTTCTTGGCGCATACCAATCTGGCGCATTTCTATCCGAACCCGAAAAGATTCGGCTAGTTTTTTAATTAATTCTCTAAAATCAACTCTGCCATCTGCAGTATAGTAAAACGTAGCTTTGGATTTGTCTCCTTGGTATTCTACGTCAGAAAGTTTCATCGCTAAACCCAGTTCTAAAGCTATTGTTCTGGCTTTATGCATTGTTTCGGATTCTTTTTCTTTTGCGTTTTTCCATTTTTCTACGTCCTGAGGAGTAGCTTTTCGGTAAAGTTTCAGTTGCGCTTTGTCTTCGGTAACCTTTTTGCGCTTCATCTGCATACGCACTAATTCGCCTGTGAGGGTAACATGGCCAATATCATAACCGCCAGTTGTGGTTTCAACTGCTACTAATTCGCCGGTTTCTATATAAATGTTTTCATCATTTCTGTAAAAATCTTTTCTAGACCCTTTAAAACGTATTTCTACGTAGGGAAAAGGCTTATAATTTGAAGGTAAATCCATATCGGACAACCAATCGTAAACATCTAATTTGCTGCAACCGCCGTCTGTTAAACAGGTGCCGTTACTTTTGCAGCCATTAGGGGTGCAACCACCACCTGATGAACAACTTCCACATCCCATAAATCTATAATATAATTGAGTCCGCTATTGGGCGGAGCGTTTTAAACTTTAAAATTTTTACTAAAATCAAAGATACATCTAAAAATAATATTTTCGGGTTTGCATTTCTTTCGATATGATATTGTGCTTTTTCTAGCTCATTGGTGATTGCTTGCACCTGTGCCAAAGTTAAAACCTGCGAAAATTTACTGATAAAGTCTAATTCTTTTTCTGGGATATGAATTAATCCCGGAGTTTGGGCAATAAAAAGAGTACATTCTCTCATTAGATTTACACCGTAGCGCAAAAAGTTTTTCTGGTTTTCCCGTCCCATTTTGGAGAGCTCACCTTCGGTATATCCAACAATTTCTAATCCCTTGTTTCCCCAACAGGCCCTTAACCATCCTAAAAATAAGTCATGATAATTGTTTTCTTGATGTACCAGCAATTGAAGTGCTGTTTGCAAACTTCCGTTGCTGAGGTAAGCCAAAGTTTTAGACATGGGAATATCTATATTTTTTTTGGTTACCAGATAATCTTCGATTTCGTTTGCTTTAAGTTTAGGGATTTTTACCAGCTGAGTTCTGGAAATAATGGTGTTTAAAATCTGTTCCTGATTTTGTGCAACTAACAAAAAAAGTGTTTTTTGCGAAGGTTCTTCAATAACTTTTAACAGTGCATTTCCTTCTTTTTCTAAATATTCGGGCAACCACAGGATTAAAACTTTATATTCTGATTCAAAAGGTTTTAAACTCAGTTTGCTGATAATACTGTGAGCTTCCGCAATATTGATGTTGGCCTGTTTGTTTTCTGCGCTCAACTGCTCACGCCACTCATCTAAACCTAAATATGGGTTTGCTAAAAAAGCAGTTCGCCATTCTTCAATGAAAGTTAAAGCAGTATCTTCCTTGTGTTTTGCGAAAAATGGATAGGAGAAATGTAAATCTGGATGAACCAATTTGCTGTATTTCCTGCAAGAGGAACAAACTCCGCAAGAATCATCGTCCAATTTATTTTCACAACATATAAATTGGGCATAAGCTAATGCTAAAGGTAAACTCCCAGAACCTTCTGGGCCTAAAAAAAGTTGTGCATGGCTAATCCTTTCATCCTTAACGGTTTGTGTTAAGTGGTTTTTTATTGCTTGTTGCCCTACAATGTCTTTAAATTGCATGTTTGCAAAATAGTAAAATTAATGTTTTGAGGCATGGCTTTTTTGTAAAGGTTTTTTATTTACGGGAGAATTTTATAGCGACTTTAAAATGGATGAAAATAAAAAAAGCTTCCGCGAATTTAATCCTCCAAAGCTATTGTTGAAGCGTTATTATTTAAATAGCTAACTATTCATCAGGTCTTCGATTTCTTCTGCCTCAATTGGGATTTTCTCCATTAAATCTATTGGTCCATTTTTACTAATGTAGATGTCGTTCTCTAATCTAATACCTAAATTTTCCGCCGGAATGTAAATGCCCGGCTCGCAAGTCAATACATTTCCTACAGCAAAAGGCTCGTATCTGCTGGCATAATCGTGGACATCAATTCCTAAGTGGTGTGATGTACCATGCATAAAATATTTTTTATATGCTGGCACCTTAGGGTCTTGTTTTGCAACATCGTGTTTATCCAGCAAACCAATTTTAATAAGTTCGGCTGTTATAATTTTGCCAACTTCGTCATGATAGTTATTCCATATTGTCCCCGGCACCAACATTTTTGTAGCTTCTTTCATCACATGCAAAACAGCATTGTAAACTTCTTTTTGTCTTTTAGTGAATTTTCCGTTTACCGGGACACTTCTACTTAAATCCGCATTGTAATTGCCATATTCTGCTCCAAAGTCAAATAATATAACTTCTCCGTCTCTGCAAATTTGATTATTGTCGTTATAATGAAGGATACATGCATTTTTTCCGGAGGCAATAATGGGAGAGTAGGCGTGGCCTGTAGCTTGTTGCCTAATAAATTCGTGAATAATTTCAGCTTCAATTTCCCATTCACCAACATTTGGTTTGATGAATTTTAAAATGCGCTGAAAGGCATCATTGGTTATATCACAAGCCTTTTGTATATATTTTAGTTCACTTTCTGATTTTATTGCTCTTAATTTTCTGAAAATTGGAGCAGCTCTTTCATAATGGTGTAAAGGGTATTTACTTTTAATCTCCTCAATAAAACGGATATCACGATAAGGAACAGACTGTGAATATCGGTCGTTTTCGTTGGTATTAAGGTAGATATTGGTGGCGTAATGAATTATAGATGATAATATTGGCCAAAATTCCTCTAACCAATAAATACTTTTAATGCCCGAAACCTCAGTTGCTTGTTCTTTGGTGTATTTATGTCCTTCCCAAACAGCTATATGCTCGTTGGTCTGTCTTAAAAATAGTACTTCTCTGTATAACGGATTAGGACAATCAGGAAATAGAAGCAGTATCGTTTGTTCCTGATCAATGCCTGTAAGGTAAAATAGATCAGGGTTTTGCTTAAATGTAAAGCTTTGATCTCCGCTTCTTGGAAACTCATCATTAGCATTTATTATACATAAAGATTCTTTTTTAAGTTTTGAATAAAAATTTTCTCTATTTTTACCGAGTAAAATTGGTTCTACGATTTGATGTTTCATTGATAATGAATTAATTAAATCCGAAAATTAAACTTTTATGACTTTTATTTGTCACATAAAAGATTTTGGAACAGATTTTGAATAGTTGCTGAAGTCAAACTTATAATTAATTTTACAAAAAATTACAATTAAGAATTGTTAACCTTAAAAAAAAAATGATGAATTATTCTACATTAAAAAAAACAGTTGCTTTGTCTCTAGCTACTGCTTTTGCTATCGCTGCAAATGCACAAGACTCACAGCCAACTACTAGCTCTGCCAAAGTATTTGGTGGAAAAAAACAGTATCGTACTTGGACGCTTAGTGTTAACGGAGGCGTAACTGTGCCTACTGTTATTACAGGCGGAACAGACGATTTCGGAGATAATGTTAAGTTTGGAGAATACAAACTTGGCGGTTATTATGGTCTTGGTTTAAGAAAACAGTTAGGTCATGTTTTCGGGTTAGAATTAAACGGCTACAGAGGTCACGTAAATTCTATTGATAAAGCACCTAGTGTAGGTACATTAGCTCCGGGATTCGGAACTGCAGGTACTTACTACAAATCTGTTCAAACTGAAGTTCAATATGATGTTAACTTAAGCGGTTATTTTAACCTTGCTACTATTAACTTCTTACACAGAACCAATGCGGTTAATTTCTATGGTAAAGTTGGTTACGGTTTAATTGCCTACAATCCTGTTCTTTATACTGGTTATGATTTAAGCGGAACAAAGAAAGAAAACAAAGGAAAGTACGGTGGTGCTGGTGACAACAATGATTACATCAGACAAGCTTACATTCCAGTTGGATTAGGTGTTAAATTTAAATTAAGCGATAGAATAGCTTTAGACTTAGGTTACGATGCTAAATTCATTGATTCTGATAACTTTGATGGTGTTTACGCAGGCGGAACTTCTAAAGATAAATTTTCTGTAATGAGAGCCGGTTTAGAATTCTCTTTAGGTTCTAAATCAAAACCCGATATCAACTGGGTTAATCCAGTAGCTATGATGTATGACGAATTAAAAGATCCAACTTTACGTCAAGAAGTTGAAGCTTTAAAAGGTCGTGTAACTAATGTTGAACAAGCTGTTCAAGACTTGAAAAAAGATACTGATGGTGACGGTGTTGCTGATCATTTAGACAAGTGCCCAAACACTCCAGCTGGAGCTAAAGTTGATGGTGCTGGTTGCGAATTAGATACAGATGGTGACGGTGTGCCAGATTGGAAAGACAAATGTCCAACAGAAAAAGGTACTGCTGAATTAAATGGTTGTCCAGAAATGGGAACACCAACTATGGCTGGTACTTCTGCTATCCAATTTGAATACAACTCTTCAGTATTAAGAACTTCTTCTTACCCAATGTTAGATAAAATATCTTCTACTTTAAGAGCTGATAAAACAATTGGCTTACAATTAGATGGTCACGCTTCTGCAGAAGGAACTGATGCTTACAACATGCAATTATCATTAGATAGAGCTAATGCGGTAAAAACTTACTTAGTTAACTCTGGTGTTGATGCTAAAAGAATTTCAACTAAAGGTTACGGAGAAACTCGTCCGATTGCTTCTAATGCAACTGAAGAAGGTCGTCAGGCTAACCGTCGTGTTGAGTTCAGACAAAAATAATTAGATTAAGTTTTAATCTTAAAGAGAGGGAGTCTGTTAGCAGACTCCCTTTTTTTATTTATAAATTTGTTTTATGTATTTCTTTAGAAAAAAAGATCCAACAAGACCAACAAATTTCAATATCAGAGCAATGCACTGGATAAACAAGTTTGTAATTATTGTATTTATTCTGGGTGTTTTGTGGAAATTAATTGACATCCTCATATTAAGAAAATAGATAATGGTAAAAAGAATTATAAAAACTGGAAATGCTCCTGAACCAATCGGTCCTTACAATCAGGCAATAATGGCAGGAAATACACTTTACATCTCGGGCCAAATTGCTATAGATGCAAAAACAGGGAATTTAATCGACACAAATATTGAAGCGGAAACACACCAAGTAATGTTAAATTTAAAAGCTGTACTTAACGCGGCTGGACTTGATTTTATTAACGTGGTAAAAACATCTATCTTTTTAAGCGATATGAATTCTTTTGCGAAAGTAAATGAAATTTACGGTCAGTACTTTACCCAAGATTATCCTGCAAGAGAAACCGTTGCCGTTAAAACATTACCCAAAAATGTAAGTGTCGAAATATCTGCAATTGCAGTGGAGGTATAATATTGATTTTAACCTAATGATGGAGAAATCGGGATGTTTGTTAGTAACCTTTAAACCTAAACTAAACGAATAATTTGAGTCAATCATTATTAGATACGCCAATAGCTTACTTAAAGGGAGTAGGTCCGCAAAGAGCAGAAATCCTGAAAAAGGAAATTGCTGTTTTTAGCTATCGCCATTTAATCTCGTATTATCCTTTTCGATACATAGACAGAACACAATTCTATAAAATTAAAGACGTAAACGCTGAATTACCTTATCTGCAGATTTTGGTAAGGTTAAAATCGATGGATATCATCGGCGAAAAGCGGACGAAAAGATTGGTTGCCCAAGCTATTGATGATACTGGAGAAATTGAGTTGGTTTGGTTCCAAGGCGTAACATGGGTTCAAAAACACCTTTTACTAAATCATGTTTATATTATTTTTGGGAAGGTCACTTTTTTTAATGGGAAAGTACAAATGGCTCATCCCGAAATTGAACTTTATAATAAAAACGCGTCAAACAAAGGTAATTTAAAACTCCAACCCGTTTATTCTTCTACAGAAAAATTAAAACAGTATAGTTTGGATGCCAAAGGCATCCAAAAGCTTGTTGCAAATGTTTTGGATGCTTGCCTGAAAGAAATAGAAGAAGTTTTACCCCACTATATCCGTCAAAAATATAAGCTCTTATCTAGAGAAAACGCCATTTATAATATCCATTTTCCCGCTAATGCGGATGATTTACGAGCTGCACAAAATACGTTAAAGTTTGAAGAATTATTTCTGATTCAGTTTAGGATGTTGAAATCTAAACTCATTAGAACGCAAAAATTTAAGGGAAATATTTTTGAAAATGTAGGTGAAAAATTCACCTATTTCTACGAAAACCTATTGCCTTTTTCTTTAACAAATGCACAAAAGCGGGTAATAAAAGAAATTAGACTGGACACACAAAAAGGCATTCAAATGAATAGGTTGGTTCAGGGAGATGTGGGTTCTGGAAAAACCGTGGTTGCACTGATGACGATGCTTTTAGCCGTTGATAATGGTTTTCAAGCCTGTTTAATGGCACCAACAGAAATTTTGGCTACCCAACATTACCATTCATTAAAGGCGCTTTTAAAAAACGAATTTGTTTCTATTGCATTGTTAAGAGGTTCAACCAAAAAAAAAGAACGTAAAATAATTGCAGATGATTTGGAAAGTGGGAAGCTTTCTATTTTAATAGGTACACATGCTTTAATTGAGGATCCGGTAAAGTTTAAAAACTTAGGTTTTGCAGTAATTGATGAGCAACACCGTTTTGGTGTAGAGCAAAGAGCGAAATTGTGGCGAAAAAATGTAATTCCACCACATATATTGGTGATGACAGCAACGCCTATCCCTCGAACGCTTGCGATGACGCTTTACGGCGATTTGGATGTTTCTATGATTGATGAACTGCCTGCCGGTAGAAAACCTATTGAAACCCGCCATTTATATGAAAGCCAACGTTTAAGAATGTTCGGGTTTATGAAGCAGGAAATTGCTAAAGGACGCCAGATTTATATTGTTTACCCATTAATCCAAGAAAGTGCAAAACTGGATTTAAAAAATCTGATGGATGGCGTTGATACCATGAGCCGTGAATTTCCACTGCCCGAGTATCGAATTAGCATTGTTCACGGACAACTAAAAGCTGCGGAAAAGGAATTTGAAATGCAACGCTTTGTAAAAGGAGAAACGCAGATTATGGTGGCAACTACTGTAATTGAAGTTGGAGTAAACGTTCCGAATGCTTCGGTAATGATTATAGAAAATGCGGAACGGTTTGGACTTTCGCAATTGCACCAATTAAGAGGGCGTGTTGGACGAGGTGCAGAACAGTCTTATTGCATATTAATGTCGGGCGATAAACTGAGTAAAGATGGCAGAGTGCGTTTAGAAACAATGGTTAAAAGCAACGACGGATTTGAAATTGCGGAAATTGATTTGCAGTTACGTGGACCAGGAAATATTGAAGGTAAACAGCAAAGTGGCGTAATGGAATTGAAATTGGCCGATTTGGCAACAGACCAAGCTATACTTGCGGAAGCCCGGAAAACCGTAATCGAAATATTTGAAAGCGACCCAGATTTAGAAAAACCTGAACATCAGGTTCTAAAATCGATTCTTTTACAATCTGAAACTGGGATTATGTTGAATAAAATATCCTAAGCTTCTAAAAGTTTCATGATGAGCTGATGTTTCGAATCTCCATCAAACTCAACAAAATAGTTCACTTGCCAATTTTGTGTTTTTTTGGCTTGCGTATTAGTAGCTGAATCCCAAGTTGGATAAACTCTTATTCCTCGTTTACCTTCGATGCCGTTTGTGGTAAATATTCTATTTTCTTGAAGCACCCATTTCGGAAATACAAAAGCGCCAGACCTGTTCGCAAATTCGCAAACTATAATAATAAAATCAATCGGATCAGTTTCATCAAAGGGCTGTGTAATTCCTAAATCGTTTCTTTTCCAAATGCTAATAAACTGCCCAACTTTTTTGGGTGTGATTTTCGCTTTCCGGAAGAGAACTTTTTTATCGTCTAATCTAAAGCTGCAAGCGCTATATTCCTTGTTTTCTAAATCAATTCTGATATCGGAAACGGCTGATTCTTAGAAATCAAATCAATAAAATTCTGTAAAGCAATTGGGGAATTTAACACCATTAAAACCTATCTTTTACATGAGGTTTATACGTATCGGTTTTTACCGTTGCACCAAGCTCATTTAAAATATTGTAAAGGCCAAAGTTAGTACGGTTAACATAAATAAAATGCTTAACCCCGCGGGCTTGCTTAAATTCGGGCATTTTGGCAATTTTTTCTCCAAAACTGTAAAGTTCATCAAAAAACTCGGGTTTGCTAAAATCAAACTTTCCTTTAATATAAGGCTGTGCAAAAAGCGTAATCATTTCCTTATAAGCTTGGTAATAAAACTCAATCTGCGCTTCGGTATCTTTAGGTAAAATCATTTCTAAAGCTCTAAAAGCTTTGATGGTTTCTTCCCGGTTTGTCATTAAATCGGTTGAAGTTGTAGAGAAAAACGGATAGTAAAAACTATCAGGAAGTTCTTTGATGCAGCCAAAATCAATAATTCCCAACTTGCCTTCTGGGGTAATTAAAAAATTTCCGGGATGCGGATCCGCATGTACTGCCCTAAGTTCATGCTGTTGGAAATTATAGAAATCCCACAGCGCTTGTCCAATGGTATTTCGAGTTTCTTGTGAAGGGTTTGTTGCCAAAAATTCTTTTAAATGCAAACCGTTTAACCAACTCATGGTAATTACACGCGGGCCAGATAGTTCTTTGTAATAAGTAGGAAAAACCAGATTAGGGATATTGACACAGGCTTTTGATATTTTTAAAGAATTTTCTACTTCCAGCTCATAATCAGTTTCTTCTATCAAACGCTCTTCTACCTCTTTCATGTAAACTTCTAACTCCTTCTCGCTCATTCCCAACAGCCGGAAAGCAAAAGGCTTTACCATTTTTAAATCGGAGGAAATGGAATCGCCAACGCCTGGATATTGAATTTTTACGGCCAGTTTTTCGCCATTTAATTCTGCTTTGTGCACCTGTCCAATTGATGCGGCATTGGTTGATTTTAAATCGAACTTATCGAAAATTTTATCCGGTGTTTTTCCGAAGTTTTTTCTGAAAGTTTGCATAATCAACGGTCCGCTTAAAGGCGGAGCATTATATTGCGACATGGAAAACTTATCGACATAGGCTTTTGGCAATATATTTTTATCCATGCTGAGCATTTGTGCAACTTTTAATGCACTTCCTTTCAACTCGCTTAAAGAACTGTAAATATCCGTAGCATTGTCCTCATTTAGCTCATCTCTACTCAATTCTGGATTGAATATTTTTTTAGAATAATGCTTAATATAATTCCCGCCAATTTTAAAACCCGTACCCACAAACTTTGCAGAGCGGGCTACCTTACTTGCTGGGATACTGTTTTGTTCTTTCATTTTTTTTAGATGTGAGTATTGAGTATTGCGACTGATTTGCTTGAGTTAGTATTGCGATATGCGTATTGAGATATAAGACTGATTTTCTTAAGTTAGTATTGCGATGTGAGTATTGAGGTATGAGACTGACTTGCAATTAGTGAGATTCCTGATACATTAACTAGTCCCAAGTCCCGAAAAATTCATCGTAAGAGAAAATATTTATAATTTAATTCTTAAATCTTGCTACTCAATACGCATATCTCAATACTCAATACTTCCTCAAAACCCCATCTTAAACCCTGCGTTCTGCGCTAAAAACTTTCCGTAATCCAATAAATTGTCAATTGGGCTGCGTTGGAATAAATCAAAAGTTACGTTAATGCCTTTTTCAATGGCTTCATCGGTTTTTTCGAAACCTGCGGAATGATCTTTTAGCCAAAAATTCAGTAAAAATGCCAGTTGTAACCAAAGTGCATCTTTGTATTTATTGCTGATGAATTTTCTTTCGTTGATTTCGCCGGTCTCTAAACCTTCGTTAATAAGTTCTTTGCTGAATTCTTCAAAAATTTCTTTGCTTTCTTTAAGTTGGGCGGGGGTATGCAATCCTTTTTTGAAGTTGCCCATACTGTAAGTTACAAAGCTTCTTTTGCTTTTTAAAAGCTCAAAAAAAGTGTAATAAAAAGATAAAGCCTTTTCTCTGGTACTATACGTTTCCCAAATTTCCTGAGCTTTCACTTCGCTAATGGTGGTGGTGAATAAACTGGACCAAACATCTGCATCAATTGCATCAAAAGAGCCGAAATATTTGTAAAATTCTTCTTCGGGAAATTTGTTTTTTTTGGCAAATGTAAAAACCGAGTTAGGTTTTTTGCCTTCGCTTAAAACATAATCGATATAAGCATTCTGTATTTTTTCTTTAGTTGCCATCTGCGTTATCATATAAAATTTGCGTTAGGGATTGCAGTGTAAATCCTTTTTTGCTATTCTGATCGAAGTGGAAGAGTAGCAAAAAAGATTGCAACGTAAAGCCCGCTCGAACGCCCTAATTATTAAATTATTAATCCTCTTTAATAACGTTTAAAAAGGAAGGATGTTTTCTGGAAAGCATATCTTATTTCGACAAAAAAAGAACTTTTGTTATAAATTTCTTACTGATGACATTCCGCCATCAATTCCTAAAATTTGTCCGGTTATCCACGAACTGTTTGGGGAAAGCAGAAAAAATGCAGCATCCGCCAATTCTGCAGAAGTACCTATTCTGCCTAAAGGATGTCTTTTATCTGATGCTTCTTTTTTTTCGGGCGTAGAAACCAAATTATGGGCTAAAGGTGTATCGGTTAAGGATGGCGCCAATGTATTCACCCTAATTTTACTGGAAGCAAATTCGGCTGCTAAGGATTTTGTTAAACCTTCGATAGCTCCTTTTGAAGCCGCAATGCTGGAATGGAAATTCATCCCAGTTTGAACAGCAACGGTACTGAACATTAAAATTGATGCGGTTTCGGACTTTTTTAAAGCTGGAATGCAGGTCTGGATGGTTTTAACTGCTCCTAAAACGTTAATTTTAAAATCGGCTAAAAAATCAGCTTCGGTCAAGCGCAAAAAAGGTTTTAAATTGATGGTTCCGGGGCAATATGCCAAACCATCCAAAACCTCCGGAATCTGTTCTTTTAGCTGGTTTTCATCAGCAGTAACATCTAGCTCAATAAAATTTACAGTTGCCGGAATTTCACCTTTTTGCCTGGAAGCCGACCATACCTTATGACCCGCTTCTGCCAGTTTGTTAACCAATGCCAATCCAATTCCAGAGCTTCCGCCGATGACCAAATAATTCATATTAACCGATGTATTTTAAAAATTCGTTTCTGGTGGCATCTTCCAAAAATTTGCCTGAGTATTCTGCCGTAACGGTAGAGCTTGTGGTATCTTTAATTCCGCGAGAGGAAACGCATAAATGAGAAGCCTCTATTACAACAGCTACGTCTTCGGTATTTAAAACTCGTTTGATTTCGTTGGCAATTTGAATATTCAAACGTTCCTGCACTTGCGGACGTTGTGAATAATACTGCACAATTCTGTTCAGTTTTGATAAACCAATCACCGTTCCGTTGCTGATATAAGCCACATGCGCTTTTCCAATAATGGGTACAAAATGATGTTCGCAATTGCTAAAAAGGGTAATATCTTTTTCAACCAGCATTTGGTTGTACTTATATTTATTTTCAAAAAGTTTGATATCAGGTTTATTTTGAGGATTTAAGCCTCTGAAAATTTCTTTGATATACATTTTTGCTACGCGTTTAGGCGTTCCTTTGAGGCTGTCATCGGTTAAATCTAAACCCATAATGTCCATAATACTTCTAAAATGGGCTTCAATTTTTGCGATTTTTTCATCATCACTTAAATCAAAAGCATCTTCACGCATAGGTGTATCATACGATGTACCCACATGGTCATCGCCAAGTACATCAACTAACACATCCTCGTCAGAGAAATTATCAAGCTGGATATTCGACATAGTTTCGTTCAGTTTCATATAATTTTACTTTTAACTCTAAATCGTTTGCAATGTGTGGCCTAATTAAATCATAAATAACCATTGCAATGTTTTCTGCTGTGGGGTTTAAATTTTTAAATTCCTGAGTATCTAAATTTAGATTTCTATGGTCAAACTTTTCAATTATTTTTTCTTGTAAAAGGTCCGAAAGCACTTTCATATCTAACAGATAACCAGATTCTTCATCTACATAACCACTAACTTTTACAGTTAAATCGTAATTATGTCCGTGGTAATTTGGGTTGTTGCATTTACCAAAAAACGCTTTATTTTTTTCTTCGCTCCAGTTAGGGTTGTTCAACCTATGTGCGGCGTTAAAGTGTTCTTTTCTAAAAACAGCTACTTTTTGTTTCATTTTATACTCAACTTAAAATGTGATGATTTTGTTTTACACAATTATGGATAATTACGTAAATAATTCACACCTATTTATCATTAGAGTTTCACAATTAGCGTTTTGATATTTTGTTGAGCGTTATTTGCCGTTGTGCATTGCATTTAAAAGTCAGCATATCATCAGGTTGTTTTTTCAAATGTTTGTGAGAAATGCGTTGCGCCCGCTTTCGCCATAACTTAAAACTGCTTTCTTTTAACTGTTGGCGCATCAGCGTAATCACGTCTTTTTCTGTTAATCCGAATTGAAATTTAATGGCTTCAAAAGGCGTACGGTCTTCCCAAGCCATTTCAATTACACGGTCTGTGTCTTTCTGGTTCAGTACAATTGTTGAAGTTTTCACTTTGTATTAACAAATCTTTTTGCGTCTTGTTTTCTGCAATGTGGAATGAATTGACGTAACGCTTATTTTAAATATTGTTAATTTTAGAACTTTAATTTATTTTTCTTTTCGATGGATTTAATCTTGTTAATTGTTGCGGTGGTGATTTTGTTGGTGGCGGTTTTTATGTTTCTGAAAAAGCCAGCTGTTGCCGATGGTGTAAGTTTGGATGAATATCAAAAGCTAAAAACCCAGATTGCAGTAGCAGAACAGCAATTATTGGATGCAAAAGCGGAGAAACAAACTTTAGAAAACAGTTATTTGGCCCGATTGAGCAAATTGGAAAGCGAGAAAGCGAGTTTATTGGAACAGGTTTCTTTTGAGCGGCAGGAAGTGGCGAAAATGCAGGAAAGTGCAAAAGCACAACAACAGCTGTTCGAGTTGCAAAAAGAGTTTATTGCCGAAAACCAAACTCGTTTTTCAAAAGATTTTGAGTTGATGGCAAATGAGATTTTAAAACGTAAATCTGCTGAGTTTACCGAAGTAAACCGTAACAATCTGGATTTATTGCTGAACCCGCTGAAAGAAAATATTAAGGCTTTTGAAGATAAAGTGGAAAAAGTTTATAAATCAGAATCGGACGAACGGAATGTTTTAAAAGGCGAAATCACAAAAATGATGGAGCTAAATAAACAGATTAGCGACGAGGCGAATAACCTAACCAAAGCGCTTAAAGGCGATAATAAAAAGCAGGGAAACTGGGGCGAGATGGTTTTGGATAAACTGATGGAACGTTCTGGTTTGTTGGAAGGAATAAATTACAGTAAACAAGGCAGTTACATTGCAGAAGATGGCGGAAAGTTATTACCAGATGTGGTGGTTTTTTTGCCTGATGAAAAACACATTGTAATAGATTCCAAGGTTTCTTTAATTGCTTATGAGCGATTGGTTAATGCCGAAACCGAGGAAGAGCGAAACCTATTTGTTAAACAGCATGTGGCGGGAATAAAAGCGCATATCAACGGTTTGGGCGCTAAAAATTACCATGATTTATACCAGATTAATTCTCCAGAATTTGTTTTACTTTTTGTTCCGATTGAATCCTCCTTCGCGATAGCGGTACAATATGACCAGGAGTTGTTTGATTTTGCTTGGAACAAGCGGGTGGTAATTGTAACGCCATCCACACTTTTAGCAACTTTAAAAACGGTTGCTTCCATCTGGAAACAAGAACAACAGACCAAAAATGCCATTGATATTGCTACAAAAGCCGGTCAGCTTTACGATAAATTTGTAGGCTTTGTTAATGATTTACAGAAAGTAGGCGAACATCTGGATAAATCGCAGAAAGTTTATCAGGATGCGATGGGCAAATTAAGCGTTGGAAATGGAAATTTAGTAAGCCGGGTTGAAAACTTAAAAAAATTGGGTGCAAAAGCCACTAAAAATATTGACGAAAAGTTGTTGGAAGAGTAACTTTACAGCAACTCCATCAATTTTTCCAGCTTCATGCTTCGGCTTCCTTTTACCAAAATCAAGGCATCGTTTATTGGGTGTTCTTTTAAATATTCAAAAGCCTGTGTGGTATCTTCAAAAAACAGTGCATCGCCATTTAAACTTTGCTTTTTAAACTCTTTGCCAATTAAAATCACTTGGTCAAAATCATAGGAATTGGCTTTTTTCAACACGTTTAAATGTTCTTCTTCTACGGTTTCTCCAATCTCGAACATATCACCTAAAATCACTACTTTTTTATCAGCTTGGAGTTTGCTGATGTTCTCAATGGCCAAAACCATACTGCTAGGGTTGGCATTGTAGTAATCGCCAATAACCGTGTTTTTTTCTGTTTTGGTAATTTGCGAACGGTTATTTTTTGGGGCGTAATTGGAGATGCCTGTATTGATTTGATTTGGAGTTAAGCCAAACTCTAAACCGATAGCAACGGCCGCTAACATGTTTTCAAAGTTGTAAGTGCCGGTCAGTTGCGAAAGTACCTCGTGGCTTTCGTTATTTGCAGTCCATTTAATTTTTAAGAAGGGATTATTATCAATTAATTCCCCTTTAATTTTGCTGGAATTACTGGTTCCGTAAGTAATTATTTTGTTAAAACTCCTTTTGCCAGCCATTTCGTTAAGCGCAGGACTATCCTGGTTGATAAATACCGTTCCGCCATGAGCCTGGAGGAAATCATATAATTCGCCTTTGCCAATTTTCACGCCTTCAATCCCGCCAAAACCTTCTAAATGCGCTTTGCCGATGTTGGTGATTAACCCAAAATTGGGCTGGCAAATCTGCGAAAGCAATTCAATTTCTTTTTGATGGTTGGCGCCCATTTCAATGATTGCCAATTCAATATCATTACCAATTTCTAATACACTTAAAGGAACACCGATATGGTTATTCAAATTTCCTTTGGTGGCCGAGGTTTTGAATTTTTCGCTCAGAACGCTATTGATGAGTTCTTTAGTTGTTGTTTTTCCGTTGCTTCCGGTTAAACCGATAAAAGGAATTTTCAGCTGTTTTCTGTGGTATGTTGCTAATTGTTGCAGCGCAGTTAAGGTGTCTTCAACTAAAAGAAACTGACTGTTTGTTTTATACTTTGCGTCATCAATTACCGCGAAAGCGGCTCCGTTTTCTAGCGCTTGAGACGCAAAGGTATTGGCATCAAAATGATCTCCCTTTAAGGCAAAAAATAAGCAACCATCGGTTATCTTGCGGGTATCTGTGCAGATAGTTGAATGAGAAAGGTAGATTTTGTAGAGTTCCTGAATTGACATACCGTGTTTTTGAAAATGTAAAGTTAAATTGAATTATTGATTATTTAACCACAGAGGACACAGAGTTTTTCACGGAGTTTACAAAGAAATCAGACAAATTTTTTGCATTTATTTTTAACCACCGAGGACGCAGAGATCACAAAGTTTATTCGGTCTGTAATCTTTGCTCTTGGTTCTTTCATCTCTCCTTACCGATTATACAGTCTTTAATACTCACTCTTTATTCTTTGCTCCAAACCATCAAAATCTACCTTCCTTTTTTTCTCAAACTCAAATCGTAAAAATCTGTTCTGCGGTCTTTTAAGTTTTTAACGCTTCCAAACTCATGTAACTCTTTCAGTAAATCTAAATTTACATCGGCAATTAAAATGTTTTCTGTATTTGGAGTAGTTTCTGCAACAATAGCGTTTGATGGAAAAGCAAAATCCGATGGAGAAAATATTGCAGATTGCGCATATTGCAAGTCCATGTTGTTTACTTTTGGTAAATTCCCCACGGAACCGGTAATGGCAACGTAACATTCATTTTCTATCGCTCTGGCTTGCGAACAAATTCTTACCCGATTATAAGCATTTTGAGTATCTGTCCAAAACGGAACAAATAAAATGTCCATTTTTTTTAAGGCCTGTAACCTGGCTAATTCTGGAAATTCAGCATCATAGCATATCAAAATCCCCACACGACCGGCATCTGTATCAAAAACGTTCAGCTCGTTTCCACCGCTCATTCCCCATGAGTGAATTTCGGAAGGCGTTGGATGAATTTTTATAGATCGACCAAAAGAACCGTCTCTACGGCAGATGTAGGAAACATTATAAAGTTTGTCGTCTTCCAATAAAGGCATACTTCCGGCAATAATGTTCACATTATAGGAAACAGCCAGTTCGCAAAATCTACTTCTAATGTATTCGGTGTGTTCAGCTAATTCTCTAATCGCTTTGGCTTCGCCTAAATGGTTATAATCAGCCATTAATGGTGCATTAAAAAACTCGGGAAACACCACAAAATCAGATGAATAATCGCTTACTGCATCCACAAAATATTCTGCGCTTTCCATCAAATCTGTAACGGTGGGAAATAAACGCATTTGCCATTGCACCAAGCCAATTCTAACGGTTGATTTTTTCAGTAGGTTATCTTTTTCCTCATCAATATAATAGATGTTGTTCCACTCTAAAAGTGTTGCAAATTCTTTAGACTGCTGATCTTCTGGAAGGTAATTTTTTAAGATTTTTTTGACGTGAAAATCGTTCGAAATCTGAAAAGTAAGTGTAGGATCATAAATTTCCTTCATCTTTACTTTATCAATATACTGGCGGGGCGTTAAATTGCTGAACTTTTCAAAATTTGGAATCCGTCCTCCTAAAATGATTGATTTTAAATTCAGGTTTTCACACAGCAGTTTTCTGGCATCATAAAGTCGGCGGGCCAAACGCATTCCACGGTAATCTTGATGAACAAATACTTCAATTCCGTATAACACATCACCATCATAGGTGTGCGTACTAAAGGTGTAATTTCCGGTTGCTTGAGCGTAAGTATGCGTATTTCCTAATTTATCGAAATCTACAATGATACTTAATGCGGTAGCCACCACCTTGCCGTTAATTTCTATACAAAGTTGGCCTTCGGGAAAAATCTCTATTAACTTATCGATTGATTTTTCTCTCCAAAAACTCTCTCCCATTGCGGCGTAGGCAGAAATCATTGCCGATTTCAGATCTGCGTAATCTTCGCTTTTTAAGGTTCTTAGTTCTACTGTCTCTATTAAATTTGGTTTTGTTGACATGTTTTAATATAAAAAGAAAACCCCGAAAAATCAATCTTCGGGGCTTGTTCAAATTGTTTTTTAATATTATTTTAAAAGCAACTTCCGTACCGCGGTTTTTCCGTTGCTGTTCACTTTCATTAAATAAAGCCCTCTTTTTAGCGAGGACAAGTCTATTTCTTGTTTGCCCTGTAAATCTGTTTGTTGCAAAACCTGATGTCCTAATAAATCGGTAAAACTTAAATCATAACGGCTGTTGAAATCTACAAAAAGTTTTGTAGTAACCGGATTTGGATAAAAACTGAAGCCGGCGAAAACAGCATCTTCTTTTATGGCAGTTTTAAAGAAATTAAAGCTGTTGGAAAAAGTGCTACAGCCGTTGGCATTTTTAGCTTCAACAAGATAAGATCCGTTTGAAGTAGGCGTAAATGTTTTTGCAGTTGCTCCAGCAATTGCGGTACTTTCCAAATACCATTGGTATGATGTTGCAGTGGTACTTGCATCTAAATTATTTCCGCTTTGTGCAATTGAAGGTTTATTTGGAGTTTGAGATACCGGAATGGTAATAGTTGTTTTGTTACCGGCACAAGTACCGTTCATTGGAGTAACTTCAATAGTTACATTGCTGTTTTCAAACACAATACTATATTTTGTGTCTGATTGTTGTGTTTTACTGCTGGTACCGGTGATGTTCCATAAATAACTTGTAGCTCCAGCAGAAGTAGAAATGGTGTAGGTTGCAACCCGATCTGTACAGCCAGAAACAGGTCCAGATATGGTGACATCTGGTGGTGGCGTACATTGCGCAAATAGATTGCCAACCGAAACACTCAGCACAAAAAGAAAAGGTAGGAGTTTTCTCATTAATTCAAAAATTTATTAAAGTTAAGTAAATTATTTTTTGAGACCATATACTTTTCAACGGTTATACTAATATTTAGCGGAATAGATACATATTTTTTTATTTTTGTACGATGAAATTACCAATAGTAGCATACGGAGATCCGGTTTTAAAGAAAGTTGCGGACAATATTGATCAAAATTACCCAGAACTTAAGGTATTGATTGATAATATGTTTGAAACAATGTATGCTGCAAGTGGCGTTGGGTTGGCTGCACCACAGGTGGGTTTGCCTATCAGATTATTTGTGGTTGATGCTTCTCCGTTTGCTGAGGATGAAGAAGAATTAAAAGATTTCAAAAAAGTTTTTATCAACCCCGTTATTAAGGAAGAAACTGGCGAAAAATGGGATTTTAATGAAGGATGCCTGAGTATTCCTGATATTAGGGAAAATGTAAGCAGACATAAGGATTTAAAAATCACTTATCAGGATGAAAATTTTAATGTACACGAAGCTTCTTTCACAGGTTTAGCTGCCCGCGTGATTCAACATGAGTATGACCATATCCAAGGAAAACTGTTTACAGATAGAATTAATCCGTTACGGAAAACTATGATAAAAAGCAAGTTAGATGCAATTTCCAGAGGTGCTGTAAAAGTGGATTATAAGATGAAATTCCCTTTGCAAAAGAAAAAGAGGTAGTCTAGTTCATTAGTCATTAGGTTTGTTAGGTGGTTAGGTTTTAGTTTGTTAGAACTTTCCTCATTGTAATTTAGTTCATTAGTCATTACATAGTTGTAGGTAGCTCCCTCTCCTTCGGAGAGGGTTGGTTTGAGGCTTTTAATCTTTATTTCTTGCCTTATTACCATCGCTAATTTGTTTGATTAATGCGCCCCAAGCCAACGGATTTAACAATGGATTGGTTTGCACCATGTGGCTATTTACAAGGTTGTTGTGGTTGTTTTGAAAATTGCTGAGGTTATATTCGCCTCCATCTCTGGGTAAAGATGCAGATAAGTCTTTTAAACTTTTCTTCGATAAATTTTTCATCGCTATTGCTAAATCGTCATCCGCAAATTTTAAGGTTAAAAAATCCTTTTTAAATTCGTCAATACTCGCCCATGGAAATATGGTAACCATAGGCAACTCAATATTATCAGACTGAATTTTAACTAAAGCGGTAAATTTCTTTTCCGGTAAATTTGTTGGAATGTTGAGCTTTAATTTTTTGTAACCCACAGAACTGAATAACACACTGTCACCTTCGTGTACAACAAAAGAGAAATAGCCTTTATAGTTGGCAGAATAGGTTTTCCCGTCTTCAGATAAGTTTTTGATAGTCACATAAGGAACCACAGAATTGCTGTCCCTATCATAAATTATCCCAGAAAATTGCACCAACGGTTTCTCCTGCTGGGCAAATGCCTGCATACCGACAGCGAGTAATATAAGGATAATTAGATTTTTCAAGTTGCTAATTTATATCAAAAAAAGTACCGCAGTGCTTAAATCTTGTTAATTTTTGTTAAACAAAAGAGCCTTATCTTTTAACGGAAAGGCTCTTGAAATGTTTTAATTAGCGAATGTTAGTTGCTATTGGGCATCACAGCATTTGGCGAATCAATAGGTGTAATATTGATGGCTTCAACTGCTGTAATCTCTGGGACAGCTTTTTTTACCGCTTGCTCTATTCCTGCTTTTAATGTCATAATACTCATAGGGCATGATTCACAAGAGCCTAAAAGTTTAATCTTCAAAACCTTATCTTCTGTTATTTCTAAAATTGATACATTCCCAGCATCAGCAATTAGATACGGTCTAATAGTGTCTAAGGCCGCTTCTACCTTTGCTAATAAAATTTCGTGATCACTCATCATCTTTTAATTTATATAAAAATACAGAATTTATTCGTCTTATCTAAACGGTGCTTTTTATTTTCGCCTCGTTATTTCTAATGGCAATTTGTTGCGCCACTTTTTGCGCTAACTCAATAAATGCAACAGACATCACATTATCTGCTTGTAAAACCACTGGCGAACCACTGTCGCCGGCTTCGCTTACACTTTGTACCAAAGGCAATTCGCCTAAAAATGGAGTATTGTATAGCTCGGCCAGTTCTTTACCGCCATTTTTACCAAAAATATAATATTTGTTTTCGGGCAATTCGGCAGGGGTAAAGTACGACATGTTTTCAACCACGCCTAAAATTGGGATGTTAATGGCATCCATCCTAAACATACCAATACCTTTTTTGGCATCAGCCAATGCAACCTGTTGTGGTGTGGTAACAATCACAGCGCCGGAGATTGGGAAACTTTGGGCCACAGTAATATGGATATCACCTGTCCCTGGAGGCAAATCCACCACTAAATAATCAAGTTCGCCCCAATCTGCGTCGTTGAAAAGTTGTTTTACTGCTGTGGAAGCCATTGGTCCTCGCCAAGGCACAGGTTGGTTTGGGTCCGTAAAAAAACCTAAGGAAAGTAGTTTGATGCCATATTGTTCAATGGGCTCAATTCTGGTTTTGCCATTAACTTCTGATGCTTTTGGTTTTGCGCCTTGCAGGCCGAACATAATAGGTACAGATGGTCCGTAAATATCGGCATCAATTAAACCTACTTTTGCGCCGTTTAATTTTAGTGCTAAAGCTAAATTTGCAGCCACGGTTGATTTTCCAACGCCACCTTTTCCGGACGCTACAACAATAATATTTTTGATATCTCCTGTTAATTGTTGCTGAGGAGAAGTAACTCTGCTGGTCATTTTTATGCTGATTTCAGCATCCTTACTGACAAAATGTTTAACAGCATTTCTGCAAGCATTCTCTAGCATTTCTTTCATCGGGCAAGCCGGTGTAGTAAGTACCACAGTAAAACTCACTTTATTGCCATCAACAATTAAATCCTCAATCATCTTTAGTGTCACCAAATCTTTCTTAAAATCCGGATCCTCTACATTTTTTAAGGCGTCTAATATATTTTCTTTCGTAAACGACATTTTAATTAATTTATGCCCGAATTTACAAAACTTACAATGATATACAGGATTCGGCGTTGTTTTTGACACAAAACCGAGAAATAAAAAAATATCTTTGAGCAAGATTTTACGCAACAGCTGATTGTATGGACAACCCCAACCAAAAAAACTTTTTACACAAATATAAAAAAGCCATTTTAATTAGTATTTGCGCTATTGTAGCGCTATTGGTTATTGGAGTGACAGTGATTTACAGCAAAAGAGATGCACTTTTAAAGGCAGCGGTTGCAAAAGGGATTGATAAGGCTAAAAGCAAATACGATTTAAATGTTAATATAGGTGCTTACGGATTTGATGGGTTAACCACTGTTCACTTTAAAAATATTACTGTAATTCCTGAAAACAGAGATAGTTTGGCAAACATTGCTGATTTAAAAGTAGGAGTGAAGCTTTTTCCTTTGCTATTTGGTAGCGTTAAAATTTCGGAACTTGACATTCATGATGCGCTTATTTCACTTGTAAGGAACGATAGTTTAAGTAATTACGATTTTTTATTTAAGAAAAATGACCAGGATTCTGTTAAAACAGAAACTAAAACAGATTTGTCTGACCTTGCCAATAAATTGATCAAAAAGGCTTTGGATAAAATCCCGGAAGACATGGACGTTAAAAATTTTATAGTCACCTTTGATCAGGATACCACTCATTTTAGCTTAAAAACAGAAAGTGCAACCATTGTAAACGGCCAGGTAAATTCAACAATCAAACTAAATGCTAACCAAGCGGTATGGCATGTAACGGGCGTTGCAAATCCATCGCGACAGCAATTGGATTTAAAACTTTTTGCAGATAACCAACAAGTTAAATTCCCGTATTTAGATAAGAAATACAATTTGAAAGTAAGTTTTGATACCGTTAGAACAACTATGAGAAGCGCCAAAATGGTAGGTGACGAATTTCAGATTGATGGTTCGTGGTATGTTAGAAACTTAGTAATCAATAATCCAAAAATTGCCCCTAATGATGTGATTGTGAAATCTGGAGCCATTGATGCCAAAATGCTGATAGGTTCAAATTACGTTGCTTTAGACAGTAGTTCGGTAATTACTTTAGGAAAAGCGCAGGTTAATCCTTTTGTTAAATTAACATTTGGCAATAAAAAAATATATCAGCTTAAGCTAAACGCTTATGAACAAGTTGCGCAGGATGTTTTTGATGCTTTCCCGGTTGGTTTATTTGAATCTTTAGAAGGAATAAAAGTTCAGGGAAAATTGAATTATGCGCTTAATTTTTATTTGGATTCGGCCAAGCCGGATGATGTAGTTTTTAATTCGGATTTAAACAGTAGTGATGATTTTAAAATCCTACGCTTTGGAAAGGTTGATTTTCAAAAAATAAATTCACCATTTGTTTACACTCCGTATGAAAAAGGAAAGCCGGTGCGAGATATAATAGTAGGTCCAGGTAATCCAAATTATACGCCTTTGCAGTCTATTTCTCCAAACATGAAAAATGCGTTGATCAGTTCAGAAGATCCGTCTTTTTATACTCATAAAGGATTTGAGGAAGAAGCCATTAGAAAATCAATTGCTACAAACTTTAAAGCAAAATCTTTTAAAAGAGGAGCCAGCACTATTTCAATGCAATTAGTGAAAAATGTTTTCTTAAACCGGAAAAAGAATTTAGGTCGCAAATTTGAAGAAATATTGATTGTTTGGCTGATAGAAAATGAGCATCTAATCAGTAAATCAAGAATGTACGAGGTTTATTTAAACATTATAGAATGGGGAAATAACGTTTACGGAATTGGCGAAGCCGCACACTACTATTTCGGTAAATCGCCTTCAGAACTATCGGTAGGCGAGTCTATCTATTTGGCAAGCATTGTGCCCAAACCTAAAGCTTCATTATATAAATGGCAGTCAGATGGTTCATTGAAACCGTATTTAAGCGGTTATTTTAACTCATTGGGGAAATTAATGGCGATAAACGGATACATTCCGAGAGACAGCAGCGGTTACGGATTTTATGGAGTTCGGTTGCGGGAGGGTTTACGTAAGCAAATTGCGCCTAGCGATTTTGTGCCGGATAGTTTGGCAGAAGAAGACGATAACGGATTTTTTAACCTCAATATTTTTAAAAAGCAGTCGAGCAAAGATTCTGTTGAGAAAAAAGAACCTTTTTTGAAACGGGTTTTTGAACCTAATCCAAATGCTAAGGATAGCACACAAAAAACACCGAAAGAGCTTCGTAAAGAGCGGCGGGCACAACGGAGAAAAGAATAAGGCCTTTCTAAAATATTGTCAAATAAGCCCCTTTTTTATCCTTTAAGCAAAATAATTTTGTTTTTTTAATAGCTTAGGTACAAAGCTTGTAAGGTTAAACCAAAATTAAATGACATTTATGGGACGACATATTTATGAGACCGGATTAATAGGCAATTGCTCTTTTTTAGCACACATACATAAAAATACCGATGTAAAATGGCTTTGTTGGCCACGGTTTGACAGCTCTTTTGTTTTTGGATCATTGTTGGATGATAAAAAAGGTGGCGAGTTTTCCATTAAGCCTTCTGGCGAGTTTACCTCCAAACAGTATTATCAAGAAAACACAAATATTCTCTGTACAGAAATTACCACAGAAACCGGAAAATATAGAGTTACCGATTTTGCACCGCGTTTTCAACAATACGATAGGTATTTTAAACCCTTAATGCTGGTCAGGAAAATAGAACCATTAGAAGGAAATCCACATATAAAAATTGTATGTAAACCTGTTTATAATTACGGATTAACAGAATTAAAAACTGTTAGGGGAAGTAACCACGTTAATTTTGATGGCTGTGGCGAAAGTTTGAGGTTAACTACAAATGCCACCATTTCATATATTGTAGAAGACCAGTATTTTATTTTAAAAGAAACTAAATACGCTATTTTAACTTACGGTGAACCGCTTGAAGCTGGTGCAGAAGTTACTGCTGAGCGATTTTTGCAAGAAACCAATGCTTATTGGCGAACTTGGATTAAACGATCTTCCATCGGTGATTTTAACCAAGAATATGTTATCCGATCTGCTTTGGCTTTAAAAATCCATCAGTACGAAGATACCGGAGCAATCATCGCGGCAAGCACAACAAGTTTACCCGAGTTTCCGGGAAGCGGAAGAAATTGGGACTACCGATATTGCTGGTTACGAGATACTTATTATGTAATTACGGCATTGCACCATATTGGCCATTTTGAAGAAACCGAAAGATATTTCGATTATATCACTGATATCTCCTTTGAGGAAGGATTGCGTTATCAGCCTTTATACAGTATTTCTCGCCAAAAAGATTTAACGGAACATATTGCAGATCATTTGGAAGGTTATATGGGTAACGGTCCGGTTAGGATTGGAAATCAAGCTTATGAACATATTCAAAATGATATTTACGGGCAAGCTTTGATTTCTTTATTGCCTTTATATACCGATCATCGTTTTGTGTTTTCAGAACGTAAAGATTCTGCGCACTTGGTTGAAGTTGCGCTTAAAAGAATTGAGCATACCATTGATGAGAAAGACGCGGGGATTTGGGAGTTTAGAAACAGTGCTTATATGCATTGTTACAGCAATTTATTTCAATGGGCAGGCTGTAGTGCAGCGCTGAAAATTGCGAGAACTATTGATCATAAAGAGTTGGAGGAAAAAGCACTGCACTTGATGGAAAGAGCTGCCGCACATATCGAGGCATGTTATGATCCCGTTAGGAAAGTTTATACCCACGCAGTTGGCAGTCCGTATTTAGATGCCAGTACTTTGCAGTTAATTATGATGAATTATATTGATCCTAACTCGCAAAAAGCAAGAGACCATCTGGAAGCTTTGGAGAAAGAACTTAAAACACCTAACGGTTTATTTTACAGGTATTTACATTCTGATGATTTTGGTAAGCCTGAGAGCACTTTTTTAATCTGCGCCTTTTGGTATGTTGAAGCTTTAGCTTGCGTAGGCCGTGTGGATGATGCGATAAGAGAGTTCGAAAAACTGATGCCTTATGCCAACCATTTAAAGTTGTTTAGTGAAGATATTGACGAAACAGACGGCAGTATGTGGGGAAATTTTCCGCAGGCATACAGTCATGTTGGATTAATGAATGCAGCCTACAGAATTTCTAATAAATTAAATAAACCTCTGTATTTATCCTCAGAGACTATTAAGTAAAGTTCTAACTTCCTGTACATTTCTGAGGTAATAATTAGCCTCAGAAATGCTACTCCCTACTTTAATGGTAATAGCGATATCGTTAATGGCTACAAAAATATCCTCGTCTGTATGGTCATCGCCCATGGCTAAAATAAAATCAAATTCTTTGTTATGAAGATAATCCAAGGTTGCTTTTCCCTTGTTGATCTCTGCATTTTTAACTTCTATAACCTTGTTTCCGGGCAAAAGTTGTAAACCTTTTTCTCGGGTAAGATAACGCATATTGCTCACCAATTCGTTTGCCCTTAATTCTCCCAAGCCTTTCTCCACTTTGCGGTAATGCCAAGCTAAAGCATATCGTTTTTCTTCGATAAAACTACCGGGTGTCCTGTCCGAGTATGACTCCAGCATGGGGCGGATATTCATCTTCCACTTGTCAGATAAATTAGGTGTTTCTTCCCAAGCTCCACCATCTATTTTTTTCCAAGCGCCGTGTTCGGCAATTAAATCCACGGCTGGCATGTGCGCAAACCATTGGTCTAAAGTTTCGTGTTTTCTGCCACTTATAATAATCACTTTGTTTCTGTCATCGTTGCTCAGTTTAGTGATAAGCTTGTAAAGTTCAGCGTCCGGAGATGCTTCATCAATATTCGATTTAAAATCTACCAATGTTCCATCGTAATCTAAAAATAGTGCCCGTTTTTTTGCGGCGTTCATGGTAGCACCAAACTCAATCAATAATTCTTTATTGACGTGTCTGGCTCTTCTTGAATGTTCTGTTGCTTTTACCTCTTCTAACTGGTCCATAAATATTTTTACCCAATGTTTAATGTCAAACTTTGTTACCGTTTGCTTTAAGCTTTCCATTCTGCTGGTCTGTTCTGCTGTTGTCATTTCCAATCCCTGAATTATGGCGTCGCTCATTTCTCCCAAATTATTGGGGTTAACAATTAAAGCTTCAATTAATTCTTTGGATGCGCCCGCCATTTCGCTTAAAATAAGTACGCCGGTGTTATCTGTCCTGCTGGCAACGTATTCCTTACTCACCAAATTCATCCCGTCACGCATAGGGGTTACCAAGCAAATGTGTGATTTGTTATAAAGTGCCGAAAGTTCCTCAATAGGGAAAGACCGGTAAAAATATTGAATAGGATTCCAGCTGGAAGTGCGGAACCTTGCGTTGATATTACCCACCATTTTATCAATGTTATCGCGTAATTCAATGTATTGTGGGATGGTATCACGAGAGGGAACCACAATCATGTGCAGACAAATTTGTTCTATGTATTTGGTGTTTTCGGTCAAAATCTTCTCGAATGCCATTAGCCTTTGTAGAATGCCTTTGCTATAATCCAAGCGGTCAATGGATAAAATAAGCTTAGTGTTACCTAAAATTTCATCGTACTGTTTTTTAATCTCTTCAACTTCTGGTGTTGTGGGCAAGAGGCTGAATTTTTCTGCATCAATCCCCATTGGGAAAGCATCTATCGTAATGTTTCTGTCTTCTTTATGAATTACATTGGCACTGGTTTGCACCGGCAGTACCCGAGTAGCGGAGCTGGTAAAGTGCCTTACATCATCATAAGTATGGAAACCTATTAAATCTGCGCCAAGCATTCCCTCTAAAAGTTCTGCTCTCCACGGAATTAACCTGAATAATTCATAAGAAGGGAAAGGAATATGCTGAAAAAAGCCAATAGTAGCATCGGGAAGCTGTTCCCTCAGCAAAGCTGGCAATAAAAGCAATTGATAATCGTGGATCCAGATGACGTCATCGGGTTGGGCGATAGCCAGAACAGCATCTCTAAATTTTTTATTTACATTTTTATAGCTATTCCAATAGCTTTGCTCATATTGTGCATAGGTGGACATGTAATGAAAAATAGGCCAAAGTGTTTCGTTAGAAAAACCTTCATAATATAAATGAATCTCTTCTTCGGTTAGAAAAACCGGAGCAAGGTTTTCTTTGCTTAATTTATTTTTAATGTTGTTTTCATCAGCTTTTGGAATATCCAATCCACACCATCCAGTCCAAATATTATTGCCTTCTTTATACACCGAGCCCAGTCCAGTTGCCAAACCACCTTCGCTTACTTTTAATTGATAGTTGTTGTTTTCTTTTGTGATTTTAACCGGTAACCTATTCGAAATAATAATTGTTTTCCCCATGATTTTAGTAAATGAATGCTGGTTTAAATTATATCAATAATTTAACCAAAAAGCATAAAAACATTAAAATAGCTGATATAATTGCAAGAAACGGGCTTTTTAAACGTAAAAATAATCTTTGCTTGGCTTGTTTTTTGTGTAAATGATAAGTCTATACTTTACAGGATTAATATGTTAAAACTTATTTCTGAGAGCGACTACTGGGGTATCCCGAATTGGCTATTTGATATCATCATTATTTTAACGGCAATTATTGCAGGCTTTATTCTCAAGTTTTTATTGCTTCGGTTAACCCGATATTATAATAGTCAGAGCAATTTTTCTTTTGCAAAATCAATTGTAATAAGGTTGGGCAAACCGATGAATATTTTTTTGCCATTGGTGTTTTTGAGCATAACCAAATCTGTAATTTTTTTGGGCCCACTTCTGTTAACGGTTTATGGTAAATTTATCGAAATCGCGTTAATTGTATCCTTTGCATACATTTTGGTAAGCATGATCAATGTTTTTCAAGACTTTGTTTTTTCCACTTATGATTTAAAAAAAGAGGATAATTTAAGAGAGCGGAAGATTAGAACGCAACTCCAGTTTTTGCGTAAGGTTTCCGTTGGTTTAATCATTATTTTAACCCTGGCGGCGATTTTATTTAGTTTTGATGGAATGCGCAGAATTGGTGCCGGTTTACTTACCGGAGTAGGAGTGAGCGGCATTATTATTGGTTTTGCGGCACAGAAATCTCTCTCCAATTTATTGGCAGGTTTTCAAATTGCATTTACACAGCCCATAAGAATAGATGATGTTTTAGTGGTTGAGGGAGAATGGGGACGCGTTGAAGAAATTACATTAACTTATGTGGTATTGCATATTTGGGATCAACGCCGTTTGATTTTGCCCATTAATTATTTTATAGAAAAGCCTTTTCAAAATTGGACCCGCGTTACCGCCGAAATATTGGGAACGGTTTTTATTTATGCAGATTATAGCTTGCCCTTAGATAAATTGCGAGCTGAATTTAGCAGATTATTATCTCTTAACCCTTTATGGGATAAAAAGCTGCAAGCGTTACAACTTACGGACGCAAAAGATAATGTGATAGAAATTAGAGCTTTGATGAGCGCTAGAAACTCGTCAGATGCTTTTGATTTGCGCTGTTACATAAGAGAAAACCTCATTGTTTTTATTCAGGAAAAGTATCCGCAAGCTTTACCAAAATTGCGAGCGAGTTTAGATAGTTCCGATAAATAATCACCAAAAGGTCATCTATTGCAATTTGTTTGAAATTTAAATGTTTAAACATGTAATTTTGTTAAAAATATTTAAATCATGAAAGAGATTATCGACTCCTTAAATTGGAGATATGCTACAAAATCATTTGATACCAGCAAAAAATTAAATGATAGCCAGTTAGAAGGTCTGCTATCGGCAGTTCAGTTAGCGCCTAGTTCTTTTGGTTTACAACCCTATAAAGTTATTGTGGTAAAAAATCAGGAAATTAAAGAACAGCTTAAACAAGCCGCTTACAGACAAGCCCAACTTACAGAAGCGTCTGAAATTTTTGTTTTTGCTATTGAGGAAAACTTTTCTGAAGAACATGTTGATGCTTTTACAAAAAACATTGCAGAAACTAGAGGCGTTACAATCGAAAGCTTAAAAGGTTATGCGGATGTAATGAAAGCAACAGTAAATTCACGGTCCAAAGAAGAAGTAGATGCTTGGAACACCCGCCAAGCTTACATAGGTTTAGGCATTTTGTTAGAAACAGCAGCTTTAAATAATATTGATGCTTGCCCAATGGAAGGCTTTGACGCAACGAAATTTGATGAAATCTTAGGTTTAGAAAACAAGAACTTACATGCAGTTGCAATTGCAGCAGTAGGATTTAGATCAGCGGACGACAGCTATCAGCATTATACAAAAGTGAGGAAAGCTAAAGAAGATTTGTTTATCCACATTTAATAAAAGAATAATTAATCTCAAAAAGTGCTTAATTATGGTGCTGTTTGAGTGTTTTCATTGCTTCGTATAAAATATTGATGTCATTTACATCAATGTTTTTTAAAGGGATTTTTATCTCAGCAACCATTTCATCTACATTGCCGGCTTTATCATTATAGGTTTGGTAAATCACTGCCTCGTCTGTAAATTTTAACAAAAGCCAGCCTTCTTTTTCATCTCCAGAATAAAAGGCATCTTTAAACTGATCTAATTTTACGCTATAGTATTCTGTTTTATTTCCGGCTACTTTTTTTTTGTATCGTATAAAACCAGTATCCGATATTTCAAAACTCGCGGTTTTTGCACCGAAATCTTGCTCGGCATTATGAAGTTTGTACTGGTTAATCAATTGGTTCTTAGCTTCCGTAAAAGTCAATTCATTATGTTTTGGAATAAAACACGACAGCGCAAGTAGCAGTATTTTTGACGTAAGCGAAAAAGCCATGATTAAAATTATGTGAAAAATGATGTATGCGTTTAAAGAACTTATCAACTTATTAACTTTTTGGTAAAAAATATGACAATAATTTACCACCTACATTTTTAAATATAATTATTTTTGAAAATGATAAATCCGGAAGCAAGGGTATGGATATACCAATCGAACAGACCATTAAACCAAAATCAGCTAACAGAGATTAATGCCATTCTTAAAGATTTCACCGCTTCTTGGTCTGCCCATAACCAGGCGCTTAAAGCTGGTTTCGAAATCAAATATGATCGGTTTATTGTGTTGATTGTTGACGAAACCCAAGCCGGAGCAAGTGGATGTTCGATAGATAAATCGGTGCATTTGATGCAGGAACTGGAAAAGAAATTTCAGATTAACCTGTTGGATAGGTTTAACATCGCTTATAAAATTGCTGATAAAGTAGAATCTGTTGATAGGAGTGGATTTGAGGAATTGATTAAAGCAGGAACTGTAGATGCATCAACCACGGTTTTTAACAATATGGTAAATAACTATCAGGATTACCAAAACAAATGGGAAACTACGATAGCGAATAGCTGGCATAGTAGTGTTTTTGCTGTATAATTTCGTTGCTTTACTTTTAAGAGAGTTTACTTCCGGGTATTTTTCAATAATGAAAAAACACCAATACGCCATTTTAATGGCTTGCATATATATTTTGGCAGGCATCAATCATTTGGTAAATCCTGATTTTTATCTCAAAATAATGCCTCCGTATTTGCCATTTCCTTTGGCGTTGGTTTATTTAAGTGGTTTGGCAGAAATAACTTCTGGCGCTTTACTCATTCCGAAAAAAACAAGAAAAATAGGGGCGTGGTGTATCATAGTTTTACTAGTAGCAGTATTCCCCGCAAATATTCAAATGAGTATTGATCAGTTTAATGTTGGTGGCTGGTTGTTTTATTTTTCCTTAATCCGGTTGCCTTTTCAGTTTCTTTTTATTTATTGGGCTTGGGTTTTTACCTAATCAGGGTGAAAACAGATTGAATTAAAAAAGCTGTATTAAAAACAATGTCATTTGAATTTCGTTTTATTACAGGCAGTTTACTTGGAATCATTTTTGCTAATTGTCTGTTCAAACATTTAAATTATAGGTATGGAAAATAAACTTTTTCAAGAATACGAATTAGGAAACATTAAGCTAAAAAACCGTTTGGTAATGGCGCCAATGACGCGGTCAAGGGCTGTAGAACGAAATGCCCCTAACCAGTTGATGGCAGCATATTACGGACAAAGAGCAAGTGCCGGGCTCATTATTACAGAAGGTACATCACCATCTGCAAATGGTATCGGTTATCCACGCATTCCCGGAATGTTTAATCAGGAGCATGTTGAAGGGTGGAAATTAACAACCAATGAGGTACACGCAAGAGGCGGAAAAATATTTTTGCAACTGATGCACTGCGGTAGAATTGCGCACCATTTAAATTTACCGGCAGGAGCAAAAGTTTTGGCGCCGTCTGCCATCCAAGCCGAAGGACAAATGTACACTGATGCGGAAGGGCTGAAAGTGAATGACATGCCGAAAGAGATGACCACCGCACAAGTTTTTGAAGCCATTGCAGAATATGTGAGTTCTGCTAAATTGGCAGTTGAAGCCGGTTTTGACGGTGTTGAAATTCACGGTGCAAACGGATATTTAATTGAACAGTTCCTAAACCCCCATAGCAATCAAAGACAGGACGAATTTGGTGGAAGTGTAGCAAACCGTTCTAAATTCTTATTAAGCATTGTTAGAAAAACAATTGAAGCCATTGGTGCGGATAAAGTGGGAATACGTTTGTCTCCAAACGGTGCTTTTAATGATATGAAAGCTTACGATGAAATGGAAGAAACATACCATTATTTAGCGGTGGAATTAAATAAGTTGAAACCGGTTTATATTCATTTGTTAGACCATTCTGCAATGGGTTCAACTCCGCTTCCAAAAAAAGTGAGAGAAGACATCCGTAAAAACTTTGAAGGCACATTAATTCTTTGCGGTAATTTTGATGATAAATCAGCAGAGAAAGCTTTAGAAAATAACGAAGCAGATTTAATTGCTTTTGGAAGACCTTATTTATCAAATCCCGATTTACTGGAAAGATACAAATCAGGAACAGAATTAAATCAACCAGATATGGATACATTTTATACTCCTGGTGAAAAAGGATATACGGATTATCATTTTATGAACAAATAAATGAAAACAAAAAGGCGATTAATTTATCCTAATCGCCTTTTTTGATAACTAAACCCGCTTAAAGCCTTCGTTATCGTATAAATCCTCTGAAGCTTGTTTGTCTCCTTCAGGGAAATAGTTTTTATAAACGCCCAGTTCGTAATCACGAGTGATGTTGTTTTCTTTACTATACCTATTTGTTGCAGAGAAAGTACTATAATTTACACGGTTTGAAAATACTATTTTCGCATCCTCGTCAAATTCTACCAATCCAATCGGTACAATTAAATGGTCTTCGCCGTCCTTATTTAAAAACTCATGGACACCATCCGCTGTCGGCTTTCCGTAAGCCTCATGCCCTTATTTAATTAAATCCTCGTTTACTTCAATATCTAAATAAACTACACGTTCAGCAGATTTGCTCACTAAAAGTCCGTCCACAGTCCCAATTTCTCGGTGAGCAGTATCTTGTAATTTCCAACCTCTAAAGTCGGGATAATCGCTTGCAATTTTATAATCTGATAGGTCATGCAGATAGTAAAGGTCTTTATTTTCGTCTTTCATAATATTTATATAAATAGATTAATACTTGTTCATTTTTTTGATAACGTCTTTTGCAGATTTAAAAAAGCCTTTCACTGTTCCTTTTTGATCTAACGTAAGATCTTTTACATCAATTGTTTGTGCATTGCCACTTACTTCGTCAACATTTGATTTTAAATCTGGAAATTTCACTTGCTGAATAGAAGTAAGAGCATTACTGATGATTTTAGCGGCTTCTTTAATATCGTCTGCATGTGTTGTAGCATTCTCATTTTTTGTAATGCTATCTGCAAGGGCTCTAACCTTTTCTAAATTTTCACTAATGTTTACATCGTTTTTATTAGCGGTTTCTTCCGTAGCGTCTGCCAGCTTTGTAAGTGCATCGTGACTATACTCATGGCTCAAAGACATATTTGATGTGTCTTTTTCCATAAAATTAATGTAATCAGCTACCGCATCATTGGAGTGGTTTTGCGATACGGTTGTGGTGTCGCCATTAGTTAACGCAACCACCTCGTTGTTTTTATTCTTAAAGAAGAGAAAATAAGCTAAAAGCGCAACAACGATTAAACCAAGTAGCATCCAAGGCCAAATGGTTTTTTTCTTTTCAATTTTAATTTCTGCCATAATGTTTTAAATAAATGAGGTAAATGATTTTTAATTGGATTATTCCTTATAATCTACCGGATAAGTATAACAATCATGCCCAAAAGGGATTATCACAACTGATCGTCTAAAAGAGTTAATTTTAAGTCGAACAGATCGAATTGAGTGCTGTTTGAATAGAAATATTTGTCTTTTTTTGAGATAAAAAGAAAGCAAGCCTTGTAAATTCTGATTTATTTAACATATTTGCATCTCTAAAAAGTGGGGATTAGCTCATTTGGCTAGAGCGCTTCGCTCGGCTTGAAAGGGATGATAGGTTGGGAGATTTTTAGATTTATAAAATAAAAGGGGGGATTAGCTCATTTGGCTAGAGCGCTTCGCTGGCAGTGAAGAGGTGATCGGTTCGAATCCGATATTCTCCACAATTTTTAAAAGCTATTTCGATAAGAAATAGCTTTTTTTAATGAATCCGGCCGTTATAGAACCACATCAATTTACCAAATTGTTTCTTTCCTATTAAACAAAACTTCTAAAACAATTTCCTCAACCTTAACTTTTTGGAAATTTGCACTTTAACAAGCTATTTGTATATTTAATTTAAATTAGAAATATTACATGGCAACTTTGTTGAGTTCAAAAAATCAAGACCTTATCCAATTAGCGAATAACTCCACCACTCAGTATAAAACTGCAGCACCTTTTCCAAATATAAGTTTTGATGATTTTTTTGATAGTGAGTTCTTAACTGAGGTTTTAAACGAGTTTCCAGATCTTTCTAAAAAAGATAGCATCAGTTTTAACGATACCAAACAAATAAAATTAGCCGGTAAGGGCGAAAGTGATTTTGGTACAAAAACAAAAAGCTTGATGCACTTTTTAAATTCGGAACCGTTCTTGAATTTTCTCCAAATTTTAACCGGAATTGAGGAGCCCTTAATTAGTGATCCTTATTTTTTTGGGGGCGGACAGCATGAAATTAAACCGGGAGGTTTGTTAAAAGTTCATGCGGACTTTAATAAACATCCCCAACTTAGGTTGGATAGAAGAATTAATGTATTAGTCTATTTAAATAAGGATTGGAAAGAAGAGTACGGCGGGAATTTTGAATTATGGGATAAAAATATGGAGAAATGCGAAAAAAAGTTCTTGCCGGTTTTTAACCGAATGGCCATTTTTTCCACCACCGATTTTTCTTATCACGGACACCCAGATGCCTTGACTTGTCCAGAAGATAGAAGTAGAAAATCTTTAGCTTTATATTATTACTCTAATGGACGGCCAGCATCCGAAATAAACATTAACCACGAAAAACATAATACGCTTTTTAAAGAAAGAAAAAACAACACTGAAGATACTGTAGCATTTAAGCCGTCTTCAAAAGAAAAATTAAAGTCGTTTTTGAAAGACTGTATTCCTCCTATTATTGTAAAAAAATTAAAATCTTCTGATACTTAACTGATAATGCTATTTAATATCTTTTTAGTGGCATAACGTTTGTCTATCGTTGTTAACACGATATAGCGATGAGACTGATATTAAATATTTTGATACTTCTTTTTTTAATAGGTTGGGTGCTAGGTGTATTTGTTTTTGCAGCCGGAATAATGGTGCATATTCTATTAATATTGGCAATATTCTCATTCATCATTAAGTTTTTATCAGAACCTGTATAGTGAATTCAACAAATAAAATTCTTCCGAAAAAAAAATAGATAATTAGCTGATATATTTGTGGATTAAAATATTTTTTAAAACATGAATTTCAATAAATTTTCTCAACTAACATTGGTTGTTTTTGGGCTATACCTCTCGTCTTGCAGTACCTCAAAAAAAGTGCAAGCGTTAAAACCCTTACCAGACTATTCTTCTACCGAGGTGGTTTACGAAAAACAACTTTCTTTTATAAATATGCCTGTAGAGGTTTCTGTTAAAGATTTGCAGACACAAGCCAACAAATTCCTCAACGGATTAATTTATGATGACAATTCTCTTGATGGCGACAACTTGATGATGAAGGTTTATAAGTCTGCTAATATTGTTATTAGCGAGCAAAATGGCAAAATTTTAATGGATTTACCTTTGAAAATTATAGGCAAGGTAAAATATGGAGTTCAATCTTTCGGTATAGATTTAACAGACGTTAAAGACTTTAATTTAAATGGTACAATTAGGCTCAGTAGCGCAATTGGCCTAAAAGATTGGAAAATTACTACAGCAACAAACATTCAAAATGTTCAGTGGAAAGAGTCGCCAACAGTAACAGTGGCAGGAAAAGCCATTCCAATTACTTATTTAATAAATCCGGCCATAGCTGTTTTTAAACCAACATTAGCTAAACTGGTTGATGATGCCATTGCGCAATCTTTAGATATTAAACCTTATGTGCTGGATGCTTTAGAAAGTTTTAGCCAGCCAACAAAGGTAAACGATGAGTATGAAACTTGGTTTACTATGCAGCCTGTTGAAATTTATGCTACTAAAGCAACTGTAGCAAATCAAAAAATAACTGTTAACATGGGTTTAAAAACTTATTTAGAAACTGCAATTGGACGTAAGCCTTCGATGGTTTTTGATAGAAATGCCATTGCATTAAAATCTGTAGATAAAATGCCCGATCAGTTTACCGCAAACGTAGCGGCCTTTGCGCCTTATAGCTATGCTTCTGACGTGGTGACGAAAAATTTCGCAGGTCAGAAATTTGAATCTGGAACTCGCTCTGTTACTGTAAATAAGGTGAGTTTGTGGGGTAAAGATGGAAGAATGATTGTGGATTTAAATTTGAGCGGTTCTGTAAACGGCGATTTTTACCTTACCGGAATACCTGCTTATAATGCAACAACTAAAGAGATTTATTTAAATCAAGTTGATTTTGTGTTAGACTCTAAAAATAAACTACTGAAAGTAGGAAATTGGTTAGCCCACGGTTTAATTCTTAAAAAAATGAGTGATGCTTGTCGGTTTTCTATCGCAAGCCAATTGGCAGATGGCGAAAAAACAATGTCAAGTTATTTAAACAATTACCAACCTATTAAAGGCGTAAAGATAAACGGAAAACTAACTGGAATTACCCCAAATAAAGTGATTTTAACTCCAAATGCCATTGTTGCAATGGTTGTAGCTTCCGGTAAAGTAGCGGTTACCATCGATGGCACCCAATAGACTGGTTTTAAAGGTAAAGCAACAGCCGATTTCGAAAGACGTCGGCTTTTTTTATTTATTGCGCTAATAAATCAATAGTGTATTTTTTACACTAATTGCTGAATTCACTTTCTATTTTCCGCGTAAAACTTTAGCTTAGCATTTCAATTAAATAATAATGAAAACAATAGACGATATCAATTTCTCAGGAAGGAAGGCATTAGTTAGGGTTGATTTTAACGTCCCTTTAGATGCTGATTATAATATTACCGACGATAAAAGAATGACGGCGGCAATGCCAACTATTAAAAAGATATTAAGCGATGGCGGAAGCGTAATCTTAATGTCGCACTTGGGCAGGCCAAAAGATGGTCCAACAGACAAATATTCTTTAAGGCATATTGTTGATCATTTAAGCGAGTTAACCGGTACAAAGGTTGAATTTGCGGCTGATTGTATTAGCGAAGAAGCAAAAGAAAAAGCTGCCAATTTGCCAATTGGTGGTATTTTGTTATTAGAGAACTTGCGTTTTTATAAAGAAGAAGAAAAAGGTGATAAGGCTTTTGCCGAGAAATTGGCTGCTTTAGGCGATGTTTATGTAAACGATGCTTTTGGTACGGCTCACAGGGCACACGCATCAACAGCAGTAATCGCCCAGTTTTTTCCAAATGCAAAATACTTTGGTTATTTAATGGGCGCCGAGTTGAAAAATGCTGAAAAAGTATTAAATGCTCCAGAACGTCCTTTCACTGCAATTATGGGCGGTGCAAAAGTATCTGACAAAATTTTGTTGATTGAAAGATTGATGGATAAAGTTGATAATATCCTAATCGGTGGTGGAATGACTTATACTTTTATCAAAGCCAATGGCGGAAATATTGGTAAGTCACTTGTTGAGGACGACAAGTTGGAATTAGCCAAAGAGCTAATTAAAAAAGCTAACGAGAAAGGTGTTAAATTATTGATTCCTACAGATTCTATTATTGCAGACTCTTTTAGTAATGATGCTGAAACGGGTAACGCTTATAACGATCATATTAAAGATAATTGGATGGGCTTGGATATTGGTGAAGATACGATCGAAAAGTTTTCTGAGATTATCAAAAAATCAAAAACCATTCTTTGGAATGGTCCGATGGGTGTTTTTGAAATGTCGAAATTTGAAAACGGAACTAAAGCCGTAGCTCACGCTGTAGTTGAAGCTACAGAAAACGGTGCTTTTTCTTTAATTGGTGGAGGAGATTCTGCAGCTGCAGTTGCTAAGTTCGGTTTTGAAGACCAAGTAAGCTATGTTTCTACCGGCGGTGGTGCATTATTAGAATATATGGAAGGCAAAGAACTGCCGGGCGTTAAAGCTATCTTGGATTAGGATTACTAAATCTTTATAAAAAGGCGACAGGTTTTTCCTTTGTCGCCTTTTGTTTTTTGTACCGATTTCTGTTTCATAACTAGATGCGAATTTGGGGTTACTCAATCCCGATTTTTAAAAAAATGTGCTCCCATCTGTACCTGAAATAGAAAGAAAGTGGGGCTTTCTCCCACTTTTATAGCTTTAAAAATTTCTATTCCCACCGTGGCTCGTATTTTCTCTATTTGGTTATTTTTCAAATGTTTATCGTTCCTATTTTTGAATAAATTAAAATTGTTAACGTCCGATTTGTCAATAAAATGTATTCTAAAGTGCTTTAAACACCGATTTGTCCTGTTGAAAACTTTTTGTGGTGAAAAGTGGGAAAAAGTGGTAACAATCTGTAATTTTACACTAACAAATAGTGTAAAGTTCAATGGTGTCTCATCTAATTGGTGAATTTGATTGCAAGCTTGACGCGAAAGGCCGCTTAATGGTTCCTTCCGGTTTAAAGAAGCAATTGCCATTAGTCGACACTGAAGGCTTGGTGATTCATCGCGGGTTTGAGAAGCATTTAACCATTTATACCAAAGCAGAGTGGGATAAAATCACCGCACAATTGGCATCTCTAAATTCCTTCGAAAAGAAAACCAGAGAGTTTATCAGGTATTTTACCAGAGGTGCAACCGTTTTAAGTCTGGATGCTGCCGGCAGAGTTCTTTTGCCGAAATCGCTATTAGAATATGCCGGAATAAGTGTGGATGTTGTGCTTTCTTGCCAGTTTGATAAAATTGAGGTTTGGGCTAAAGAAACCTACGATGCGCAGATGGATGACGAACCAGAAAACTTCGCCAATTTGGCCGAAGAAGTGATGGGCAACAAAGGAAGGAGCGTAAATGGAGAATAAATACCATGTTCCCGTGATGTTGAAAGAGTGCATTGAGGCTCTGGCAATCCAGCCGGAAGGTGTTTATGTTGATGTAACCTTCGGTGGCGGAGGGCATTCAAAAGAAATCATCAAACATTTATCAGAAGAAGGAACTTTAGTTGGTTTTGACCAAGATGCGGATGCTCAAAATAACATCATAGCTGATGACCGTTTTGTGTTCATCGATCAAAATTTTAGGTTTCTTAAAAATAACTTAAGGGCGCATGGTTTGTTTCCGGTAAACGGAATCTTGGCAGATTTAGGCGTTTCTTCCCATCAGTTTGATGTGCCTGAACGTGGTTTTTCAACCCGTTTTGATGCCGATTTGGATATGCGCATGGATCAATCTGCAGGCTTAACCGCAATGCAGGTGATTAATGAATATACCGAAGATGCATTGCATAAAATTTTTGGTGTTTACGGGGAAATCCAAAACGCAAAAACCTTAGCTAAAACCATCGTAACCGCAAGGTTGACACAGCCAATTAAAACCATTGCAGATTTAAAATCAGCCATCGCTAGCCTTATCCCTCGCGGAAAAGAAAATAAATATTTGGCTCAGGTTTTTCAGGCATTGCGCATAGAGGTAAATCAGGAAATGGAAGCTTTAAAAGAGTTTTTAGCGCAAACCGTTGATGCTTTAGCGGTTGGCGGGCGTTTGGTAGTGATGTCTTATCATTCTTTAGAAGATAGATTGGTGAAGAATTTTATGGCCAAAGGAAAATTTTCTGGAATGGTGGAGAAAGACTTTTTTGGTAACGAGATTAAGCCTTTTGATTTGCTGGTAAAAAAATCAATTACCGCATCTGAGGAAGAAATAAAATTAAATAACCGGGCAAGAAGTGCAAGGTTGAGAATAGCGATAAAAAGATGAGTAACCGCTTAAAATCTGAAATAGAAGAAGAACGGAAGCTTGCCGAGCCTAAAGCAACGCAAAAAGAAAAGTCTACTGAAGCACCAAACGTTTTTTCTGTTTGGCTGGCAAAAAAAGCTTTTTCAAAAGAGGCGGCAACAGATGCTTTGCCTTTTCTATTGTTCTTGTCGTTTTTAGGGATGATTTACATCGGTAACCGGCACAGTGCCGAAAACAACATCAGAAAAATTGACGGTTTGTCAAAAGAAGTGAAAGAGCTGAGCTGGGATTTTAAAACGCTTAAAGCGGATTTAATGTTCAAGAGTAGGCAAACAGAAGTAATAAAAAAAGTAGATTCTTTACTGGGTTTAAAAGTATCGGTAAAGCCACCAATAAAATTGAAAGCTAATTAATAAATGAACATCAGAACCAACATATTGCTTCGAGTATATGCGGCCTTTGGGCTAATTATTCTTTTTGCGGTAGCTGTTATGGTTAAAATGTTTCAGGTGCAAGTAGTGCATGGAGATAAGTACCGGGCTATGGCAGATAGTTTAAGCACCAAATACGCTACTGTAGAAGCTTCAAGAGGCAATATTTATTCTATAGATGGAAGTTTGTTGGCCACTTCGGTTCCGCAATACGAGATTAGGATGGATATGTTAGCAGGTGCAATTGAAGATAACGACTTTTTTTATAGTAAAGTAGATTCTTTAGCGGCAAAACTTTCTAATTATTTTAAAGATAAGTCAGAGCGTGAATATTCTAGAGCCTTAAGAGATGCCCGCCAGGATAAGGAACGCTATTTCTTGGTAAAAAGAGATATCTCTTATCAGGATTTAAAAGCAATTAAAAAATTTCCGATTTTCAATTTGGGACGCTACAAAGGCGGAATGATTGCCATTCAACAAAATAAACGGATTTTGCCTTTTAGAGATTTAGCGTACAGAACAATAGGTTATTACAATGTTCATTCAAATGCTGCGGTAGGTTTAGAAGGTGCTTACGGAGATTACATTAACGGAGAAACAGGGAAAAGATTAGTGCAGCGTATTGCAGGTGGTGTTTGGATGCCAGTTAACGAAGATGCAGAGATTGCGCCAAAAGCTGGAGCAGATGTAATTTCTACAATTGATGTCAACATTCAAGATTTAGCACAAAATGCGTTAAAAAAGCAATTGATAAAGTCTGCGGCAGACTTTGGTTGTGTGATTGTGATGGAAGTGAAAACTGGAGAAATTAAAGCCATTTCCAACTTCACCAAAATGAAAGACGCCACCTATAAAGAAACTTTTAACTATGCCATTGCGCAAAGCGCCGAGCCCGGGTCAACTTTCAAACTAGCAACATATATGGTTGCTATTGAAGATCATAAATTTGGTTTAAATGATATTGTGGATACAGAAGGCGGGAATTATAGAATTTACAACCATACCATTAAAGACCACGAAAACGAAGGTGTGATTCCGATGAAGGTTGCTTTTGAAAAGTCTTCAAACGTAGGGATTGTGAAGCAAATTTATAAAGCATACAAAGATAATCCGGGTAGGTTTACCTCAAAACTAAGAGAAATGCACTTAGGCGATAAATTAGGATTGCAAATTTCTGGAGAAGGTACCCCGCTAATTAAAACACCTCAAAGTAAAGACTGGAGCGGTTTAACCTTGCCACAAATGGCTTACGGTTATGAGCTAAAGATGAGCCCGATTCAAATTCTTACCCTTTATAATGCCGTAGCCAATAACGGTAAAATGATTGCTCCGCTATTTGTTCACGAAATCAGAAGGTTGGGGAATACGGTTGAACTTTTTAAAGCCCGTACCATTAAAGACAAAATCTGCTCAGATAGAACTTTGGGGTTGATGAAAGAACTGCTGGAAGGCGTTGTGGAAGAAGGTACAGCAAGTACAATTAAAAATCCATTATACAAAATCGCGGGAAAAACCGGGACTGCGCAAGTTGCTGATGGTACTAGGGGGTATCGAGTTAGAAAATATCAAGCTTCTTTTTGTGGCTATTTCCCCGCAGATAATCCAAAATATTCAATGATTGTAGTGGTGCAAAACCCAACAAAAGGATCTTATTACGCAGCTTCTGTTGCAGGTCCAGTTTTTAGAGAAGTGGCCGATGTTGTTTTCGGAAGCGATTTGGATATGGATAGCGACTATAAAGTCCCTCAATTGGTTGGCAACACAAAATTACCGGAAGTTAAAGGAAGCTATAAAAAATCTACAGAAAATGTTTACAAAGCGTTCGGTGTAAAATCTCTTTTCGCATCTAATAACCAAGAAGAATTAGGCATTGATACCAACAGTGGCATTGCATACAAAGAAGTGAAAATGAATAAAGGCTTAGTGCCTAATGTGGAAGGAATGGGCTTAAAAGACGCATTGTTTGTTTTGGGCAATTCAGGTTTATCGCCAGTGGTAAAAGGGAATGGAGAAGTTGTATCGCAGTCATTGGCTGCGGGTACGCCTATTTATAAAGGAACAAGAATTTTAATTGAATTACAATAAAGGTTTGGCAATTTTAAAAGACATATTATACGGAGTTGCTTTGGAGCAAGTAGTAGGTTCTACCAGTGTAGAAGTTATTGCTGTGCAATTTGATTCCAGAAAAATTTCTGCAGATACTTTGTTTGTTGCCATCAAAGGGACTGTTGCAGACGGACATTTATTTATTGACAAAGCTATTGAACAAGGTGCAACAGTTATTGTTTGCGAAAGCTTACCTACTAATTTTACCGATGGCGTTACTTACGTTAAAGTTGCGGATGCCGGTAAAGCTTTAGGTTTAATAGCAGCAAATTTTTACCATCATCCGTCAAAAAAATTAAAATTGGTAGGTGTAACTGGTACCAACGGAAAAACTACAGTTGCTACACTTTTATATAAGTTGTTTAGGGAATTGGGCTACAAAGTTGGATTAATTTCAACGGTAGAAAACCAGATCAACGACACTGTAATTCCATCTACACATACCACGCCAGATCCAATTGCGCTAAACTTATTGCTTGCAGATATGCTTGCAAGTGGTTGCGATTATTGTTTTATGGAAGTTAGCTCACATGCTATTGTACAACATCGCATAGAAGGCTTGGCTTTCGCCGGAGGGATTTTCACCAATATTACCCATGATCATTTAGATTTTCATAAAACCTTCGATAATTACCTCAAAGCTAAAAAAGCTTTTTTCGATGGCTTAAATCGTTCTGCATTTGCCTTAACAAACGTTGATGACAAAAATGGAATGGTGATGTTGCAAAACACCGCAGCACATAAAAAAACGTATGGATTAAAATCACTGGCAGATTTTAAAGCGAGAATCATCGAAAACCAATTTTCAGGTTTACACCTAGATATTGACCACCAAGAAGTTTATTTTAAACTGGTTGGCAGTTTTAATGCCTCTAATTTATTGGCAGTTTATGGTACGGCATTATTGCTTGACCAAGATAAAGTAAAAGTTTTAACCGTTTTAAGTCGATTAAGCGGGGCAGTAGGTAGGTTTGATTACATCATTTCGCCTAACAAAGTTGTTGGGATTATTGATTATGCACATACGCCTGATGCTTTGGAAAATGTGTTGAGCACAATTGATAACATCAGATCAAAAACCGAATCTGTAATTACCGTTATAGGTTGCGGTGGAGATAGGGATAAAACTAAACGTCCGTTAATGGCAAAATCTGCCTGCGATTGGAGCGACAAGGTAATTTTAACGTCAGACAATCCTCGTACAGAAAATCCTGAAACAATAATACAGGAAATGCAGGTAGGCGTTTCGCCAGTAAATCAGAGAAAAGTTTTATCAATAACGGATAGAAAAGAAGCGATTAAAGCCGCTTGCCACTTAGCCAAACCGGGAGATATTATTCTTTTGGCAGGTAAAGGACATGAGAAATACCAAGAGATAAACGGTGTACGTAATCACTTTGATGATAAGGAACTGTTAACCGAATTTTTTAACCAATTAAGCTAAACGGGAAGATATGCTATACCATCTTTTTATATATCTAGATAAACATTTCGTGTTCCCGGGCTCGAATTTGTTTCCTTTTATTTCGTTTAGAGCTAGTTTGGCGATGATTCTTTCTTTGGTGATTACCACTGTTTACGGTAGCCGGTTAATTGAATATTTAAGGTACAAGCAAGTTGGCGAAACGGTAAGAAACTTAGGTTTAGAAGGCCAAGTTCAAAAGCAAGGAACTCCAACAATGGGAGGCTTAATTATCATTGCTGGGATTTTAATTCCGACTCTTTTACTAGCCCGATTGGATAATATCTACATCATTTTGATGATAGTAACCACCATTTGGATGGGTTGTATAGGTTTCTTGGATGATTATATAAAGGTTTTTAGAAAAAATAAAGAAGGTTTAGCCGGTAAGTTTAAAATTGTTGGTCAGGTTGGTTTGTCTTTAATTATCGGCTGGACTATGTTTTTTCATCCGGATATTTTAGTTCGCCAAGTAGTAAGTGAAGTCCCAGGAATTATTAAAAATCAAAACATACCAAAAAGCGGTTTAAAAGAACAGATTATAAACGAAAAAGGCGAAAAACTAATTCGTGTAGAAAAAGGCACTGGCGTTTATTATGCTAAAGATGTAAAATCAACCATCACCAATATCCCTTTTTATAAAAACAACGAGTTTGATTATGCCAAAGTTCTAAAGTTTTTAGGAGACGATTATCAAAAATATGCTTTAGTAGTATTTCTGCTTTTTGTAATTGTAATTATTACTGCGGTATCAAATGGCGCTAATATTACTGATGGAATTGACGGTTTGGCAACCGGAACTTCCGCCATTATAGGAATTACTTTGGCCTTATTGGCTTATGTTTCTGGTAATACCATTATTGCCGATTATTTAAAAATCATCTACATCCCTAACTCCGGAGAGCTGGTAATTTTTGCGGCGGCTTTTGTAGGTGCTTGTATCGGTTTTCTTTGGTACAATGCCTATCCGGCACAGGTTTTTATGGGCGATACAGGAAGTTTAACCATTGGCGGAATCATCGCGGTTTTTGCAATTATGATCCGTAAAGAGCTGTTAATTCCAGTTTTATGCGGTGTTTTTTTGATAGAGAATTTGTCAGTGATTTTGCAGGTATCATGGTTCAAATATACCAAGCGAAAATCCGGAGAAGGTCAACGGATCTTTCTAATGGCACCTTTACACCATCATTTTCAAAAGAAAGGCTACCACGAATCTAAAATTGTAACCAGGTTTTGGATTGTGGGAATTTTGTTGGCCATTATCACGATAGTAACATTAAAGTTGAGATAAAAGGAAGTAGCAAGAATCAAGACACAAGTATCAAGACACGAGTAACAAGTATTTAGTATCAAGACACAAGAATCAAGATATAAAAAAATGACTAACCACCAAAATATTCCACATAGTGCTCCCTCTCCTTCGGAGAGGGCTGGGGTGAGGCTTGTTGTTTTAGGCGCCGGCGAAAGCGGTGTGGGTGCAGCTATTTTGGCGCAACAAAAAGGTTTTGATGTTTTTGTTTCAGATTTTGGGGTGATAAAAGATGTCTATCAAGACGAGCTTAATAAGTTTAACATCCCCTTTGAATCCCAAAAACATACCGAAGAACTGATTTTGAATGCCGATGAAATTATCAAAAGTCCGGGCATTGCAGATAAGGTTGCCATCATTAAAAAAGTAAAAGAAAAAGGCATTCCTGTTATTTCGGAAATTGAATTTGCAGGCAGATATACCAATGCAAAATTAATCTGTATTACAGGTTCAAACGGCAAATCAACCACCACCATGCTTACTTACCACATTTTAAAAGAAGGTGGTTTAAATGTTGGCTTGGCAGGCAATATCGGCAGCAGCTTTGCTAGGCAAGTAGCCCAACAAAATTTTGATATCTACGTGTTGGAGCTCAGCAGTTTCATGCTGGATGATATGTACGAGTTTAAAGCAGACATCGCGATTCTATTAAATATTACGCCTGATCATTTGGATAGGTACGATTACAAAATGAGTAATTACGTAGCCTCAAAATTTAGGATAACGCAAAACCAAACAGCAGCAGATCATTTCATCTTTTGTGATGATGATCCAGAAATAAAAGCATTCATGGCTACGGCCGATATCAAAGCTCAAAAACATCCATTTTCTATCGAACACGAAGTAGAGAATGGCGCATTTTTAAAATCAAATAATCTAATGATAAACCTCACCAAATCGGATCAATTCGACATGACAATTAACGACTTAGCTCTACAAGGCAAGCACAATACTTACAATTCTATGGCTTCCGGGATTGTGGGTAAAATGCTGGAAATCAGAAGCGACTCTGTTCGAGAAAGCATGGGGAATTACAAAAATATTGAGCATAGATTAGAATTTGTGGCCAATATTTCTGGAATTAGTTTCATTAACGATTCTAAAGCTACAAACGTTAACTCCGTTTGGTATGCGCTAGAAAGTATCAACACAGACATTGTTTTAATCATGGGCGGTGTGGATAAAGGCAACGACTACAGTATGTTGGTTGATCTGGTTAAGCAAAAAGTAAAAGCAATTATCTGTTTAGGTAAGGATAATAAGGCCATTCATGATGCATTTGAAGATCATGTTGAGGTGATGGTAAATACTTTTTCTGCGAGAGAAGCTGTGGAAATTGCATACCATGTAGCCAAGAAAGGAAGCACAGTTTTATTGTCTCCGGCCTGTGCAAGTTTTGATTTGTTTAGCAATTATGAAGATAGAGGCAACCAATTTAAAGCGGCTGTAAAAGAACTTTAAAATGATAAAGGCAATACTTGACCATACAAAGGGCGACAGGTGGATATGGATCATCATAATCCTGCTGTCTCTTATCTCTGTTTTAGCAGTTTATAGTGCAACCGGTACTTTAGCTTATAAAAGAGGTGTAGGATCTGAGTCTTTGGCGCTAAAACACTTGTTGTTTATAGTCATTGGTTTTGTGTTGATTTATTTTGCGCACCTCTTGGATTATCGGTATTACGCAGGTATTTCTAAGGTTTTAATGGTGGTTACCATTCCATTACTAGTTTACACATTGGTTTTTGGTAGTCATGTAAACGATGCCAGTAGATGGATAGCCATACCCGGCACAGGCTTAACTTTCCAGACTTCTGATTTGGCCAAACTGGCTTTGATAACTTATTTGGCCCGAACTTTAACCAAACAGCAAACAAATATTAAAGATTTTAAAACTACTGTTTTGTGGCTTTTAATGCCAATGGGAACAATATTTTTGTTAATTGCTTACGCCAACTTATCTACAGCAATGATGCTAGCGGGTGTTGGTGTTTTAGTATTGCTGATTGGCAGGGTAAGTTTTAAGCAGATAAGTGTTGTTGGTGGCGGGTTGTTAATTTTACTTTTGATTGTTGTTCTACTAGGTCCACGGCGTGGGGTTTACATTTCCAGGGTAAAATCTTATATGCATCCAGAGCTACAAAATTCTGATAAAACGTTTCAGCAAAACCAAGCAAAAATTGCTGTGGCCACAGGTGGTATTTTTGGCAAAGGTCCTGGTAATAGCACTCAAAGAAATTTTCTGCCCCATCCATATTCCGATTTTATCTTCGCCATTATCGTTGAGGAGTACGGAATGTTCGGCGGGTTCATCATGGTGTTATTGTATGTTGTTTTAATGTACCGTATTATAAAAATAGTTACCCAAGCTCCAAAGGCATTTGGTGCATTGTTAGCTGCCGGATTGGGTTTTAGTTTAACCATTCAGGCTTTGGCAAATATGGCAGTAGCAGTTAATTTATTTCCGGTAACGGGCGTTCCACTTCCATTGGTAAGTATGGGCGGAACATCAATTTTATTTACAAGTGTAGCTCTCGGGATTATTTTATCCGTAAGTAAAGATATTGAAGACCATAAAGAACTAAATGCAGCAAACGGAAAAGGAGAAAAAGTAATTGTAGGAGAAATACCTGCGATGGCGTAGAGTAGTATCAAGATGTGAGTATCAAGTATCAAGACATAAGAATCAAGACACAAGATATGAGTATAAAATATTAAGCGTTAATTGGTGATAAATAAACCTAAAAAAAGAAAATAAAAATTAGCAAACAATATAGGCAAGTCCTTCTCCTTCGGAGAAGGATTTAGGATGAGGCAACATGGCAAAAAGAATAATTATAAGTGGTGGTGGTACTGGAGGACATATCTTCCCGGCAATTGCTATTGCCAATGCTTTAAAATCTTTAGATGCCAAAACAGAAATTTTATTCGTAGGTGCAAACGGCCGAATGGAAATGGAAAAAGTTCCGGTGGCGGGTTACCAGATTGTTGGATTAGATATTCAGGGTTTTCAAAGGAGCGGATTACTTAAAAACATACTGCTGCCGTTTAAAATAATCGCTAGCGTTTTAAAATCTTTATCGATTATTAAAAATTTTAAACCCGATGCCGTAGTGGGCGTTGGAGGATATGCTTCCGGACCTTTATTATACGCAGCTTCATTAAAGAAAATACCTTACCTGTTGCAAGAACAAAATTCTTATGCGGGTATCACCAATAAATATTTAGGTAAAAAAGCAGAGAAAGTTTGCGTTGCTTTTGATGGTATGGACAGCTTTTTTAAAGCAGATAAACTTATTAAAACGGGCAATCCGGTAAGGGAAAACGCTGTTGCAGTTGAAGGAAAAAGAGCAGAAGCATTAGAATATTTTGAGCTTGATGCAACTAAAAAAACAATATTGGTAGTTGGCGGAAGTTTAGGCGCTTTAACGCTAAATAACAGCATTATGGCAGGCTTAGATGCTTTTCAAAAAGCTGGAGTACAAGTGATTTGGCAAACCGGAAAGTATTATTATAAATCGATTATTGAACGTTACGGCAACCAAACAAAAGATTCGGGAATACGAATTCACGAATTTTTAAACCGGATGGATTTGGCTTATGCTGTTAGCGATTTAATTGTGTCAAGAGCTGGTGCAGGAACAATTGCAGAGCTTTGTTTGGTGAATAAACCAGTAATTCTGGTGCCTTCGCCCAATGTTGCAGAGGATCATCAAACAAAAAATGCAAACGCTTTAGTAAGTAAAGAGGCGGCGGTTTTAGTGGCAGATAAACATGCAGAAGCTGAATTGGTTGAACAGTCTATTAAAGTGTTAGCTGATGAGAAACTGTGTGCAACATTGGTAGAAAATATTAAAAAATTGGGTTTTGCCCATTCGGATAAAGTGATTGCCGAAGAAGTAATTAAAATAGCATTATAATGATAAATTTAACCGACATCAAACAAGTTTACCTAATCGGCATTGGCGGAATTGGGATGAGTGGTTTGGCCCGTTATTTTTATCAGAAAGGTTTTTTGGTGAGCGGTTACGACAAAACTTCAACACCACTTACGCAAGCTTTAGAACAAGAAGGAATCACAGTTTCCTATAAAGATGATGCTACGTTAATTCCAGTAGCTTTTCAGAAAAAGGATGCGGAAACTTTAGTTATTTACACGCCAGCAATCCCAAAAGACAGTGTGGTTTTTAACCATTTTAAAAATGGAGGATTCGATCTTCAAAAGCGTTCACAAGTCTTGGGTATTTTGTCTAAAGATTCTTTTACAGTTGCAGTTGCCGGAACTCACGGTAAAACCACAACCAGTACTTTGGTAGCTCACTTGTTGCAGGTTGGAGGTGTAAATTGCTCTGCTTTTTTAGGTGGAATTTCTACAAATTATAACACCAACTTGCTTATCGGCGAAAGCAATGTAATGGTGGTTGAGGCAGATGAGTACGATCGTTCTTTTTTAACCTTACATCCAAATATTGCAGTGGTAACGTCAATGGATGCCGACCATTTGGATATTTATGGCGCAGAAGAACAGTTACATGAATCTTTCAAATTGTTTACCCAACAAATTAAGGACGGTGGGAAACTAATTTATAGAGAAGGTTTGCCTCTTAAAAATGGCAAAACCTACGGCATATCACCATCGGCGCAAGCGCAGGCTTTAAACGTTAGAATCAAGAACCGTAAATTCTATTTCGATTTTGAAAATGAGTTTATCCATCTCGAAAATTTGGAATTGGGTTTGCCCGGCCAGCACAATATAGAAAATGCGGTTGCGGCTATTGAAGTTGCTTTGGCTTTGGATGTCAAACCTGATTTAATCAGAGAAGGATTAACATCTTTTAAAGGCGTAAAAAGACGTTTCGAATACCAAGTGCAAACAGAAAATCATGTTTATATTGATGATTATGCGCACCATCCAGAAGAACTAAAAGCTTGCTTTAAAGCAGTTCGTTCCTTATATCCGGATAAAAAAATGACGGTAATTTTTCAGCCACATTTGTTTTCCAGAACGAGAGATTTTTTAGATAATTTCGCGGAAGTTTTGAGTACTGCGGATGATTTATTGCTGATGGAAATTTATCCAGCCAGAGAGCTGCCTATTCCGGGCGTTACAAGTTCGGCTTTAGCATCTAAAATTAAAAGAACAAATATTACAGTTTGCAATCATCAATCGGCGTTAAGCCTGATAAAAGATAAAATGCCCGAATTGCTGGTTACAGTGGGCGCAGGAGATATTGATACTTTGGTTTTACCTTTAAAAGAGTTATTGGCCAATGCTTAAAAGAATAAATTGGAAGCTTGTTTTTACCTGCTTTGCCTGGATTTTTAGTCTGAGCGCACTGGTTGTGCTGATGGGTTTTATTGAGGTGAAGAAAGCAGAAACTACCTGTAAAAAAGTGCAGGTGGTTTTACCGGGCAACCAGTTTTTTATTGAAAGAGCAGAAGTTGACGATATTTTAAAAGAAAACAATGGTTTGTTGGTGGGCAGAAGAATCAACAGCATCAATATACAAGATTTGGAAAGTCGGTTAAAGGCAAATCCATTTATTGAGTACGCCAAGGTTTATATTGACATGGATGGTGTAATACATACAGATATTAAGCAACGGGTGCCAATTTTAAGAATTTTGAACATTGCCGGGCAAGATTTTTATGTAGATCAAAACGGATTGAAAGTGCCTTTGTCTGACCATTTTACAGCTCGAGTTTTGGTGGCAAATGGTCAAATTACGGAAGGATTTGCAGGCAAGGTGGATACTTTGCGCACAAAGCTGGCTAAAGATTTGTTTGTAACGGCAAAATTCATCAGTCAGGATTCTTTATGGAATGATCAAATAGTACAGTTGTACGTTGATGATAATAAAGACATGGAATTGGTGCCACGAGTGGGCAACCAGAAAATAATTTTGGGCGATGCTGATTTGCTCGAAGAAAAATTCAGGAATCTATTGGTGTTTTATAAAAAAGCAATACCAATGGTGGGTTGGGGAGCTTATAGCGCCATCAATTTAAAGTTTAAAGGTCAGATTGTTTGCACACGGGCCGATTCAACTTTAGTGAAGAAGAAGCCCGTTGAGGTAAAAACCGACAGCACACAACAAAATAAAGAAATACAGGATTCAATAAAAAATATACGCTGACATGGAAAAAGGTATAACTAAACAGTCAAAAAGTTCATCAATCGTAGTTGGTCTCGATATTGGTACTACAAAAATTTGCGTAATCGTTGGCCGCCGAAACGAACATGGCAAAATTGAAGTGCTAGGTGTGGGCAAGGCAGAATCGTCAGGGGTAAACCGTGGCGTTGTTGCTAACATTGCAAAAACCGTCAAAAGTATTGTCACTGCGGTTGAAGAAGGCAGTGCGCAATCAAACGTTGATGTTAAAATTGTAAACGTGGGTATCGCTGGGCAACATATCAAAAGCCTAAAGCACCGCGGAATTTTAACGCGTAAGGATTTAAGCAATGAGATTTCTAAACGCGATATTGACCGTTTAATTGACGATATGTATAAACTGGCCATGAATCCGGGTGAGGAAATTATCCATGTGTTGCCTCAAGAATTTACGGTAGATAACGAGCCGGGAATTAAGGATCCAATTGGTATGGCCGGCGTTCGTTTAGAAGCTAATTTCCATATCATTACTGGGCAAGTGATGGCCATCAGAAACATCATGAAATGTGTGGTGCAGGCCGGCCTGGAAACAGAGGAGCTGATTTTAGAGCCTTTAGCATCATCAGAAGCTGTATTAAGTGAAGAAGAAAAAGAAGCGGGCGTTGTTTTGGTTGATATAGGTGGCGGTACTACAGATGTTGCTATTTTCCATGAAGGCATCATCAGACATACAGCGGTTATTCCTTTCGGCGGAAACAGTGTAACTGAGGACATTAGAGAGGGCTGTTCTGTAATGCGCAACCAGGCGGAGCTGCTTAAAATTAAATTCGGATCTGCTTTGGCAGAAGAAAATAAAGAAAACGAAATTATCTGTGTTCCGGGATTAAGAGGAAGAGAGCCAAAAGAGATTTCGGTTAAAAATTTAGCCAACGTAATTGAAGCCAGAATGGCGGAAATTATAGAACACGTACATTACGAAATTAAATCTTCCGGCTACGAAAAACGCCTAATTGGTGGAATTGTAATTACCGGCGGTGGTGCCTTGCTTAAACATTTAACGCAACTGGTTGAGTACGAAACAGGTTTAGATTGCAGAGTAGGTTATCCGAACGAGCATTTAGCCAAAAACGAAACCTTGCCTAAAAACATTTACGACGATTTAAAGAGCCCGATGTATGCAACAGGTATTGGTTTATTGATAAAAGGTATCGAGAAAGCAGAATCTGAGTATCAAAGAGAAGGCGCCTTGAAAAAAGGAACAGATTTAGCGCAGGATGCTGCCCCTAAAAAGAGCAGAGGTTTATTTGCATCGATATTGGACGGGACTAAGAAATTTATAAAAGACGATATATCGGATCAGGATTTTTTGAAATAATTTTCAACAAACGGCAAGTTTTCCACACAATTAACATTTGTGGATAACTAATGTGGAAAATTATTTAATATTACAAGAGGATAAAAATCGATTAGTAAAATTATTACCAACTGATAATTAAGGATATGCAGTTTGAAATGTTAAAAGAAAAATCTTCAATCATCAAAGTAATTGGTGTTGGAGGAGGCGGAGGTAACGCGGTAAACCACATGTACAGACAAGGAATAACAGGGGTGGACTTTATCATCTGTAATACTGATGCGCAAGCGTTGGAATTAAGCCCCATTCCTAATAAAGTACAATTGGGCGCTAGCTTAACCGAAGGAATGGGAGCAGGTTCTATTCCTGAAGTGGGTAAAAACTCGGCCATTGAAAACATCGATGATGTAAAAGAAATGCTTGGTGCCAATACTCGTATGCTTTTTATTACTGCCGGAATGGGTGGTGGTACAGGTACAGGCGCAAGTCCAATCATCGCCAAAGCGGCAAAAGAACTTGATATCCTTACAGTTGCAATTATTACTACTCCATTTTCTTTTGAAGGTAAACGCAGAAGAATGCAAGCCGAAGAAGGTTTAGAGGAGTTGAAAAAATACGTAGATTCTTACCTGGTAATTTCAAACGACCGATTGCGTGAAATTTTCGGAAACTTAACTTTAGGTTCTGCTTTTGGTCAGGCCGATGATATTTTAACTACTGCTGCGAAAGGAATTGCAGAAATCATCACAGTCCCTGGCTATATAAACGTTGATTTTAAAGATGTGCGTACCGTAATGAAAGAAAGCGGTGTTGCAATTATGGGTAGTTACTCTGCCGAAGGCGATGATAGGGCTTTAAGAGCTGTTGAAGGTGCTTTAGCTTCTCCGCTATTAAAAGATAACGAGATAGAAGGTGCAAGATATATCCTTTTGAACATCAGCTCTGGCGATAAAGAAGTGACCATGGATGAGGTAAGCATTATTACTGATTTCATCCAAGAACAAGCTGGCTTATCTGCAGATTTAATTTGGGGTAACTGTAGCGATCCTGAACTGGGTGATAATATTTCGGTAACCATTATTGCAACCGGTTTCCAAACTTTAGAAGAAAGAGAGCAAACTAAACAAAGCGCTCCTAAAAAGCAATATCTAACATCAGATACGCCGTTGATTAAGCCCATTAACGAGTTTTCTAAAAAAGCTGAACCAGTGATTGAGCAAACAGAAGAATTTGATAGAACGCCCGTATTAAAGGTTGACGAAAAAGCAAGTATGCCACAGGCAGATTTGTTTGCTGACATGTTTAAATCAGTTTCTTCAAATCAAAGTAACGAGCCTCAGGAAAAAGTGGTGAAACACCAGCTGTTTGAGGAGGAAAAAGAGGAAGAAGTGGAAGAGCAGGATAACTATGGTTTTAATTTAAAGTTATCGGAACCAGAAGTTTTTTCTCCGGTTGCAGTTGCGCAGCAAGAAGAACAAACTCCTGAACCAGAACCAGAAGTTTTTGCATCTGCAGATGATAACAAAACAGATCAAACAATGGAGGATCAATTGCGTAAATCTAGAGAGCGTATATTACGTTTAAAAGATTTAAGTATGAAGTTGCGTTCAACATCCGGTTTGCAGGAACTGGAAGATGTTCCGGCTTATAGAAGAAGACAAGTGCCATTGGCAGACGTTCCTCATTCATCAGAATCTCAAGTGTCTCGTTTTACATTAAGTAATGAAGACGGACAAACAGAAATACGTCCAAACAATTCTTTTCTACATGATAATGTAGATTAAAATAAATCTAAAAACAAGAAAGCCATTCCCAAAAGAATGGCTTTCTTGTTTGGTTTGATTCAAACAAGAACTACAAACGTTGTTAATCACTAATAGAAATTGTAAATTCGCAACGTTTTTTATACACGCATACAATTAAAACAACATAACATTTTGGATATTTTTGATAAGATAGCAAAGAACATGGGACCTTTGGGACAACACCAAAAATGGTCTCATGGATATTTCTCTTTTCCTAAATTAGAGGGAGAAATTGGACCTCACATGAATTTTAGAGGTAAAGAGCATTTGGTTTGGAGTCTAAACAACTATTTAGGCTTGGCAAACCATCCCGAAGTTAGAGAAGCTGATGCAAAAGGCGCACAGGATTTTGGACTGGCTTACCCAATGGGCGCCAGAATGATGTCTGGAAACTCAAATCACCACGAAGAATTGGAAAAGGCTTTAGCTGATTTTACAGGCTACGAAGATTCTTTTTTATTGAATTATGGTTATCAAGGTATTTTATCAGCGATTGATGCTTTAGTGGATAGAAACGACGTGATTGTTTATGATGCCGAGTCTCATGCCTGCATTATTGATGGCGTTCGTTTACACATGGGCAAACGTTACGTGTATCTGCATAACGATATGGAAAGCCTTGAAAAGCAGTTGGAAAGAGCTACAAAATTAACGGAACAAAGCGGTGGCGGTATTTTAGTAATTACCGAGGGCGTTTTTGGGATGTCGGGCGCACAAGGTAAACTGAAAGAAATTGTTGCTTTAAAAGGAAAATACAAATTCCGTATCTTAATTGACGATGCTCACGGATTTGGTACGATGGGTAAAACCGGTGCCGGAACGCATGAGGAACAAGGTGTGATGAAAGATATTGATGTTTACTTCGGTACTTTTGCAAAATCTATGGCTGGTATTGGCGCATTCATTGCTTCAACAGAAGAAATTACCAATTATTTGCGTTACAATATGCGGTCGCAAACTTTCGCAAAATCTTTGCCTATGCCAATGGTAATGGGCTTAAAAAAGAGATTGGAATTGTTGCAAACTAAGCCGGAACTTAAAGCTAAACTTTGGGAGGTTGCAACTACTTTGCAAAACGGTTTAAGGGAAAAGGGTTTTAATATTGGTTCAACCAACTCTGTGGTAACTCCCGTTTTCTTAAAAGGAGAATTAAACGAGGCTACCGCAATTACCATGGATTTAAGAGAGAACTTTAGCATTTTCTGTTCAATTGTAATTTATCCGGTAATTCCTAAAGGGTTAATTATGTTACGCTTGATTCCTACTGCTATGCATAGTTTAGAAGACGTTCAAAGAACTTTGGATGCTTTTAGCGAGGTAAGAGGTAAATTGGAAAAAGGATATTATAAAGATAAAAATCCGTCAGAAGCGTAAGCTTTCGCGGACGATTTTATAATGCCTCTGGATAACATTCAGAGGCATTTTTATTTTTTATAAGAGTTGTTAAAATATAAAATGTACCAAATAAGCGGTAATTGCCCAAGTTGCCCAAATTAGTAAGCCAATAATCAGTAGAAACAAAATTAAACTTCCAATAATAAATCCTTTTGCATCACCGCTGTGTTTACCTTGCAGATAGTGTTCTTTTAAAAGCTTGATATTTTTATCGTTGGCTTTAAAAAAGAAATCGAAAACCCAGCCCAAAATAGGGATTGCTCCCAAAGTAAAATCTATGAAAACATTCAATAGCATCCTAACAATTAGTTTGTTGCTAGCGCCATGTTTGACCATGGTATAAACCAGCATGATAGAAATCAATGCTGATGTACCGTCACCCGCAAACGGAATGAAATTTAAAAGTGGATCTAGTCCAAAACGAAACCCTCCAATTTTAAACTGGCTATCCATTAGTTTAGATACAGTTTCAAGGTGCTTGAGTTTGTTTTGGGATGGGTTGCTTGACATAAGAGTTGAAATGATGAATTTTAATATTTAAACTCTTTGTCGATTTTTGTGCCAATAATTACCAGATTACTTTCAAGCCTTCTTGTTTGTATTTGGCAATATGCTCATCTTTTGTGATGAGCGTTAAATCGTTTATAAGTGCTTGTATAATCAGCATTCTATCAAATGGATCTCTGTGCCATTTTCCATTAATTAAATGATAGTTAGAAGCTTCCTCGGTACCCAATTCGATAATGTTAAAACCCAGTTTAGAAATCATTTCCGGCATCTCGGATGGGTTGGTTTCTATAAGTTCTATTTTACGGAGTGCGTATTTCATGGAGATTTCCCAAAAGGATAGCGTACTAACAAAAATATTGTTTTTGGGGTTTTCTATAATTTCAGTTGCTGTTTTGCTGATTTTGTCGCTTTCTAATAACGACCATAAGACAACATGAGTATCTAAAAGGTAATTCATAAACCCAAAAATTCTTCTTCGGTCATTTTAAAGTCGGGATGGAATATTACAGATGCTTTTCCCTCCAAAATTCCCAGTTTCCTTTTTTCTTTTTTTTCTGGAATTTCTGAAACAAAATAACCCACAACCTCTTTTTTCTTGCCCGAGGTTACTGCAATTTTTTTTCCGGTTTTAACCTCTTTCACCACATCAGAAAAATGAGTTTTAAATTCACCAATGGTCATTGTTTTCATAGCGAAATAACTTTATTGTATAAAGATAAGTTTTTCTTGACAACTTGTCAATAATGTTTTAATGAATTTTGTCCGGAGAATTTGAGAGGTGGTTTTACACAAACTTACGAAGTTTTGAAACTTCGTAAGTTTTCTTCTGTTTATGATTATTTCTTCTTGCTGATAATCAATATAACACCGTTTTTTCCTTTTTCGCCGTATTTTTCTGTAGCCGATTTATCTTTCAAAACGTTTATATGGTCTATCGTTTCGGGATTTAGTTTTTTAAATGTTTTTTCATCCTTGCATTCTACGCCGTCTATCATAATCAGTGGTCTGGTTTTAGAAGAAAAATCAATTGGAGGAGGAAGAGGCGAAACTGATTTATTTTCATCTTTTAATTGAAAGAAAATAGGCAGGACATAACTGACCCTCACAATTTCTCCTTTATGCATACCAGGGTTCCATTTTGGGGAAAGTGCTAATACTCTGACAGCTTCTTCATCACAACCGTCACCAATGCCTCTCACAACTTTAATATTACTTAGGCTTCCATCTTTTTCCACTACAAACTGGCAAAATACTCTTCCTTGTATGTTTTGTTTTCTTGCGTCCTCAGGATATTTCATATTCTTTCCTAAGAACTTCCCAAACGCCTCTATACCGCCCGGAAAGGATGGTAAAACTTCTACATTAGTAAATATGGAGTTAGCATTTGTAGTGTCATTTGATAAATTGCCATAGCCTGCTACGGATCCTTCAGTCAACATCAATGTTTTAGCTGATTTCGGTTTTGCAACTGAATCTGGTTTTAATAAATCTGTTTCATTTTTTGATATAGTCGTCGTTTCATTTTCTTTAGTTGCTGTTTGTGCCAAATTGCTCACAACATCAGGGATCAGTATTTCACTCAATTGTTTTTCCGGCTGCACTTTTTCAGAGAGATTATTGATCGTTTTACTCTCGCTAATTTTAGCGGAAGATAGCACCATTGCTAACAGAAATAGCGGTGCCGACAAGCCATACTTAATGATGGCTGTTTTTCGGGATTTAGTTTTGTTCATCATTTCGATTCTTCGTTTTAATAAGGATTGGTTAAAAAAATTATTGGTTAAAGTATGGGTAGCGACCCCAAAGTTTTTGCTCAATAGTAAAAGAGCGTAGTTTCTTTTGTCAATTTTGGTTTTCAGCACAACCTCGTCGGCAATAAATTCGTGGATGTGTTTGATGGAATTTTTATAGCAATAAATTATCGGGTTAAACCAGTTGATAATGGATAGCACTTCAAACAAAAGTACATCTGCAGAATGAAGCTGTTTAGCATGCGTTAGCTCATGTTTTTCAATAGTTGTCTGCTCGGGTAAGTTTTTATTGATCCTAATTTTTCGGAAAAAGGAGAAAGCCTCTGGTTGGTCTTTATCTTTTAAAACTTGATTTAATTTTGTGAGTTTATAAACTAGCCGTATGCTCATAAGCAAAATAACCCCGAAGTAAATCAGCGTTAAGATGTCTCCCAACGTCCAGTTATCTTCAATCGGCGAAGCGTAACCATTCATAACGATTACCGTAGCATTGATAAAACGCTGTTGCACAGGTTGTGCAGTCTCGTTAAACCAATTCGTCTTTATCAGCGGAATTAATCCCGACGCTAATGCCACGAACAAAAGATAATATCTGTTTAAGCTAAAGAAAGTCTCTTTTCTTAGCATCAACCAATAAAAGGCATAAAATAATACCATATAAAGGTTTGCTTGGATTAAATAGCTACACCATTTCATATTACTTGTTTTTCATCTGTTTATTTTGTTTTTAATTGTGATGAAGCAATCTTGATTTGAATAATAATCTCCTGCGGGTTTTGGCAAAATCATGATTGCTTCATTTTTTCAATCATTTTCATAATTTCATCTGCTTCGGCCAAATCTATTTTCTCTTTTTTCCGCAAAAAGATTAATATAGTGAAAAGTACCTAATAAAGAGTAGTTTACAATAGTGGGAAACATTATCGGTAACGATTTAGTAATGGTGCTTACTGCACTTGCTTTTACTTGATTACCTTGTAAATCAATAATGCAAATTTACTAAATATTTGGATGAAGTGCATTTATTACCTCAAATTTATTGTAGTCCATCTATAAAAAATTCCCCCACTGGGGGCAATCTGTGGTATTGGTTTCAATATTATTTCCAAATTTTGGGCATCTACAATAGGTGTAATTCCGAAACAAATAGTTATAATTCTAAAAGACTATCCTATGGAAATTGTGTTGGGTAAAATATTAGCTCAGATTTATCATCAGGAAGACAAACTGTCTTCCCAAATGATGCGAAAGGTTGATGAAGCATATCAAATGACCTTGTTCCTAAAAGAAATGCTGTTTACCATAAAAGTCAATGTGTTGCAGGATGGCTTTGCGGGGGAACGGCAGGAGATTGACTTTTTCAAGAACATCAAACCACAGATTTTAGGAAAACTCATTTACTTCAATAAAGTATTCCGTATTGAAATAACCTGTCCCGTAAGCAATGGCCGAATACATCAAAGCTATTATGAAAGCCAACTAAAAACCCTCAAATCAGAATACAGAGACAGTATCTGTAATGAGGATTTTTACAGATACTACCGAACAGGCAGAACTGACCGTGACCAGACTTATTTCAGGCTCGGGCAAATCAACTATAGCGATGGATTAAAGAGTGGAGTATTTGAAATTGACCTAAGTTTTTCTACCTATTATGATAACAAGGTAGCCCATATTATAGCCAACGAACTGCTTTATACTTACCTCATCACCAAAATAAATCCGGAAAAAAATCCGGATGCAATTTTTAAAGATATAGATGCAAACAAGGATATTTCGTGGACAAACTCCCAAAACGCACTTATCGAACTGATATACGCTCTGCATGCCTCAAATTCCATTGTATATGGAAAAATCGGTATCCGAAAATTAGCCCTGATCTTTCAGATGCTGTTCCGTACTCCATTGAACGATATACACCACGCTTTCCACCGAATGAAAACAAGGGCCGGGTCAAGAACTGCGTTTTTAGACCAACTGAAAATTTCGCTCGAAGAATATATGGACAAAGACCTTTAACTGATTCAAAACAACAAGTTCAAAGCAGTACCCGAAAACGTACTGCTTTTTCTTTGCCCATATCTGCCAATTGGTAAACACTCCTAAATCCTTTTACAGAATATCCCGAATGTCTTATAAAACCCTTATCTGATAAGATTTTTCTCTATAGTAAAAATTTTCAAAAAACTACCAGACCAATTGGCGAGGGTTGGCAGACAAACACTGCCACCTTTAACAATTTTGCATAGTGAACTTTAAAAAGCTATGCAATGAAAATAATAACCATTGAAGAAGAAGCGTGGCAACAGCTAAATAGCCGTATCAATGCCATTGCCGACTACCTGAAAAGATTGGACAACACAAGCTATGATAAACTGTGGCTCAACAACCACGAGGTATGCCAATACCTGCACATCAGCGAGAAAACCCTGTGGCGTATGCGTACCAAAGGCGAGATTGCCTATTCAAAAATCTACGGCCAGTATTTCTACACCATCGGGACAATTAAAGATATGCTCAATGCCAATGCTGTACAGAGCAGTGATGAGTTTGTACAGGAACTTATGGAAAAAGGCAAAAGCTATATCGAAAAAGGCAGAAAGCTCGAAACAGGCAAGAAATAGGCATGAACCTTAAAGTAAATCTCTATGAATATCGACAGAATGGAATTTTTGGCGTGGATGGAACGCCTTATGGGTCGCATTGATATGTTGGGCGACAACGTAGATGAGCTACAAAAGAAACGCAGCAGCATAGACGGCGAGGAACTGCTCGACAATCAGGATCTGCTCCAGATGCTGAGAATCAGCAACCGTTCCCTGCAACGCTACCGCTCACTAGGCAAGCTGCCCTATTATACCATAAGTGGTAAACTGTATTACAAACTGTCCGATGTGCACCAGTTTATACGGGAAAGTTTTAATCAGCCAATAATTAAACTGAACGCCAATAAGTGACAAACACTGCCACCCGGTGCCACATCTGGCAATAAAGTGAACGCTTGCCTTACTTTCGGCAACGGACTTTTAAAATTTTCAGATTATGAGTGAAGAAACAACGAACAAACAGGAAATGCCCGAACAGCTATCGGACATATTATTGGTACTGGATAAAGAGAAAATGAAAATCCAAGCCGTCAAGAGCATTGACGAAAACGGAAAGATGGAAACCGTTGACCCCACGAAAAAGAATCAGAACCAGTTTATGCGTGTGGACAAACACGGTGATTTCCTTTCCAATTTCTTCTCCAACTTTTTCAGCCAACTGAAAAACCCGACCAACTTTTCATTTTTCAAAGTACCCGAACCTATCGCCTTAGAAAAGGCAAAGGAAATGCAGAAACAGGTTGATAAGCCCACTCTGGAGGGCGAAAAAGTGATGAGAGAACACGAAGTAAAAACCGACACACAAGAGAATAATAAACAAGAAAATAAAAATGATATGGCAACAGCACAGACAACACCGGAAACCAGCGAATACCGCTATAAGCCGGAGCAGATTGATTGGGACACAATGAAAAATCTCGGATTGAGTAAAGAGTATCTTGAAAAAAGAAACCTGCTCGACCCTTTGTTACGAGGCTATAAAACCAATGAACTTTTACCGATAGGCGTTAATCTCGGCGGTTCTGTCCTCCGTACAGATGCCCGTCTGTCTTTACAGCAAGGCGAAGATGGAAATGTTATCGTGGCAATACACGGCATCAAAAAAGAACCTAACCTGCACTTTGAGTTCTTTGGACACAAGTTTACAGATGAGGACAAGAAAAACCTGCTCAAAACAGGCAATATGGGGCGTGTGGTTAATCTAATCAATTCTAAAACAGGCGAACTAATGCCGTCTATTATCAGTATTGACAGGTTTACCAATGATGTAATCGCACTGCGGACGGACTTCATTAAAGTTCCCGATGAAATTAAGGGCGTAAAACTGACTGATGAACAAAAACAGACCTTAATGGAGGGCAGACCGCTCAAATTGGAGGGTATGATTTCCACCAAAGGTACAGAGTTCTCGGCAACGGTACAGTACAATGCTGACAAACGCTATACCGAATTTTTGTTTGACCGTAACACCTCCAACGGACAAACGCAAAAGAACCAGCAAAACAATCAGCAGAGCCAACCACAGGAAGCTCCAAAAACATTTCGTGGAAAAGAGCTGACCGATGAGCAGTACAAGGATTTCAAAGCGGGTCAAACCGTGTATATGGCAGGTTTGGTAGATAAGAAAGGGCAAACGTACAACGGTTATATCACGTTCAACAAAAACACCGGAAAAACAGGCTTTGAGTTTCCTAATCAATATAAGGAAAGAATGCAGCCTACCGAAGCCCACAAAACGCAGACTGCCGTCAATTCGCAGGGCAAAACCAAAGAAGCTACCAAAAACATCAAAGAGCCTTTGAAGTCCGGGCAACAAAGACCTAAAAATGAAAAACAACAAGAGCAACAAAACAAGCCTGTAAAATCAAAAGATAGAAAAGTGCGCTAATTATGAAAACAATCATCACAGAAAAACCAAGCGTAGCGAGGGAAATAGCAACCCTGTTGGGTGCATCCGAAAAAAAGGACGGCTACCTGACGGGCAACGGCTATTTTGTTACGTGGGCGTTCGGTCATTTAATTGGATTAGGAATGCCCGAAGATTACGGCATTTCGGGGTTTGACAAGGCATCACTGCCGATATTGCCAAACCCTTTTTTATTGACCGTCCGAAAGGTCAAAAAAGACAAAGGCTATACCGCCGATACAGGAGCATTAAAGCAACTGGAGGTAATCAAAGAACTGTTCAATAAAAGCGACAGCATCATCGTGGCTACCGATGCAGGTCGTGAGGGCGAACTCATTTTTAGGTACATTTATGAATACCTAAAATGCAACAAGCCTTTTGAACGGCTTTGGATTAGTTCGCTTACAGAAAAAGCCATTAAACATGGTTTTGATAACCTCAAAGACGGAAAAGCATTTGACGGATTGTACCAATCCGCACAAGGAAGAAGCCGTGCCGATTGGCTTGTGGGTATCAATGCCACACAAGCGTTGAGCATTTCCGCAGGCAATGGTGTTTATTCGCTCGGCAGAGTTCAAACGCCAACATTGGCTTTGATTTGCAAACGCTATCTCGAAAACAAAAATTTCTCGGTAAAGAAATATTGGCAGATACGGTTATTGCACCACAAAGAAGATAGTGAGTTCAAAAGTATTTCCCAAAGCAAATGGGAAGACCAAAAACTTGCCGATGATACGTTGAAATCCGTTCAACGCATCGGAACGGCGACGGTTACATCAGTAGAAAATAAAAACGTAACGGAGCAGCCGCCCCTACTGTTTGACCTCACAGGACTGCAAAAGGAAGCTAACCAGAAGCTCAACCTTTCCGCCGAAGAAACATTGAATATTGCCCAAAGTCTGTATGAAAAGAAATTTATCACGTATCCACGTACCGGAAGCAAATACATTCCCGAAGATGTGTGGGCTGAAATCCCAAACCTCGTGAGGGCTTTGCAAAACAGGGAAACCTGCAAAAAAGCATTGTCAAAAATGAAATGGGGGCGTTTCAATAAACGTATCGTGAACGATTTGCGTGTTACCGACCATCACGGATTGTTGGTTACGGATAAAATCCCGTCAGCACTCAACGCAAAGGAAAATGCGGTGTATGATATGATTGCATTTCGCTTGCTCGAAGCCGTTTCCGGGGCCTGTACCAAAGAGATAACCGATATAGCTTTGGAAGTGTCGCACTACGATTTTACGCTGAAAGGCTGTAAGATTATCGAAGCGGGTTGGCGTGGTATCAAAGGTAGTTTTTCCGATGATGATATCGGACCGATACAGGATCTGCCCGATTTGAAAAATGGCGATGAACTGAAAATACAGGAAGCTACCGTTCTGGAAAAGAAAACCAAACCGCCTGTACTCTATACCGAGGCCGGACTTTTGTCGGCTATGGAAACCGCAGGTAAGGAAATCGAAAACGAAGAAGAACGGAAAGCCCTGCAAAACATCGGTATCGGTACGCCCGCCACAAGAGCATCAATAATTGAAACCCTGTTTACCCGCAATTATATCAAAAGGGAAAAGAAATCATTAATCCCGACCGAAAAGGGTTTGCAGGTATATGAATTGGTCAAAGACCGAAAAATTGCAGACGTTTCTATGACCGCCGAATGGGAATTGGCTTTGCAGAAGATCGAAAACAACGAAGCGGATGCAGGTGCGTTTCAAAAGGAAATGGAAACCTACGCTTTAAACATGACGAATGAACTGTTGAAAACCTCCATTGCCCAGAGCAACCTGCCGAAACTTACCTGCCCTAAATGCAAAAGCCGTCAACTGATTATCCGTGATAAAATCGTGAAATGTCCTGATGAAAATTGTAATTGGGTGCAGTTCCGCAATGTGTGCAGTGTTCAAATCGGTATTTCCGATATTGAAAATCTTGTCAATAAAGGCAAAACTTCTCTTATCAAAGGAATGAAAAGCAAGGCAGGTAAGAAATTCGATGCTTATATCGTACTAAATGGCAATGCCGAAAGTTCCTTTGAGTTTGACAAACGAAAAAAGAAATAACTCTGATGCAAGAATCCCTATTCTGAATAAAAAATGACAGGAAAACTCATTACAACCCAAAATGAAATTAAAACCTTGATTTACACTATACGAGGTAAGCAAGTAATGCTGGACAGTGAGCTTGCAAGGATTTATCAGGTAGAGACCAAAGTATTCAATCAGGCAGTAAAACGTAATGCAGACCGTTTTCCCGAAGATTTCTGCTTTCAGCTCACAACAGATGAATGGGAAGCTTTAAGGTCACAAATTGTGACCTTAAACGCAGGAAGAGGCCAGCACCGAAAATACGCACCTTCCGTTTTTGCCGAACAAGGTATTGCCATGCTTTCAGCAATTCTCCGTAGCGATATCGCCGTAAAAGTGAGTGTTGAAATAATGAATGCCTTTGTTGAAATGCGTAAGCTATTTATCAGCAATGCTTCGCTGTTCCGTCGTTTGGACAACATAGAACTGAAACAATTACAAGCCGACCAAAAATTTGAAGAAATTTTTAAAGCCCTTGAAAGCGGTAAACTGCAAAGCGAAAAAGGTATTTTCTACAATGGACAGGTCTTTGATGCCTACACCTTTGTTTCAGATATTATCCGAAGTGCCAAAAACTCCATTATCCTGCTTGATAATTATGCGGACGATACGGTGCTGACCTTGTTGGGCAAACGCAAAACTAATGTAACCGCTGCTATCTACACCAAAAACATCAGCAATCAGTTACGATTAGACCTGCAACGCTATAACAGCCAATATCCGCCTATCGAAGCGGAGATTTTCTCCGATGCGCACGACCGCTTTTTGATAATAGACCAAATGGAACTGTACCATATCGGAGCATCACTCAAAGACTTGGGCAAAAAATGGTTTGCTTTTTCACGAATGGATATAGAGGTCGGCAGAATGCTTCAAATTTTGGATGCTCCATAAAACAAAACCCTCTGAACTTTCAGAGGGTTTTGTTTTAGCCTTTAGATGCTTCCAAAGATGCTTTTCGAAACTCTTTTAAAAGTTTCTCCAAATCAAGGGATGCCTTGCGGGCTCTTGTGCCTGCCGCCTTGTTTCCTTTTTCTGCTTGTAATTCTGCATCAGCTTTCAACGCTTCATAGCTTGCGTTGATTTTTTCAATTAGTCCTTTCATTATGATAGTGAATTAAATTTTTTAAAGTACAAAAATACATTTTTCTGCCTTATAGTGGGTATACTAATACGCCAAATCCTACCTCTCAACGTCAAACCCTGCCACATCTTCAAAGGCACTTATATACCGCTATAATTTTAGGTTTTGAATAAAATTCTAAACAAAATTATAGCATGAGTACACAGCAAAAAGACCTGTCGTATTTCAGATTACGACTGCAAGAACTGTTAAACAGTAGTTTCCCCGAAAAGGCACACGACCAAAAATTTATTGACCAACGTTCATCGTGGGCTTCCAATGCCTATGAGAATGCTTTCCGTTCGGGAAACCCCATTGAGCAGTGCAATGAAATTGCCAATTACATATTGTTTGAGGGCTTACACTTCTCCAGGTTTGACACGGTTTTCCAAGTGGTATGCAATGAGTTTGATACCATAATGGCAGACGAGGGACTGCGACCGTTTGCCCTTAAAATGCTCCCTGTCTGCGAGCCTGTTTTTTCAAGATATACACTAACCGATGATTTCGCTTACGGTTATGAGTTTGACCTGCTCTACACCGAAATAACCGGAACAATCACAATATGGATAGCGGAAAATGGGCTTCAGTAAAAAGCAACACATCCAACAGAATATTGATGCGCTGAGGATTGCTTTTACATTGGAAAAGGAGAAACGGCAAGCCACCGTAAGCGAAAGACTGTCATTGATGCAATATAGCGGATTTGGCGGGCTCAAATTCGTGTTGAACCCCATAGCGAACGAAATAGACATCAACCATTGGCGGAAAAACGACCACGATTTATTCCCGATTACGCAGGAGCTTCACAAACTGCTCAAAGAAAATTCCGAAGACGACAAGCAATACCGCAAATACGTGGATAGTATGAAAGGCTCCGTACTGACGGCTTTTTATACACCGCCACAGATTATTGATGCAATTTCATCAACCTTGCTTGATAGCGGTCTGAACATTGATAAATTCCTCGAACCCTCCGCAGGTATCGGCTCATTTATACAATCCTTTTCCGAAAATCAAAAAGCGAAAGTTACCGCCTATGAAAAGGATTTGCTGACAGGAAAAGTTTTAAAACACCTTTATCCCGAAAGCAATACTCGTGTAAGCGGTTTTGAGGAAATCCCCGAAACGGAACAAAACAGCTATGATGTTGTTGCAAGTAATATTCCGTTTGGCGATACCTCCGTATTTGATTTATCCTATTCCCGAAGCAAGGACGGTGCAAAAGTACAGGCTTCCCGAAGCATTCATAATTACTTCTTTCTAAAAGGAAATGATATGCTCCGCGAGGGTGGTTTGCAGGCGTTTATTACTTCGCAAGGCGTTCTTAACAGCCCGAAGAATGAGCCGATACGTAGGGCGCTGATGGAAAACAACAATTTGGTTTCGGTTGTCCGATTGCCCAACAACCTGTTTACGGAATATGCAGGTACAGAAGTTGGTAGCGATTTGATAATCCTGCAAAAAAATACTGCAAAACGAAGTCTGACCGAAATGGAAGAACTGTTTTGCCAAAGCAAACAGACCAAATACAATACACCAAGCAATGCGTTCTTTCAGAATGGTTCAAGAGTAATCCATACCGACCGTAAAATTGATACAGACCCATACGGAAAACCTGCAATCATCTATACCCATAAGGACGGAGTTGAGGGCATTGCCAAAGATCTGAAGCAAATGCTTTCCGAAGATTTTGGAAAGCACCTGAATTTGGATTTGTACAAAGGCAAACACAACGATGAACCTGTTATTCAAATTCCGATTGAGCCAAAGATAACACATCCGGTAATCAACCCTATTATAATTCAGCCAAAACCTGCTTCAACATCTGTAATTCATCGGGAAAGTCCGCAGGAACTGAAACAGTTGAGCATTTTTGATCTGTTTGAAAATGCAAACGACCCTGTAATGGTGGTTGCTACACCCAAAACAACTACACAAGCCAAAAGACAAACCGTTAAAAAAAGACAAGGTAGAACAGGTCGCCAAACCAACTTGTTCAGCGGTGGAATGCAACAGCTTTATACACCGTCAAAAACCAATGGCACTGCAAACGGTACATCACAAATAAACGGCAAAAAACAGGTAGCAATCGGCGACCTGTTTTCACAAGCAAATGGGAATGGCCGAGCGGAAACGCCAACCGTTCCTAATATCACAACCAGTACCATTTCCGAACCTGCTCCGTACAGTGGCGAACTAAAACCGTTCCACCGAAATGACTGCCTTGCAATGGATAACGGTTGGGTCGGTCATCTGCAAAACGTAGATACCGCAGACAGTACGGCTATTTTCCACCTCTTGCAACTATCGTCCTTACAGAAAGCAAGAGCCGAAGCATATATTGGGGTGCGTGATGTTTACCAACAGCTTTACAACAAAGAAGCAGAACTACAAACCGAACACAAAGAAGAAAGGGAAACCCTTAACCGTCTTTATGACGCGTTTGTCAAAAGGTATGGGAACTTAAATAGTGCGGAAAATATCAAGCTCATCAAAACAGATAGTGCAGGTAAAGAAATGCCCTATTTGGAGCGTATCGTCGGTGGCGTGGTACACAAAGCCGATATATTCAACCGTCCTGTAAGTTTTTTTACCGTAACCATAGCAATAGACAATCCCGAAGAAGCCTTATCGGCTTCGCTGAACAAATACGGAAATGTGGATTTGGACTATATGTCCGAAATCGGCGGTATGCCTGCCGATACGCTGAAAGAAGCCTTACACGGTCGTATCTACTACAACCCATTGCAAAACGAATATGAAATATCCGAACGCTGGATTGCGGGTAACGTAGTGGAGAAAGCCCAAGAGGTCAGAACCTACGTCGAAAGCAATCCCGATGATACCCAAGCCAAAGAAAGCCTTACCGTATTGGAGGAAGCAAGACCAAGGCGTATCGAATTTGAGGAACTCGATTTTAATCTCGGCGAACGCTGGATTCCCACAGGCATTTATGCCCGATTTGCATCGCACCTGTTCGATACAGAAGTCCATATCCATTATTCCGACAGTGCCGATGACTTTTCCGTAACCTGCAAACAGAAGAATGTGCATATTTGGGATAAATATGCCGTCAAAGCCCAAAGCCGGACGTATGACGGGATTGCCCTGCTCAAACACGCCCTTGTCAATACCACGCCTGATATTTCAAAAACGATACAGGTAGATGGCAAAGATGTAAAGGTACGGGATATGGAAGCCATACAAATGGGAAATGCCAAGATTGACGAAATTCGAACCGGCTTTACCGATTGGCTTCACGCCCAAAACGATGCCTTCAAAACAAGGCTGACCGACCAATACAACGACACCTTTAACTGCTTCGTCCGACCGGACTATGACGGCTCACATCAAGACTTTCCAGGATTAGACCGCAAGGGATTGGAAATTGACGACCTGTATTCGAGCCAAAAAGATGCCGTTTGGATGATAAAGCTCAACAACGGTGCTATCTGCGACCACGAAGTGGGTGCAGGAAAGACGTTGATCATGTGTACCGGTGCGCAGGAAATGAAGCGTTTGGGAATGGCTCATAAACCGATGATTATCGGGCTGAAAGCGAATATTCCCGAAATTGCCGAAGCCTACCGCACCGCTTATCCTCACGCCAAAATTCTCTATCCGGGCATTGATGATTTTACTCCCCAAAAACGTTTGCGGATTTTTGGCGATATAAAAAATAACGAGTGGGATTGCGTGATATTAACACACGACCAATTCGGAATGATACCCCAATCGCCCGAAATACAAAAGGAAATTCTCCAAGACGAATTGGACAGCGTAGAGGAAAACCTTGACTTTATGCGAAGTCAGGGAGATGAAATAACGCAATGGATGCTAAAGGGAGCGGAAAAACAAAAGGAAAACCTCGAAGTAAAGCTGAAAACCCTTCAACACGATATTGAAAACCGCAAAGACGATATTGTGGACTTCAAAATGATGGGCATAGACCATTTGTTCATTGATGAAAGCCACCAATTCAAAAACCTGATGTTTAATACAAGGCATTCGAGGGTTGCTGGATTGGGCAATCAACAGGGAAGCCAAAAGGCATTGAACCTGCTTTTTGCTATCCGTACCATACAGGAGCGTACTCAAGCGGATATGGGTGCGACCTTCCTTTCAGGTACAACTATCAGCAATTCATTGACAGAACTGTATCTGCTTTTCAAATACCTGCGACCAAGAGCAATGGAAAAACAAGGCATTAACTCCTTTGATGCGTGGGCAGCGATTTATGCAAAGAAAACAACCGATTATGAATTTTCAGTAGCTAACAACATCGTGGCAAAGGAGCGTTTCCGCTACTTCATCAAAGTACCGGAGCTTGCCCAATTCTACTCCGAAATCACGGATTACCGTACTGCCGAAATGATTGGTATCGACCGCCCTGAAAAGAACGAGATATTCTATAACATCCCTCCAACTCCGGACCAGGAAGATTTTATCCAAAAGCTGATGGATTTTGCTAAATCAGGCAAAGGCGAATTACTCGGCAGAGCGCCTTTATCCAAAAAGGAAGAAAAAGCAAAAATGCTCATCGCTACGGATTACGCCCGTAAGATGTCTTTGGATATGCGAATGGTTAGTCCTCATTATAAAGATCACCCCGACAACAAGGCTTCGCATTGTGCCAATAATATCGCCAAGTATTACAATAAGTTCAACGCACAGAAAGGTACACAGTTCGTGTTCTCGGATTTGGGGACGTACAAGCCGAACGAATGGAATATCTACTCCGAAATAAAACGCAAGCTCGTAGAAGATTACGGTATACCTGCAAATGAAATCCGTTTTATACAGGAAGCGAAAAACGACAAGCAACGCAAGGCACTTATCAAGGGAATGAACGACGGTACAATCGGTGTGCTGTTCGGCTCAACGAGTATGCTCGGTACAGGTGTCAATGCACAGAAAAGAGCCGTTGCCGTTCATCATTTGGACACGCCGTGGCGACCGTCCGACCTTGCCCAAAGGGACGGTCGGGCTATCCGAAAAGGCAATGAAATAGCCAAGCATTTTAACAACAACAAAGTGGACGTAATTATTTATGCAGTAGAAAAATCGTTGGACAGCTATAAGTTCAACCTGCTGTTTAACAAACAGCTATTCATCGACCAACTGAAATCCAACAATCTCGGCAAACGGACGATTGACGAGGGCAGTATGGACGAAAAATCAGGAATGAACTTCTCGGAATATGTGGCTATCCTGATGGGGAATACTGATCTGTTGGACAAAGCTAAAATAGAAAAACAGATTGCCGGACTGGAGAGCGAACGACAAGCGTTCAACCGTTCCAAGTACAGTGCAAAATATAAATTGGAAGACTATACGGCAGAACTTGAAAAAGCCCAATCCCGCTATGGCCGTATGAGCCTTGATTGGAACAATCTGCAAGGACGTATTCAAAAACGTTCGGACGGTACTGTTGCAAATCTTATTAAGTTGGACGGCATATCGCCCAATGTGGATATAAAACAAATCGGTGCAAAGCTCAATCAGCTTGCGGACAAAGCCCGTACAGGTGGGGATTATGAAGAAATCGGAAGCCTTTATGGTTTTCAGCTTTTGGTAAAAACAGAAATGTCGCAAAAAGACGGTGTGGATATTCGTGTAAACCGATTTTTGATACAGGGCGAGGGAAATATAAAATACACCTATAACAACGGTATCATTGCCAAAGATGAAAAATTGGCATCTATGAATTTCCTCAATGCATTGGAGAAATTGCCTGCTTACATTGAACAGGAACAAAAGAAAATCACCGAAATTCAAAAGGATTTACCTGTTCTTCAGGAAGTGCTTAACGGTATGTGGAGCAAGGAGAGTCGATTGAGCGACCTCAAAACGGAACTGGCTTCCGTTGAGCGGAAGATACAGTTATCTATCACGCCGGAACCTAAAGAAGAACCAGCCGGAACACAAGTTAAAAAAAAGGAACAGACTTCCGATATTTCTGAAAGTTTCGTACGGACAAAGAGCACTCATTTATCAAGAGGTGCACTTTAATTATATTGATTATTTTTCCTCTTGTTCGCCCATTCTGTTTACCAATGTATCGCACAAGTTGTTAAGAAACTTAGTTCGGTTTATTTTGCGGGATTTAAGCTCCATGAACGTATGATAAAAATCACCTAAATCAATGTTAAAAGCACTTTCAAAAGTTTTGGCAATAAGTTTTATATCTGTATTTCCGTTGTCAAATACACCGTGCGAATGTAGCGCATAAATCAGTTCGGTCAATGCTGTTTTGCTTCCTGTCCAATTGAGTGAAGAACTATCAGCAGTCTTTTTATGGTTGTTATTTAGTTGGTCTTCAAGATAAACCTGTATCAGGTCATTGGCAATTATTTCAGCGACTTTATGATCGTGGGAAGTAGAAAAGCGATGGTCTGCCTCAAAATAAAAGGTATCCAACCACAGCCTTATATCATGTTTTCCACGAACAAAAAAACTCTCGTCAAGGAAAGAATTATTGCTACGGTAGTACTTATAAAAATCGAGATTGTTGCTAAAGAACCTTTTGAGCTTTTTAAGTTCTTTGATAAGATATTTCCTTATTGGCTTCGCTCCATAGGGCTTTTTGGTTTCGATTTTATAAATAGTATTAAAGTAAATGAGCTTTGCAGCAATTAAAGGTTTTTGATATTTGAAAAAGTGGATTTCTTCATCATCGCTTTTAAATCCATTTGTTAAAACATATTTCTTTAAATCAGACAAACTTTGGACAATAAGCTGTACAACTGCTTCTGTCCGTTGTATCGGGCAATCAATTTCGATTTCCAATTCGTTGATTTCTATTTCCAGTTTATAGAGTGTTGCATCGAAAATTTTATTCATTCGGTAGTTTTAGTAGTTCAAAAAAGAAATGCCCAAAGATTTAAGGGATTTAGGCATTTACTTTTACCTTATTACCCCGAAATATCTGTGGCAATACCTGATTATGCTTGCACAGCAGTTATAATGACTATGCCCGCAACAAGAAACACTCTCCAGTTGCTGGCATAAAATTGCCGGTCATATTTTTCAGTCATGTCCTTTATTGGGATGATTCGGATTTATTCTAAACCTACTCTTTTGAAAATTTCACGACTTCTTCTACATAGAAAAACTCATAATGGGAGTTTCAGATGCTTTTGCACCTTTAATTGACATTTCCGGAAGAAGCCACTTATTTCCTCAAGTAACTCAATTGGCAGACAAAGTCTGTTGCTATTTGTAGAACCTGATGAAAGCAAATTCTTGTTTTTAGGGTATCTATAACAGGACAAGGTGCAGTCTTCTTAGGATTTTGCAACTGTTTTTTCAATTAGCTTTTCTTCTTTCCAAACCGATATTTCGGGTTGATTAATTTCATAGATATCAACTTGCGAACTGATTTCTACATTTCTTTGAGCAAGATTGCCTAATCGGCATGAAGCAAAATGTATTGTTTAAAATCACTTCCTATTACTGTCTAAAACGCCAATAAACGAGAACGGACTTCTATTGTAGCCCGTTCTCGTTTAGTAGATTTCATATCAGGACGCTCGGGCCAATTATCATCCGGTAGAATAATTTCAATCCAATCTTAAAATTCTCAATAAAGTTCGGTACTGTTGTTTTTCAATACCCAAAAGAACTGAATACGTTTTCGGAGCGAGGGTATCGGTAATATTATTTTAGCATCCATATTTTATTCGTTTTTTAAACAAATTTAGCATTTTTAGATACGATATAGGCATTATTGCTGTATTAAATGCTATTAATAGGATCATTTTTAGCAGTCATATTAGAATTTTCTTTGCCTCCCTTGTTCCGTTTTATTCCTGTTGCACCAGATGCTGTAAATTAGGGTCGTTCTTGATACGTTCCATTTCACTTTCAACAATATGCAGAATGTCTGCTTTTATCTGACGGTAATTTATAGCAATTTCCTCTTTCATTTTATCCTCGCCCTGCTCATCTATAAAAGATAGGATTTCCGGTATCTTCTGATAGACTTTAGTTTCTGTGGCTACCTTTTCATTGTTCACAACAATTTCGGCGTGAAAAATCTTCTGCTCGATGCGTTCATCAAAATTATCAGAAACAGAACCGACAAACATACCTTGTGTCAATGTTGAGATTTTGGATGCAGGTATCAGGCTATCCAATTGCGTAGAAATAGAAGTCGATTTATCGTTTCGGTTAATTGTCAAACTCTGGCGTTTTTGCAATACTTTACCGAAGCGTTCTGAAAGGCTTTTTGCCGTTTCGCCAACCACCTGACCACTGAAAATGTTACCAACGGTATTCTGAATAACTTTAGCTTCTTTGTCGCCATAATCCCTTATTAATTGAGAGAAATCTTGAAAACCCAAACAAACTGCAACTTTATTGCTTCTTGCTGTTGCAATAAGGTTATCCAGCCCTCTGAAATAAATTGTAGGTAACTCATCTATAATAACGGAACTTTTGAGTTGTCCTTTCTTATTGATAAGCTTTACAATTCTTGAATTGTATAACCCTAATGCTGCTGAATAAATGTTCTGACGATCTGGGTTGTTTCCTACACAAAGTATCTTCGGCTCTTTGGGATTGTTGATATCCAATGTAAAATCATCCCCTGTCATCACCCAGTACAATTGCGGACTGATCATTCTTGATAGCGGGATTTTTGCCGATGCTATTTGTCCTTGCAGTTGGTCTTGTGCACCGCTTTGCCACGCATCCATAAAGGGTGATAAGTAGTTTTCCAAATCGGGATATGAGGTTAAAATCGTGAACACATCCGAGTACTTTTTGTTCAGTAATTCAATGGCGTGTGGGAATGTACAATACTTCCCATCTCCGTAGATTTTCAAATACCAAATAATAGCAGCTAAAAGAATAATTGGACTTTCCACGAAAAAATCTCCTTGCTTCTGTATCCACGACCTGTTGAGGTTTAACATTATGGTATATGCTGCTTCGTAAGCATCTGAAATGTCCGTCATAAAGTCGGGATTGAGTGGATTGCAACGGTGGCTCTTGCGTGGATCGTCAAAGTTAATGACGTAAAATTTAGGCTGAACTTTGTACTTGTCCCGATGCTTAAGCAAATGATTATAGGCAATGGTTGAAAGGTCGTCAAACTTAAAATCGTAGATGTACATGCTAAAGCCTTTCTCAATCTGCTGCTTGATGTAATTGTTTACGATTGCATACGATTTTCCAGAACCCGGAGTACCCAACACAATTGATGCCCTGAAAGGATTTACAATGTTTATCCAACCGTTGTTCCATTTTCCTTTGTAGTAAAACTTAGTGGGTAAGTTAACGGAATATTCATTTTCCATCAGCTTTGTTTCTTGCTGAAAGCTCTCGTTTTCATTATTAAAAACATCATCCATCAAGTTAGTACGGAGCAATCGGCTCATCCACACGCCTGCCATCAGCAAGGCGATATATCCTAATGAGATAGTAAGGATATACAAAAATGTACCTACTACTGGAGATAGCTTTAGCAACGGTGTGTTCAGAAAGAACAACACAAAACCAACACCCAAAGCCACGTAAATTTTAGCCCAGGTTATCTTCTCATTCTTTACGCCCTTTGTTCCTAAGCAACTCAGAGCCAACAAAACCAAAGCGAATACTTTGGTATATAAGGTATGTGAAAACAAGCTCGCTGTTCTGTCGAAATTGCCTAATATCTTGTTGATGACTTCCAACGTCCAACCACGTTCTAAAAAGAAACCGTAACAGAACCAATAAAGGTGCATCAGCACCAAAAGAATACTGACTGCCCGCATAAAAGTCATTATCTTGGCAAGCCCTCTTAAATCGTCTTCTCCCTGCATTATTTTAAGTTTTAATGTTCGGGCTTGAATTTAAAGGCTCTGTGGAAGGGCTATAAGAATATGGCAGTCAATGGCGCTCTGTGGTAGTGTTTGGCAGAATGACTAGAAATTTAGCTTCTACTCAACTTTTGAATAGTACCATTTTTGAAGTATCTATATAAAACCTCTGTTAATGTTTCGTTGTTTTCTTTTTAGTCGGTTCATAATACAATATTGTCACACCTGAATTCAAGGTTTTTGTATTGTTGAGTTTGAAAACAATTCTCTCTTTGATCTGGTCAAACAGTTTTAAACCTTTTCCCTCAACCATTGGATGAATACAAATTTGAAATTCGTCAATGAGGTTGCTATTTAGAAGTTGAATAATCAAACTGCGACTACCTATTAAAATGTCATGACCTGATTCTTGTTTGAGGTTCAAAACTATTTCTTCAAGTGGTCGGTTTGCAATTTTTGCAGTGTCCCAGCCTGTATCTTTTAATGTGTTTGAAAAAACAATTTTTTCAATCTTGTTTATTGAAAATGCAAAGTCGTTCATTGACTTTTGGTCAGATGGATTTGTCAATAATGTTTGCCAAAATTGCATTAGTTGGTAGGTTGTCCGACCATATAGCATTACTCCTGCATTATTTACAAGGTCTGAATAATGATGATGAAGATTCTCGTCTACTATACCTACAGTGTGGTCGCAAACACCGTCAAGTGTCATATTAATTGCTGCTATTACTTTTCTCATATCTAATATTGTATGTCTTAATTTTTTAAAAGTAAAATTGCCACTATTTTACTCTTTCAATACCATTTTGAAGTCCGACTCTCATCATATTTCCGTATCCATTGTCGGGCAATAGGTTTGTAAAAGAAAGTCCTAATTGATAATTTTTTCTTGCGTTGTCAAAGTCGTTTAAATCTTCATAACATTTGGCAATGTTTAAATATAAGGAAGAGTAAGTTCCTCTAACAGTGTCGTCATTTATTTTTAATGCCAAATGCAAAGCTGTTTCATCCCATTTCAATTTTTCTACGATACTTTTTTGATGCCGAGCAACATAATGAGCTGAAGTAAATTTTTCAAAGTCGTTAGTAGACTCGTTCCATGCTTGAAGAAAAAGTTTACTTGCTTCTTCAGCATTGCCTTTTCCTTCCATGTCCATGCCTTGAGCACAAAGCTTGACTATTTTGTTATCTGGGTCGAATTGCATATTGTTTGATTAAAATGTGAGTACAAAATTAAAGTACTCTAAAATCGTGTGCATTGATATAGGTCAAAAAAAATCATTTCGATTTAAGTCTACTTAGAGTTTCTTGTGCTATGTCGAGATATGATGCTAGTATTTTGTTTGAGAGCCGTTGAATGTATATTGGTCTTTCAGCCATTAACCTGTCGTAGCGTTGTTTTGCTGAAAGAGTCACTAAATTCTCTATTTTTTTGTTTTGCAAGATATAAGCCATTTCTAAAAATGTTCTATAAAAATTCGCCCATTTTGGAATGTCAGCTACTAATTGATAAAAATCTTTATGGCTTATTACTATTAATTCAGAATTCTCAAGTGCATCAACGAATTCAAAAGATTGTTGTTGGGATATGAAACTTGAAATGGAGGTAATGAACGAGTTGTCGAAAGCAACATATCTAGTCTTTTCATGTCCTTGTTTAGTTAAATAATATGTACGAATACAACCGCTATGAACAAAATAAAACTCTTTGCATATCTCTCCTTCAGAAAGTAAAATTGTGTTCTTCTTTACAGTCCTCTGTTTGAAGCATGAAATTATTCTATCGATTTGTTTATCGTCAATATCTGTGTTAGCTCGTAAATAATATCTCAGTTTTCCTGTCATATATCTTATTTTGATGAGTTGTTTTTAAAACGATTGATTTGATTAATGTCGACTTGTAGTCTTATGCAAGAAATCTTATCTATTGTGCCAAGATAATTATATGCTTATTTAAGCAATCACTTGAATAAATTAAGCTGCTTCTAAATTACGTAGTAAATATTCCGTAAACAGGTTTTAGATCAAATAAACAATATCAAAAATCTGACTTGTTAAAGTCTTCTTTTTTTCTTCTTCATTTTATTGGCAAAATCCTGTTCTTCATAATCTTCGCCCTGTGCTTCGGGTAGTAAACCGCCCAATGCTTCTATTAAACCGTCTTCGTGTTTGCCCGTGGTTAAGAAGTCGAACAAATGGTGTGGTTCCTCCACAGGAAGATCTGCATCATTTGATGTGGGTATCTTTGGTTGTGATATAGTAGACTCTTTAGTCTCCGGTTTGATATTATTGTTCCAATAATCACTAAAGGTATTGGCAGAAAGCTCTTTGCTTAAATTTGAGCCATTCCAGATCGTTTTGGAATTGTGGTCAATAAACGTCATTCCGTAAATACGACCTGCATCATTTCTACGTACCACTACATTAATGCCCTGTTCCATTAACTGCTTTTTAAAAGCTTGCTCATTACTTGTTGATTGCAAGGCAATGGTAACCGCAGCTTTTAGGGTTGGCTTTGTCGGATGGTTTTTTAAAGCCTCTTTACATTTTGCAAAATGCAATTCCAAAGCCGGAAGCCCTGCGTTTTTACCAAATAAGGAAGCCTTGAACGGATGTCCGGCTTTTTGTCCTTTTTCATTTAACGAGATATATAGTAACCCCTGCTTCATCTTTCCCTGCAACTCGCCCTCTACTTTTTCGGTGGTAACATTGAACAGAGAAAGCAAGACATTGTATTCTCCCAAAGTTTGATATTGATAATAGTTCGGGAGGTGCCGTACTACCGAAGCGATTTGGCTTTTTATATCGCCTGCCCGATAATGTACCGGATGGAAAATTTTGTCGTTCTTCTCATGCTCCTTATCTGTTGCAGGTATCAATCCGTGTTGCTTTTCTAGCTCACGGCATACATTCATAGACCGCATTTTTTCGAACTTGTCTGAAATCTTTTTACCCAGCTCATCCACGCAAACCGAAACAATATGAATATGGCTACGGTCAATATCGGTATGTTTGAAGACCACAAAAGGCTGTTCGCCGTAGCCCATCTCACGCATATACTGCTCTGCCATTTCCCTGTATTTATCATCGTCAACGGTATCTTTCGGATCGGGATTGAGCGAAATATGCAACGTATGTTTCTCAGTATTGCGGTTAGCAATGAGGTAAGGGGCAAAAGATTGTGCTAATTGTGTCACGGAATAATGACCGCTTGCGGTTTCAATCATCTTATTGGCAAACAAAATTTGCCCGTTTTCATGCTCCACTTTAAGCTGATTGTACGCCAAAGCCCCATATAAATTTGCGCTTCTTCCAATTTTTGCTATCATTTCTATCGCTATTTCTTCAGGTGTTTTGCTTCAAATTCCTCGGTGAGCTGAATGATTTTTTGACATAGCATCGCCATTTCAGCCGTCTGTTTTTCCAATTTGTACAGGTACGCTGCCGCTTTTTTCTCCGAAAAATGACGGTATAACAGCTTTATAATCTGATTATAATTGACACCTATTGACCGGAACTGACTGTGAAACGATGTCAGTCGCATATAAAAATCAACTGTTCCCTTATCAATTTTAACCGTCTTCATTTCCTTTCCGAATACCTGCGAAATGATAAACTTGGCTTTATTGGGTATTCCCGATGCTTCAAAAAGCGATAAAAGTTCGGCATTTTCCTCATCTGTCAATCGGAAAACGTGGCGGTGGGTGCTGGGGTTGAGCTTCGGCTTGCGACCGCCATTGTTCCGTTTTCTGTTACTGTTCTCATTCATCACTAATCCATTTATAATTTACACGAAAAACCGACTTCGGAGGTTTTTCTGCCCTCCGCCAGTTGGCGGAGCAAGTTGTTTTGAGGCACTAAACTCGGTTTAGGGTGCCTCAAAACACAACTTGCCGTGTTCTGGTGAACACAAAAATCCGCCCTGCGGGGCGGATTGAATGTAACAGGGAAAAACGGCTCGATGCCGTTCCTGTTACCTCCAGATATATCAAAGATTTTCGCATAAATCCGTTAATAAAAATCACAATACAAAGTAAAGATCTGTTCACGAAAGTGTTGCACTATGTAACAGTGCCAAATGCTACCTCTAAATGCCAAACAATGCCATCCGTATACAATCGAATGAAATTGATTGGTTCTTTGTGCTTGAATGTCGGCAAGCAGACAGTCAGCCCGTATTTCAAGATGACCAGATTGCAGGTTATCCTGCCTGCTGGATTGCAGGAATGCAAAAAAGCAAAATTGCAGGAATGCTGGAAAGCATGACAGCCTGCTATCAAAATGTCCTGCCCGTCTGATGGATTGAATGGCGGACGGAACGAATGAAAGACCGCAATCCTGCCTGACAAGATACTGGAATGGATGCAGGGTTGCTGTACGTCAAGGAAGCAGGCAATCAGTAATTCCCGAATGCAAACTTGATAGCTATCCTGCAAGAAAGAGAGAACGAAATCGGGGTTGCCTGACTGATAGCCTGCAAGCCTGAAAACAAGAAGATGTAAACTTTAAATTTTAATAATATGGACACAAAAAAGAAACCACTGTTTATCGCCTTTTCTTCTCAAAAAGGCGGTGTTGGCAAAAGCACCTTTACAACGCTTGTCGCCAGTACAATGCACTATCGATTGGGCTACAACGTAGCTGTATTTGATGCGGATTTTCCGCAGCACAGCCTGATGAAAATGAAAACTCGGGATTTGGCAATGGTAATGGAAAATGAGGCTTTGAAAAAGCAGGCATACAAGCAATTCACTACCATCAACAAAAAAGCCTATCCCATTATACAGCACAAAGCAGACAGCGTATTGGATGCGGCACACGAATTTGTAAACACTTCTCCAGTTCCAATTGACGTGGTATTTTTTGACCTGCCCGGAACCGTGAACACACCTGGCATCCTAAATGCATTGGCAGGAATGCATCACATTTTTACACCCATAACGGCAGATCGTTTAGTAATGGAAAGTACGCTCATCTTCACGCAACTTTTACAGGACGTGATTATGAAAAAAGGCGAAACGTCCATAGAAACTATTAATCTTTTCTGGAACCAGGTGGACGGTAGGGAAAGCACACCTCTGTACGGTGTGTACAATCAGCTTATTGAGCAATTGGGGATAAGCCTGATGCAGAGCCAAGTTAAGAACAGCACCCGATTTCGCAAGGAAAGCGAAGTGGACAGCAAAACAGTTTTTCGTTCTACCGTAATGCCACCCGATGAACGTTTGATGAAAGCCTGCCAGTTAAATCTGTTCATCAGCGAATTTTTAAACATCATTCAATTATAGTCCTATGGAAAAAGATAATAAAAGAAAAATCACGCCAGACATTAATGAAGAGCTGATGATGAACTTGATGGTGGACGGAGTTAAAAAGGAAGGTCTACAGCTTCCGCCCGAACCTGCGAAAGAGCAAGAAAAGGAAAAGGTAAAACAGGAAGAATTATCACAAAGCAAACCTGTACAACGGGAAAGGAACCGCACCAAGAAAAGCCTTGACGGAAGCTACGGCGAAAACTTTTTGAAAACTCACTCGATGACTAAACGGGGGGATAAAAGTATTTACATCCGGCAGGAATATCACGAAAGATTATCCCGAATTGTGCAGGTCATTGGTAAAGATGAGATACCCTTGTATGCCTATCTTGACAATATATTGGAGCATCATTTTGAAATGTTTGAAAAAGCAATTACCGATGATTTCAACGAAAAGTTTAAACCCATTTTTTAAAGTATTTGATTATGGAAATAGTAATTGTGATTTGCCTGCTCATCGTTATTGTCCTGCTTTTGCAGGATAAGATTGTTATTCATAAAAAGTCGCAGGAAAAGCCTACGCAGGAAAAGGTTAACCCGAACCTGCCTGATATCATGGGGCAACCCAGGTCTGTAAGAAGCCTTTCAGTGCCAAACGCTACCAATGAAAGCCAAATGGAGGAACAAGAGATAAACCCTGATAATTTAGACATTGAATACGACGAAAATGAAAACGTAGGTATTCAAATTCCGCAGGAAGAACTGGACGAAGTTTTCAGTAATATGCCTGATTTAGAAGAAGAGGAAGAAGAATGGAACAGGTACGGAATATCCGGTGGCAATAACGGTTTTGCCCAAGGGGTTACCTATGACGAACTAAGCTCTGTAGGGGCATTGCTCCAAAAAGAAAATTTGGAACAGGCTCAAAAGGAAACAGCGATAGCCATAGTTCAAAAATTACAGGGAACTGAATTATTCAGCCTACTGGAAAATTCCATTGAGGGTGCATCCCGAAAAATTGCCGAGCTTTTGGATAGCACACTTTTATCTGAAACGGAGGACAGTTCTTCCACCTTGCGGAAAAGTGATTTGGGTGATTTTGATATTGGGGAGTTTATATAGACTTCCCAGTGTCTTTTTTAGATTTCGCCTCCGAGAACCCTTCAAACTCTGAATAGTTTTTAATTCCTTTAGATTTGTTTACTTTTCCCATTATTGTCCCATCAATTCGGCTTTTGAGATACGATGCCAAATCATCAAAATATCGAATATCAATATAATTAATCCCTGAAGCTTTATATCGTTTAGATAATGATATGGTAAATGCTGCCCAATTGAATTTTTCGCTTTTTTTATTTAATTCAATCTGTTTCCAATCACCATATCGCTTTTTTAGATAATCAATATAGTTCTTCTTGGAAAGCTCTTTTCCCAAAGCCCCATCAGGTAATTCAATTTTGGCTTTTACAGGTTTAGATTTCTTTACAAACTTTGGGAAATACTTATGTAATAAAGTTTCTGATTGTTCAATATGTTTTGTTATAGTATCCCATCCCCAATAATATAAATGAAATGATAGTTCCTGTTCTTTCTTAATTTGATTAAGGTATTCCTGTATTTGAGCATCATCACGAAATGTGGAAACAAAAATAAACTTCTCAAAATCAATCTTTAAATCCTTTACTTTTTCTAAGTCGGCATTTATATCTTGAATTAGATTTTTCCTTATAGTCTCGTCTTTTCGTCCAATGCTTTTCAATTTGCACTGTATTACTGTTTTGGTTTTAGCAGAAAAGACATCAATCCCCTTCTGATTTTGTCCTTTCACACCAAATGTTTGAAAATCTATATTCTCGTATGACGAGGTGTTTTCTATAAAATTGAATAGATCACATGTTAACTCCTCAAATAACCTTTCATCCTTTAGAGGGGGTAATTGATAATTCGCCATTTAAAAAAAACGTTTAAAAATTGTTTCTTGCTCGCTGTCTGAATATTCGGCAATTACCTGCTTAGACCAATCAAAATCAAACTTGCCAAATTTACTTTCACCCCTACTTAAATCAATTTCATCTTCATTGAAAGTAAGAAAATATTGAAAATTATGCAGTTCGTTTGATTTGTGGTACATATAGTTCAAAACATTGGATACTGTTTTGTTTGATATGGCATGGAATACACCGTCGTGTACAAGAAAATCAGGGATATTTCGTTTATCTATTCTACTTTTTAAGAATACCATTAAATCATATGCTACAATTTTTAAACGTTCTTGTCCTAAAGCATCTGCTTTGGGGATTTCCAAACTTATTTTAAAAGGCAATTGATTTCTTGGCGAAGTAGAGTTCAATGTGATATTAAAGTAAGAATTATCAAATTCTTCATCCAAATAAATAGCATTCTCAAGAATTTGTTGAAATAATAATCTCAATTCATCAAGATATGATTGTTGCTTATTTAGCTCGCTAACAATATCTCTTTTTAATTCAGCGATTACAATATTAGAGTTTCCTAATATTTCCTCTATTTCGTCAATTTCTCTTACAATGGAGGTATTCCGTTCCAAAAGTGTTTTTTCATTCACTAATCTTTCGTAGGTACTTTCAACCCTGTCCAATGCTCCTCTTTCTTTTAACAAGGAAAACAATTGGCTTCTATTCTTTTCTAATCTTTCAAGCTGTTTTAAACTTTGGTCTATTGATGATTGTAATTTCTTTTCTTCTTCTAACAGGTATTTATTCCTATTTGCCAGAAGTTGTTTTTTAAAATCTATAACTTCATCCAGACTTCTTTTTACAAAATTGCCAAAAGTTGCTACGGTCTCATTGTAAAGTTTACGGATTTTATCCAGATCAATGGATGCAACATTATTGTAAGAAGATTTTAGTTTTTCTAATTTTCGGTTTGTATTATGATAGATTAAAGATTGCTCATTGATTTCTGAAATAACCTGATTTAATTTTTGCTCTATTTCTTTGTGATTTGCAAGGAAATTATACTCCTTCAGACTATTTTCGAGAGCTGTAATATCCTTTTCAATTTTTAATCTTTCCGTTCTAAACTCGTGAATATCTTTACCTGTATCTGCTTTAATTTTTTCAGATAAGGATTTTACTGTGTTATTGTATTTTTCATATTCGGAGGAAACTTCATTGTATTTTAAAAGTGTTTTAGTAGGAAGGTTAAGCAAATAAAAGTTGTACAATGCCTTTTCTCGTGCATTGGCATTATATGAAACAAAATTTAAAGGGTCAGCCCTTTGCTGGTTTTGCAAATCATCCTTAACGAAAAATTCCATTAACGTTCCATATCTCTTTCCCTCAAAAAACACTTCGTTATTTTCAGTTGGAAAAAAGATACCTTCCAAAATTTTTGGCATCTCGGATTTCTCGTATTCATCAAATGCATCAGAGCGTTTCCCAAAAAAGACTTTTTTAGTATCAGCAAATCCTCTTTTAATGAAATATTTTTGTTCTTGAACTTCAAATTCTAAAGTAATTGTATGTTCGTCGTCCCTTAAAAAATCATATTTTTTTTGACCAAATCTTTTTTCTGCTTTGCCGCTTAATAAAGTAAAATCAACAAGTCTGACCAACGTGGACTTGCCAATACCATTAATTCCTCTGGCTTCTTTATCCTCGGAGTATTTACCTAATATGATGTTTATCCCATTGTGAAATGGAACAGCGTCTATGAGGTTAGTTTCTGAATATATTCTAATTAACATCGTTGTCGAATAAACTTATTTGGTTTTCTTCTTCGTTTTCTTTTTTTACCAATTTTATTTTATATCCTTTTTTATCAATACTACCAAGCGTATGCAAAAATGTTAAGGCATACAGAAAAAGGTCTGGTGTTCTATCTTTATCTCTGTTCAAAAACTTATTCATCACATCATCCACAATAACATATCTATTCTTGTACGGAGAATTACCCATAATACTTATAATATCTGCTCCCAATACCATCAGATTGGTTTTAAGATTGCTTTCTGGCTGTGGTAAAATCATAGTTCATTTTCTGTTTTTCTACCTATTAGACATTGTTCAAACATATAAAGCAATATAGATTTTACACATTTAACATACTCATCATCTTTAATGTTTCCATATGCTATTGTGTATTGGTCTGTCAGATTATATAACCTTTCTTTAAAACTACCTGAAAGTTTATTGTAATCGTTTATAATTCTTCTTTTTAGAGTATTAATTTCATCATCATTATATCCAGAAAGTATATTGGTAATCGTATTAAATTCTTCCATTACCAACATCATCTCCGAATTCATTCCATCCCAATCTTCCTGCTCAAAGTTGAGTTCGATTTTCATCTGAGGAGGGACTAATGTTTTTTTATCAAAATGCAGAGCCTTATCTTCTTCACTTGAGGCATTCAATAAATCATTGATTATGTCCTGTATATAGTCCTGTATAAAGAAGTTTTCAATTCCCAAATAGGCTGCAAGTTTTCGTTTTTTACTTGATACAAATTCATCAATAATGGAAAGGATTTGGTCTATACCTTTAATCGAAGTGGTGCCATCCAAAGCCTGAATTAGAGTAAATTGTTCCGGTGATACCTCGTGGTTTACATACATCTCCCAATTCGAAAATTTATCTTTCCAGTTTTTCTGATATTTTTCAAAATCTCCTTCTTTATTTTTAGTTCCTAGGACTTTTGTTTCAAAATCTGGTTTATTGTACTTTCTTGGAGCGTAGCAAGCCAATATCTTTTGTTCAGATAAAACAGTCCCATCATTGCCTTGATCTTTGTTCCTCCTTATGGGAATATAGTCATCGACACCATATTTCAAAAGAAATAGTTCATCAATAAACTCCTCGAACTCAAATCCTTCTTTGGATTGAATTTGCATTTTAAAAGCATTTTTTAATAATTTATCCATATACAAAATCAGAGCTCCAAATCAATTTTAACTGTCCCATCAAATCCCTTTTCTACTATCTCTTTAAGAGTTTGGAGTTTTATATTATTACCATAGTCCGTTTCTACTTTAGATATATAGCTTCTTTTCTTACCCACTTTTTGGGCTAATTGTTCTTGAGTTAGTTGCCTTTGTTCTCTGGCTTCTTTCAGCATCTCCCCAATGTGTCTGCCTGATATTCTCATCTTAAAATGATTAAAAATAGACTTTATTATGAATGTACAAATGTAATTTAAAAGTTGCATTGAACCAACTGTTAATTATAGAAAAAAGTCCTATAGTAATGAAACTTCTACTTTAGACAACCTTCCTCAAAAAAGCTACTCACGGCCAAACAATTCCTCTGACTGCCACTTTGTTATAACGCCTTCATTTCTGAAACACCTTTGTCCCGAAAGTCCGCAAGGTGCGGAAAAACTGTAACAAATTAATGTGTTTCAATTATGGAAAAACAGAGAAAAAAAGTTTTGCTGGCAGTGCTGGCTATGCTGTCAGGAATTGGTGCGTTCGCACAGGGCAACGGTACGGCAGGTATCAACGAAGCTACCCAAATGGTAACTTCTTATTTCGATCCTGCAACCCAGCTTATTTACGCCATCGGTGCGGTCGTTGGGCTAATCGGAGGTGTTAAGGTGTACAATAAATTCAGTTCGGGTGACCCTGACACAAGCAAAACTGCGGCTTCGTGGTTTGGTGCGTGTATCTTCTTAATTGTGGCGGCTACCATACTGCGTTCATTCTTCCTTTAATCTGTTGCCTTATGAATTACAGTATCAACAAAGGCATCGGAAGAACGGTGGAATTTAAAGGTCTGAAAGCACAATACCTATTCATTTTTGCAGGCGGACTGCTTGGTACGCTTATCCTGGTGATGATAATGTATATGGCTGGCGTAAACTCTTACGTCTGCTTGTTCCTGGGCGCAGGCGGGGCTTCGCTCATTGTATGGAAGACCTTTTCACTCAACAAGAAGTATGGCGAACACGGGCTGATGAAAATCGGTGCAAACAAAAGACACCCCCGACACATCATTTGCCGCAAGCCTGTACACCGCTATTTAAAATTCACTCCTAAACCGAAAGCCCTATGAGAAACGTATCTAAAACAACAACATTGGAAAGCAAATTTCCATTGCTGGCAGTAGAAAACAACTGCATCGTTTCCAAAGATGCGGACATTACCGCCTGCTTTGAGGTACATTTGCCGGAACTGTTTACGGTGGCTTCTACGGAATATGAAGCCATACACTCGGCTTGGCACAAGGCTATTAAGACCTTGCCAGATTTTACGGTAATTCATAAGCAAGACTGGTACATCAAGGAAAACTACGCTCCCGATTTGGCACAGGAAGACCAAAGTTTCCTTTCCAAAAGCTATCAAAGGCATTTCAACGAACGACCGTTTCTAAACCATTATTGCTATCTGTTTCTGACGAAGACCACAAAGAACCGAATGCGTATGCAAAGTAATTTCAGTTCGCTTTGCAAAGGTACACTCATTCCAAAGGAAATCAACAAGGAAACGATACACCGCTTTATGGAAGCGGTAGCACAATTTGAACGCATCGTAAACGATAGCGGTTTTGTAAGCCTGCGATGTTTGACCGAAGACGACATCATCGGAACGGACGAAAAGCAAGGGCTATTGGAACAATACCTGACACTTTCGAGGGAAGCCGGAACCCCGATGCAGGACATCGCACTCGGAAACGAAGAAGTCCGTATCGGCAACAAAAGGTTGAGCCTGCACACCTTGTCCGATACCGACGATTTGCCCGGAACGGTATCGGCAGATACCCGTTTTGAAAAACTATCTACCGACCGTAGCGATTGCCGTCTGTCATTCGCTGCACCTGTGGGTTTGTTGTTAAGCTGCAATCACATCTATAATCAATACCTGTTTTTAGATAACAGCGAAGACAACCTGCAAAAGTTTGAGAAATCCGCAAGGAATATGCACTCCTTGGCAAGGTACAGCCGTGCCAATCAAATCAACAAAGAGTGGATAGAAAAGTACCTGAATGAAGCCCACAGCTTCGGACTGTCCTCCATCCGTGCGCACTTCAATATTATGGCGTGGTCGGAAGACCCTGCGGAACTTAAACAGTTAAAGAACGATTGCGGTAGTGCGTTGGCGTTAATGGAGTGTAAGCCCCGACACAACACAACGGACGTAGCCACATTGTATTGGGCAGGAATGCCGGGCAATGCAGGCGATTTTCCGAGTGAGGAAAGTTTTTACACGTTTATTGAGCCTGCCTTGTGCTTCTTTACAGAAGAAACCAACTACCACAATTCGCCCTCGCCGTTCGGCATCAAGATGGCAGACCGCCTGACAGGAAAGCCTATCCATTTGGATATATCGGATTTACCTATGAAGCGTGGGATTATCACGAACCGCAACAAATTCATTTTGGGGCCATCAGGTTCGGGTAAATCATTCTTCACAAATCATATGGTGCGGCAATATTACGAACAGGGCGCACACGTTCTGCTTGTCGATACGGGTAATTCCTATCAGGGATTGTGCGAACTGATTAAGGGCAAAACCAAAGGCGAAGAAGGTGTTTACTTCACGTACACCGAAGACAACCCGATTGCCTTTAATCCTTTCTACACCGATGATGGCATCTTCGACATCGAGAAGCGTGAAAGTATTAAGACCTTGATACTCACGCTTTGGAAACGTGATGACGAACCGCCCACACGTTCGGAAGAAGTCGCCCTTTCCAATGCTGTGTCGGGTTATATCGAACGTATCAAAACGGAGGATGTGTTTCCGTCATTCAATGGTTTTTACGAATACGTGAAAGGCGACTACCGGAAGGTATTGGAAGAAAAACAGGTAAGGGAAAAGGACTTTGACATTGCCAATTTCCTCAACGTATTAGAGCCTTATTATCGTGGTGGCGAATATGACTATTTGCTGAACTCGGACGAAGCTTTAGATCTGCTCTCCAAACGCTTCATTGTTTTTGAAATTGATGCGATTAAAGAGCACAAAATCCTCTTTCCCATAGTGACCATCATCATTATGGAGGTTTTTATCAACAAAATGCGGAGGTTAAAAGGTGTTCGCAAGCTCATCTTAATTGAGGAGGCTTGGAAGGCAATTGCGAAGGAAGGAATGGCGGAGTACATAAAATATTTGTTCAAAACCGTGAGGAAATTTTTTGGAGAAGCCATAGTCGTAACGCAAGAGGTTGACGACATCATCCAGTCGCCCATTGTGAAAGAAAGTATCATCAATAATTCCGACTGCAAAATCCTGTTAGACCAGCGCAAGTATATGAACAAGTTTGATGATATACAAGCGATGCTGGGACTTACCGACAAAGAAAAAGGACAGATACTTTCCATCAATATGAACAACGACCCCTCACGGCTTTATAAGGAAGTGTGGATAGGTTTAGGTGGTACGCACTCAGCAGTTTATGCCACAGAAGTTAGTTTGGGAGAATATCTCGCATACACTACGGAAGAAACCGAAAAAATGGAAGTGATGCAGCTCGCTTCCGAACTGGACGGCAATGTCGAACTCGCCATTAAGCATATCGCTATGCAAAGGCGGGACAAATCAAATCAATAGTCATTAACAATTTAAAACTTCAAGAACAATGAAAAAATCAATGTATCTGGTGTATATGGCACTAATGCTTGCCGTAGTACCGTCAGTAAAAGCCCAATGGGTGGTAACCGACCCTGCAAATCTGGCCCAGGGGATTGTAAACAGTGCGAACGAAATCGTTCAGACTTCTTCAACTGTAAGCAACGTCATCAAGAACTTCAAAGAGGTGGAAAAGGTATATAAACAGGGAAAGGAGTATTATGACAAACTGAAAGCGGTCAACAACCTTGTAAAGGATGCCCGAAAGGTACAACAAACGGCACTTTTAGTAGGCGATGTTTCGGAAATGTATGTACAGAATTTCGGCAAAATGATGAATGATCCGAACTTTTCTGCACAGGAACTATCAGCTATCGGCAACGGTTACTCGGCTTTGCTTAATGAAAGTACGGAACTGCTCAAAGAGCTTAAACAGATTGTAACCTCTACCAGTCTTTCGCTGAACGACAAAGAACGGATGGATATTATCGACCGTGTGTTCAAAGAGGCAAAGGAATATCATAGTCTGGTACGCTATTACACCAATAAGAACATTTCCGTCAGCTACCTGCGGGCGAAGAAGAAAAACGACTCCAAAAGAGTGCTTGAACTGTACGGAACTGCTAACCAAAAATACTGGTAAAAATGGAATGGGATAACCTTCACGAACTCTTGCGTTCGCTGTATGAAGATATGATGCCACTTGCCGGCGATATGGTGGCCGTGGCTAAAGGTCTGGCCGGATTGGGAGCGTTGTTTTATGTAGCATTAAAGGTTTGGCAGGCTTTAAGCCGTACCGAACCTATTGATATGTTCCCGTTGCTACGCCCGTTTGCTTTGGGACTTTGTATTATGTTCTTTCCAACTATTGTACTGGGAACTATCAATGCGGTTTTAAGTCCGGTAGTTACAGGAACCCATGACATACTGGAAGGCCAGGTGCTTGACCTGAACAAATTGCAGAAGCAGAGAGACCAGCTGGAATATGAAGCTATGGTACGAAATCCCGAGACAGCCTACATGGCATCTGATGAAGAGTTTGATAAAAAACTGGACGAATTGGGCTGGTCGCCTTCCGATATTGGAACAATGGCGGGAATGTATATGGACAGGCAGTCCTACAAGATGGAGAAAGCCATAAAGGACTGGTTCCGCAATCTGTTGGAAATACTGTTTCAGGCGGCCGCATTGGTTATTGATACCATAAGAACGTTCTTCCTCATTGTCTTATCCATACTCGGACCGATAGCTTTTGCTATTTCCGTGTGGGACGGATTTCAATCAACGCTTACGCAATGGATCACGAGGTATGTAAGTGTTTATCTCTGGCTTCCTGTTTCAGATCTGTTCAGCTCAATGCTGGCAAGGATACAATCCCTGATACTGGAAAAGGATATAGCAATGCTGGCTGACCCTGCCTATATACCAGATACTTCCAACACTGTGTACATCATTTTTATGATCATCGGTATCGTGGGCTACTTCACTATCCCTACGGTTACAGGCTGGATTATTCAGGCTGGCGGTGCAGGAAACTTTACCCGTAACGTAAATCAGACAGCAATGAAAACCGGAAATATTGCCGGGGCCGGAGCCGGTTCAACCATTGGAAATATTGGTGGCAAGCTAATGAATAAGTAAACAATTAATCATTCAAAAAAATGGAATTTAAAACGCTAAGAAATATAGAAAACAGCTTTAGACAGATACGTTTGTTTGCCATCGTGTTTGCCGTTCTCTGCACTGGTGTGGTAGGATATACCGTATGGCAGTCCTACCGCTTTGCGGAGGAACAACGGCAGAAAATCTATGTATTGGATAACGGCAAATCCCTGATGCTTGCCTTATCGCAGGATGCAAGTATCAACCGACCTGTGGAAGCGAGGGAACACGTCAGACGTTTTCACGAACTGTTCTTTACGCTTGCCCCCGACAAGGATGCTATTGAAAGCAATATGAGCAGGGCGTTCTATCTCGCCGACAAAAGTGCTTTCGATTATTACAAAGACCTTTCGGAGAAAGGCTATTACAGCCGTATCATTTCGGGCAACGTACAGCAACGCATTGAAGTAGATAGTGTCGTGTGCAACTTCGACACCTATCCCTATGCGGTGCATACTTATGCCAAACAGTTTATCATACGGTCAAGCAATATAACCAAACGTAACCTCATTACCTCCTGTTATCTCGTGAACTCCGTCCGCTCCGATAACAATCCACAGGGATTTAACATCGAAAAATTTGCGGTGGTGGAAAACAGGGATATAGAGGTTATCGAACGCTAAAAATTTTTAGACATGAAAAAGTTACTTGATTTAGACACATTCTCCAAAACCCTGACCGATAAAGGTTACGACGGTTATTTCCATACGGAAAGCTGTTGCGCTGGCAAGCTAAAGGATAGCATCAGCGAATTTTTGGAGGCTTGGAGCAACGGCAAAGAAGCTCCGCTATTAGCAAATCATCTGCATTTATCTACTTACCTCGAATGGAATGGCGAAGACAAGCCAAAGGTTGAGTGCAATATGTGGGTAAGGTACGAGAACGGAAAATTCGATTTGCAGGAAACAGAAATGTACATAAGGCGAATGGGCCAATACGGAGGGTTGCTGAAGCAATCTAAGCTGACCAGCCTTACAGCAAGTTCGGTTCCGACGGCAAAGGAAGCTATTGCACAAGTGTCCGAAAGGCCTAAAAAACAGCTCTCTCCCCGAAAAAGAGGGTTTAGGATGTGACAACCGATAATCATTAAAGTATGAAAAAATTAAGAGCAAATATGGATAGGTATTTTGATAAGCTGGAGGACCGCTGGCGGGCAATGCCCCTGCGGAAACAGCACCGATATACACTGTACCTCTTTATCGGTTATTTTTTGATGACCACAGGGGTAATTTTCAAAGTATGGTACGATACCTCAAAATTCGGAAACAATATGGCCATAGAGCATATTGAAAACCCTGTCCTCAAAAAAAGCGAACGTCCTGCGAAGTTGCAGGACACATTATCAACAATTCTAAAAAACAAGTTTTATGAAAGAAAATGAGAACAAAAAATCGGTTGTTCTGGTAACGGAAGGAAGCCCGGCAACAGCCACTGATGTGCTACAAGACAGTACACAGAACAAAGCTCAAAAGCTGAAAAAGCCACTCATATTCGGCTTAATGGGAATTGTCTTCGTAGGCTGTATGTACCTCATATTTAAACCGTCCGAAGATAAAAAAGACATCGGGAACATTGGGCTGAACGACACAATACCACAGGCTACCGGAGCTGGAATGCCTGCAGATAAAGGCAAGGCATACGAACAGGAAATACTGAAGCGTAAAGAGCAGGAGAAACGCAGTGCACTTGCCACACTTTCGGATTATTGGGCTATCGAAGAGAGTGATGAGACGATTGACGAATATCCCGATGAAGACCAAAGCTATGGCCGTGGTGGCAGAAATTCGGAAAGAAATGGAAAACCTGCACTGAACAGTTATCGCAATATGCAGAGCACATTGGGGTCGTTCTATCAGGACGACAATGCGGAAACAATGGAACTCCGCAGACAATTGGACGAATTAAAGGAACAATTAGCCGAGAAAGATGTGGCTTCTGCTACAACCGTAGATGACCAGCTTGCCCTAATGGAGAAGTCCTATCAAATGGCATCAAAATATCTTCCGAAAAACACTAATGCCGGAGAAGCCGACCCTAATAATGGTACGGCCATGGAAACTGGGGGTACTAACCAAAAAGAGCACTTTGTGGCGTTTACACCTGAAAGAAAGAACACCGTGTCAGCACTGTACCGTGAGCCTACGGATAGTGATTTTTTAGCCGATCGGAGCAGGAACTAAAACCGTGGATTTTATACCGCCACAGGTTCTATTCAGCAAGCGGTACACCCAAAAAACAGTATCAGAGCCTGTGTTCACGATGCACAAACGGTTATGGACGAAACGGGAGTAAGACTGCGACTGTTGGAGCCAGCCCAAACGCCTCAACGTACAATTCCAAACGGAACGATTGTAACGGCTAATGCAAAATTTCAGAATGGCAGGTTACAGCTAAAAGTTACCTCAATAGAACTGGAGGGCAATATCATTCCGGTTGATATTGCCATTTACGATTTGGACGGACAGCAAGGCCTGTACGTTCCATATTCGCCCGAAATGAATGCCCTTACCGAAATGGCGGGCAATATGAGCCAGACAGGTGGAACGAGCGTAATGCTTGCACAGTCTGCCGGGCAACAGGTTGCCGCAGACCTTAGCCGCGGCGTGGTGCAGGGTATTTCGGGCTATTTCACCAAAAAGGTACGAACACCGAAAGTTACCCTAAAGGCAGGTTATCAGGTCTTCTTGGTATCAAAACAATAATATTGAATCAAATAAATAAAACAATGGAACTTGTCCTGTGCAATAGGACAAGCTTCATTACCATTAAAATTAAATATTAAAGACAATGAAAAATCATCTAAAAACCTTTTGGGCATTGGCTCTGATACTCGGCTTTGCCGTACAATCTTTTGCGCAGGATAATATAAAAGCCCCGCTTGCTTTAGGCAGGATAGAACCGTACCGTATGGAAGTAACCTACGATAAAACTTCGCACCTGATTTTTCCGACCGCCATTCGTTACGTGGATTTGGGCAGTGAATACCTGATTGCCGGAAAGGCGGAAGATGCGGAAAACGTACTGCGTGTAAAAGCATCAGTTAGGGATTTTGAACCGGAAACCAACTTTTCCGTTATCACGGATGACGGACGTTTTTACAGCTTCAATGTGTATTACAGTGCCTATCCCAAAGCGTTAAGCTATGACCTGCTCACAATGCAGAAAGCGGCAGATAAAGCCAACGGTAACGATGTGCTTTTCGAAGAATTGGGCAACAGCTCTCCGTCTTTGGCAGGCTTACTTTTGGAAACCATTTACAAGAACAACAAGCGTATCGTAAAGCATATCGGGGCAAAGAGTTTCGGAATACAGTTCGTTCTGAAAGGAATTTACATACACAACGGCAAATACTATTTCCATACGGAAGTAAGAAACAAGACCAATGTGCCGTTTGACATTGACTTTATCAGTTTCAAAGTAGCCGATAAAAAGGTAGCCAAGCGCACCGTAGTACAGGAACGCCCTTTAATTCCTTTGAGAACTTACAAACCATTGGACGGCATTGCCGGGAAATCGACCGAACAAAACGTGTTCCTGTTAGACCAGTTTACCATTGCCGATGACAAGGTATTACTGATTAAAATCTTTGAGAAAAACGGCGGCAGACATCAAACCCTGCAAGTCGAAAATTTGGACTTAATCAAAGCCCGATTGATAAGCGATATGCATCTTAAATTTTAATAACCTTTTAAAACAATAGCAATAAAATGAAAAAATATATCTATACCGTGATGCTACTCTTTGTGGCCATCACGGTTGCACAGGCACAAAGGATGTTGCCCAAACAGAAAGGTCTGGAAATGAATGCAGGTGTATTGTCCGATGATAAAATCGGTAATGATTATTATATCAATCTTGGTATGACCGTAAACGGCAAGAACGGTAATTATCAGCTATGGGGACTGGAATACACGCACCAATACCACGATTACAAGGACATTCGCATACCGCAGGAAACCTATACCGCAGAGGGTGGTTACAGCTTCTTCCTGTTGGGCGATGCCCGAAAAAACATCACGCTGAACTTCGGAATAACGGGCGTAGTCGGTTATGAAAGCATCAATCGTGGCGAAGCAATGCTGTACGATGGAGCAAAGATTTTGAGCGAGGATAGTTTCATCTACGGGGCCGGCGGACGACTCACGTTTGAAACCTACCTATCAGACCGTTTTGTGTTTGTCCTGAAAGGGCGTACCAAGGTCTTGTGGGGTACGGATTTGGAACAGTTCCGACCGTCCGCAGGCGTGGGATTAAGGTTTAACTTTTAAAATGTAAAAATAATGATAGCAATATTCAATAAATTCAGAACAGGACTACTGCCATTCTATGTATTTCTGGTTATCCTCACAGCTTCGTTTATTTTGGTATCTTGTAGCAAAGATGATGAACTTGAAATACAGAACAATTTTCCTTTCGAGGTCAATGTAATGCCTGTGCCGAAAGACATAGCCAACGGGCATACGGTAGAAATACGCATTACCATACAGCGTACAGGCAACTACCAAAATACGCAATATTACCTCCGTTATTTCCAATTTGACGGGCAGGGAACGTTAAGGTATTACGATGAACCTCCGTACCTGTCGAACGATCTGTACCCATTGCCAACGGAGCAGTTCCGTTTGTACTACACTTCAACGTCTGCCGTATCACAAGCCTTTGATGTTTGGATTTCGGACAGCTTCGGGAACGAAAAGCAAATGAGCTTTCAGTTTAATAGTAATGATTAATAGAGATCCTGCCTATTGTGGCAGGATTTTTTTATTCAATTGATTTTTCGGTGTGCTAAGCCAATATTTTTTGTAAATTCAAAAAAATGGAGATAAAATGTTTTTGTTATGGTTGCATCATTGGTTATAGGGATTATATTTTTGGTTTTGGGCCTGGGGCTTCGTTACTGGATTAACCGAAGAAAGTTTTACAGACGCAGCCCTATGGGGACAGAGGGTTTTTCCTCTTATGAAAAGTCGGTCGCAATTAAATTTATTGAAAAGGTCGGCAAATGGATTGCCTACGCACTGATTATCTTTGGACTGTTGTCGTTATGGGTTTATTCCCGTGAGAAAAAAGAAAAACAAGGGCGTGAGGTAACTTTTAATAAAATCTAATATCGTCTCCAATTTTCAACCTCCGTTCTGCGTATGTATATACTATGTCAAGAAGACCAACACACTAGTGCTCGATAGACGGACTTTTTAAATCTGTTATTTGGCTTTCTAACAGAGATTCCTTCTGCATAAATTAGCAGTTTAAGTATTATTCCATAGCTAATAGTTAATCGAATTTCTTTCACCTATATCTTCTCGTTCGAGATTTACTCTATCATTTTTAAAACCGTTGGAAAATAGGATGACCTTATTTCCCAGTTGATTGCTTTTAAATTATTTTGCATTGCAGAGATGTCCATCCCTGCTATTACCTCTATTGTGACTGACTAATACTTGCGATATACGGAGCATAAGACTCCGGTAATACGAATTATCAAAAGAAAGAACTAAAAAAATGGATTGAATGAATGAAGTTCTCAAAAGATTCGAAAAATCTCAAAAAGAAACTACTAAAGAGAGTCCTCAATCTGAAAGTAAGCAACTCGTTAAAATCAGAATTATCCGATTCTTCATGAAGCGAAGCACACTTTGAACTTGAACTCAACGGAGTGTATGGAAATGGGAGATCTAACATCCTGGTGTAATCATCACTTTTGGTTCCTTACTGGCTTTACCGGGTACGCTTTTACCACCTCGCAAAAACGTCAATAAGTGTTCGAGATATTTTATACCTCGGTAGCCGCCTCTTTTATCGCTTTCTTCTTCCTATATTTTTAAATAGCTTCTAAAATCTTTATCCTTTTCGGGAGAAGAGTATGTTAATTATTAGCCTAACACTAACAGAACCCAGTGGAGTTTGCTTTCTCTCTCAATTGCTTGAAATGAATGTTATGCTAATAAATCAGATCTGTAAATTTAAAAATCTGTTTAACAATCCTTACTCTTGTCTTAATTGAGGTTAAAACTAATTCTTTAACACAACAAGATTGCAATTTCGTCGTTAGATTGCCGAAAGTGCTGTGTGTCTCTCACAAATCTCAAAAAGGCTACGTTGTTTTTGAAAAATGTTTTCATTGAACTTTTTTAAAATCTAAATATATTGTAGCAAACAGTTAGTCAAGGTATGAACAGATTTTTTCTTTTTTGAGAGGTTCAATATTTATCAGTTTGAGTTCCAATCTCTATTTCAAAAGGCCTAACTATTCTCTCGAAAAGGTTTATTTTTTTAGTAATTATTTCGCCACTTCCTTGCATTTCTTGACTAAACGGTAGACGCTTATTATAACTTGTTAATAAGCCCTCTGGAAAAGATACTTCCGCCGTGTAATAGGATTGGCCGTCTTCGGTATCAGGAGTTAAGGATATCGATTCTATTTTCCCTTTCAGAAAGCCATATTCCAAGTATGGATAATTATAAAGTTTGACTATCACAGTCTGACCACGAAGGACTTTGGCGGAGCCAGTCAAGGGGAATTTAAGCCGACCTATTATCTGTCCATGATTTTTAGGCACAACTTTGCAAATTGCTTTACCTTGTTCTATATTTTGGTTTAAAGCCCAATAATTGGTGAAGCTAACTTTTCCATCAATAGGAGATTTAATTAAAAATTGATTTTCCCAATTATTTATCGCATTTCTCAATTCTTTGATTGAAAACTCCACCGCGGTTTTCAGCTGATTAGTTTTCTCCAATTTCTGGGCTTCAAGGTCTAATATCTTAAACTTCACCTCAGCTATTTCGGTCTGACTGTTTATTATATTAGCTCGTAGACTTTCTAAGTCATTCTTTGCCTGAAGAATGTTAGATGAAGATTTTTCAAATTCGGAGCGTGAAATACTCAGGTCTAGTACTAACATCGAATCTCTAAGGAAGTCGGCTTTTAGTAACGAAAATATTTTTTCTTTATTGATCAATTGAGTAGAAAGATTCCTATAGAGTGCGTTGCGAGCTGAAAGCTGAATTTTTAATGATTCTATTTGCAAGCCAATAATATTTAACTTTAGATACTGCCGATAATCGTTATATTTTGCTAAAAATGAAACGAACGCAATTTGGATATCGCCCAGTTCTAGCTTTCCACTGAAATCAGGAAGGTTAACGGATTGGGTAAGTAGCTGTTGTGAAAGTAGTTGCAACTTTTTGTTTAATATCTGAGTATCGTTATAATTGGAAGTGCTCTTTAAAACTATAATTACGTCATCTTTGTTTACGGAAGCTTCATTTGAAGTCAGAATTCTTTCTATTGTCGCAGTTTGTTTAGCTACAATCGTTGCAGACGGTGGTGTTGAAACGAGTAATATTTCGGAGTTCACGGTATCAGGATATTTTATGAAAAAACTGAATAGAATTATAATTCCTAAAAATAGAAATAATAATGTAGCTCCATACTTCACAACTGAAGGGGGGACAGCACCTAATATTTCTTGTAATTCTTCCGAAGCTAATTCGAAATCTGGTGCCTTCTCTTTACTTTCATTTTTCATAAGAACTTTAATTACCTTGCCAATTCTAACTGATTTTTTACAAGTTTATAATAAAACCCTTTTCTGTCACACAATTCAGAATGCGTTCCTTGCTCGACTATTTCTCCCTTTTCAAGAACGATTATATTATCAGCATTTTTTACTGTACTTAATCTATGCCCAACAATAACGACCGTTTTTTCTTTAAAAAAAACTTTTAAGTTTGTCATTATTGCAAGTTCATTATTAGCGTCCAAGGCGTTAGTAGCTTCGTCAAAAAGTAAGAGCTTCGGATCTTTATACATAGCTCTTGCAATTAAGATTCTCTGTCGTTGCCCTTGACTAATTCCATTTCCGGTTTCGCCTATTTTGGTGTTATAACCAAGTGGAAGTGAGTTAATAAAATCAAGGATTCGGGCGGATTTAACTGCATTTACGAGCTTTGCTTTATCTGGAAATTCATCACCCATTATAATATTATTTGCGATAGTATCAGAAAATATATGGCTTTCTTGCAATACCACTCCTAGACAGTCTCGCCATGCCGTTGGATGAAAGTTTGATAGCGGACTGTCTCCAATTATTATTTCTCCGTTTTCTATTGGATAAAATCCCATCAAAAGTTTTAACAATGTAGTTTTTCCGCTTCCGCTGCTTCCAACGATCGCAGTCACTTTGTTAAAGGGAATTGTTAATGTTAAATTTCTCAAAACATACGGTGACCTACTTCCTTCGTATTGAAAGGAAACATTTTTTAATTTTATGTCTTTGTTATAATCTGATTTTAACAGGTTTTCTGCTCCTTCTTTATTTTCTAGATCTTTGTTTTGAATCTCGCTTAATCTCTCTAAACTTATTTTGGCATCTTGCCAACTCTGGATAAATGACACTAGTGATTGGATCGGACCGTTCAATTGTCCAATGATATATTGCACTGATATCATCATACCCAGCGTCATTTCGCCATTTATCACAGAAAGCGCCACTAAGTATGTTATTAACACATTTTTTAAACTGTTTATTAATAGTCCGCCTGCGGATTGGTACTGTTCAATCATCAGTCCTTTAACATCTATTTTGAAAATAGATGCCTGAATCTTTTCCCATTCCCATCTTTTTTGTTTTTCGATATTATTAAGTTTTATTTCCTGCATAGCCGAAACCAGCTGAATAATATTGCTTTGATTAATTGCCTGTTGTGCGAATTTTCGATAATCAAGCGTACGCCGATACTTAAGAAAATATCTAATCCATAAGACATAAAAAATAGTTCCTATTGAAAAAACTGTAAATACTTTCAAGTTATAGACCGCGATTATTATGCTGAACACAATAAAATTTATCAAAGAAAAAATCACACTGATCGCACTGGAAGTTAAAAAGCTTTGAATTCTTTTATTATCTCCAATCCTCTGTATTATATCTCCGGTCATCTTGGAGTCGAAAAATGCAACGGGCAACCTCATTAAATTCATTATAAAATTAGAAATCAAGGAAATATTAACCCTTGTTGTGAGATGCAACATTATCCATCCACGAATGAAACTTATGCTTGCACTTCCGATAGTTAAAAAAACTTGGGCAATTAAAATTATTGTTAAAAATGAGACGTCTTTTAGATTAACCCCTCTGTCGACAACAGACTGCGCTAAAAACGGAGCTATAAATATAAATATACTACTAACGATAAAACTTACTAACAATTGAAATACTAGATACTTATACGGCTTCAAATAAGAGAATAGATATTCGAAGGTGACTTTATCCAGTTTTTCATCCGGATTCTTATAAAATTCTGGGGTCGGTTCGAGCAAAAGGCAAATGCCATGTTTAATCCCATCTTGTGTAGAAGATAACCACGACTTTTTGAATTCACTAGCTTTATATTTAACTATTCCGATGGTTGGATCTGCTATGATAATTTGATCTTCTCTTCGCAAAAAGAAATTAGAAGTTTTCACTTTATAGATGACTACATAATGCATTTGCTTCCAATGCGCTATACAAGGAAAAGTAGCATCATTTAACAGTTGTTCATAACTAAGTTTGGCACCTAACGTATGTAAACCGAGCGATTCTGCTGCATCACTGATTCCGAGCAAAGAGCTCCCGTCTCTTGTAATAAAACATTTTTCCCGAATAGTCTTCGCTGAATAATTTTTCCCATAAAACTTTGTAATCATTCTTAAACAGGCGGAACCACAGTCCATCTGGTCAAATTGATAAAAAAAAGGCAGCTTTTTATATGGCATTGTACGTATATTTTTAATTTGAGGATTTCGGTCTGAAAGATATTTTGAAAATCACAAGGAAATTACGCATCTTACACGATTTCTGTGTAACATAAGTGACAGAAATTAAATTTAAACGTAACGAACACTTCTGCAAATGAGTTGTAAAATATCCTTCTGTACCGTAAGTATGAATAGAGTAAACCATATTGAAAAAACATTGCTTGCGAATATAAAAAATAGCACTGAATATAATAGCGTTGAATTTATTCTTCTTGACTATAATTCCAAGGACTCTTTGGAGCAATTTGTTAAAGATAATTTATACGGTTATATCGAATCAAAAACATTGAAATATTTCAAAACGTTCCGGCCACGCTTTTTTGAACGAAGTCATTCACGAAACTTGGCATTTAGGTTGGCAAAAGGGGAAATTCTATGTAATGTTGATGCTGACAATTACATCGGCAACAAGTTCCCGGAATATATTAATGAGACATTTCAAAAAAACAAAAACATTTTCATGACTACAATAGACAAAGATCAAACTTGGAGGCAAAGAGATGTTTTGGGTCGAATATGTGTTAAAAGAAGCGATTTTTATAAAATTCATGGCTATGATGAAGACATTAGCTCCTACGGTTTCGAGGATCATGATTTAGTGGAAAGATTAGAGCTCAGTGGTTTGTCTAGAACCTTTATCATTGACGAACGTTTTCTTGGAGCAATTAAACACAGTAACTTAGAACGGGTTTGCTATGAAAGCTTATATCAGTCACTTAACCTGCTTTTAATAAGTTACCATAGCACTTTTTTAACAGAATTGCTATTTTTGTTACGCGATGAAAGTTATGTGAGCATAGTATTTAATAGGCATGGGAAAATTATGAGGTCTGAGAACGGTGGTTTAAAGATGAAAGGGAATCACATCAATCTTTTGCCAACAGCGGGAGAGTCACGCGGATTGGCTTTTCTTAAAAAGAAAAATTTATATTTGGAAAATCTTAATCATCGTAGTTTTTTTGTAATTAACGATCATATTGCAATTCAAAATGCCGTGTTATTTTACAATCAGATGCACAATCGTATCATTATAGAGCACAACAAAAAAAAAGCGAAAGTAGTTAATGAGTTCGGATTCGGCAACGATGTGGTTTTTAAGAATTTCGATTATAACAATCCTATTTATCTTTAAATTAGATGCTAAAGGAAAAAAAAATATCACTTTCTATTTTTTATAGCAAGTCTTCCTGGACGCTATTGATCAAGGAATTGATAATACCTCTATTAAAATCTCTCAGGGAAGGAAGGCTGGTAAAAAACTTTTTTATCATGTATAATATGAGTATCAGCGAATTTATTGAGCTAGAGTTACAATCTAATGAGTTATCAAGGAAACCTGCGTTCAGAAAGAAGTTGTTGAAAGATATCAATAGGTTTCTGAAAAATCATCCGTCACATACTCATCCTATACAATTTCCTTTGAGAGATAGTTTTTTCAAACCTTTTCCAAATAATTCCGTAGTTATCGGACATTTTGTTAATAGTCTGCCGAACATACCCAACAAACCTTTTGAAGAAACGAAATATTTTTTGTCAAAAGTCATATTGGACGCTCTTATTGCAGAGGAAGTAAATGAAGAGACTATTTACTCGTTAATAATGTATATTCAACTAGCTAGCTTTTATGCTTTTTTACCCGATTTAATTAAGTCCAAAGAACTAGCGAGAGACTTTCTTCAGATATTAAGTAGGGAGGATGTTTCCGAATTTTTCGAACTAACAGACTACGAATCGTTCGAAAGTTATTTGTCTTCTAACAAAGACACCATTCGAGAAATCATTGAAGACATTTGGAGTGGTCAGGATCATCCTGCATGGTTGAAGAGCTGGATTGACTATAACAAAGAACTAAAGAACCAATGCAAAGATGGAGTTGAAGTAAAACTATTGCATATTAATATGGTCCTTTTTCATGCTTTTGGATTTTACGATAAAAACTTTACAGTCGTCTGTTCGATAATGTTAAAAAACACCTTACTTAGTGCGAGCAACGATAATAGCGCCATAGGAGCACGGTGCTTGTAACCTGGGGAAAATTAAACATTAGAATTAATTCTCACAAAACTCTATGCGTTGACGCTGTTTTAGAGAATTGAATTGTTATAATCTGCCTTTGCGCCAATGTAGGTAAAATCAGCTTGTATCAAACGCGAGCTAATAACCTGAGTTCGATTAATATTCTAAAATAAATTAGTCAATCATAATAAAAATAGTTATATTTAAGTGTCTTAAAATCAAACACTTAAACATGATTATGTATGATTGACTACTCTAAAATTAGCGATATTTTTTGTCTTGTGGATGAATTCTGCAAAGATTTCGATAACAATACACATTCCTTTCTGCTGGGAAAAGCTTCTAAGCGGCCACCAGTGATGTCCAAAAGTGAGGTTATATCCATCTACCTGCTCTTTCATCTGAGTGGTTTCAGATGCTTTAAGTACTTTTATCTGTTTTATGTTCAGCGCCACATGCGGTCTGAATTCCCAAAAACGGTTTCTTATAGCCGCTTTGCTGAGCTTAGCCAAAGCATACTTATGCCGATGACCATATTTTTGAAGACCTGCTGTTTAGATCTCTGTACCGGTATTTCATTTATAGATTCAACCCCAGTTAGGGTATGCAACAATAAGCGGATCAAACGGAATAAGGTATTCAAGGGCATTGCAGAGGTTGGCAATCTACAATGGGCTGGTTTTATGGATTTAAGCTCCACATTGTAATTAATGACAGGGGAGAAATATTGAATTTTGCCATCACACAGGCAAATGTTGATGACAGAGATCCGCTCAAAATGAGAACTTCCTGAGATCAGTATTTGGAAAACTATTCGCGGATAAGGGATATATTTCTGATAAACTGGCCAATATATTGTTTGTCAATGATATACACCTTATCACAAGCATCCGTAACAATATGAAAAACAGCTTAATGACTATGAATGACAAGATTATTCTTAGAAAAAGGTCGGTAATAGAAACGGTAAACGACGGACTAAAAAACATTTGCCAAATTGAGCATTCAAGACATAGATCTTTTGCAAATTTTATATCCAATATGATTGCCGCACTAATTACGTATTCTTTTTTCCCTAAAAAGCCTTCGATTAACTATCAAACAGTTAATTCTAATCAAATCTTCACTTTTTGATTAATCGAACTCAGGTTATTAATAAAAAGTTCCAATAGTTAAACATTTGATAAGGTGTCTCTATGTGGTGTTATGTATTATCAAAGGCATTTTCTATCGTTGTGTACAATGACGACTATCGGTACTAACCAAGGCGACAAGTGGTTTAATTATCTTGGAATAGCTCTTTACTTTGCAAAGTAGCGAAGTTATTTTTTCAGAATGTAGCGGCGACATGGCTTAGCGCTTACTTGCTCTCTAACCAATTCTGTGCACTCATAAGGTCTAAATCTTTATTTAGTACAGAAACTTTAGATGATATTTCTGCTGGAATAATTCCTTTGTCATACGATGTCCTAAATCTATCGGTTACCCGACTTGTTGCAAGATAAAGGTAATCTCCAGAAACCAGCGCAAACTTTTCGTTGCCAGTTACGTATCCTGCCGTACGACTGCCGAACGTTTTGACATTATGTTTTCCTAAAAAAGAAATAGCTAACATTTCTCCACTACTTGCTGTCATAGGCCCTATCAGAACAGCGATTCTTTTATTCCTAGATCTTAACTTTCCTGAACGATGAACGTCCAACACTGTTGAGTCTCCTATACCAACTTTTCCTTCGCGGTACCACCATGGAGTAAATTTTTCATCTTTCAGAAAATATCCAAGTATACCATTGCCTAAGATTGGGCCGAGGCCTGCAACCATTGGAAACATATTACCACCGCTATTATTTCGTAAATCAATAATCCATCCCGCTATCGTTGCCTGATTATCTAACACTTCCATTATTTTTTGAATTTTCGATGCAAAGTTTAAGGATAACGCTTCATTATCACTAGCGTAGGTTGGAATATTGATATAGGCGATTTTCGAATCCAGTAATTTACCGATGGGCTCATCAGAATTTAGATTGTTCGTAGAATAAGACTTTTGTTGTTCACTCGAAAGAATAAAAGAATGATTGTCTCCAGCCGCTTTTAACTGTGACATGATGTATAAAGAAAAAGTTTTGTTATCAAAGACAGGCTTTCTCTCTAATTCATTATGTATATAAAGGTTGACACTGTCCCATTTTATAGAGTTAGCGACGAGAGAATTCTCTTTGATTATTTTAGATAATTGCGTTACGTATGCCATAGAGTTTGTAGAAGAAAATTTAATAGGGGATTCCGTAATCGTAAAATCATCATACCAAACCTGTCCCCTCCCCTTTAAGAACCCTCCGATAACAATCTTTTTGGATTCCTCATTCATTGTAAAACGGAGCGTGTATTTTTTCCAATCATTAGTTCCTGAAATGATATCTCCAGTCATGTCGAGACTATTGAAGTCTATCTGTTTATCATTTTTATCCCAAATCTGACACCAGAATCCGGCATTTCCTATTACGTCTTTTGTCTTAATATAGACAGAAAAAACCACTATTTTAGTTTTGTCGATATTAATTTTGGTTACTTGACTAAACGGAGCGAACTTCGAAACTCCTGACTGATCATTACCTGTTACCCTTAATGACTTCTTTTTAGAGTGACTCTCCAAAGAATCCAATGTAAATGAAAAACCTTCCTCCGGCTTAAACCACCATCCAGAAGGCAAATTTGTAAGGCTATCTTTCGAAATCTCGAAACTATAGTTTCTAATTGATCCTATAGCTGAAGATTGGGAATAAGCGAGCGATGGCAAAAAAAGAATAAAAAAAAGCAGCGAGTCAGAAACTTTTTGGATTTTCATGTTTTTGATTAAGAAAAAACTGTACATATTCAAATATATAAAAATAACTAGATTTAGACCTACTTATTGTTTCAAGGGAACCAATTACGATGATTTTAAGAGGCACGGATGCTTTAATTAGACGAGGTATCATAACGAAATTACACACTTAAAAAATTTAGTGCAATCATATTAATAATCCTTTTAAACGAGAAAACCTGACATTCTAGAGAAGATTTAGCCACCCTTTATAATTGATTACTTTATTCACTCTTAGAAGCTGTCTAAAAACGTTTCAACATAATTCTTATGGCGGATAAGTGTGCCATAGCGACACTGGAGTCGCTGAGCCACTCGTAATTTTTCGAGTTTCTCCTGTTTGTATCAATCCACGACAAGGTTCTTTCCACAATCCATCTCTTGGGCAGCACCTTAAATGTATGCAATTCATTCCTTTTGATGATTTCGAGCTCTATGTTGAACTGCTCCTTTACTTTTTCAATCAATTTGCCCCGGTATCCGCCGTCTGCAAATATTTTGGTTACCTGGTTCCAGCTTTCGCCTATTTTGGAGATTGTCGGGATTGCCCCGTCCCTGTCCTATACCGAAGCGCTCTGGACATCTACGGCAATTATCAGCCTGAGCGGACAAAGGATGATGTGCCTTTTTATCCCCTTTATCTTCTTTCCTGCGTCATAGCCCTTCTCCTGACTGCCCACAAGCATTGACTTCACGGACTGGACGTCTATTATCCCTGCCGTAGACTGGTCTTTCCTGCCCTCTTCCAGCCTGACATCCTCAACAAGGCTTTCGTGGATTATCTCGATGGTCCCGTTCTTTTTGAACGTACTGAAATAATAATACACCAGTTTCCATGACCGGAAATCTCCCGGAAGCATACGCCACTGGCATCCGGTTTTTACCAGGTACAGTATGGCATTTACTATTTCTATCAGTTCATATTTCCGGTTTCTTTCTGTATCCAAGAATTTTGAGATAACTTGCCATTGGCTATCGCTTAGGTGTATGGTTTTTAGGGTCTGTCGTCATGCTGATTATGTTTGTTGTTATCCACAATTAGCGACTATTCTCCCGTTCGGCGGTAGCATTTTTATCCACTTTTGCACATACAAATTTTTATCCATACGTTTTTAGACAGCTTCTTAGATAAGCCACTAAAAAAGTTGAAATTGCAATTTTACTCATGACTTTCAATCGGAAGACTATGCAGTCAGTGAAACAAGTGAAACAAAGGCAAATCCCTGCCACCGTCTATATTGTTATGGACAATGGTAAGATATGCCAGCCGTTGGCTCCTTCTTATTACCTCATTCTATAACTGTTTCATTTCCCCATTTACCCACTGATACATATTATTTCTTATTCCGAACAACCCATTGTTTGCTCTCAGCTTTTTAAAGTTGATATTTCTCATAGACAACTCCCTGTTTTCATTCAGCATTTCCATGTACGTTTTTGAGGAATTTGTAAATCTAATACTGTCTTCCTTCGTATTTAGAATACATCTGTTGTATGACTTAAAGCTTTTCGAAGTGTAGAACAATCCAATTTTGCATAACCTTTGAATCAAATCTGCATCCTGATGTCCCATCGGTAGAAATTCTTCATTATATCCGCCTACGGTGTGAAAAAAAAGCTTATGAACAGATATCCTGCCATAGCTTCCATCATTAAAGTTGCCGCTAAACTGGTGTAGAACGATTTTATTTCCATATCTCGAGAACTGATCAGAAATAAATTTAGCACCATTAAGGCCTGTGAAATTATCGCAGTCAAGATTAACAAGAATATCTCCTGTAGCGTAGAGGTGCGCAGTGTTTTTTGCAAGCGAACAATTCCAGTTAGGTAACTCTTTTGTAAAAAAGAATTTTAAGTAACCTGACGCGAGCTCCTCTTGAAAATCGTTTAAAACCCATTCTTTCAGATTGTCATTACTATCAAAGTCTACCAGTAAGAACTCAACGTTTCCCATATTATCTGCATTGTCTTTTAAATTTCTAGAGAGGGTTTGAAACACTTGGTTAAAACGATTTTTACAAGTGATACAAAAAGATATTTTCATATTTACTTTATTCTATTTTTAAAAACCAACAAATCAATTGATAGCATATTTTTTATTTTATTAACAATTATTTTGTCTAGCTCCGACCGATTGTATGTTTTGCTTAAAATGAAATTATCGGCGATGTTATTCACGGCGTCTTCAACAGTAGTCAAGTTATTGAACGCTTTTAAAATAACTTCATACAATTGATCTATAACAATTTCGTCAACTATGCGAGTTGCAGCGTTATAGCGCAACACTAAAGAAATTGGGGTGTCAGTGGAAAATGACTTAAAAACGGAACCGTAAATCTTTAATACTTTGTTCAATTTAAGATTAATGAAATGAGTATCTTTCATCAAAACTAAATTTACTTTCTTAAAAGAATCGTTATCTAATTTGAAAAGTTCGGTTTTTCTTTGAAAATTAATATCTTTAAGTAAGACCGATACAGATTTATCATAAGTTTTAGTTAAGACCATCCTCGTGATTTCATATTCCAAAATCGGTTCCAAAAATTGTCTTACTCGCTTATTTGACCGGATAACAGACTTTGAGAAAGATATGAAATTCTCAATTTCGCCCCGCCTTCTATCAGAGGATGCCTGTAAAAACCGTGTTAGCTTGCCGTGCATTTCATCTCGGAGTATTAATAATGACTTCGGGAACAGGTTAGACAGGATAATGTATCTTAATTCGTCATATCTTATATTTACCGCAGGCAAATCAACCTGTCGTCCTATATAAGCGAAAGAACAAGGTCGGTTTCGATTTCCTTGTAATAGCATTAACGATAGGTCATTTATTTGAAAATGAAGAATGCTAATGAATTTTTCTGAGACAGAAAAAATCAGATTCTTCTGAAAGTCTAAAAAAATTCTCTTGCTTAAATCGAGGAATTTCTCGTCATCAGTATATATATAAAAGTAAAAATAGAGCTTCGCTCTTATTATCAGTTTAATGGTCGACACGAGATTGGCTTCGACGAAAAACCCTGCTATAATGCATTCCATTTTTTTGACAAAAGCTAGAATTTTCGAAACGTTTGCTGAAGCTGCAATTAGACGAACACGTGAGGATAAATAACTCTCTATTCGATAAAACTGACTTGAATCGGTGTAATCGAAAAGTATTCGCGGTTCACCTTTTGAAGTTATAGTATCGGCGATATTTTTAAATGTTTCATTGCCAAACGCAAAATACATATTAGCAAAAATGCTCGCCAGGTTGGTGTTTATACGTTCCGAGTTTCCCATGACACCATTCTTCCAAACTATATTTCGCCCTTTGAAAGAGGCTAAATTTATCAACTCGAGTATATTCATATTTATTAAAAAAGCGAAATCGACATCACCGCTCTCTAAATATAGTTTAATTACAACATCAAGATGAGGTAATTTATATTCGCTCAATTGCCGGCTTATTATGATGTCTTGGTGATAAGCCACAACGGTATGGCATTTTTCAAGATACTGCTTGTCATCTGTGAGACTATAAATTTTCAGATAGATCAGCGCCATATCTAGACATATTTCATGGACAGTATCTAACTCTAAAGACAGAAAGTAGCGGTTTGCAAACTCTTTAACCTCCGTTAAGAATCTTTCCTGTGAAGTGATATCGAAGAGATTTAAAAGAAAACCCAACTTATTTGGAATTCCCCCGGTTAAATCTATATTAAGTTCTGAATATGTTAGCGATGGCTTTCCTTTAATACATAATCTCCTTTTTAATTCATCAATCAGATAGTCGCCGAATTTTAAAAGTTCTTTAATGAAATCTTCTTTTGTTTTTGTGTAATCTTGAATTAACTTGTCAGTGTCTTTTACTTTAAACATTTTTAGATACTTTTTATAAACATGGGAACATAGGGCTTTGAATCATCGTAGCTTTTAAAATATTCACTTTATCTTTGCATAGCTAAGTATAGGTAACTTTTATTTTAATTATAATCTAAAGCACTTTTTATCCTTTCGTCATCCAATCTTCCCGGTTTCGCATATAGGCGAACCGCTTCGATAACAATACGGTACCTTAAATGGTACTAAACAATTTCGTTGGTATAGTAATTTACTTAATATTCCACCGTTTATACTAATATGATTTTTCTTAAATTGCCTTTGTCTAATCGGTCGGATAGGCTTCGTTAACAGTGTCTTTGCCGAGCCTTTAATAATATCGCTTTGCCACCGATTAAAGCTTTTTATCAAGTTTCTGAGTTGTCATTTTGTTTAGTTGTTTTAATAAGTTCTTTTAAAGGAAAATAGTTATGGATCTAGGAGTAATAATCGCGACAATTGTTGTGGGTATTTTAAGTATATATCTATTTAGGTCGCCATTTCGAAATAAATAACTAAAGTCGCAGGTAAGTCAACATAAGATTGAAGCTATGTCCTCCAAACTTCTTTTTCTGTTTTTTCTATTATTAGAAATCTCTAAGAATATTACCTCATCTACCTTGTATTCTTCACTAAGCCTTAAAATTTCATCGCAAACTCGCTCCTTGCAACCAGTTATAAGCGTCTGAGCGTTTATAAAAATATTTAAATTTGCTATTGTATAGTCCACTGTAATTTGGTTGGGGCTACAAGTCCCCGCGACTGCTATATTAATTAAAGGAGGCTTTTGAAACTTATCTAAAAAGTCGCTCCTAAATTTCTCGAGGCGGCCCCTTTCGGAGTGTAAATTAGCATTGTTATGAAACAAGGTTCGGGAGCAATTGTATCCATATTCGAGGCAGTCAATATAGCCACCTTCAGATGAAGTTAAGTTCCAAAGTTCAGGGCTAACTCCACCAAATGGGGGTATAACAATACCGTTATCCAAATTTTCTTTTTCTCGATGTAGATAATTTGCTAATTTCGACATTTTTGTTCCGATCCTATTTCTATTTTCTTCTGCGGACTTCGAGGAAAAAATCCCAAATGCTTCTTCATAACAATATGGCATTAATCCCTTCGCAATTCCTAACTCTATGCGTTTATGAAATAAATTATTTAACAGCTTATAGTTACATGCCAATGAAAAAGCCGAATGATAGAGGACTAAAGCACCGGCAATGCCTACTTTAATTTTTTCGGTGTGTGCCGCAACTAATGGAACAATAACCTCAGGATTTAACCATCCCGAATTTAAGGATGGCACATAGTGTTCTGTGTACCATATTTTGAAATATCCTAATTCCTCAAGAAGCACAGCTTCCTCAATCACACACTCAGTTATTTCTGGACACATCAGGTTATCGCGAGACCCCATTTCTAATACACCCAAATTTATTTTCCTCATTTTTTTTATTTTAAGATAAAAAAGTATAAATTTAAAAATACAAATTATTTTTTATGAAAAAATTGAAGTTAAACAAAAAAATCATTTCAAAGTTAAATGATGAAGAGATGATCGCTGTAAAGGGCGGTTGCTCAGGCGGTTTCTCGCCATGGACCGGAATTTGTATCTTAAAGACAAATTACTGCCCTGTAGTATTGACTAGCAGCGGTTGTTACGCGTAATTTTCGGTCTAACTTATAGACAACAGATGTTATTACCTTGAATCTGTTGTCTATTTACAATTTTGACTTTAGACGTTAATGAGTTGGATTCCAATAATCTCAAAAAAAGAAAACAAAGAGTTATTCAACCGTATTACCTTCACGGATGGTCTTCTTATAAATGGCAGTCTCCCGGGCAGTGGATTAATGAGCGGAAATGCTGGTTTGGCCATATATTATTTTTATCTTTTCAAGTTATTTAAGAAGAAAGTCTATTTGCAACGATCGCGTGTATTAATCGATGAGGCCATTAGTTCCTTAGAAAAAGATGACTTTACCTTTGATTTTTCAAACGGCTTAAGCGGTATTTTTTGGGCTTATCAACATCTAATCAACCAAGGACTAACACCGATCAACAAAATTTCAAACCAATCTGAAATTAATAACCATTGTCAACAATTCTGTAGAAACGCTTTCAATTCTCAAAATTTGGATATACTTTATGGCAGTATTGGTCCAAACATTCTTTTTTTGGAGCAGGAGGACGCACATAAATCATACAAGTTTGTCGAGGAAAACATAAAATTGTTGGTTGATTCTTCGATTTCAGAAGGGGTCTGTATTAAGTGGCCGAACAACTTTTTAAACGATTCGAATGAGATAGACCTTGGGATGCCCCATGGAATCTCCGGAATATTAAGCTTTCTCACTGTTTGTTATAAAAAAGGAATATCCAGAAAGACCGTTTTTCATCTAATACACGGGTGCATTAATTTTCTAGAACGCAGCGGAAATCCACCGGATTTTCACTCTTGGTTTCCGAGTAAAGTTGGAGATTTCTCGCCGTCAAATAGCAGGTTGAGTTGGTGTTATGGAGATCTTACAGTCTGCAAAAGTATTTGGAATGCTGGCGCTATCACAGGAAAGAAATCGTGGTGTAAATTATCTATAGATATCCTTACGAAATCTTGCGGAAGACTAGATTTCGAAGAGACTGGTGTAGTTGATTCTGGTATTTGTCATGGAAGTTTTGGTGTAGCTCATTTATATAACCGTGTTTATCAAAGAACACACATTGAAGAATTCAGAAAGGCCGGAATACATTGGTTTAATAAATATCTAAATTTAGAAAGATCTGATTTGAATAAGTCGTTAAAGATTTTAAATAGCGAAAATAAAGGACGGGATGAGAGCATTGGATTACTGACAGGTTCCATCGGTATAGAGTTAACCTTAATCTCGGCATTTAGTGATATTTCCCCGTCTTGGGACAGATGTTTACTATTATAACATAACTAGACAAGTAAAAAACAAGATTCAACGGCTTCCAGACCGATAAAAGGAGTTTACATTTAAGCGGGTAATCATTGGAAACGACTATGTGTAGAGACGCTACTTTAAGATTAGCATCATTCAGGGGATAATTTATGTATAAATCTTTAAAGCTTAGTTATAGGCAGTTATTCAAACTGAGAACCAGTTTTTATTATGGATGCTCAATGCTGGTAGATTCGAATTTATAGTTATAGAAATTGTGAAATTATACTCTTTTTACCTACGGCAGGAACAGCCATTCAACCAGCATCCGCTTTATAATAGTTTCAACACCGTGTGTGTTTCTAATTTATTATCCAACGTACTTCCAAACTCAGTAAATTTAATGATTACATATTTAGCTTTTTAATGTGGCCTTAACGATTATATCGATCAGCTACTTACCAACAGGCTCCTATTTAGATATTTGCCAATTAAATGAAATATCGGCAATCGCCTGTTTTTGTGACGGAGATGCAAACGGGGGGCATGCGAATTGCTTTTAAACGATATTGTTCTATTAGACCTCTGTCTAACTATAGATCCAAATTACATGACCCAGTTCTTTTAACCACGAAGAGATAGCCTTTTCTTTGGCAGATAAACATTTCCCTTTTATCTGAAGATAACTTGGATGTTTTAAAATGAACCTCTGAAATCGCATATAACACTTTCTGTGACATCAAAATTTACAAAAATGCCTCATTCTCTTTCAACTGTGATTTGTTGTAAAAAAAGGTCTGAGAGTTTTTCAACAAGAAGATAAAGCCAAAAGACTTTTCGAAGAAAGGAACTTAACGTCAATCAGGCCAGCTCAAATTTATATAGCCTCGTTCTGGAGATTGAGATCTCAAGAACGATTAAAGTATGCGCGAGAAGAGGTCTTTTATTATATACTATATGAAATAACGAACTTCAATTGATATCTTTAATTTTTAACTTGAATTAGTATGGAGAATTGTTATGATGCTTTTGGCGCTTTTATTTGTAGAACTCCTTCTTTGCCATTAACGTTTTTGCCTCGGTTTAAGCCAACGCAATACAGTAAAGATTTCTTTCTTGAATTATTAAAGCACTCTCTTTTCAGGGAGAGTATTTATCTATCATCAAGCCAATTGTATGATGAATGTACTAAATATGAGACCTCCTCAGAACAGGAAAGAGATCCAAAGTTAGAGTTTACACTCTTAAAGTATCTGCTTAGAATTACTACTAGAGCGACTCCATTTGCGACGTTCGCAGGATGTCAGATTGGGTCTATAACGTCGGAGACAGACGATTTAAAATTAGAAATAGAAAATTGGAAAAATTCAATACGAATTGCAAGATTAGATATGGAATATCTAAATAATGTTATCTGTTATCTAGAAAATGAGTTAGAAATTAGACCATTTCTAAAATATAATGTGAATAATACGCTTTATAGAATTGGTAGTCAGTTTAGGTATGTGAAGACAACAAAAATTCATAAATTAAATTCAAACGAACTAGTGACGATTGAGACTTCTCCATACTTGGAAAAAATAATCGAATCAGCTGATGGAAAAAAAATCGATGAATTATCTGAACTGCTTTTGTCAAAAGAGGTAACTATTAAGGAGTCCAAAGAATTTATTCATGAATTAATAGAAGAACGAATTTTGATAAGCAACTTAAATATCACTTTAACAGGTGAGGACTACAGTCACAACCTTATGAGGATGTTGAAGGACCTTTCAAAAGGCATTACTGAAACTAAGATAAGGAATCGTGTTGAAGAAATCTACCTGTCTTTGAAAGAAATCCAAAAAAGATTTGATTTCATAAAAGAGAATAGCCTAGAAAGTTACATTTCCGTTTACGAAGAGATTAGGTGTATAATACGCAAATTAGAAATCAAATTCGATCCTCAATGTCTAATACAAGTCGATTTGAAAAGTGCTGGGGAATGCCAAATTGATGGGCAAACCGTACGAAATTTACGGAGTGCTTTAAGTGCTTTGAGCAAATTAAGTACTAGGACACCGTCTGCAAGGATCGATTTGTTTAAGAAAAAATTCGTGGATAGATATGAAGACGAGGAAGTGCCATTAGTAGAGGTGTTTGATTCAGAAAGAGGGATAGATTATCCAATTATGGACAGAGCCATCTGTGAGTTGTTAGAAGGCCTTGAAGTTGGTCATCACAAAGTTGAGGATAAAGTGTTATGGCACGACAAAATACACACCTATTGGTCAAAGAAATTTGAAGATGCGTTGAAGAAAAACAATAGAGTTATTGAAGTGGCAGATAATGAAATCATCGCTTTCGAATCCAAACACGAATTGTTACCCGAAACGCTCTCTGTCATATGTTCGATGAATGACAATCGGCTAAAAATCATTAGCATCGGGGGACTGACTGCCACCTCAATGATATCCAGAATAGGACATATGGATTCTAAAATAGAAGCTCTGTTATCGAACATTTCTAATAAAGAGAGCGAAATTAATTCAAATAAAATAATTGCAGCTATAGTTCATCTGCCACAAGATCGAGTCGGAAACGTTATTAGAAGACCTCAATTTCGGGATTTTGAAATACCTTATCTAGCTGGGTCTTCTTTAAAGAAAGAAAACCAGATTCCAATAACGGATTTAATGATTTCGATTAAAAACGGACGCATTATTTTAAGATCAAAAAAATGGAATTTAGAGGTCATTCCTCGTCTTGACAATGCTCATGCGTATTGGCAAAATAATCTACCGATTTACTCATTTTTATGTGAATTGCAGAACCCGCAAAAAATTTCTGACATAAAGCTTGACTTTGGCGTACTTTGGAAAGTATACTCGTTTTTTCCAAGAATCGTATATAAAAATATTATTTTAAGCTCCGCAATGTGGAAGCTACGCCTCCCGGAAAAAGTATCTGGCAAAAGCTATCCTGAAATCTCGAAATTCTTTCTTGCTTTTAAGGCAGAACATAACGTTCCCAGATTTATAAATTTAATTGATGGAGAAGACGAGCTGATTCTAGATACCGAGGATGTTGTCCAGCTAAAATTAATGTTTGAAATTTGGCAAAAGAAGCGTGAACTACTTATTAGTGAATCTTTTTTTTGTGATTGGGACCCCAATAGCAAAGCCATCTATGTAAATCAATTGGTGGTTCCTTTTTATAAAAAGCAAATAGAAATTGTTAAGGCTTCAGAGAGGCCATTGTTCTTCAACCAGCAAATCAACAATACTGTCAAAAGGACATTTACAGTTGGAGATGACTGGATTTATTTCAAAATATATTTAGGCGCAGAATCTGCAGATGAATTATTAGCAATGGGTATCTTACCTATGGTTCAAAAAATGAAAGCTATTGATATAGTTGAAAAATTTCATTTTCTAAGATTCAGAGATCGCAATTTTCATATTCGTCTTAGGCTCAAATTAAAGGATAAACGACATTATCAAGATATTATATCTATGTTTCATTCCGTAATACAGAAATACATGGATGAGAAAATCATTTATAATATACAAATCGACACCTACAAAAGAGAACTGGAACGGTATGGATACAATACAATAGACTGTGTAGAATCCGTTTTCGATATTGATAGCATGACTACCTTACATATGATAGCCCATGACAATAATCGATTCGGATCATTTACAAGCAGAACTTTTGCCACTATCTACAGCTTAGATAGTCTTCTTAATTCATTTGGAATAGCGAAAGCGGACGAAAAGATGCGATTAATGAACGCCCTACAAAATGAGTTTCATAAAGATTTTAAGTTTGGAAAACATTTAAAGATTCAGCTTGACAAAAAGTTTCGGAACATGAGAGAGGATATTAAGACCGTTTTGGAATCAGATTCCGAAGGCTCATCATTACTTTGTGATAAACATTTGGATTTAATAAGATTGAGGGAAAGCGCCATCGCAAATGTGATGAAGGACCTAACCGTTGAAGATAGATCTACTTTGTTTTCAAAAATCGGCAGTTTTATTCATATACATATATTTAGGATTATAAAAGACCGGTTCCACTTCCATGAGCTAACAATTTATTATATTTTATTCAAATATTATAAAGAAGTTATTAGCAGAAGTAACAATCGCAATTTCTAAAATGCCAATCGCAGATATACTAACACTTCTAATGATTTAGGAAGCTTACGGAAAATTTAATTATATTCACTTAAATTCGGTTTGTTTAAGATTATATATAAATAATCATTAGTGTCCGATAAAAACCAGATTCGGAGTTTTGTTATTTTTATACAATTAACAATCAGTCATTTATCTGTTGTAAAACACTTAGTTAAATAGTTATTCCTTAAAAATGAATTAACAAACTGATTGTTAATAACTTGTGATTAAATAAGACCGAAAATGGTTCTGTAAAATCGCCAAAAAGTGTATCTTTCGGTATAAAAAAGTGGCAATATGTTAGGCAAAATAAAACCAGATTTACAGCAGGATTTATTCAAAACAAGGTTAACGGATCTTATAGATCTTGGACATCCGTTGGTAAAATTGGCTGATGAGATGTCTTGGGATAAAATGGAGCTGGAGTTCCAGAATTTATATTCCGATCAAGGAAGACCCTCCATTCCCATTAGAAAAATAGCAGGGTTATTACTTTTGAAAGAGATGTTTAAGGAGAGTGATGAATCCGTAGTTGAGCGTTGGATTGAGAATGCCTATTGGCAATATTTTACAGGGGAAGAATTCTTTCAAACTGAACAGCCTTTTGACCCTAGCGAGTTTGTTCATTTTAGAAAACGTCTTAAAGAAGCAGGATTAGAATTTTTGTTAAGCCAAAGTGTGTCGCTACATCCTAAAGCAAAAGATGAAAAAGAAGTTCAGATTGATACGACTGTTCAGGAAAAGAACATCACTTTTCCGACCGATGCCAAGTTGGCCAAGAAGGTAATTGACAATTGCATTAAAATAGCAGGAAAAGAAGGAGTTAAGCAAAGACAGACCTACAAAAGAGTAGCCAAACAGCATCTTCGGGATGCCTACTTTGGTCATCATCCCAAACGGAAAAAGAAAGCAGTAATGGCCAGAAAAAAGTTAAGAACCATTGGTTTAAGAGTTGTCCGGGAATTAGAAAGGAAATTACCTCTGGACTTGCAAAAGCAATATGAGGGAGAATTTGTAATCTACAAAAAAGTGCTCACCCAGGAGCGAAATACCAAAGACAAGGTTTATAGTTTGCACGAACCCCAAACTGCCTGTATCGCTAAAGGGAAAGCACATAAAGCTTATGAGTTTGGAACAAAAGTGGCTGTTGTAAGAGGCCGTAGAACAGGAGTGATTACAGCAGTGAAGAGGTTTTCAGGCAATCCACACGACAGTAAAACGCTGGAAGGATCATTAGCTCAAAGTGAACGAGTGAGAGTAGGAACTGGAGGAACAAGGCCTGAAATAGCAGGTACAGACCGAGGGTTTAGAGGGATGAGACAGGTAGGGGAGACAATAATAGAAATACCCGAAACCAACAAAGAAAAAACAAAATACAAACAGGAAGTTGCCAGAAAAAGATTTAGAGCAAGAGCCGCAATTGAACCTACAATCTCGCATCTGAAAAGAAACCACTCTTTGGGATTAAATTTCCTCAAAGGCGTGGATGGAGATATTCATAATGCATTGTTGGCGGGAATTGGATACAATTTAAAGCTCAGATTTAACCAAATCAAAAAGCAAATTATTTATTGGCTACAATTATTGTTCAACCTTTTGACTAAAAACAAAACCACTATTTTATTCGAAATTTAAAATAGTGGCTTTTTAAGGCTCGACTACATAAAATTTATAGTGGATTCCTTGCTATCTTTGAGTAGACAAACAGGTTTAATATATTTAATAGACGTTAAATTTTAATATATGAAGATCGTTACTGAATGTCCAGTTTGTTTAGAAAATTGCTTGTCTATATCCAAAAGTATTGGCGCAGGACATCCGTAACGAGGTCACCGCCAAGAAAAATGAAGGATAGTTTAGAAAGCAAAGATTATGGGAAAACCGATTGATTCTTGAGTCAGTCGGGTTTTATTTTATACCCTATTCTAAAACAACATTCCGTCATCTCTAAAGGAATAGTAACCTTCTGTGGCAAAGCTATTGGATTTTACCTGACCTCTGGCAGTATAATTTATTTTTAAACTGCGATGCTTAAAAGAGCAAATCGGATAAGCCACAGGTTATCCGATTTTTTATCTTTAGAGCGTAGTCAACCGCCAAACACTGCCTTTTAAAGCCAATGTGTACAATCTTTCCCAATCCCATAAAAAGCCTTGGTAAATTCAACTTCTACAGCAAAAATGAACAACTTATGGAAGTTATCGCAGTACAAAAATCCGTGTTGAACGGAATGGCAAATGAACTCAAAGCACTTTTGGAACTGACCGAAAATGCCACACAGAAATACACACCCATTTTCAAAGAAGAGAAATGGCTCGATAACCAGGAGGTGTGCCTGATGATGAATATTACCAAACGGACCTTGCAGACCTATAAGGACAAAGGCTTGTTACCTCACTCCAGACTGAACCGCAAGAATTATTACAAACGCTCGGACGTACAGGCTTTGCTTAAAGCCGGACAGCCGTACAATACTGTTGAAAATGAATTTATTCACGAATGACAATGAAGAGATTATTGTCCATCAGAAAATGATAGCGCAGCTCAGGAGCCGGATAGAAACAATATTGAAAAACTACCGCCCCGTAATGAACGGTGAAATATACCTATCTGGCGAAGATGTGTGCAGGCTGTTGCACATCAGTAAACGGACTTTACAGCAATATCGGGATGACAACATTTTGCCCTTTATACAGATTGGTGGCAAGATAATCTATAAAGAAACAGACCTCTTGAGTATCTTGGAACAGAACTATATCAGCCACAAACCTTAGTCAAACACTTCTACAAACCTCTCGCACTTCGATCAAAGAGCCTGTTTTTGTCCGTACTGTTTCGGATGTTCAGATTGCTTTACAATGTCTTTTGTGTCAATTTTTATTGTGTGATACTAAAACCTCAGATACACAAAATGGATAGTGCGATTTTAAGGAGTATCTAATCTTTGCTAATCGGGCGGCGTTCTTTTGCTTATTTTCTTTGGCCGCTTATGTGGAAAGAAAAGAATTCATTTCCAAAACCAATCTTTGGGATAATGAATATCCCACGCAAGAAACTCGCAACCTGTTTGATAAAATGTAAGGAAAAGAATGTGCAGAGCGGTACATTTTGACAAAGTGGTTGCACCTAATCTAATCGCAAAAATGCGTTTCCGACCGTAGAGAGGAAGTGCATTTTTGCCCGCCGATTTCGCTTTTTAAGCGACTTTTATCGGGTGGGTTCGGAAGTCTTTCAAGTTGTGAAAAAAACCTTTATATTCGGTCATTCCCCTGCGAAATAAGTTCCATAATAAAGAGCAACCCATTTGTGTCAAAGAGGAATTAATAAACAAATCTTGTTTTTCCAATGCTTCGGCAAGTGAACAACTTGGTGTGTTGTCCTCCTGTTCAGATTGCTTCAGTAATTCGCCAAACTCATCTGTAACAAATGGCAAGCTTGCCACAGTTTGGTATTTCTCTGAATTGGGTTGTTTTATCTCTCCGATGGTCGATAGTAGCACTTGCCCTGTATCACGACTGTTGCCAAAGTCTAACCAATATTTAGGGGTATCTCTGTAATGTCTGTGATTGCAAAGTTCTTTCAAAATTTCAGCAACGCCAAACCTCGCCTGTACATTATCCACACAAGTAATGGTAATGATTGCCTTTGCTTCTTCGTGTATTCTACCAAAATTGTCCTTTTCAAATTTAACCGTTTCGGCTTTCCAATTTGTCCCGATACAACGATTGATACGGTTTATCAAGGCTACGGATTTATACAATCCTGTTTCACTTTCAAAAAATCGCTGTCTGCCTAAATTGGCTGTTGTAATAATATCATCGTCCCACAAACGGACTTGTAATCCTGCGTGTCCTAATTCCATTAAACTGTGGTTCATTTCCATTAAAGCGGTCAATACTTTTGAGCCTGTGCCACCTGCTCCGATAAGGTTTACCGAAATCGGGTTAGTCGGGTTAAGTAAATAATTGTCCGTAAAATGGATTGCTGTTTTTGTCGTTTCCATTACAATAAAGTTTTTAGGGTTTTGTTATTCGTTTTCAATACCTCTGTCGGAAAGGGTTTATCTGTATTGACAAGGCTTTTCCAAAGGTTTATAATGTTCTTTTTTGTCAAATTTGCACTCAATGAATGGCTGAAATAGCTGTTAAAAAAATAGTCTTCCCAAGCCTGTACAAATTCCTCTAACGATGCGGAATTTTTAATATCCACGCTTACCGTACCCATACATACATTGCCCTTTTCATAGATGTTAAAAAACGGTGCGTAATGCAAAGGTGTCTTTGCCGTTGGTCTTCTGTTGTTTGCCAAAGCAAATACAGTAAGGCTGTTCTTATCGGCAAACCATAGCATTGGTGGTACTTGTGCTTTTCCGTTGGGTATCTCCAAACCATTCACAAAATACAAAGACCGTTGCTGTGCTTTGGTGTACCATAATACCGTACCTTTTTCCGTATTGGGGTTGATGTGTAAAACATTGGTCGGTAATAATCCCTTTGGCTTCAAAAAGGCTTGGTTCTTTTCATCATCGGTCTGTAATGATTTTGCCAATACATTGGCTTCCTTTACCGTCAAAGGATGCGCATTGATGGGATTTCCGTTCTTGTCCATATCGAAATGCTCCACGTACATATCTGTATTTGTTCCTTTGGTTTCATAAAAAACCAAAGCAGATTTTGGGAAATATAATGTTCCAAAATTCTCGGTTATATCATTGATGGTGTTCATTGTCTTGTCGTTTTATAGTTATACAGTAGGCTACACAAGTCGTCCAATACCGCAAAAAGACGGCTCTCAAAATCAAGGCTTTCCTGTGTTACTTTACTTCCGTCAAAGGATTTGCTTATACTTGGTTCTTCCATTATTCCGTATTCGTTAAATTCATTATTGATGCTATCAGAAAGGCTTTCATACAACCAACCTTTGGTGTCTGAGATAAACGAAATGTACTTTTCCATTCCGATAGCTTCATTGTCGAAATCATCGTCATAGGGGTCTTGTTCGGGTATTGGTGCATTCCTAAAAATGCTTGCCGTAGGATATTCCGAATAAAGAGCAAAGGCATTACAAGCCAACTGCCAACATTCTATCTCAAATACATCACGGCTTTCAAAACGGCTTAAACGTTTTTCAAACATTTCTAAATTGATGCGGTTAAATAGTCTTTTTTCTATACAATCTCCTATCAATTCCGCTTTGGCAAATTCTCGCTTGTAGTCTTCGGTTTCGTCCGTTTCTTCGTCTTGTTCCACCCAATCTTTGTGCATTTCGTATAGCCAATACAGATAGCTATCTTCCTGTCTGTAATACGGAATATCGGCTATATGATACAGATAACTGCAAACGGAAACAAGCAATTGTGCTGACTTTTTCCGTTTTGGGTCTTTGAGCATTTTAAAGAGTGGCACAATAGGAATGTAATACAAGGTTGTGCCTGTGTCGTACCGTTCCTCACTTTTCAAAAACATTTTCTTACTGTCCTGTAGCAAACGTAAACCATCCCAATTGATATGGTTGCGTTTTAGTTTGGTTTCCATATCCCACATACCTAATACGATATTATAGGGAAATGTAAATTCTTTGGTCTGCATCGGCTCAATGCGGTAATGCTTGGCAAGTGTGGAAAGGGACTTATAAAAATCCCTTTCCGTTTTTGCTGTTTTTTTACAAGCCTGTACGGGTTGTTCCATTTTCAGTTTAGGCAGAAATGTACATTTCAGAATACCATTGGTAGCATTGCTATCGGTACGGATTTCTGTTTGTCTTTTAGCACTTCGTTTGCATCCTTTGGTCTTTGTAGCCAATTGGCGAACTCTCCCAACTGTTGGTGCAATTGCCGTTGTCGTTGCTGTGCGGGTATTGTGATCGTTCCCGATATGATGTTGCGTTGCATAATTCATCGTTTTACATATTTGGTTTAACCTTTCGTTCCCATTACGCTCTCAAATTTGTACTCTACGGCACCATCTTTGATTTGAGGTACAGATACTTTTGCAGTTGTCAAAATGGGGTACATATTGGCGTAAAAATTCATTACGGCTTCCACGCTCCAACGTGGTTCGGGGTCGGTCAGTCTGATGTCCTGTCCTTTATCTTTGAGTATAAAAACTCGTTCTAATTGCGTTGCTAATAACATACTATTTGTTTTTAATCGTTAATACTCGGTTTCTTCTTCGTCCGTTTCCTCAATAGGGTAATCGTTTGTAACTTCTTCCGTTTTTAGTGGTTCGGGTGTGGTTTCTTCCATTGCTCCAAAAAGGCTCGGTGTGGCAAACTTGTTTGATAATTCGGTTTTGCGTTTGCGTATTTCGTCTGCCTTTTCGGGAAATTCTGTTATATCGGGTACTTTTATCCACGCTTCACGGAACTTGCCCTCTTTTTCCAATTCGTCCACTTTTGCCATTGCATCTTTGTACTTTTTGTCTTTGGCTTCCTGCTCTTTCTTCTGCTTCTCGGCTTTTTCTTTCTCCATTGCCGATTGCTTTTTGACTTCCTCCATTTGTTTGAGAAATTTTTCCATATCCACCATTACGCCCGAAACGGTTTGAATAGGTGCTTTTATTTGTTCAAAAAATCCTTCGTCAAACTCCTGTGCTGTGGCATTAAATGTCAAAGGAGGAATAAGTTTTTTTGCACTATCTCCACATTGCTCGTTGTTGAGCAATACTGATACAATAAGGTTGTTTTCTGCTCCTTTTGAAATATTCAGTTGCAATACTCCTGTAAAGTCCAACTGCTGTATCTGATTGAAAAAATTGGTATTCATCGTTCTTAAATTTTAATGGTTGTTTACTTGTTCTTTGATTGCTGTCAGTTTCTCGTGTATGTCCGTCCAATAGGCACTTTTCCTTTTGTCGAAGTCCGAAAAACCTTTGTCTTTGTGCCTGTATTTTGTGTATCGTTTGGCTATGCGGATAGCTTCTTTTAGGTCGGTTACCTCAATTTCGCAACCGTTCAAATCCGTTACTTTCATTTTTTGCCTTAATTATTAATTACTGATTTCTGCCATTTGGTCAATCCTGCCGTAAACGATACTTTTAAGGCTCGTTTTGTCGGGGGCATTGTATTCCGACCAATTGCCGTACTGCTTCACCACATAGGTTTTTAAAACGTCTTCAAATCCAAACCGATAACCCATTAATGGAACGGCTTTTTTGAAGTAGGCATTTCGGTTTACTGCTTCTGCAAGCCAATTTTTTTCGGTTCGGTTCAACTTGTCGCCTTTGTTCAGTTTTTCCCTTAATAGATAGACCATTGAAAATTTCAGCGTTTCCAATTCGGGAACATCGTGGCGTACAAATTTTGTGGCTATTGTTTTCGTTTCCATTGCATTTGTTTTTAATGTTGTTGATTAGCTGTCTTTCGTTCCAATAGGGTTTCCAAAATCTCACAATCACTTTCGTACACTTCTCCCTCAAAATGATAGATGTCTGTTTCTTCGTCATAATGATATTGTTCAAAATCCTCGTCTTCCAAATAAATATCCGTGAGTAGCTTGTTAGAAAAGGTTGCCCTGCCATATACAAGGTTGCTCATTTCCTCATAGTCCTGTACAAAATCCACTAGGTAGTATTCTGCTATTTTTTGGACAATTTCAATATTGGGCGACCATTTTGTTTCGTACTGAAATATGCCTATGTCGCCCTCGTTCCAATACAGATTGAAGAAATAGCCACCGTTTTCATCTGTGATAAAATCGGGTAATTGCGCTCTTTCTGTTTGTTCTTCCTTTTCCTTCATCGTTTGGAAAAGCTGTTGTATCTGTTGGATTGTTTCCTCGTTTCCCTCGAAAACAACCGTATTACTGCACCAATTTGCCATAATGATTTGTTTTAAAAGACTACCACCGATTAAGGCGGTAGCCTGTTGTTATTTAATTAAGATTTAGGATTTCAGCACCGTCCAAAGCAAATGCGGTACATAAGTCAAATGCTTTCTGTGATTTGAGTTGAGCCGTACCACCCAATACAATGCTCTGTAACTTGGCTTCATCGTTCTTGTAATTTCTTACGTTTTGATAGTAGCCTGTAACAGCGTTGTATGCTCCGAACAATGTACCTTTGGTAGTGTCCATTTGTTGGGTATCGCTTATCATAGCATAAGCAAATGCGTCCTCAACGGTATTTTTAAACACGGTGGAAATTTCATCTTCCGCACCTTTTTTGATAAAGTCAAGGGTTTCCTTGTTCGGGCAAAGTGCTAATTGGATGAGCTTTTTAACCCCTTGGTCTGTTACCTTTACCTTTGTCCACTCATTGAAAATCCCCTCCAATTGGTTGCTCAATGTGTTGGCAAGTCCCATAATCTTGTGAGCATTCTCAATTCGCTGTTTTGCCCCCGAAGTGTGTTTGATACGAACTACATTGGTCATATTCCGTAATGAAGCGTTCAGCGTATTTTGGCATACGATACGAATAGGGGTAAAAGCGGCTGTGATGCTTCCGCTACCATCGTGCGAGGTGGTTAGGAAAATGTATTTTTCTGTTACGTCATCGCCATTACCTACACGGATATAGTCGGGCAACTTTGCTGTGATAAAAATGCGTTCTCCGTTTCCCAACGCTCCTGCGGTTTCATAGAAAATACCTTCGCCACCGCCTACAATAGCATCAAAGAAATTGAAGGCTTCACGGTTTTGTACAATGTGGTAATCCTTGCCCACAACGCCCAATACGGCATTGTTATCGGTGCGGATATTGGCGAAATAGTTGGGTACTTCCAATTCACTACTGCCTATCTCTATACCGTTAGTCGTTTCGATGATACCTGAACCTTTGGTAAACAGTGGGGATTTAACCACCTCATAATCTAATCCAGCGTATCGGATAGCTTCATCGCTCGTTGGGTATTGTTCCACGATTTGCCCCAAACCGTGCCACGCTTTTTGTTGAACGCTGAAAAATGAATAACGTCCTGTTCTCTCGTTGAAATTGATGTTGTGTGCCATAATGCTTAAAATTTTGATGTTAAAAAATGATTGAATATTCGTTGTTAAAATGGGAGGTCGTCCTCCTTTGGTTGTGCTGTAACCTGTACGGTATCTGTCCTCCTGCTACCTCCGTGCAGTTTGATTTGTGAGGTATGGAAATTAAGTCCTGCTCTTGGTTCTCCGTCATTGCCTGTCCACGCTCTTGTACTTACCCTGCCCGATAGTTCTACCAAAGTACCTTTGGTAAGTAGCTTGGCTACGTTCGGGGTTATCCAATAGGAGCAATCGAAATAGGTTGTTTGCTCTATGCGTTCGTCCTGTTTGTTTTTGTAGCTGTCGTTGGTGGCTACTGAAAAGTTTACTACCTGTTTTTCGTTCGACAATGTGCGTACTTCCGCATCCCTTGTCAGTCTTCCTGTGATGTTCATGATTTCTACTTTTTTGCGTTATTGATTTTTTTTTGATTTATTCGGCAATGAGAGGAGGTGCTGAAGTTTCGTTTCACTTTTTTACCATTTCCAATGCTATATTTTTTTATTTCTGACATTTTTTTTATTCGTTTAAAGAGCCGGAGTATGCTTTGTTTCGTTTCACGAGCATAAAAGGTTCGTGTTTAGCAGAAACAAGGTTTTGACAAAAAAATACGACCCGCATGGGTGGAGATTATTTTGCAAACCCGGAGGGCCTGACCTTGATTCTGCGTTAAAAACACGGAAATACCTTTGCTCTTGAAATGGGACAAAACAGCATACTGGCGCTCTTGAATAAAAACTTATGTGGAAGCCAATAGAAAAGGCATTTAGGAAATGGTCTGTGTGATTGCAAAACCTGCATCCATGCAGCGGGATTTCTATATAAAGTTTATGGTATTTAAAATATTGTGGCTTTGGAAGCCACATAAACGATACAGAAAAATGTTTGTTGAGAATAGATTGGGTCGTTTCTCTGGATGGTTTATTAAGGTTCTCCTATCAAAGCTCTTTTATTGGGCTGGAGGTACGCTGGAGGAATAAATGTGCTTTGAAGATTAGTATGGGCATAAAAAAACCGAGGATTATTTACCTCGGCTACCTATATAGTGTTATATGCAATTATTTGGTAACATTGAAAAGTTTAGCCATATAAGCTACGGTAAATTCGAAAACCTGCTGCTTTGAGTATTTAATTAAGTTATTGTCATCACCATTAATAAGGCTCTGGATATACCTTTCTTTTTGTAGCACCGGAGCGTCGACACCAAATAGCTTTCTCCAGAACATATCAAACATATCTCGGTAGTATTGTATTGTTTTCTTAACCTTTTCATTTACGATCACCGTATTGAGAAAAGCCTTTCTTTCTGCATTGTTAAATATTTTAAAAGCAAAAGATTCTTCGTTGATGTTTATAGCAGAGACAAAAGTTTCTTGTTCATTTAGTCCATGGAAAGGTAGGAATTTTATTGCTTCTTCATTCTCGTAAACCTGTATAACAAAATCATTCATGAAGACAATAAAAGGGTTTTTATCATTAGTAAATCCAATGTAGTTCTCTGTATATATCGCGTTTCCTCCAAGAGTTTGTAGATATGTCACTGAAAGTGGGATGGATGTGTCACCATTTTTTTGTAGGATACTGTGACGTAACTTCTCTGTAAACTCAGCTGAAAATGCCAAAATATCTTCACAGACTGCACTTCGATACAACTGTATGTGAAAGAAGTTGCGAATTGTAACCACATCAACTTCGTTCACTATTTCGAGAACTGAAAGATCTGCCTGTCGGAAGTGTGGTAATATGTTTTGAATAAATGGTGTTTCAATATCTGTAAACAGGTTTTCGCAATCGCTACAAAATACGTAATCAACTGAAAACGGAATGGATTTAGCATTTTCAATTTCTTCGTCAGTTGGTTTTCTTCCAATTGTAGTTTCAAGGGTCAACTCATCAAGACGTTGGAAATTAAAGTCTATAAATGGATTGGAATTATCCAGGGCAAAATATAATCCTTTCTCGCGTTCATTACTACCTTCTAAGTTAAGACAGGTACGAATAATTGCGTCAGTAAGATAATGAGTGTTCTTTTTGTTTGCTTCGCGTTCAAGACACAGTTTACATAAAGACATATTTTTTTGTTTAATGAATTGTTGTAAGTAAATTTTAAAAAAAGAAATTTATTAAAATTACCCAGTTTCTCGAAACAAACAAAGCAGGACATCATCCTGGTTTGTTTGGTAAGTAATAATTCTAAACCAGAACCTCTTTCTCCATTTCTGCAAATGCTGCTTCCATTCCAGCAAATTTATGAGACACCAAATCCATGTCCTTGCTGATCTTCTGACTTGTAATTTTTGCATAAATCTGTGTAGTAGAAATATTTTTATGCCCCATCATTTTACTAAGGCTTTCAAGTGGTACGCCTTCAGTTAAAAACATTGTTCCAAATGTATGTCTTGCTGTGTGAAAGGTTACTTTTTGTTCAGTAACAATCTCTAATTCCTGAATAAGTTTGTCTATATGACTATTACAAGTATTGTTTGTGGGAACAGGGAAGATAGAATCATTTCGGGTAACACCTTTATATTTTTCAATAATTCGTTTGGGTATTTCCATCAATCTTACATTGGAAGCAACATCAGATTTTTGTCTTCTGCTTATAATCCATTCGTGACCATCAAAAAAAGATTGTATATTACTTGTTTTAAGATTTTTAATATCTATATAAGATAACCCCGTGAAGCAACTGAATACAAAAAGATCCTTTACAAGTTCATGCTTTTGTTTTGAAGGATTATGTAACAAAAGGGATTCTACGTGTTCTTTAAGTAAATAGCTACGGTTGTTTTCCTTCATAGAGATTTCATAATCTTCAAAAGGATTTTTCCTGATAAGACCGCTTTTGACCGCTATTTCCGCAACACGGTAAAGAGGCATCGTATATACCCAAACAGTATTATGTGAGCATTCTTTGTCTATTCTAAGGAAGAAATCAAATTCTCTGATAAAATCACAGGTCAATTCCCGAAAGGCCATATCATCACGATGATACCTGCATTTTATAAATTCTTCGACGTGATTATAGACGATTTTGTATTTGTAATATGTGCTATCGGCTCGTTCACCTTTTGCCACCATTTTACCAAAGCCCTCATTGTTCTTTTTAAATACTTTCAGCAAGGAATCTTCCATAACACCAACACCGAGAAATGCAAGTTTTAGCTTTTGTGCTGTAACAAACCCCTCTTGTTTGAGCATATCCTCATAAATAGTGTCAATACGTCCCCGTATGTTATCCAATTTTTGGTTAATGCTCAAAGCAGTTGCACTCTTGCCTTCAACTCTTCCGTATTTTAAATCCCAGTTTTTGGGATTGATTTCTAACTTTGTTCCCAAAGTTTTAGCTATTCCATCAATCGTAATACGTGCCATAATTGGTGCATTACCATTCTTTTTTAGTTCGTTCTTTTTCAGGTAGAAAAGCAGTTTGAACGTGGACTTTTTTGTCTGTTCCATAACCCAAATGTTTAATGTTTAAAATTAAATTATATTGAGTTACAAGGGAATATGAAAACGAGTGCAAAACACTGAAATGTAATTAGTTAAACCGAATTAACACCTTTGCTAATCGGTAACGAATTAGTAACCTAACATTGTGTTTTCAAGTCTAAAACGTATCAGACACGGAGTTCCAAACTAAAACTACTGTTTTATAAAGCATTGTATATAAACGGTTTTAACCGTTTTGCTTACCTTTGCTTTTTATTAATCTTTTTTTACAAAAAAGGAAAACATACTTTCTACCGAATTTTCAAAATAGCCGTTTAGCAGTTTATCGGTAGCAAAGTTTTTATACGCTTCTTTACTGATGATAGGGTAATACTGGTGACTTTTTCCAAATGAAGTATGGCTAACAAAACCTTTGCTTTCCAAAATCCTAATAACGGTACTTACTGTATTATAGGCAGGTTTTGGTGCGGGTAGTTCGTCAATCACCTCTTTTACAAAGGCTTTTTTTAAATCCCATAAAACCTGCATCAATTGTTCCTCTGCTTTTGTTAATTCTTTTACTTCCATAATCTGTGGTGTTTACAATTATAAACTAAAGGTATAACTAATAATTTAGTTATACAACTATTTTCATAGTTTAATAACTATTAAAGCAGTTTTAATTTCAAAAACAGCTATTTAAATAGGTAGAGGCTTGCTATAGGGGTGAAAATATTTTGTGTAGAACTATTTTTGCGTTAAAGATATAAATGGATACCGACTCTTGTGGTCAATGTCTGTGCAGTATGAATGTACAACCCGCCCGAACGCCCATAGTCTAAAACTTTTTATACTTATCTATTAAGTTTTGCAGAGAGGACAATGATGAAAACTCTCGGGAATTAATTTTAATACACTAGAATCAAAAAAAATCAAAAAAAATAATCACTTCTCAATGATTTTCTAATAATCCATGACAGACCATAACAGTTTTATAAACCACACCTCTTACTTTAGCAAGACCAAAAAATAAACTTAAAAAATTAAACTTTTATGCAGGCATTATTAGGGGTTATTTATCATTTCTTTGGAGGCGCTGCCTCGGGTAGTTTTTATATCCCGTACAAAAAGGTTAAAGGATGGTCTTGGGAGAGCTATTGGATAGTAGGTGGGCTTTTTTCGTGGTTAATTGTACCGCCATTGGCTGCGTATTTAACTATTCCCGGTTTTGCCGATATCATTAGAGACGCTTCTGGTTCTATTCTTTTTTATACATTTTTGTTTGGCGCTTTATGGGGGATTGGCGGCTTAACATACGGATTAGGAGTCAGGTATCTCGGGGTTGCATTGGGCAGTTCTATTATACTGGGTTTATGTTCTGTTTTCGGGGCATTAATTCCGTCAATATTTTACGAATTTTATCCAAAAGCAGGGAAAGATTCTATAAGTATGATTGCTGGTTCTTCTTGGGGCCAGTTGGTTTTATTGGGATTGTTTATCTGCATCATAGGGATTATTTGTTGCGGTGTAGCCGGAAGTATGAAAGATAAAGATTTAGGTCATGCAGAAAAAGACGGTTCTAATACTGAATTTAAAATAGGTTTAGGCTTATTTGTAGCTATTGTTTCGGGTGTTTTAAGTGCATGTTTTGCCTTCGGTATTGATGCCGGAAAAGATATGGCAGATGCTGCAAATGCTGCTTGGAAAGCTGTACACCCTGGACAAGGAGAGTTTTTATATCAGAACAACGTAACCTACATTATTATTATGTGGGGCGGTTTATTAACCAACTTTATCTGGTGCATGATTTTGAATTTCAGAAACAAAAGTTTTAGTGATTATACCAATAAGAAAACGCCACTAACAAAAAATTATATTTTCTCTGCCATTGCCGGAACGACCTGGTTTTTACAGTTCTTCTTTTACGGAATGGGCGAAAGCCGCTTGGGAAATGGTGCAAGTTCTTGGATTTTACACATGGCTTTTATCATTTTGGTAGCTAATCTTTGGGGATTAATTTTAAAGGAATGGAAAGGTGTGCGTACTAAAACTTTAGCCACTGTAATTATGGGGATTATTATCATCCTGGTATCTGTGTTGGTGGTAGGTTACGGAAATTCAATCAAAATATAAGAAACATCAATCATTATCAAAATAATATGTCATTAAATAAAACTTCTTTTAAACACGTAAGCTATTTATGGGATGAGGCTGAAGCAGCCAAACTTGCCGGAGATGAAGTAGCATTGTTAATATACCGTTCAAATTTGCTAGGTGCAGATTTGAGGTTAACAAATTACGGTGGAGGGAACACGTCATGCAAGGCTAACGCGAAAGATCCTTTAACCGGTCAGGAAACTGAAATTATGTGGATCAAGGGTTCGGGCGGAGATATTGGGACTTTAAAGAAAAGCGGTTTAGCAGCTTTGTATGTTGACAGGTTAAGATCTTTAAAAAACGTATACAGAGGGATTGAGCATGAGGACGAGATGGTGGAATTGTTTAACCACTGTATCTACGATTTGGCTTCAAAAGCGCCATCAATTGATACCCCTTTACACGGATTTTTGCCATTTAAACATATTGACCATTTACACCCAGATGCTGCTATTGCCATCGCAGCAGCTAAAGACGGGGAAAGAATAACCAAAGAACTTTTTAACGGAGCTATTGGATGGGTGCCTTGGCAAAAACCAGGTTTCGATTTAGGTTTGCAGTTAAAAGAATGTTTGGATAGCAATCCTGGAATTAAAGGGATTATATTAGGTTCTCATGGTTTGTTCACTTGGGGTGATACCGCTTACGAAAGCTACGTCAATACATTAGAAGTAGTGGAGAAATGTGCTGAATACTTAGAGCAGAACTACGGTAAAAAAGGACCTGTTTTTGGAGGTCAAAAAATCCAAAGCTTAATAAAAGCAGATAGATTAACTAAAGCCGCTGATTTAGCACCAATATTAAGAGGCTTCTGTTCAAGCGAACGCTCAATGATTGGTCATTTTACTGATGATGACCGAGTTTTAGAATATATAAACTCTAACGATTTGGAAAGATTGGCGCCAATGGGTACCAGTTGCCCAGATCACTTTTTAAGAACTAAAATTAGTCCTTTAGTTTTAGATTTAGCCAAAGACGAAGATTTAAGCAATGTTGAAGCTATTAAAGCTAAACTAGCTCCAGCTTTTGAAGCTTATCGTAAAATGTATGCAGATTATTATAATACCTGCAAACACGATAACAGCCCGGCAATTCGTGACGCCAATCCAGTAATTATTATCTACCCAGGTGTTGGAATGTTCTCTTTTGCAAAAGATAAACAAACTGCCCGTGTTGCTGCGGAATTTTATACCAACGCTATTAACGTAATGAAAGGTTCAGAAGCGGTTTCTGAATATACTTCATTGCCTCGTCAAGAAGCTTTTAATATCGAATATTGGTTATTAGAAGAAGCAAAATTACAACGTATGCCTAAGCCAAAAGCTTTATCTGGCAGAGTTGCAATGATTACTGGTAGTGCGGGAGGAATTGGAAAAGCAATTGCTAGAAAATTTGTTGAGGAAGGCGCTTGCGTAATTTTAAACGACATGAATGAGGAGCGTTTAGCAGAAGCGGGTGAGGAGTTTAAAAAAGATTTCGGTAAAGATGCTTATGCAACGGCAATTTTAGATGTTACAAACCAACCTCAAATTGAAGTAGCGATGAAAACTGCAGCTTTAAGTTTCGGCGGTGTGGATATTATTGTAAACAACGCAGGTTTGTCAATTTCCAAAACTATTGAGGATCATACCCAAAAAGATTGGGATTTATTATATGATGTATTGGTGAAAGGTCAATTTTTAGTGACTCAAGCGGCTACAACTGTAATGAAAAAACAAGATATTGGCGGTGATATCATTAACATTGTGAGTAAAAATGCTTTAGTTAGCGGTCCAAACAACGCAGGTTATGGAAGTGCAAAAGCAGCGCAGTTACATTTGAGCAGATTAAATGCTGCTGAGTTAGGTGCGGCCGGAATCAGGGTAAACGTAGTTAACCCAGATGCGGTAATTAGCGATAGCAATATTTGGGCTGGGGGATGGGCGGAAGGAAGAGCTAAAGCTTACGGAATTACCGTGGCGGAACTTCCTGCTTATTATGCAAAAAGAACGTTGTTAAACAAAATCATCCTTCCGGTTGATATTGCAAACGCTTGTTTTGCATTCACTGGCGGTTTATTATCAAAATCAACTGGTAATATGCTGAACGTTGATGGCGGTGTTGCAATGGCTTTTGCAAGGTAAAAGCTTCACCTAACCTCTCCGAAGGAGAGGAATTATTGTGGAAAAATTATAAAGTTTAAATTTTCATTTGAACGATTTCATTAGATTAAGAAGCTTCGTCATGTCGACGATAGGAGACATCTCACAAATAAGTAACAAGCACTATCAGCTGAATTTACTTGTGAGACCTCTCTCCGCCAGCCGGCGGATCGAGGTGACGTAATTTTTCTTAACTTATGGATATATTGTTCTAAAGGAATATAATTACCAATTATGAGATTAGATAAAAAACTGATTGAGCAGCATAACGAAAGTTTAGCGTCAAAGCACAAAACAAAACTGGCTCACTTTTTAGAAGAAAATGAAGGTGCTAACGCACATATTCAGAAATTAAAAGATTTTCAAATCGGGATACCTAGCTGGGCATTAGGTACCGGAGGAACTCGTTTCGGACGTTTTTCCGGCGGTGGCGAACCGAGTAATTTGGAAGAAAAAATGGAAGATATTGGTTTGTTGCACCAACTAAACCAATCCAGCGGTGCCATATCATTGCACATTCCTTGGGATATTCCAGAAGATGCGACAAAAATCATGGATTTGGCAAAATCGTTAAACTTAAAGTTTGATGCCATGAACTCCAATACATTTCAAGATCAGCCTAACCAAAAATACAGCTATAAATTTGGCTCGTTGCAACACGTTGATAAAAACGTAAGAGATCAAGCCATTGCTCATAATATTGAAGTAATTAAACATGGCGAGGCTTTAGGTTCTAAATCTTTAACCGTTTGGCTGGCAGACGGTTCAAGTTTTCCAGGCCAATTGAATTTTAGAGAGGCTTTTGAAAATACTTTGGCCAGTTTAAAAGAAATTTATGCCGCATTGCCAGCAGATTGGAAAATGTTTGTAGAGTACAAATCTAACGAACCTAACTTTTATTCAACTACGGTTGCAGACTGGGGACAGTCTTTATTGTACGCCACCAAGCTAGGTCCAAAAGCTTATACTTTGGTTGATTTAGGTCACCATTTACCAAATGCCAACATTGAGCAAATTGTCTCTTTATTATTGATGGAAGGCAAGTTAGGTGGTTTCCACTTTAACGATTCAAAATATGGTGATGATGATTTAACAACCGGAGCAATTAAACCTTACCAATTGTTCTTGATTTTCAACGAATTAGTGGACGGTATGGATCATGCGAATATGAACCACGCATCTGGTTTAGCTTGGATGATTGACGCGTCGCACAACGTAAAAGATCCGCTTGAAGATTTATTGCAATCTGTAGAAGCAATTATGATGGCTTATGCCCAAGCTTTATTGGTTGACAGAAAAGCACTAAAAGAAGCGCAACAGAACAATGATGTAAGTTTGGCACAAGAAATTTTGCAAGCAGCTTACCGCACAGATGTTCGTCCGCTAATTGCAGAAGCAAGGTTGCAGAGCGGTGGCGCATTAGATCCGGTAAAATTATTTAGATCTGCTAAAGTTAGAGAGACTTTAATTCAAGAAAGGGGTTCGGAAACTAAGGCGACGGGGCTATAGAGGAGATTTGAGAAATGAAATATGAGATTTGAGAACTTTTCGAGCTTCCAAATCTCATATTTCATTTCTTTTTTGCGTTAACGATACGAAATGTTATTTTTAGATACACTTTCTCTGCTCCACGTCATGTCGAGCGGTAGCGAGACATCTCATCTGAGATGTCTGCATCTAAGGGGGGTGCCTAGCTTGTGTGATGTCTCTCCGCCAGCTGGCGGAACAACATAACGACATCCTGTAACTCAATCATCTCAATACCCAATACGCATATCTCATAATAGCTGTTGTCTCAAATCTCACGTCTCAATACTCATATCTATATTTAAAAATGAAAATTCCTGTTATAGCCATATTTGATATTGGAAAAACCAATAAAAAGCTATTCTTATTTGATGAAGATTATAAAATAGTTTTTGAAAGAACGGCAAGGTTTATTGAAACCAAAGATGAGGATGGCGATACCTGCGAGAATCTGGAGAGTTTGAGACTTTCTGTGTTTGATTCTCTGCATGAAGTTTTAAGAAATAAACAATACGATATAAAGGCCATTAATTTTTCTACTTATGGTGCAAGTTTGGTTTATGTGGATGAAAACGGGAAACCTTTAGCACCACTTTATAATTACCTAAAAGAATATCCAGAAGCTTTAAAAAAACAATTTTATGATACTTACGGTGGCGAAGAAGAAGTGGCGGTAAGTACAGCTTCGCCAGTTTTGGGCAGTTTAAATTCTGGGATGCAATTGTACCGCATTAAATATGAAAAACCAGAATTGTTTGAAAAGATAAAATACGCTTTGCATTTGCCACAGTACATGAGTTCCATTATTACGGGCAAAATGCACAGTGACATCACCAGCATTGGTTGCCATACCAATTTCTGGGATTTTGAAAAGCAAGATTATCATGAATGGGTTTACAGTGAAGGTTTAATTGATAAACTGCCTTCGATTTTTCCGGGCGATGACGTAATGCAGTCTACTTTTCCCAGCGAAAACTATTTAACAGGTGTAGGTTTACACGATAGTTCCGCAGCTTTAATTCCGTATATCGAGAGTTTTAAAGAACCTTTTATCTTGTTATCTACGGGTACTTGGTGCATTAGTTTAAATCCTTTTAACAATCAGCCCTTAACAAAAGCCGAGCTGGATAAAGATTGTCTTTGCTATTTATCATACCAAGCTAAGCCAATTAAAGCATCTCGTGTTTTCTCCGGTTTTGAGCATGAGCAGGAAGTAAAGCGTATTGCCGAACATTTTGATACCAATGTTGGGAAATACAAAGCCACTAAATTATCAATGCCTGTGATCAATAAATATTTGCCAGAAGGTAGTTTGGCCGATTATTTTGAGATGCTTAACGAGGAAGATTTGAAGTTTGAGGATAAAGCTTTATCAGATTTTAAAGATGATGAAGATGCTTATCATTACCTGATTTTTACGTTAGTTTTTAAGCAGTATAAATCAACACAATTGGTGCTAAAAAATACCGCTGTAAAACGGATATTTGTTGATGGAGGTTTTTCTAAGAACCAAATATTCATGAATTTGTTAGCAATGGTGTTTCCGCATACTGAGGTTTACGCGGCTTCAATGGCACAGGCCACTTCAATGGGTGCTGCAGTGGCTATTCACAAACATTGGAACACTAAACCGTTACCAACTGATATGATTGCTCTAAAGTTATTTGTGTCGCCAGTAAAAAATTAGAAGATGAAAGTTGCATTATTCATTCCGTGTTATGTAGACCAGTTTTACCCAAATGCAGCCATTGCTACTTTACAATTATTGGAAAAGTACGGTTGCGACGTGAGCTATCCCAAAAATCAAACTTGTTGCGGACAACCCATGGCCAACTCTGGTTTTGAGCATTTAACGGGCGGTTGCGAGAGGAACTTTGTTGATAATTTTAAAGGGTTTGATTACATCGTAGCACCGTCCGGCAGTTGCGTCCTGCACATTAAAGACCATCTGCATGATGACCGTTTTCCGGAAGAGGCAGTGAAAATAAGAGCGACAACTTATGAGCTGGTTACTTTTTTAACAGATATTTTAAAGGTTGACAGCCTAAAGGCTAGTTTTCCTCATAAAGTGGGCATCCATCAAAGCTGTCACGGATTGCGAGGTTTAAAGCTTGCGCAGATGAGCGAACTGACTGCTCCGGCGTTTTCAAAACCGGTGCATCTGCTAAACATGGTGGATGATATCGAAATCATCCATCTGGAAAGAGTTGACGAATGTTGCGGTTTTGGCGGAACCTTTTGCGTTGCCGAAGAAGCCGTATCGGTAAAAATGGGAAAAGATAGGGTTGCGGACCACGTTCTGAATGGAGCGGAATATATTACCGGTGTGGATATGTCATGCTTAATGCACATGGAAGGTTTGCTTCACCGAGATAAAAGCGCAGTGAAAGTAATTCATATTGCAGAAATTTTAAACGGAGGCGTACAATGAAAGTATTAGACCACGCAGAAAGAGCCAAGGTTTTTAATAGAGATGAAAAACGGGTGGACTGGCATGATGAAACACTTTGGTTTGTACGCCATAAGCGAGATATTGCCACTCATAACATCCCCGAATGGGAGGAATTGCGTGAGGTAGGCTCGCAAATTAAAAACCATACCCTGTCCAATTTAAATCAATATTTACAAGATTTTGAAAGAAACGCAACAGCTAACGGTGCCGTAATTCACTGGGCGGCTGATGCGAAAGAACATAATGACATTGTTCTGGAGCTTTTAAAAAAGCATCAGATCACAGATATGGTCAAGAGCAAGTCCATGCTCACAGAAGAGTGCCACCTCAATCCATTTTTAGAAAAAAATGGAATTGGTGTAATTGATTCTGATTTAGGCGAACGTATAGTCCAACTGGCCGGGGAATCGCCAAGCCACATTGTACTGCCTTGTATCCATAAAAAGAAAGAAGAAATAGGCGAACTGTTCCATATTCATTTAGGCACTCCAAAAGGAAACGCAGATCCACAATTGTTAACAGAAGCCGCCCGCCAAAGTTTAAGAGATACATTCTTGACCAGAAGAGCAGCACTTACAGGAGTTAACTTCGCTGTAGCCGAGACCGGCGAATTTGTGGTTTGCACTAACGAAGGAAACGCCGATATGGGTGCGCATTTAGCGGATATCCATATCGCCAGCATGGGAATCGAAAAAATTATTCCTCAGCGTAAGCATTTGGGTGTTTTTTTACGATTATTGACCAGAAGTGCAACCGGTCAGCCAATAACAACCTATTCCAGTCATTTTGCAAAACCAGCGGCCGGGAAAGAACTGCATATTATTTTAGTGGATAACGGCAGAACAAGACAATTAGCGAGACCAGATTTTAGAAACTCTTTAAAATGTATCCGCTGTTCTGCCTGTTTTAATACCTGTCCGGTTTACCGAAGAAGTGGCGGGCATAGTTACGACAGTGTAATTGCCGGCCCAATCGGCTCTATTTTATCGCCAAACTGGGATATGAAAGAACATGCCGATTTGCCTTTTGCATCATCGCTTTGCGGTTCCTGTAGCAATGTTTGTCCGGTTAAAATTGATATTCACGAGCAACTTTACAAATGGCGGCAGGTAATTGTTAAGGAAGGTTATGTTGATCCTAAAAAAGCGATGGCGATGCAAGTGATGGCAAAAACGCTAGCGTCGCCGAGTTTATACAGAATGGGAGGTAAAATGGCTAGGGCTACGCTCAAATATGCGCCGTTTATGGTTAATAATAAGTTGAATGCTTGGTACTTACACAGAGATATGCCTGAAGTTCCGAAATCATCTTTTGGCGAATGGTATAGCAAAAACAGAAAAGACAATGACTAGCAGGGAGAAAATATTGGCGGCAGTGAAAGAAAGTCAGCCCGAATTAACACCGCTACCTAACCTTGATATATTTTATCAGAACAAAGATACAGCGGCAACAAATTTGAGTAATTTTATTAGCGTTGTGGAACGGATTGGCGCTAAGGTTTACCAGGTTGAAGGCTACGCACAGATTATCAATCAGCTAAAACAGGATTTTGATTTGGAGGGTAAACGCATAGTTTCTGCAGTTCGTGAATTGGATGAAATTGTTGATGAGTACAAAGGATCCAATAACCATGAACTGGCGGATGTGGAGCTCATGATTTTGCCTACACATTTTGCAGTGGCAGAAAACGGAGCTTGCTGGGTAAATGACGAACTTTATCAGGAAAGATTATTGCCTTTTATTCCGCAACATTTAGCTTTTATCTTAAAAAAGGAGAGCATTGTACCTACATTGCACCAAGCTTATGAATTAATTGCAGATAAAAGTTATGGCTTTGGTGCGTTTATAGCTGGTCCATCTAAAACCGCGGATATTGAGCAGAGTTTGGTATTGGGGGCGCATGGACCGCGAAGCCTGCGAGTTTTCGTGGTTTAAAGTTCAAAAAATGGACGTAGCAGTGGTTTTTTTCGAAAACAGAATTTACTCCCATTTAAAAACCTTAACGGCCAAAGCGTAAACACCAACACCCCAAAGCAAAAGAATCAATATCTGGTGATTTACATCCCACAAACTAGCTCCTTCAAAAGCAACCTTACGCAAGGCATCATTTAAATAAGTAAGGGGCAGGATTCGGCAAATAGGCTGTAACCATGTTGGAAAAACATTAATTGAGAAAAACGTACCCGACAATAAAAACTGCGGTAAAGTAATAATATTAGCTATTGGAGGTACTGTACTTTCACTTTTAGCAATACCTGAAACCGCTAAACCAAATCCCAGAAAAACAATTAAGCCAATGGTGGATAAAATTAGCATATTGACGACCGTTGTAAACCCGTTGATTAGTGTAAACCCGAAAGCATAATGGCCGCCAACGATAATAAATAGCGCAGTAAATAGTGCAAATACAATACGGGCAATTGCTTCGCCCAAAACGATACTTGCTTTTTTAACAGGTGTTGCAAAAAAACGTTTGATTACCAATGTTAGTCTTAGACTGATAAATACGAACGCGGTTCCAAATACGCCAGTACTTAATAACGCAAAACCAAGCTGGCCGGGTAAAATAAAGTCGATGCTTTTATATTCGCGACCTTTTATGGTAGTCTCTTTTATTTCGGCAACGGGCGGAGGTCCGGGATTAGCTTTGGTATTAAGGGGCGAAATAATATTATTTAAAATAGATTTAAATACATTTCCTTTCTCTTTACTTGCATCTGTATATGCTACGTTTACAGAAAATGCAGGTTCTCCCGTTTGGTTTTTCTTGATGTTCAAAATCGCATCAATCCGGCCTTTATCTAAATCCTGCTTCATCTGCTGTTCATCATCATTAATCAGATGAACCATTTTTACGTTCTGTAAAGCTTTAAAAATAGGATTGTCCGAGTCGTTGCTTTTCGCTACACCAACATCAACTGTTAAGCCGCCCCCGCCTATAAATCCAAAAACAACGATAAAAACCAATGGGAAAAGTAAGGAGAAAACTACTGCCGATGGACTTCTTAAAATTGATTTAAAGCTTGCTCTTGCAATTGCTAGAGTAGCTTTGGTATTGCTGTATCTTTTAATTTTCATTTGTTCAAATCATTAAAACTATTCTAACCTTCTCTTAAGTCTTTTCCTGTTAATTGTATAAAAACATCTTCCAGATTGGCTTTTTTAACTTCTTTTGCCCGCTCAAAACCTGTTGCAACCAACTCATCAATAAAACCGTCTGGTGAATTGATTCCGATAATTTCACCATTGTCTATAAAGGCAATTCTATCGCACAATACCTCCGCCTCATCCATGTAATGAGTGGTTAAAACAATAGTGGTCCCAGATTTTCTGATTTCCAAAATTAAATCCCAAAGGTTTCTTCTGGCCTGCGGATCTAAACCCGTAGTAGGCTCATCTAAAAAGATGATTTTTGGTTGGTTAATTAAGGTGGTGGCAATGGAGAAACGTTGTTTTTGTCCGCCAGAAAGCTCTTTGTATTTTGCTTTTGCTTTATCCGTCAAAGATACTTTTTCCAGTAAGTCGTAAGCTTTTACCTCAACTCCGTACAAACCAGAGAATAAAGTAATCAGTTCTGTTAAATTAAGGTTAGGGTAGTAACCCGCTGCTTGCAATTGTACGCCAATAATATGTTTGATGTCATTTGGGTTTTTATCTAAATCATACCCTCCAATATTGATGTCTCCTGAAGTTTTTTCTCTTAGGGTTTCCATTATTTCTAAGGTGGTGGTTTTCCCCGCACCATTAGGGCCTAATAGTCCAAAAATTTCTCCTTCAAAAACATTAAAGCTTATCCCTTTTACCGCCTTAAAGTCCTTGTAGTTTTTAACCAAATTTTCAACGGTGATAATGTTTTCTGTTTCCATGATATTAATCGGTTAACATTGTGTGTAAAGCAAAAAAAAGCCCTGTGTTAACAGGGCTGGGTATTAAAATTCCTTAATTATAGCATTGCTATAAAGTCGTCAAATAAATATCTTGAGTCATGTGGGCCTGGAGAAGATTCTGGGTGATATTGTACAGAGAAAGCATTTCTGCCTTTCATTCTAATACCTTCGATAGATTTGTCGTTTAAGTTGATGTGTGTGATTTCTACCGTGTCGGAATTTCTAACGTCATCTTCAACTACACCAAAACCATGATTTTGAGACGTTACCTCGCAATGGTCTTTAATGATGTTTTTTACCGGATGGTTTAGTCCACGGTGGCCGTTAAACATTTTCTTGGTGCCAATTCCGTTAGCCAATGCCAATAATTGGTGGCCCAAACAGATACCAAACATTGGTTTGTCAGACTTTAAAAGATCTTTTACAGTTTCTAAAGCGTAAGGCATTGCCGCAGGGTCGCCAGGACCGTTAGATATAAAATATCCGTTTGGAGCCCATTTTTCCATTTCTGCAAAAGTAGTTTTTGCCGGGAAAACTTTTGCGTAAACACCTCTTTCAGAGAAGTTTCTTAAAATGTTTTTCTTTACGCCTAAATCTAAAACGGCAACTTTTATTTTGGAGTTTTCATCGCCCACAAAGTAAGGTTCTTTTGTACTCACTTTAGATGAAAGCTCTAATCCATCCATTGAAGGTACCTTTGCCAATCTTGCTTTCAGTTCCTCAATATCCAAAATCTCAGAAGAAATAATGGCGTTCATTGCGCCTTTATCTCTAATATGTCTTACAATTTCACGAGTATCAACATCAGAAATACCTACTACGTTTTCGTCCTGAAAATAATCTTGGATAGATTGGTCTGCTTGTTTTCTGCTGAAAGGAATATTGAAATTTTTACAAACTAAACCAGCAATTTTAATGTCTCCAGATTCGGTTTCAGCTTCGCGGATTCCATAGTTTCCAATGTGCGTATTGGTAGTCACCATAATTTGCCCAAAGTAAGATGGATCAGTGAAAACCTCCTGATAACCCGTCATTCCGGTATTAAAACAGATTTCACCTGTAGTAGTTCCAATTTTTCCTGCTGCTTTGCCGTGGTAAACGGTTCCGTCTGCTAAAAGAAGTACTGCCGGTAATTTGGTGTAGTATGCGCTCATTTAAAAATGGTTTTTTTTACGATAAGTATGGAAAAAGAAGAATATAAGGAAATATTTTCCGTGGATGTAAGTGTAGGAAATAAGAAATTCTTATTGTTCATCTCGGGGTGCAAATTTATGGTTTTTTACGCAAATAATTCACATGTTTTCTGATTTTTTATTTAAGCACAATCATTTTTTTAACTTTGTTTCATTATTTTAAATAGATAAACGAAAAGGGCATGTCAGTACATAAGGAGCTTAAGAGAATAACCACCCACAGTTTGCAGGAGATGAAGAATAGGGGCGAAAAAATTGCGATGCTGACCGCTTATGATTACTCCATGGCTACGGTGGTTGATGAGGGCGGAATAGATGTAATTTTGGTTGGGGATTCTGCATCGATGGTAATGGCTGGGCATGAAACTACACTTCCTATTACTTTAGACCAAATGATTTACCATGCTTCATCTGTAATTAGAGGGACAAAAAGAGCATTGGTAGTGGTTGATTTGCCGTTTGGAACCTATCAAGGTAACTCTAAAGAAGCTTTAAACTCGGCAATACGGATTATGAAAGAGTCTGGTGCACATGGCGTGAAATTAGAAGGTGGAGGCGAAGTTGCAGAATCTATAGAAAGAATTGTTGCTGCAGGTATCCCCGTAATGGGGCATTTGGGTTTAACGCCACAATCTATTTACAAATTTGGAACTTATACCGTTAGGGCAAAAGAAGAAGCTGAAGCCGAAAGGTTAAAAAAAGATATGTTACGCATTCAGGAAGCTGGTTGTTTCTCCATCGTTCTTGAAAAGATACCTGCAAAATTAGCGCAAGAGGTTACAAAAAGTGTGATGATTCCAACTATTGGTATAGGTGCCGGCCAGTTTTGCGATGGACAGGTTTTGGTGGTGAATGATATGATTGGCCTAACCAAAGGTTTTGCGCCTAGATTTTTACGCCAATATTTAGATATGTACAGCCAAATTAACGGTGCGGTGCAATCTTATATTAAAGATGTAAAAAGTGGTAGTTTCCCGAATGATAAGGAGCAATATTAGTTAGTTGGTTAGGGCTTAGTTGGTTAGTTTGTTAGGCTTGTAGAATTTAGTCACTAAGTTCATTGGTTTATTAGTCATTAGGGACTTTGCGGAATTTTAACAGTTCATTGGTTCATTACCGTTAGCTGGTAGCTCCCTCTCCTTCGGAGAGGGCTGGGGTGAGGCTTTCAAAAAATCAATATTCCTTTTCAATCCTTCAAATTTTGTTCGTTTCACGGGCGATTTTTTAAATAATTTTTGGAAAACTTCAGTAGTGATATCTTCCCAATCCTGTTTTTTTAGGTGCAACAAATCTGGGTGAGGTTGAAATTCGGGTAATTTGTTCGGCACAGCAAACCGGTTCCAGGGACAAACATCTTGGCAAACATCGCAACCAAACATCCAATTGTCCATTTTTCCTTTAAATTCCTGTGGAAGTTGGTCTTTTAATTCAATGGTAAGGTAAGAGATGCATTTGCTTCCGTCAACCAAATAAGGCTCAACAATCGCCTCTGTTGGACAAGCATCAATACAGCGAGTGCAACTTCCGCAATGGTCGGCGGTAAATGGTTCATCTTCCTGTAAATCCAAATCCACAATCAGTTCGCCCAAAAAAAAGAAAGAACCCGTTTTTTTCGAAATTAAATTGGTATGTTTTCCTCGCCAACCCAAACCTGCTTTCTGCGCCCAAGCTTTATCAAGCACTGGTGCCGAATCTACAAATGCTCTACCGTTTACCTCTCCAATTTCTGCTTTTATAAATTGTAATAGCGATTTTAATTTATCCTTAAACACAAAATGATAATCAATTCCATAAGCATATTTAGATAGTTTGGGAGCCGAGGGATCTTCTTGCTGAGCATCGGTAAAATAATTCAGACTTACAGAAATAACGCTTTTTGCATCATCCACCAGTAATCGTGGATCCAAACGTTTGTCAAAATGGTTGTTCATATAATCCATTTTGCCATTAAAGTTATTTTTCAACCAATTTTCAAGTCTCGGTGCTTCCTGTTCCAAAAAATCGGCTTTGGCAATTCCGCAAAAAGCAAAACCGAGTCGTTCTGCCTCGGCTTTAATTAATTTTGCATTTATCTCTTTCAAACTTGCCATTTTCTGCGTTTGCGCAAATTATAATTCGTCTTTAAAAAGCTTTAAAATACTGTCCGGATAAGTTAACAGATAAGTATTGATGCCCAATGTTGCTGCAGGCTTTAAATGTTGCGGACTGTCATCAATAAATAAAGTTTCCGAAGGCTTTAATCCGTTTTCTGCAAGCAGTTGCTCAAAAATTGCAACATTAGGTTTGCGTTTGCCTACCAAGTGCGAGTAATATATTTTCTCAAAGAAACCTTCATTACCGCTCAAACCAAAAGTTTTTTGTAGGTAATTGATTATAAAGCTCAAATGAATTTCATTAATATTACTTAACAAAAAAGTGCGGTATTTATGTTTCAATTTAAGCAACAACTCGTGGTTGCCGTCCATTACACCAATTAATAAAGAATTCCAAGCATCGTCAATCTGTTGGTCACTTAGGTTTTGGTTATTTGCCAAATCTCTAATCCCGTTTCTAAATTGGGCGGCGGTAATTTCTCCGGTTTCAAACTTGTCAAAAATGGAATGGTGACCTTTATGTGCAAAAAATGAGTCAACATTTGCTATTCCTAAATTCTCAAAGGCTTTTTGTGTGCGCTTAAAATCTATAGCAAAAATTACGTTGCCATAGTCGAATATGATGTTTTTAATGCCTTTTAGCATGATGTAATACCTTGTTGGTTTGACATAAAAAAAGCCATTTCAATAAAATGAAATGGCTTTAAAATAGTTTTAATTTTACTATTGTTTTGTGGCTTCTACTTCACCTTTGATGTAAAGCATTTTCAAAGGAGTTTTTGAGTTAGAAGTGATTTTTACAAATTTGTTAAATGGTGCAGCCACTGCAGCATTATAAGTCAAAGTTATTGAGCCAGACTGACCTTTTAAAACTGGCGTACCTTGTTTAGGTTCTACACTTGGTACAGTGCAACCGCAAGTAGATTCTACCGCAGTAATAATTAAAGGCTCGTCGCCAGTGTTGGTGTATTTAAACACAAAAGAAACTGGTTTGCCCTGTGGTACTTTACCAAAGTCGTGAGTTTCTTCATTGAATTTAAATTCAGCTTTGTTATCTTGCATCGCTGTAAACGCAACAAAACCAATAATTACTGAACATAATAACAAAATCTTTTTCATATTTTAATGTTTGTTTAGTCAAATATAGCCAATTCAGTTACCGAATCAAATTTTTTTAAACATAGCCACATAGTTTCAGAGCAGAAATTATTTTGCTATTTTTGAATTTTGAGCCTGCAATTTAAAATGATAGATACGCAATTTAGACCCGAAGACACTTACGAAACATCGAACTTAACCTTTGATAATTTTAAGGAAATGGTCGTTAATGATTACGACACGGCGTTTAAAAGTAGGCAAGCAAGTATTTTAGGCAGGCGAGAAGTACTAACAGGGAAAGCTAAATTCGGAATTTTTGGAGATGGTAAGGAAGTAGCTCAGTTGGCCATGGCTAAGGTTTTTAAAAATGGCGATTGGCGAGCAGGATATTACAGAGATCAGACATTTATGTTTGCAACGGGTATGTCAACCATTAAAAAAATGTATGCGCAGCTTTATGCAAATCCCGATATAGAAAAAGAACCCGCTTCTGTTGGTCGTCAGATGAATGCTCATTTTGCTACACGATCTTTAAATGAAGATGGCACTTGGAAAAATTTAGTAGAGATGAAAAATTCATCCGCTGATATTTCTCCAACAGCTGGTCAAATGGCAAGATTAGTAGGTTTAGCCTATGCTTCTAAATTATACAGGGAAAATCCAGAGCTAAAAGATTTTTCTAATTTCTCAGTAAATGGAAATGAAGTCGCTTTTGGGACAATTGGCAATGCGTCAACATCTGAAGGAGTGTTTTTTGAAGCCATTAACGCAGCAGGAGTTTTACAAATTCCCATGGCAATTTCTATTTGGGACGATAATTACGGTATCTCTGTTCCTGCTAAATACCAAACCACAAAAGAAGACATATCAGAAGTTTTAAAAGGTTTCCAACGCGAAGAAGGAAAGCCGGGCTTCGAGATTTTTAAAGTAAAAGGTTGGGATTACGTGGCACTATGCGAGACTTACGAGCGAGCCATAAAAGTTTGTAGAGAAGAACATGTGCCGGTTTTAATTCACGTAACAGAACTTACACAGCCTTTAGGGCATTCAAGTTCTGGCTCTCATGAAAGGTATAAATCTCAGGAACGTTTAGCGTGGGAAAAAGAATATGATTGCTTAGTTAAAATGCGGGAATGGTTGCTTTCTTCGGCTATTATAAACGAAGAAGAAATTTTACAGCTAGAGGAGGAGGCTAAAAATTTTGTAAAAATAAGCTTACGCGAGGCTTGGAAAGATATAACAACAGTAATAAAAGAAGAAAAGCATGAGGCCTTAGCGCTAATTGATGCTGTGGCCGAGGAGGTTGAGGCAGTTAAAAAGGTTTCATTGATTTTAAAATCTGAAATTGATCCGCTACGCAAAGAAGTGATTTCTGCAGTACGTAAAACGCTTCGTTTAAGTCGAGATATTAAGTCCGAAAAAAGAATAGAACTTTTAGCTTGGTACAAAAGAGAATTGGCCGCCAACAGGGAAAGGTATAACACTAAACTTTTTTCAGAAACTGCTAAATCCCCATTAAATGTTCAGCCGTCTGCACCAATTTATGGTGATGACCGCAAAATGGTAGATGGTAGGGAGCTGTTGAATGCCTGTTTTGATGCTAATTTTGTAAAGAATCCACTTTTGGTGGCATTTGGAGAAGATTTAGGAAATATAGGCGATGTAAATCAAGGTTTTGCGGGTTTGCAAGCAAAATACGGGGAATTGCGTATTGCTGATACAGGAATCCGTGAAATGACCATTATAGGACAGGGTATAGGTTTGGCTATGCGAGGCTTTAGGCCTATTGCCGAAGTTCAATACGTAGATTATGTAGTATTTGCCTTAAATGTGCTTACAGATGACTTGGCGAGTTTAAGTTATAGAACTAAAGCCGGACAGATAGCTCCGATGATTATTAGAACCAGGGGGCACCGTTTAGAAGGCATTTGGCATTCAGGGTCTCCCATGGGCATGATTTTGAATTCTTTAAAAGGTATTCATTTGTGTTTGCCTCGCAACATGACCCAAGCTGCCGGAATGTATAATACGCTTTTGCAGGGAGATGAACCTGCTTTGGTGGTGGAGTGTTTAAATGCTTACCGATTGAAAGAAAAAATGCCTGAAAATCCTGGTGACTTTACCGTTCCTTTAGGTAAAGTTGAAGTTTTAAGAACAGGAAAAGACATTACAATCGTTAGCTATGGCTCGACTTTAAAATTAGCCATAGAAGCAGCGGAAGAGCTGGAAAATTTTGGTATTGACGTGGAAGTGATAGACGTTCAAACATTAATGCCATTTGATTTGGATATGGATTGCCAAAAATCATTAGAGAAAACAAATAAACTTTTGATTATAGATGAAGACGTACCAGGTGGTGCAAGTGCGTTTATTTTAAGAGATGTTTTAGAGCGCCAAAACGGATATTTTTATTTAGATGCAAAACCAGAAACATTAACCGCTCAAGCTCATCGTACGCCTTATGGCTCAGACGGAGATTACTTTAGTAAGCCGAGTGCAGACGATATCGTAGAGAAAATCTATGAAATAGTATCAAATGCAAAACCTGCACAGTTTAAGTCGATATTTTGATAATGAACGAGTTATCCCCATGTAACTCAAGAATTTTTTATATAAACCTGTGTGATAAAAATCAGAAAGCATTTTTTTTGTATTATTTAGAAAAAAACGCTAACATTGCATCCGCAAATCAGCGATGATTTCGGCACCTATAGCTCAGTTGGTTAGAGTAGAAGACTCATAATCTTTTGGTCCCTGGTTCGAGCCCAGGTGGGTGCACAAAATTGAAATAGGACGGGCTGAAACGCCCCGAAAGGTTCCATAGCTCAGCTGGATAGAGCAACTGCCTTCTAAGCAGTAGGTCTCAGGTTCGAATCCTGATGGAATCACTTAGAGAGACAAAAGTGTTTATATTAAAAGTATAAGCACTTTTTTAATTTTAAAGCTATTTCAAACTTTAGCGCTTCATAGTTTCATCACTTTATAAAGAAAGACCATTGTGAAATTAGACCAAATTGCTTAGGGGATTTTGTTATAGAGGTTGTGAGCCACCGCTGTTTCTTGATGACCGAGTCTGTTTTAAAATTGCGCCGAGTTCTCTTAGTGTTTGTTTGTCGTTTCCACTTATTAATTTGCTGTTGTAAAATCTAGGGTTTTGTCTTGAGATTTGAACATGCGATAAAATATTTCAAATTATTTTTTGATAATAGAATTATAATTACGAACATTGCACTCCCGAAAGGGCAAAAGTGTTAATGCTTTTGAACTCACCAGAAACTCCTAAGTAGCTCAGCTGGTTAGAGCATCTGACTGTTAATCAGAGGGTCCCTGGTTCGAGCCCAGGCTTGGGAGCTTGAAAATGAGAGAGTTACGCGATAAGTGTAACTCTCTTTTTATTTACATACATACAAGATACATACAAAAGGGGCTTCAATTAGCAATTAAACAGTATGTAAAAACAAAAAAACCGCCCTTTTGGAGCGGTTTAATAAACATCTAATACCACACTAAGCAACCGTCACTGATCCAATATAGACGCTATTCGATATAGAAGTGCCGTCCAATGATTTAAAGCTGATGTAAGCTTCTAAATCATCGCCAGAGTAGTTTGTTGGCACTGCCAACGTTTCTGTTCCTGTGGCTCTAGAACCGCCCTCTAAAGTGTAAATTGCTTCCGCCTTGTTCGGGTTGTATAAAGCAATTAAACTTTTGTCTGTTGCGCTTGCAGTTCCGTTCAATGTGTTGTCATCCCAAGAAACTACCACACTGCCGGCAACTGTTGAGCTTGCCAATGGATTTAATGCTCCCGGCAGACTTCCTCTGCTCAAAAGAGCTTTAGAGTAATCCACAATGAAATCTGGCGCTACACCTGTAATTGCATTAGACAGCGTGTAAGACATTGCACTGTTAAACTCTGACATTTTGTTGGCAGAGCCTTTAAAACCTACTTTGATGAAATCCTTTAGTGGCTGTAAAAACTGCAACGCACCTGTAAACTTCGTTCTTTGGTTTACCTGACCTTCTGTTCTCGGATTAGACACATTTGCAGGCTTTACTCTCATATAAGCAATACCTTTCCATGATCCACCGATAAGATTTCCTAACTTTCCCGAAAACCCTCCATACACTCCTTGAGAAATCTTTCCCATAACTACCTCACTTTTTAAATTGTTAAACCTTTGGACTTGGTACGGCTTTTAACCGTTCTTAATCCCTTTTTGGTAAATTTACTAAGACCTAATAGGTTTATATACCCAGTGGTAATCTATGCGTTCCAATACTCCTATCTGCCCCATCAAAAGCATAAATATTTTTAAAAGAGAAACGAAAAACCGAAAAAAAGAAAAGAGAAAGCTTTTTTTGATTTGGCGACGGGAAATCAACAAAAAGGAAACGGAATAAATGAAGGGCTGTGGGGTGGCTTGTGTTTATGCCGTAGTCTTTTTTTTGATTCTTGTGGGGGACTGTGTGTAGCCAAATAATTTTGCAGGCATCTTTTATTTTTTATTAGTACCGGGATTTCGTTTGTGTGTCGGGATGATGCGAGCCGTTAAAACCGCTGGAATGTGTGTCGGGATTGTGTGTCGGGAAATGGAAGCGGTTGCGAGTTGAGAGAGGGTGCTTTGGAAAGGCATTTATTGGTTTTTGCAATCAAAATAAACAACAAAAAACCAATAAATGACCAAAGCTATGTAGCGGGTTGTGTGTCGGGATTGTGGGTGCTACACGAACGAAAAGAAGCGTCGGCTTTGTGCGGTGAGTTTGAGTGAAGCCCGAACGATGGAGCAGGCGAGCACATAAAAACTAGTTGCGACCTGACGAATTATACCGAAAGGAGTGAATAAATTAAAGGCATTACAGTGGCGGTGGTTTTGTGCGAATTTATGAATGGATTGAGGTGTGATGAGGCAGGAAGTAGCAACTATGACGAGTGAGTTGCAAAAACAGAAGGTATGACAAAACCAAAGCCCTTTAGGGTTGAATTGTAGTGAGGTACGAACGGCAATGAAATTTTGGCGTAGCTTATGTTTGCAACGAACGAGGAATGCCTTATAACCGGGTGCGGTGGGCAAAAGCGTAGGGAAAAGCAAGGGTGAGGCGATTTGAAATGGGTCTGTGTGATTTCAAATTGACTTACTCTTGCTGTGCGTTACCGTAAGTTGGTTAATGTGTGTCGGGAATTTTGTTTTGGGAAATTAACCTGCTGGAGGTAATGGGTTGGATTATGATTTTATTTGATAATGACTCTAAACGATGTAAAGCTATTAACAATTTTAAGAAATGGACAAAAATGGACAAAAATGAACCAGAATGAATAGAAATGAATGAATACGTAGATAAATTAACAATCTGATAATCATTTATTTATGAGTAATAAAAGCAGATTCTATCAACAAGCTATTGACATTTTACTTATTATTTAACATCATTTTGTTGATAGAATATTTGGTCCATCTTTTATCCCCATCTCGGATTAATTTTTCTATTGCAACCAATCTGTCTAATTCTGTTTTTAGCCTACGTTTAGGGATTTCCATTCCAATTCTAGTATGTATATCGCCGATTTGACTTTCAGGATAAATCGATAAATCTTGATGAATAAGCTCTTGTAATCTATGAGACTCTATTGTTTTTAAAGTTGTTTTACCTTTAAAGTTTAAGCGTTTTAAATAGTCAGGGTTAATAAAATATTCGGTTCCTTTTGTTTTTCCTCTGGAATTTATCAGCGCTATATCTTGTAATCTGCCTATCCAATGTCTTAAACCAGTTTCGTCTTTTTGATTTAAGATGCTAGATAAATCAATTGCGGTTAATGAATTATGTTGTGCAATTAGACCTAAAGCAATTATTTCTTTTTGTTTTAATTGATACTCTTGATTTGCTTTGTCCATTAGCTTTACAATTTCTTTGCTTATAAATTGTTTCTTAATGGTTACTGTTACCCTATCATCCCCTTCTTGAACTATTGGCAAAGGTTTGCCATTACCAAGAAGCAACTCATAAATTAAATCATATCCGCTACCTTCACGTTCCATTAGTTTAAGCTCATAGAATACCTTAGAAAGATGTTCATTCCTTCTAATGGATTGACTTAGAATATTTTGAGGTGTTACGCCATAAGGCAATCTCCCAGGATTATGTATTTCAAGTCTGTCTGGAAAGATATTGATAAAAATATCGCCTCTAGTAGAGTAAGTACGATGGACCAAAGCATTTGCAACCAATTCTCTTATTACTGCAATTGGAATAAACGGTATGTTTTTTCTGAAGATACCATCTGATATTTCCGTACTTTCTTGCCAATCAGGAACGTCATTAATGATTTTTGAAATTAAATCTTTAGGATTGTCTTCAAAATCGTCAAGAGCTAATTTCCAGACTTTTTCGTCCTTCTCGTTATATCTTATTATTTGCACCGAAGGTGCAAATAGTAAACTAGCTCTGTCTTGTCTTGTTCCAACCCATAAGATTCCGAGGTTTGTTAAGTAATCGTTTTTCTTGAAAAAGTAATATTCAAGTATTTCGTCTTCTGTTTTCTCCTTTATAAATCTGCTAACTTTTTCAGAACTTTTGATATCGTTAATAAACTGTTGCTTTTTTAACGGGTCGGTTCTGTAGTTAGGCACTCGTTTGGTAGTTTGCTCTTCCCAAATGAAGGCATTTTTATCTGATGCCAATCTAGCCATTTCATCTGGAGGTACTGGACGGCAAACATCTGAAACCCTCATATAATATCTTCCGTCAGTAGTTGATGCTATTGTTTGCGCACTCCGTAAAATTATCACTTCTATGTACTGAGCATGATTGGTTGCAGTTATAATACTGGCAGTTACCCCAGTATTTATAGTACGTTGGTTTATTTGCTTTACAATCTTTTCCGGTAAAGTTTTATCACTAATTTTTTGATTTGCTGGCGGTAAAGTTTCCCTATCTTCTATACCTATTAAGATTTTACCACCAATTGAATTTGCGAAGCAAACACAGTCTTTAGCTAATTCGTCCCACTCTGTGTTTCTTCCTTTTAAGAAACTCAATGATTTTCTGTCAAACTGCTGGTTTTCGTCTATCATATTAATGTTATTAAACGATAAAAAAGTTTTAATTGGCTTCCTTAATTTTATAAATCATAAAATCTTCAACATCTTTTTGGGTAATACCATAGGGTTGAGCGATATAAGTGATTTTATCAATATCTTGTTTTAACATTATTAAAGCTTCCTCTTTTTGTTGTTCAAGATTATTAAAAGCAATTTCTCCGGCGGTATATTTACCAGATATTGCCATTTTAGCCATGTGCATATTTATAAAATTGATCGGCAAATCGATGCTTCTTAAAATATCATCTATTGCAAAAAAAGTGGTAGGAGCTGGAAACGAAACTTGGTTGCACTTTACTAAACCCTCTTTAATCATAAATTGAACAATATCCTCTGGGTGTGATTTTAGGACCTCTAGAAAATATAAAAGGCCAACGGTAAATTTAGCACTACCAGAAGTAGTAGCAGTAATATTCAAATTTACCCCAGGAATTACAAGTTTAATTTGATCATCAATAACGGTAATTTCAACAGTTGTTTCCGATTTTCTATATTGACCAGCTACTTTAATAAATTGTTTTAAGACGTTTATTAATTGAGTTTTGCTAGTAGTAAAGGTTGCTAAAGCCATAATTTTTAATCCTATATACCGAGTTACGGATATTATACGAGCTATGTAATTTATAATAATGTATTGATTGTTGTACCATCAGCCTTTTTATACAGTGTTTCCCAGTTGGGAATAATGGCAATTTGAAAGGCATTATGTTGTGCTATCTGATGGTATAATTCAACAAGTGGCAAATCTTTGTAATGATTGAATTTTTTATCTTCTTTTAAAGCGTTGTTTTCAAATTCTCTTATCTGTGTGGATTCTGATTTACATAAAGTAAACTTTGTATCTGCACCGTCTTTAAACCAAAACATTTCTTCTAATAGCCTTACATCAATTTCATAATAAACAGTTGCACTTTTAACCAATGAAAGTGTAACAAGTTGACCTGTTTTTAGATGTACTTTAAACTCTGCATTTGAAAAAGCTGTTTCTAAATCATCTAAAGTTTTAATAACAGCTTTAATCTCGCCTTTGTGTCTTTGTACGCCACGTTCTGTATGAGATAGAGGGTTTAGTAATATTTTAACGTACTGCTTTAAATCAACCAAGCCAGCCACAACAAGTGGCTGGTTTATTTTTTGGAAAAAAATAATTGCCCTGCTTATCATTGAATCTAAAGTATAGTTACAGTTTGGCTCTTCTTTATCAATGTTCGCATAAAGATGTTGTGGCAGGTATTTCTCTAACAGTTTTTCGGTATGCTTACGTAAATAATTTACTGATGCTGGGTAATCACTTTCTGCTAAATGATACAAAGCCCTTGATAATTCTGTTTCATCTTCAAAAAATCTTGGCTTTGGTATTAATGGGTCTTTTTCATTAATATAAAATTCCCAAAATAACCAATTGTCTTTTTGTGTATTATTTTCTATTTTATTCTTCGCAATATTAAAAAACTGCTTATCGTGGGTAAAAATTAGAAGCTGATATTTTTCTTGATATTCGTCTAGTAATAGCTTTAAAACAACCTCTCTATTACTCATATCTAAACTTATCAATAAATCATCAAGAGCAAGAACATTGAGTTTGTCCGCTAATAGCCTTCTTTCTAATATGCCTAATCGGATAGCTAAACCTATTGCTGTTTTTTTTGCTTCGTTTAGGAAAGAATGAGGCTTTTTTACTGCATTTTCTTTACCGTAGTACTTTCTGATCTTTAGAAAAATTTCAGGCTTCGTATAACGAACATCGCTATTATTGGCTAATACTTCAAAGTTATACTCTCTATATTCTAACTCTATTTCGATATCATATCCAAATTTTGTTAGTAAGATTTCATTTGCTTTCGTTGTTGCGTTTCCTAATATTGTTTTTAACTGAATATTAAATGCGTTTTTCAGGTTATTTTTATTAGTAATCGTTGTAGATTGCTTATTCGGATATTTGCTGGGCTTACCTTTTTTTACAAGTTTTTTATTTAGCTCTTCCCACGCCACGTCAAGAAATTGAAAAGTATATGGAGCAGGAGAAGAAAACGGCAAGTACCTAAAAACTTCGTTCTTAAACATTTCAAATAAATGGGGGTCGTCCCGATGGTAGAAACTCAAAAAACTGGCGAGAACTTGATAGTTGATAAAGTCACTGCTTACTGCACTCAATTGAATGTCTTGGTCATTAACTATACTGAAATCTCCTAAGGCGATTTTATATTCGTTCCCATTATCAAGTGACATTCGAACAAAAGAGGGGTCTGCCGTTGGTTTGTGGATATTGATAAGATTCTTTTCATGATTAACAGTAAAATAATCATCTATACCTTGAGCGTCTTTAAAACTGCATTGCAACATGGTGTAAATTGCCCAATAAATAGAAGATTTGCCACTCCCATTCTCTCCCCATATCAATACGTTTTCGCCTTTGGGCATTTTAAGAACATTATCCTCGCCAGTAAAGAATTTGAAATTTTGTAGTTGCAGTTCCGTAATTTTCATCAGTTAATGGTTGAGTTGATTACTGCAATGATATCCTTACTTACAATATTTGCTTTAAGCAATACGCTACGTATTGGGCTTTTTTGTTCCTGAATCTTATGATAAAATGATATGACTGTTTTAACATCTTCATCATTAAAGCTTTCTGATATTGGCTCTAAATCTTCTAAATATTGCAAAACTTTTAATTCTTCCATTTCTGGTTCCGTTGAAAAGTAGATTTCATAGAAAATTTGATCTATTAATTCGTCAAAAGAATGGATAATTAAATCATTATCTATGTATTTTATTAATTGTCCTTCTCGGGGCTGATGTACTAACAAAATATAATCTACCAAGGTTGCAATGATGTGTTGCTTATTTGTTAAAGCTATTGGTATTTCTAATAAAGGCTCTTTATCTATTTGATAATTATTACCCTGCATTTTCCCTTTGTTTTTTAACCAAAAAGCTATCAGTTTACTATTAAGTAAAGCAGTAAGAAACTTCAAGTTTACTCTCTCTGTCCTGATTACATTAAATGATAGCATTACATATGAGTCGGCTGAGGTGTAAATAAATGTCGGTCTTTCACACTTTCGCACACTGAGAATTTTATCCCCTGTCTTAAAAAAACTCTCATCACGAGGCCATTGTAAATGAAAGTATGTAAGTCTACCATTTTGATTTTCGCGTCTCTCTTCCATTATTTTGCTATAAAGAGATAGATGCATTAATAAATTAGGAGCGTCATTCTGGTAATTAGCTTTAGTTATATAAAGAATTTCCGAATCATAGTCCTCAATAAACTTATAACGTTGAACCTCTTTTGGTTCAAAAACAGGTTTAATGTATTTTCGTTCAACTTCATTTAAGTTGTCAAATTTCCCTTTCGGAACAACAAAAACTCCATCTCCAACTTTTATTTTATTCTCTAATATTTCTAATTCAGAAAAACGTTTAATATTTCTCGAGTTGACAACATCCGGATTAGGTTGAATGCCTGTAGCGATTTCTTTTTCTTCTAAATTTATATGTTCGACAGCTTGGATCTTTTTTAGGATATTATCATTCACTTCGTTAGCAAATGTGATATAGCTATTAAAATAAGATGCAGGTACAAAATCAAAATCTACTTTCTCAAAATTCTCATGCGATACTGTTGTGTTAGACTGCAAGAAGTAATCTAAAAATGCTTTATCGATATTATCAACCAAAAGTTTTGAATAACTGGTCGTATATTTTTCTCTTGGTTGTGTTTTCTTCACTAGGTAAATCATTGTTTGGATACCGGCACTTTGGAACACTTTGTAATTACCAAAATCAGTAAAAGAAAGCATTTCTGTTTCCTTTACTATTTTATTTCGAAGTTTAGAAGCGCCAGAGCTCGTAATCCAATTGTTTTGTGCTATAAAACATTGGATACCGCCATTTTCTTTGAGCATGTCAATACAGAAAGAGGCAAAGAAATACCAAATATCCATTTTCCCAATATAATAGGGGCTGTCTCTTATACCCTCAAAAACATTCTTATTGGTATATTCTTTTATGTATGGTGGGTTACCTATAATAATATCAAAACCACCTTTATCAAATACATCTTTAAAATAAGTATGCCATAAAAAATAAGGTCTTTCTTTTTCCTGATACTCCCATTGATTTAAGCGGTCTAAAACATCACTTAAATGACCTATTTTATAATTTATATATTCAATTTCCTTAATCAGTTTTATTAATGCTTTCTGTTTTCTATCATGAATGCCTTTTGGGTCATTTTTATTGACAACAATTGCTTTCTCATGGTTTTTCTTTTCTGAAAGTGTTGCTTGAAGTTTTGACCTGTCCAGAGCGAATTTCGATTTTAAACTACCCTCAATTATTGAGTTAATCTTTAGTTTTACTTCTTTTTTTGACTTGTATAGATGTGTCGTTCCCACTCTGAAGTCAAAATACAAGTCAATAAGATTTTGAAACTCCTTTTTTGTTTTACTGTCAAATATGAAAACCGCTTGGTCACGGCCAAAGCCTTGAAGTTCAACTTGTCCTTTGTACGCAACTATAGTTTCGTCTTCATCTTCTTTTAACAGACTGCTCAAATCAACATCCTCAAATTTCTCTAAAATGCTATTTCCCTGCATTATTTTATAATCTAAGTTAGGAAGTGGTTGAGGTTCATCTTCATCTACTACCAAGGCGAGCCAAAAGCGAAGACGAGCAATATCTACAGCTCCTTTTTCAATATCAACACCATAAATGCTTTTTTGGATAATTTTCTTTTTTACCTTCGCCTCGTTAAAAGGTTTGTTGGAGTTTTGGGAATTGTGGAGATTTAATAAGGAGTTAAAAATAACTTTTAAAACACCCATTGGAAATGCACCCGAACCAATTGCAGGGTCACATACTTTTACTTCTATTAGTAAGGTATTTATTTTCGATTGGTTTACTTTGATGTATTCAGAGATTATATTGCTTTTAATAAATTTATCTATATCGCTTGCATCGGTTTTTAGGTTGTGCTTTAAATAGTGTATAATACTTTGTTGGCTCATATAGTGCACCACTTCTTTAGGGGTGTAATACGCTCCTTTGTCTCTGTTATCTTCCAATAAGTTTTCAAAAATGTGTCCAAGCATTTCTGGGTCAATCCCTACCTCATGGTCTTCCGGGCTATTTTCATCTATGGTGAAATTATATTGTTCTAAAAATGCAAATAGACTTTCGAAAAGTTGTTTAGGAAAATCTATTTTGTTACCGTTAGAAAAATCATCATCAAATAAACCACCATTTAAGTAAGGTACGCTAACTTTTTTGCCGTCTGCAAAAGGAGATTTGCCATCTATCAGAAATATATAACCTTCACGTTCCTTATTGTTTAATGTGTTGTAAAATAATTCAGTTAAATATTTACTATGGAACTTATCTGCGGAGTCAGCTTCATTAAAAAGCTTGTGTATAAAATTATTGTAGCCCCCTTTCCAAATTACTTCTTTATCTTTTTGTGGTGTAGGTACACCCATCCATCCTTTCCGTTGTAAAAAATAAAGGAACACCAAACGCCCTAATAATTTTTTAGTAAAATCTCTAATAGGCAGTTCGTTTTCAACTTTATTACTTTCACTTTCGTTTCTTTCGAGCTCGAAAATATTATATCTGATATTATCATCCTCTATTAAGTAATTATTGAAAATATTGAATTGTTCTTTGTATTTTCTAAAGAACTCATCATTTAGTTTTTCAACAGAAAATGCTTCTATAACATCTTGCAATTCAAAGTTAAAATCATTCTTTTTTGTAGCTAATTCTTTTAAACGCCTAGCCGGAGTAGTATTGGTTTCGTTTTCTCCTAATAAATAAGTGTAACGTTTAGGGTTGGTTTTAAATTCTTCTAAAAAACCATCTTGGTTAAATCTTGATTCCTTACAAATCAAAGAAAGTCGATAATCTGTTTGCGCCTCATCTTCGGAGATATAAAAAACTAAAATACCATGGTTGTTGGCTTGGTCAATAAATTTAGCCGTTAGATTATGGAAACCAACTTTTGTACGAGCAATAATATGTCCTTTTTTAACGCAAACCTCGAGAATGATTATTTTTTTGCCGTCTGTTAAGGTAATGTCTCCTTTTTGATGAACGTATTTGGTTTTATTGTTATTGTCTTCTAAAATGTTGTTGTCTTCTAGCGAAACGATTGAGTTCTCAAAATTAACTTTAGGAAACACAAAATCAATAAGCCTTTGCCATTGACCAAAGTTTTCACGGTCATAAGGAAGAGTTAGGATGTCTTTAATTTCTTTTTCTAGCATTTATTAAAGTTTTACTTAGTTATCGAAACTTTCGCTAATAATTATTTCAGGCTTAAACTCTTTTACATTATAAATAGGTTTAAAAGTTTGCACAGTTTCATCTTCAATGGTTTGCAAGGGATATTTATTTAAGATTTTTATAACCTCCTCTAATAAAATAGCTGGCTTTAAAGGTGCAACCTTTATTGCTTTGGCTAACTTGTTTATGTCTCTTTGGAGCTTTTGAAATCTACCTAAACGAATTGCCGATTTTGCGTTTTGAAGTAATTCCTTTTCGATAACATTAGCAATTGCGATGTTGATGACAGCGTCTAAGAAACTTAATGCTCTTTTTTCATTAGGACCTTGTGTAGTATCTATTTTCCGATCTTTGCTTTTTTCATCTTCCATTTTATCAGCAAACAGCTTTATAGCACTTTGAACTTGAGCATGGTGGTTTACGCACAATGGAATTGCCTTTTCTGTAACTTTCGCATAGTATTCTTTTTCTGCTTGTAGGAAGGTCAACTCGTCTATTATTTCATTCTCCTTTACCAATAAAAAAGCATCCCTTTTTTCGTTTCTTATAAAAGTAATGGTAGCTCCTTTTAGAACGGGGCTTTTTCTGCCTACCCTTGCTCTCATAGGCATATTTTTGATTTGTTTAAAAAGGTCTGGATTGTCCTTTTTGAATTTGCGTAGCTCTAACAGTATTCTTAACTTTTCATCCTTCTCTTCATTTACGTTTTTATCAAATAAACCAAAACTCTCTGTTATTTCGTCTGGTGAATATATCTGACTGTCCTCGCCTAAAGCACTATGAAATGCCTGCAATTTCATAATTGCTTTTTTCTCTAATTCTATGTCACTATTAACTTTAGCAGTTGGAAAAAAATTAAATATGTAAATATTATTGGCTTTAGAGCCAATACGATTGACACGCCCAATCCTTTGCATCAGTTTAGTACTGTTCCACGGTGTGTCATAATTAACAATGATATTTGCCCTGTGCATATTAACACCTTCGGCTAATACTTCAGTACTAATTACAATGTTGAAATCATCTTTTTGATCAGTTAACGGAATGTTTGCATCAAAATTAGCTTTGACAAAAGGGAATTTCTCTTTTCGGTTTTTGCTGTCAACTACTAATATTTTATCAAAGTTTGCTTTTCGGAGCTCTTCAAACAAATAGGTTATTGTCTCTTTGGATTCAGAAAAAATTACTAATTTTTCTTCTCTATTTATTTTTTTGTCGAACAGCCTGGTGTTAAGATATTTCTTAAATTCATCAAGTTTTGGGTCGTAAGTTATTTTTGCCCATTCTATTACCAACTCTTCCAATAGTTCCTTGTCATTTTCCAGGCCCTTTATAAAGTTGGGTTCAAAGTCTTCTTTTGTACAGATTTCTATAGTCGGGTCCGTGTCCTTTAACTCGGTTAAGAGAGTAATTAACTCCTCCTCCTTGTCATTGTTTATATACTCACTTACATTGTAATTTGGTGCAATATAAATTCTATTGTTTTTGAACATTTGCACCATTGCATTAGTAGCATCAGAAAAACGCCCCAAAGATTTTTTAAATGCGAAAAAACTGCTGTCAATACGTTTTACCAGCATTGTTTTCATAATGAAAGCTAACTGGGTAGAAATCATATCTGCCTTTTGATATTTTGCTTTTTTATGAGGCTTTAAATATTTGATTGCTTGATAACGGTTATAGGTCAATCCTTTCGTTGGATGACTTAAGTATAGAATTGTTTTGTCATACACTTTATCTAGATGCTCATCTAATTGATAAAAAATCTTTTCGGGCTTATTTACTGCCGGAAAAACAACTCCTTGTTCTTTTAAGTCTTTTGCATATTCCTCATTTTCTGAAAGGTCTGTTCGGGTTCTACGTACCGTAAGGGGTTCTATTACTTTAACTCTTATTTTTTCATAAATACTTTTTACACCTGCTGTAACTTTTTGAATGTCCGATTCTGCTTTTAATTTTTTGTAAGCATCAATTTGACCACGAAAGAAATGTTGAAGGTTTCCAGTTTCTAATGTAGAGCTTTTTGCATCTTGAAATAGATAAACAAGGTTTGCAATATCTTCGGGTTTATTATTTAAGGGTGTAGCGGAAATGAGCATCACTCTTTTTTGTTCGTAGGTATCGTCTGTAAGTTTTTTTCTGGTATGTGATTTACATATATTCTGCAAATGGAAATACATTTCTGCACTGTCACTTCTAAATTTATGTGCTTCATCAACAATAATTAAGTCGTAGTCATGCTGTTTATTAATTCTATGTAAGCTACCGGAGGTTACTATTTTGTAGTTATGTAACCCAAACTTAGATAAAGTATCTTCCCAGTTTTCTTTAATTGCAGGAGGACAAATAATTAGTGTGCGTGATAAATAGGATGGAAAGCCATTGGTATAAAAAAACTTTTTTGCAATTAATGTGGCAACGATTGTTTTACCTAGACCAACCACATCTGATAAAAAGAACCCATGGTGCTTCATCATTTTACTGTAACCATCGGCTACCGCATCTACTTGATAAGACAACTTTTTGAATCCTTGTGGCAAATCTTGAATTGAATTAGGATCAAAATCAATACTCCGACCGAAATATTCAATTAAGAATTTCATATAAACTTCAAATGGTGTGAAGTCGTCATTCAAATATGTTTCTTTTTTCAGTTTTTCTACAAATTCATTCCCTACTTCTACGCTTTCGCTCCATAGTCTGTCAAAAGTTTCTGTTGCAAACTCAATATCGGTATTTTCTCTTACCTCGACATTAAATTCAAAATTTCTAGATAGCCCATTATCGGTAAGATTACTGGAACCAGTAATTACAGAACCATAGCCATGGTTATGTTTTTCTTTTTCCCTAAAAATATAAATTTTGGCATGAAGATTTTGTTTTGGATGTACTCGTATTTTTATTTTACCAGTAACTAAATCTTCAATCATCTGCATCATTCCATCTTCAACTTCTTTGTCATACTCTGCTTCTTGGATATTAGCTTTTAATTCAAGAAAGAAGTCTTCTCTGCTTTTGCCAGGGTCTTCAATAAATAGTAGCCCTCTTCTATTTGCTTCGTAAATTAGATTATCGATATTAATACCTACTAGTATTCTAATCTCTTCTGCTTTATCTACAAAAGGTCTTATCCTGAAATATCCAGATGCTCTAAAGTAGCCTACTAACGCATCAAAAAAATGGATGTTACGGTATTTAAAAATTCCTTCTATTTTGCTTAAAAGGGTATTCTCATTTTCATTTGTAAAAAACTTAGTTGACATTAAAAAAATTTAAAAGTAATTATATCGAGGCTTGCCTAAAACCTATCCTTTATTCCAACCTATAGTATGTTTCCCTTATAACCCTTCAATATGTTATCAGTTTCTACGACGTTTAAGTTGAATAAAGGGCAAAACGGTATCAATCTGTTGCAAATATAGTCTCCCGTCTTTAATTTTTACCTGATTTGTCAGCTTTTGAACGTGGGGTAAGTATTTAGCATCAAGGTTTAAATCTAAGTAATTTTTTTTGACAGACAATAGCTTACAGGCTTTGGCTGAGTTTTTCAAACGGGAAGCTGATATGATACTTATTTCTGGGAAAATCTTGTTTACTCCTGTGGTGGCAATTGGTTTGTGATTATCAGAAGGAGAAAGGACAGGAAAGTTTGTATAGGTGCCACCCTTTGAGGACACGAGCCTCCCTGTTTTTTCCTTGCTCCTAATGTTTCTATATAGCCTTGCGTATAGTATAGCGCCATAAAATCCATTGGTTGATTTTAGGTTCTCTGGGATGATTTCTGCGCCCAACTTACTCTTCCATTCATATCTTAGTTTTAATTGCTTGTACGAGCTAATTAAGTAGTAATCAGTGACGCTGTTGTAAGTAATCCATCTCAATTCTAAAAGCTTACTGATATGGTCATCCAGACTTCTCTGCATTTTGTACTTTGTTAGATATCTCAGCAGTTTATTAAGGTCTGGTGTCTGCTTATATTTTCCCTCAGGAAATAACAACTTCAACCATAAAAACATAATTACTGTTTGTTTCAAATTGTTGATAGTCGCAAAAAGGCATAGGTCTACTGGTACTAGTGAGAAACATCCAAACTTTCCTTTTTTTTAAAAGCTGGTTTGTGGTTTCTATTCAACATTTCCAAAACATCCGTGTGCTTATAATAGATTTTACCTTCTACCTGAGAGTAGGCAATTAAATTGTCATTTCTCCATTTTTGTGCTGTACGCTTGCTAATGTGCATTACCAGCAAAAACTCTTGATTATCATAAAATACTTCTTGTGGAGATTTTTGATTGTCTTTTGCTTGCTGTTCTAAATCATTTAGCCTTGAAATGATTTCTTGGTATTCTTTTTCTGAAAGTATTTTCATCTTAAAAAGTCTTGGTTCCAATTTTAAAATTATCAGCTTCTTGTTCTATTTCTGAATTGCTTTTAAACCTGTTTTGCAGAAGCCAAGCTTCAATCTCTTCTCTTTGGAAGTAAAGTTTTTTACCTGTTGGCTTGTAAAATGGGATGGCGTTTGTACTTGTAAGTTTATACAAATGGGAATGTGAAACCTCTAAGAAGATTGAGGCTTCATTGAAATTCAAAACTTGCTTTTGAAGCATGTTCTGGTTTTGCAACATCTGTTCGATGTTTGCTAGTTTGGTGATGAGTTCTAATTCTGACATAATTTGCTTTTGTTTGTTTAACAAGAGCTAAGGTGTGCAGTTTAGAGCAAGTAAAACAGTTGCGGGGGGTTGCGCAACCCTTAGTTAAAATGTTGATTTACAGCATTTTGATGCTATAAATTATCTTTGTCTTTTTTAGCTGTCTGGCATAGGTTTATGAATTTATGATGTAAAAAATCTACGTCCTCCAACTTTGGTTGTTCATATTTGTTTTTAATACTATTTTCGCTAATATCTTCAGAACCCTTGGAAGAAAAGTTTACAGATATGAAATCATAAATCTCTTTTTTAGTTTTGAACTCAAAGAAATCTTCGGCCACTAAGGCTTTAAAAAAGTATGCAAGCTGAGGAACTGAAAGTTTGGTTTTGAGTTTGGTTGGCTTTTGAGCAGTCAAAGAATTTGTTTGGTTATCAGTTTGTTCTTCAATAAATAGAGTTGTGGTTGTGAGCTTGGATTCACTTTGAACGGTTTGTTTTAAGTATTCTGCTTCAATATCTAAAAACTTTTTAAAATATGAATGGAAATTACCAATAGGCGAGTCCTTGCGTTTAGCATTTAGTTCTTCTTTACGTAAATCTCTTAGCCTATCTTGAATATAAAATATTTTTCCACTGATTGGACTTGTGTCTAAAGCTTCTTGTAATCTATTTATGGCTTCGTTAAAGATTTCACTAATGCTTTCGCTAAGGTTTTTAAAAATAAAATGTTTTGGTATTCTTTCCGAAAACTTGTTCTTTTTGAATTCACTTAAACTCTGTTTAAACTTTACTAACAAATCTGAATCTAAAAAGAGTTCTTGTGTCATATAATTCATATCAATTAATTCTTTATATGTATTGTCTCCATCCTCTAAAAAAGTTTGATTGCCATAAACTTCAGATAACTTACTAATTATAAAATTTATTTTTTTGTCTAGTTCGAAACTTAATGTTAATGTTTCATATTCATCCCAAGGGCGGTTATCTACAAAATAAAGCTGTGTTAGAATTGTCTCAAGCACTTCCCGGTTATATAAGAAGTTGTAATATTGGAGATGGGGAAGATTGTTTAGCGATTGGCGAAATTGATTTGAATATTGATGTAAAATCCGTTTGTAGGCACTGCCTTTTTCAGGTAACGACCCATGTTGGGTATTAAAAAAAACAATGAAATCATCAGCATTTTTTAGTCCATTCTCTTTGCAATGTGATAATATATTGCCGTAGGAAGGGTTTAGGTCATCTTTATAATCAACAAAGTCATTTACAACAGTTTCAAGCCACATCCTATATAAATTAATGGAGTGAAAGATTAGTGCTGGATGACTAAGTAATTTTGCTGATTGGGTTCTCGTATAGGTTTCTATTAAGGGTAATAGCGTTTGTGGGTTTAAAAAATTAAAAGGAATTGACTCGCTTTTTATATGATTTTCAAAGATCACAGCAAACTCTAGATTATCTATTGATGAAAAATCATACTCTCTTAATCCTTTAAGTTTTTTAAATGATTGAACTATTAACTCTGGGGTTAAATTACTGGAATTGTAAATATGATTACATAGACTAATTTCAATTCTCAATTCTTCATGGTAATTTTTAATGTCAGTGGAATTTCTGAAATTATTTACCATTATTAATCGTTGAAGCTCTGTTAAATCGGAAAAATATTTGTTTTGCCATGTATGAATTTTTAAGAAATCTTGATGACTAACAGTTGGGGATTTTTTATATAGTATTTTAAATAGCTTGTCTTCTTTACCAGATATGAAATCTTCAAAGGTATATTTTTGTAAACCTTTACGTAAGGTATGAAATAGGTCTCCAAGTTTGTCTTCATATAGACCAAGAACGATTCCTTTTGAAGCATTTTCAGAGTCATCTACATTATAAATCAGAAATCTATTGGTAAAACATTTAAACAGCCAGCCAATATTGGAAGATAATTCTTTGTATTCCCTTTTTTCTAGTGTGATTTCTTCGGTTTTAACCTCTTGTTCTTCTGAAATGAGTTTGATTATCTGTTCCTCTACCGTTAGATTTTCGATATTTGTTTTGAATAAATTAAATCGCTTTAAAGCATTATCAGTTGCATCCTTGTAAAATGTGTCAAAATGAGATTTTAATTGAGCGATAATATCATTATTCATGTGGACATTAATATTGGTAAAGTAGTAATTGAAATAGCTAGTTAAAGATAGTCAGGTCAATATAAACTTTTCATGTTTTTGAAAAATTAAGCAGTTGCTTTTGAAAAGATTCTTTAACATCATCCTCAAAACTATCTAAGTAGCTTTCTGTAGTTCTTAAATCCTTGTGCCCTAAACTCTCTGATATAAACTCTATAGGCGCACCAGAACGTTTAAGCACTGTTGCGAACGAATGACGGGCAGAGTAGCTTGTAAGCTTTAAATCAAAGCCTAACGTAACGCCAATACGCTTCATGTATTTGTTGTTGGTTTTAATAAAGTGCCTTACTTTCTTTAACTGGGTTTCAGAGTTGTCTTCAAGTTCTAAGATGCCGAATAAAAAGCCATTGTTATCTTTATTGATGCCCCATTTTTTTATAATAGCTTTTATCTCTGGCAACATCATCACAACTATTGGTTTCAAATTTTGCTTGGTTGTACGGGCAGTTTTAGCTCTTACAAACACTATTCTTTTATCATCCACATCAGTTCCTTTTAGTAGCGCTAAATCCTTCATATTTGCACCATTGCATAAATAACTTAATACCCAAAAATCTTTTGCTTTTTCTTCTGCAACAGTTGTTGGTACATATTCAACCACTTTCTGAACATCTGCTATTGTGAGGGCTTTCTTGATATTGTTGCCAGCAGGGATAACATATTTTCTTTTGCCGAATGGGTAAAACTCTTTAGTTGTGATGCCATCCTCGATAGCCTGGTTTAAGATGGTTCTTAAACTTCTCAAATATATCCCAACGCTGGTAATGCTTCTGCCTGATTTAACCATCCAGTTCTCGTAGCTTTGTAGCCATTCTGGCGTTATTTCAGAGAAGGGGAGATTCTTCCTGTTCTTGGAGTCATTGAAGCTCTTGACGCTGTTTAAAGCACATCTGTAACTGCTTTCAGTGCCACTTCTGTTTTCCTTTTTTAGTGAAACTAGATAAGCTTCAAAATAATAAAATACATCTTTTACCTTGTCAGTTTTTTGATTGAAAGCTTTTTCAAATGCCTGAAATGAGAACTGGGGCAGATGATCTATAATGTCTATCGCCTTTTTCTCGATCTTGTTGAAATATAGTTTGTGCTTTTTATAGTCTCCTTTGGCTTTTTCCGATTGCGTTTTTTCCCACTCTTCGGGTAACAGGTAAACGTTTAAAGGGAAATATTTTTGTTCCCTTTGATGGGTGATTCGCAACTTTACAGCAAATTTATCATCTTTGCGTTTGATTCTTTTATCGTGAATTATAGCGGTAGTAGTGCCAAACATAGCTTTATATTTCTATTTTACAGGTTATTATCTCTAATTATTATACATACAATATACATACAATTGACTAAATAAACACTATAAAAAGGAAAATAAAAGTAAGAATAAATACCAAAAAACCACTTTAAAGCGGTTTAAACAAAGAAATGAAAGTAAGAGATAACAAAAGAAATACGTGGAAATTGACTGTTAATCAGAGGGTCCCTGGTTCGAGCCCAGGCTTGGGAGCAAAAAAGCTTTACAGAAATGTGAGGCTTTTTTTTGATTAAAATTATCTGTTAATGAAATTTAATCCTCTTTACTTATCACCCAATCTCGGTAAATCATTTTCATTGATAAATCCATCGAACTTAGAGTTAGGCTCCTGACTCCCTTTAGAAGAACCATCAGCATCCAAACCAAGATCTAACTTTTTAGTTTCTTCAACTTGCTCTTCGATCAATTTTTTGCCTTTTTGAATATCGTCCTTGTCTTTATCGGTTATCATAATATTTTTTTGTGAGTTTATAACAAAATACAAACCAATTAAGAATAAAGGATTGTCAGTTTCTTTAAAGCATGAATGACTTAAAATATAAGCGGGCTTGTTGCCCCCATTGTTTAAAAGCCTTTTGTAAGGTTTCTTTTAAGGTTGCGTTGCTAACAGGCTTTCCTTTAACAGGTGCTTGCAAACTTTTTGGATCAACAGATCTATCCGTTACCTTAGTGGCAAACCAGCTGATATGATCATACGGCAACGCTACACCAAGTATCATCCCAGGCAAACCGGTAAAAGATTCAGGACCGCTAGAAACCGGAATCTCATCGGTGTAAAATGCAACCACATAAATAGAATCCATTACAACCGCATTAGCTCTTCTACAGTGATAACCCGCTATTTCTCGTGTTTCATCAGTTATCTTCCACTTTATTTTTCTGGTGCTATCCTTTACCAGAAACACCTCTTCAAATACAGTTTTTTGTATGGTACTATTATGGGTTAGAAGATTGTTATGAACTATATTAATCTGGGTTACGCCAGGAAATGTTGAAAATGTATTTTGAGGTGGAGTTCCACCTTCTTCTGCAGCCTTAAAAAGTGATTGTTCATTGGAAAAAGTCAGAATACTTTTTGTAGTCACAAATTGAGGTTGAGAGGTTTTGTATTGGTCATAATACTTTTGCATGTAAACCTCGTTTTCTTTGGTTATTGAGGCCTTTAACAAAGCAAACATATTTACTTTTCTCTCATACTCTATTTCGCCCTGCTGGGTAAACCTTTGTTGCGCTTTAATCTGTGAACAAAACAACAGACTAAAAATAATGGTGCTTATAAATATTTTAATCATGGTTTTGCAGATTTTATATTACCGCCCATTTTATTAAAATCCCAAGAGAGAGAAAGTAGGAAGTATCTTTTAATAGTAGTATAACTGTTTTGGTTAATGGTGTTTCCATAAGCCTGTCGACTAAAGCCTTTGTTCTGATTCAATAAATCGTTTCCGGATAGTGAAAGCGCTAGGTTGTCATTTTTCAGGAATTTCTTTTTCAGGGTTGAATTGAGTATGAAGCGTTTGAAATCTTGGTTAAAACTCACTGTCTTTTGCTGATAAACATAATTACCGTCTAAAGACACTTCAAATTTATGAGGCAGATATAAACCAACACCACCACTACTATTAAAATTCCATCCATTATTATTGAGCTGTTTTTGTAGTGATGATTGGCTGGTGTTATATGAAGGACCTACAGACAACTGCAATTCGTACTTTTTAGTTTCATATTTACTTACTCTAAGATTTAAAGAGTAGTTGTTTGACTTTGTAATATTAAGCTCGTTATTTATATAATTGTAATATTTGTTACCATTATAATAAAAATCAAATCCTAAATTAAGATTTGCTAAAGAACTGAATTTTCTTGATAAACCGCCATAGAGATTAAAATTTGAAGGTATTTTATCTCTGATATTTACCGATTTATAGGTGCTTTTACCCACAGAATCTGTTAATCGGCTATCTACAATTGCATTAGTGGTAAACTGATAAGTTGCTGATAAATAAAAATATTGCTCGCTGAGCACCTTGTAATTATTATAATCTGTATTAAATCTATTATTATAAGAAGCGTTAAGATGAGGATTTCCCAAATACGTATTAAGCGGGTCAGTATTTAAAAGTACCGGTTGTATTTGGTTAATAGTAGGTTGGGTATTGTTTCCTCTATAGTCAAATCTAAAGATTTTTTGTTGCGAGAACCGATATTGGTAATTAAACTGCGGACTAAAATTAAAAAAGTCTCTTTTATATTTTACCGAACTGTATAAATCAACCTGGTTGAAGTTTACACGCGAAACTTTACTTCCAAAATTTAAAGTTGTTTTATCTTTTTTGTAATTAAAAATAGCACCAGTTTGGTTAGAGAGCTGGTTGAGCTCAAAATTGTTACTAAATTTCTCGTCGAAATTATCGTAAACTCCTGGTGCGGTTTGGTTAAAAGACCGCCTGTTTGATGATCCATTGTTTAAACCTATTGCATAATTAAACACCAAAGCTAATGATTTGCTTAACGGCTCTGTATAGGTAATGTTGGTGTTTAACACTTTGCCAATGCTGTTATTTAGTTTTTGCTGATCAACGTTTATGGTACTGTCTACAACAAGGCTTCCGTCAGGATTATTTACAGAATTATAAAATTTGTTTGTCGAGTTTAAATAACCTTCAGAATTTTCTTTGTTGTAAGAACCGTTCAGGTTTACAGAAACAGTGCGTCTCGCTTTTTTAAGTTTTTTACTCCAGAAAATGTTTGTGTAAAAATTTTCCTGATTGCCGTCGTCTTTTAAAGAACGGACACCCGTGTTTTTTAATTTTTGCTCGCCGTTACTTATAATGGTTGAATAATCGCTGTTTGAACTCGTATTTTTTGTAGTTCCGTTAATGATGATTTTTAGATCGGATGTGGAGTCTATTTTTATTTTATAAGTGGCGTCTAATTTTTGCCGAGAAAGGTAATTTCTAAATGTTTGATCGCTATTGGTATTCAATACACCGCTTGGTAGATTGTTTTGGCTGAGGTTACTTTTTAGGCCGTTAATATCAATAGTGCCGATTTTATAATTAAGGTTGAGCGATTCTTTGCTTTGGTTCCATTTAGTTTCGTAATGTGCGGCTCCAGTTTGTGTTTCGGGGAAACCCTCCCCGTTATAGCGGATGTCGTCTCTATTGCCATAAAAAACTGCATACCCATCATCACTCATTTCAATATTAGTGAAACCGAATTTTCTTTCATCCTCCCAGTTTAAACCCGTTTTTCCGGTGTTACTGTTTATCCCATAAACAGCAAGTTTTTGTTTCGCATCAAAAGCATTAAAGGTAACCTGTTCTGTGTTATAATCATTCACTGCACCACCAGCCTCTACTTTTCCAAAATATCCCTTTTTCTTATCTTCTTTAAGCTTGATGTTTAAAGTCTTGTTTTTTACGCCATCATCTATTCCTGTAAAATCGGCTTGGTCGCTTTTTTTATCGTATAGCTGTACTTTATCTACCATATCTGCTCGTAGATTTTTGGTTACAAGTGTCGGGTCATCGCCAAAAAACTCTTCTCCATCAACCAGCACTTTAGTTACAGTTTGTCCCTGTGCAGTTATTTTTCCATCCTTATCTACTTGTATTCCGGGGAATTGTTTGATTAAATCTTCTACTTTGGCATTGGGCTGAATCACATACGCTGCTGCATTAAATTCGGTGGTGTCACCTTTTATTTTTATCCCGGCTACGGTGCCTTTAACTACAACTTCGGCAAGTAACCTGGCTTTTAGTTGCATATCTATATTGCCAAAATTTTTAGAACTGTGAGTAGCATCTAAAGCAAAATGCTCTACATAATCAGCATAACCAGGATACGTAACCAATAAAATCAACTTGCCTAATGGCAGTCTATCAATAAAAAAATCCCCTTTAGCATCTGCTCTGGTAAAACTGATAAGGGTTGAATCTTTTTCATTTAAGATGCTGATACTCGTATTTTGAAGTTTCACCAATGCTTTTGAATCTACCGAAGAACCTTTAATATAATTGCCGATTTGGCCGTAACCTTTTGTCGAAAAAAAGAGCGCAACAACTAGGGACAGCAGTTTAAAAGAGCTTTTTGTCATTAAAAAAATATAAGTAGAAGATTAGCTTTAAACGTTTAATTAGCTTTAGTCAAAAATAGAAAAAAAATTAACTTCTGTGATTTTTGATTTAAAACACCATTGTAAGTTGCTGTTAGTTAGCCGTGAGGGAAGAAGATGGTTTTTTTATTGGTGAGAATTATTCGCAAAATCCGGCTAAGGGAGAGCAAGAAACATGGATTATTTAGAATTAAGTATATCCCAACGATCAAGAACTTATGTTGATCAACTAGTCTTCTTCGTCATCGTTAAAAAAGCTATCGCTTAAATCCTCAATATCTCGTCGATCTTTTTTTGTAGGTCTCCCTGCACCTCTGTCTCTGGTTAAAACCGGTGAGTGGAACATGGATTTGTATTTTGCTGTTTCTTCTGGCGGGGTCAAATCGGCGTAAGCTAAAACCGCTTTTTTTGCATCTACACGGGTGTAAAGTAAATCTAAAACCTTGATAGTTTTCTTTTCAACTGCTTTTGAAACTTGGTAAGTTTCGCCAATTTTAACCTCGTAACTGGGCTTAATATTGGTTCCTTCTTTTTTTACACGTCCGGCCCTGCAAGCTTCTGTTGCTAGTGATCGTGTTTTAAATAATCTTATCGACCATAAGTATTTGTCGATTCTTAATTTCTCAGCCATTAAACCAAAAATAACGCAAAATTCACGCTTATCGCAAAAAATCCTTTATTTTGCAGACAAAACAAAAATTGAAATGATAGCCGAATTAAAAAAATCGATAGAAGAAGCCTGGGAAGACAGAAACCTGCTTAATTTTAAAGAATATAGAGATGCCATTGAAAACGTGATTTACCGTTTAGATATTGGCGAATTAAGAGTTGCCGAAAAAGTTGGTCCACTTTGGCATGTTAACGAATGGATTAAAAAGGCTGTAATCTTATATTTTCCAATTCGTGAAATGGCAGAAATTAAGGTTGGCCCTTTCGTTTTTAATGATAAAATGAAATTGAAAACCGATTATGTGAAGGCGGGAGTTAGGGTTGTGCCTCATGCAATTGCCAGATACGGCGCTCATTTAGCAAAAGGTGTAATTTTAATGCCTTCTTATGTAAACATTGGTGCTTTTGTTGATGAAGGTACAATGGTAGATACCTGGGCAACTGTTGGCTCATGTGCGCAAATTGGTAAAAATGTGCATTTAAGCGGTGGCGTTGGTATTGGTGGCGTTTTAGAACCACTACAAGCAGCACCGGTTATTATTGAAGACGGTTGTTTTATTGGCTCAAGAGCAATTGTTGTTGAAGGTGTACGTTTAGAGAAAGAAGTGGTTTTGGGAGCAAATGTTGTTTTAACAGCTTCAACCAAGATTATTGATGTAACTGGTGCAGAGCCGGTTGAGCATAAAATGGTAGTTCCAGAACGTTCTGTAGTTATACCGGGTTCTTATACCAAAAAATTCCCAGCTGGCGAATATCAAGTTCCTTGTGCTTTGATCATCGGAAAAAGGAAAGAATCTACAGATAAGAAAACATCGTTAAATGAAGCTTTAAGAGAGCATAATGTAGCGGTTTAGTTAAGTAAATGGGTTATAAGTAATAAGTTTTAGGTTGTAATTTACTGGCAACCTAAAACTTTTAATACCTACCACCTAAAACTTACCATCTACAACTTATCAAAATGAAAATTGGTTTCGAGGCAAAAAGGGCGTTCCAAAACTATACCGGGCTGGGTAATTACGCTCGGTCTTTAATTGGAATACTGGCTAGCCAATATCCAACAAATCAATATTTTTTGTATGCGCCAAGAGTCGTAAAAAACAGCCGTACCGAAGGTTTATTCTCCCTATCAAATACAACTGTTAGAGCTGCGCCTATTAAGCTGTTCAAATCTTTTTGGCGAAGTAAGGGAGTGGTTAAAGATTTAAAAAAAGATGGAATTCAGGTTTACCACGGCTTAAGCAATGAGTTACCTGCTGGCTTAAAACGGGCGGGCATTAAATCTGTAGTTACCATTCATGATCTTATTTTTTTGCGTTATCCGCAGTATTTTAAATTTTTAGATCGAAAAATTTACGAATATAAGTTTAGAAAAGCTTGTGACAATGCTGATTTAATTATCGCGATTAGCGAACAAACGAAGCGGGATATTATTTATTATTTTGATACTTCAGAAAGCAAAATCAAGGTGATTTATCAGGGTTGCGACCCGATTTTTTACAATCGACAAAGTGAAGCCAATTTAAGTAACGTAAAAAATAAGTATAATTTAGCCCACGATTATTTACTTTGTGTGGGTACAATAGAAAGTCGCAAAAATCAATTGTTGATTTTGAAAGCTTTAATGAATTTACCCGAAAGTATAAGTTTGGTTTTGGTGGGTAAAGCCACTGCTTATCAAAAAATAATTGATCAATTTATTAGAGACAATAAACTGGAAAACAGAGTCCAAATTTTAAATGGAATTCCTTTTTCGGAGTTGCCTGCAATTTACCAATTGGCAAAAGTGTTTGTTTATCCATCTGAATTTGAGGGGTTTGGAATCCCGATTTTAGAAGCTCTAAATTCTGGAATTCCAGTGGTTGCGGCAAAAGGATCTTGTTTGGAAGAAGCCGGCGGGGCAAACAGTTTGTATATAGATGCCAATAACGCCGAAGAACTATCACAACAAATATTGAAGCTATTTGCCGATGAGAATTTGCGTAAAGAGATGATTAGTGCGGGTGAAATTTATGCGATGAATTTTAGAGAAGAGGTGATTGCGAAAGAAATAATGGACACATACACAAGCGTAATAGCTTGGAAGATTTGATGCAAACTTGATGTTGAAAATCGGGAAAGCTCAAACCTAAAATATGATTTAAATACAAAATGGATTTATCTGACAAAAAAATTGCGGTTATAGGTTTAGGCTATGTTGGTTTACCACTTTCGCTGGAATTTGCAAAAAAATATTCGGTTTTAGGATTTGATGTCAACCCCGAGCGGGTGAACAGCCTTAAAGCTGGTATAGATTTAACACTTGAATCGTCTGCCGAAGAATTGAAAGAACATGAAAACTTGGTTTTTAGTAGTGATGAAACCTTGCTGAAAACCTGTAATGTTTTTATTGTTGCGGTACCTACGCCGGTTGATAAATTTAACAATCCTGATATCAGGCTGTTGCAGTTAGCCAGCAAAACTGTTGGGAAAGCACTGAAAAACGGCGATATCGTAATTTACGAATCCACAGTTTACCCGGGTTGTACAGAGGAAGATTGTGTGCCAATTTTAGAAAAAACTAGTCAGTTGGTTTATAATCAAGATTTTTTCTGTGGTTACTCTCCAGAACGGATAAATCCGGGAGATAAAATAAATACACTAACTACTATCTTAAAGCTAACATCCGGTTCAACGCCAGAAATTGCGCAGGTAGTCAACCAATTGTATGCAAGCATTATTACAGCAGGTACATACTTAACACAAAGCATTAAAGTTGCCGAAGCGGCTAAAGTGATTGAAAACTCGCAGAGAGATGTAAACATTGCCTTTGTTAATGAGTTAGCTTTAATTTTTAACCTCTTAAACATAGATACCCAACAGGTTTTAGACGCTGCTGCCACTAAATGGAACTTTTTAAAGTTTAAACCAGGTTTAGTTGGTGGACATTGTATAGGTGTAGATCCTTATTATTTGGCACAAAAAGCTGAATCTGTGGGTTACCGCCCATCAATGTTGCTTGCCGGAAGAAGAATAAATGATGCGATGAGTTCTTTTATTGCTGATGAAATTTTAAAAGGAGTAATCAATAGCGATGTAAAAGTAAAAGGCAGCAAAGTGTTGATATTGGGCATTACTTTTAAAGAAAACTGTACCGATGTTAGAAACACAAAAGTAGTTGATATTTATACCAAATTAACCGATTTTGGTTTAGATGTAAAGGTTTTGGACCCCTGGGCTGACGAAAAGCAAGTAGAAAAAGAATACGGCATTCATTTAAATACACTTGAAGATTTGCAAGACCAAAAGTTTGACGCCATTGTACACGCGGTAGCGCATCATGAGTTTGTCGATTTAGAATTTACAAAACTGACCCATTCGGCAACTTTTGTTTACGATGTGAAAGGTACACTTCCGTCTTCAATAGTGAGTAAACGCCTGTAACCGATGTTTTGATAGAACTGCTATGTCTTCAATTGATCGTTTATGTAAAAAGTTGGGATTATTTGAAGATGATGCTTTTCTTTGGTGTTGCTACCTTTTTGTAATTGCATTGTTTTTCTCGAGAGCGCTTTTAGGGATTAGTAGTGTCCTTTTGCTTCTTTTTTCAATCATATACCATCTTAAAAAATCTTTTAAATTATCTTTTAAGCCTGTACATTATCTGTTTTTCAGCTTATACAGCGCTTATGTTTTCAGTATCTTTATTGCTCCACAAAGTGTTGATACTTGGGCGCATTTATTGTTTAAAAATGCGACTTATATTGTACTCCCATTCGCTTTTGTTTTCTATCCCACTATAACTGAGCAAACTGTCCGTAAGGTATTTACACTCTTTTTTTTGCTTGCTTTCGCTTGCGTTTTTCTAGATGCGGTAAATGCTCTTTTGCACTACAACCAGTTTTTGCTGGATGTTTCCAACAGTAAAAATATATATCCAATAATTGGACCTCAGCACCAAGAATTGGGCATTTTAAGTGCGATAGCTTTCGTAATGGGAATTTATTTGTTCCGAAAAGAAGTTGGCTCAAAAAGAAGAATTTTTAAAGGTGTATTAACAGCCATTTTGTTTTTAGGTTTGCATATTATAGCTTATCGGTTCTCACTTGTTGCTATTTATTTAATGATAATTGCGTACAGTTTTCAAGAGGTATTACGGACAAAAAATTTAAAATTACTCTTAGGCTCTACTCTGTTATTAGCAATTTGTTTGTATAGCGTTCTGTTTATTCCATCAGTTAAAAATCGCTATCAAAATTCCCTTAATGATATAAAATCTATAATTGAACATACAAATCCCAACTTTCAATCTGTTGCGCAAAGGTGGTATGCTATAAAATGTGCTTCAGAAATTATAAAAAGACATCCATTAGTGGGTGTTGCTCCTGCAAATGCACAAGTGGAAATGGAAAAACAGTATGCAATAAACAGTTATTTATTGATTCCAGAAAACAGGGTTTTCATCCATAACCAATTTGTGTTTTATATTTTATGCTTCGGGATACCGCTTGGAGTACTTTTTATTCTGTTTGTGTTGTTCCTCGTTATAAAGCAAGTTTGGGTAAATCCTCTTCTTTTTTGGTTGCTCATCCCTTTTTTATTCCACATGTTGATAGAGAATACATTAGAGAAACAAATCACGGCCAATGCCTTTATTTTTTTATTTTTGGTGATGGGGAACAAAAAAATACACATTAACCTATGAAAATAGCGGGCTTTACTTTTATAAGAAATGCGGTTAAAAACGATTATGCAATTGTTGAAGCCATAACATCTATACTTCCTATTTGTGATGAATTTGTAGTGGCTGTGGGCAAATCGGAGGATGATACTAGATTGCTAGTTGAAAATATTGGTTCTCCAAAAATAAAAATAATTGATACCGTTTGGGACGACAATAATAGGGAAGGGGGAAGTGTTTTCGCCGACGAAACTGATAAGGCATTTAGCGCCATTTCAAAAGATGTTGATTGGGCTTTTTATATTCAAGGCGATGAATGTGTCCATGAAAAATACCTTCCTTTGATTAAAAAAGAAATGGAGTTGGCCTTAAACGATGCGAAAATTGAAGGTTTACTATTTAAATATCTGCACCTGTACGGTTCTTATGACTATTACGGACAGTCGAGAAGGTGGTATAGAAGAGAAATTAGGGTTGTAAAAAGAAATTTAAACGTTAAATCGTACAGAGACGCACAAGGCTTTAGAATTGACGGTAGAAAAATTAATGTAAAATTGATTGATGCATTTATTTATCACTATGGCTGGGTAAAACCGCCAAAAGCGCTAAAAAATAAGGTTCTCAATTTTAACACGTTTTACCATGATGAACAATGGATAAACCAAAACTTGGGCGAAGATTATGAATTTGATTACGATAATGCAGATTATTTGATGCGTTTTTCAGGTACTCATCCCAAAGTAATGGAAAACAGAATTGCCAAAGTCAATTGGAACATGACACTTGACCAAGAGAAATTGAAGAAAAAAATGAGTTTAAGAAGACGAGTTCTACACCATATTGAAATGCTTACAGGTTGGAGAATTGGGGAGTACAAAAATTATAAGACTGTTAGTTAATGAACGATGGTAGTTAAAATTGTAAGAATAAGTAATTGAAAATTTACTTATGAAAAATGTATTGGAAGTTATATGCAGGTTTTAGATAAAATTGATGGGATTTATATAGTTCATGCGAAAAAAGGCTATGAAATTCATGAGGAAAGACTCAACAAAATATTTGATGATTTTCAATTAGATATTGAATTTGTGACGGATGGTGATCCAACATTATTTTCGGAGGAATTATTAGCCAAATATTTCTGTTCAGATATACAATCTAAGTTAAGTCCAGGTGTGTTATCATGTACACTTAACCATATTTTCTGTTATGAAAGAATAGTGAAAAATAAAAATAGATATGCTATTGTTTTCGAAAATGATCCATTCTTTATTGGCGATTTTAAGGTAGAGGTTCAAAAAATTGTACGGGAAGCAACTATGTTGAAAGAAGGATTTATAATTTCTCTAGAAAACACTATTTTAGAATTTCCTTCCTATAAAAGCATTGAAAAAGACAAACTCTTATATGCTGCAGACCACGGAAGGTGTGCTGGCGCTTATATTATCGACTTTAAGGCAGCAGAAGACATTTTAAATGATTTAAAGAGTAATAAATGCTGTCAGGTGATAGACTGGTGGCACAACACACTAATTAATAATAAAGTTGTGAAAATGTATTGGGCCCATCCTCCTATTGTTGAACAAGGTTCTCATAATGGTATGATGAGTTCAACAATATCTAGTAAAAACAAAAATCAAATTCGGAGATTACGTTGGTTGCTACAAAAATTTTATAAATCAAAAATCTATCATAGGTTTAAATGAAATAGCTGGTTTTATAACTGAAAGTACCATCAAAAAATAATATATACCATCTTTGCAATCATGCTAAAAGACGAAATCAACAAAGCTTTAGAAGTTTTAAAACAGGGCGGATTAATACTTTATCCAACAGATACCGTATGGGGAATAGGTTGCGATGCCACCAACGCTGAAGCTGTAGCAAAAGTTTATGCACTAAAAAGGAGAGAAGACAGCAAAAGCATGACGATTTTGTTAGATACCGATAACAAATTGCAAAGTTACGTTTCGGAGGTTCCAGATGTAGCTTATGATTTAATTGAATACACCGAAAAGCCTTTGACCATTATTTATTCTGGCGCAAAAAATTTAGCCAATAACCTAATAAACGCAGATGGAAGTATCGGGATAAGAGTTCCAAAACACGACTTTTGCCAACAATTAATTCAGCGTTTACGTAAACCCATTGTTTCTACATCGGCAAACAGGAGTACTGAAGCAACTCCTGGTAATTTTTCTGAGATTAGTCAAGAAATTATAGATGGTGTAGATTACGTTGTGGATTTGGAGCAGATGATTTCAGAAAGAAAACAGGTTTCAACCATTATGAAACTGGAACCGGATGGTAAATTTGTTTTTATCAGAAAGTAGTATTGAGATATGCGTATTGGGATGTGAGATTGATTTGCTATCGTTATTTGCAGGCTTCAATTATTCAAAATTCACTCATTCTATCATTATTAAAGTAATTCACTCATTCTATCATTAATAACCGCCCATGCTACAAATACACGAAAACGTCTCTTTAAAAAACTTCAATACTTTTGGTATTGAGGCTTTCGCCCGATATTTTGTGGAGATTAATCATAAAGAAGAACTGCAGGAACTTTTTGCTGATATCCAATGGCACAATATCAACAGACTTATTTTGGGGGGTGGAAGCAATATGCTTTTTACCAAAAATTTTGATGGATTGGTGGTTAAAATTAATATCCGGGGAATTGAACACCGCATTAACCACGAAGAGGTGATTGTAGAAGCAGGAGCAGGTGAAATATGGAATAATTTGGTAAATTATTGTGTAAACTGGGATTTTGCAGGGATCGAGAATTTAAGTTTAATTCCCGGTTCGGTAGGTGCTTCGCCTATTCAAAATATTGGTGCTTATGGCGTTGAGGTAAAAGATGTTTTTGATAGTTGTGAAGCTTTTGAAATTGCAACTGGGAATTTTGTGCATTTTAACAATCAGGAGTGCCAGTTTGGCTATCGCGAAAGTATATTTAAGCAGGAAAAAAAAGGCCAGTATATAGTTTGCAAGGTTAAGTTTAAACTTTCCACACAGGGCAAAGTTAATTTCAGTTATGGCGCTATTGCCGATGAACTTTTGAAAAAGGAAATCCACAATCCCACTATTAAGGATATTAGCAAAGTAGTTTCAGAAATTAGGGTTTCAAAACTTCCAGATCCTTCCACTATCGGTAACGCGGGGTCATTTTTTAAAAACCCGGTCATCTCGCAAGAGGCTTTTGCGCCCATCCATTCTAAATTTCCTGAGATTGTTCATTACATTGTGGGGAACGGTATTAAACTGGCGGCGGGTTGGCTTATTGAACAATGCGACTGGAAAGGTAAAGTAGTTGGAGAAACGGGTACCTGGAAAAATCAAGCGCTGGTTTTGGTTAACCATGGCAATGCCACCGGTAAAGAAGTGTTTGATTTATCAGACGCCATTATTGAATCTGTTTATAAAAAATTTGGGGTAAAACTGGAGCGGGAAGTTAATATTTTCTAAGCTTTAGTTTTACCCCCGCAGAGGAAGGCCATTCTTAATTTTTTAAGAGTGGCTTTTTCAGTTTAGCTAAACCCATCTCTTTCGGGACTTTTTTATTGGCTTTATTTTTGTTTAAGTTTTTTTAAAAAAGATTAAACAAAATTTTGATGATTCAATATTAATTATCTACTTTTGTTTAAGGTTCAATCAAATTATTTAAACAAAATGACACAGATAGAATTTAGTACCCTCGTAACTCGTCAATCATCTTCATTAAAAAATTATGCATTGCGATTCACTCGTGATACAGATGATGCCAATGATTTGGTTCAAGACACCTTATTAAAAGCTATTACTTATTACAATAATTTTAAAGAAGGGACAAACATTAACGGTTGGTTGTACACCATCATGAAAAACACTTTCATCAATGGCTACCGCAGATTTGTTAAAACAACTTCTATCATTACGCAAACAGATGAGCTTTCATCGCAACAGCTTTCATTTAGTTCGTCAAATAATAAAGCCGAAGATAAATTTGTGATGGATGATATACAGCAAGCGTTAAAATCCTTGCCTCAAGAATATTATATCCCTTTTACCATGTATTTTGAAGGTTATAAATACCACGAGATTGCAGATGATTTGGATATTCCAATTGGTACGGTTAAAACAAGAATTCACGTGGCTCGTAAGCTTTTGAAAAAAACACTAAGTGTTTATGATTATAAAAGCGTAGCGTAGGTTTTAGACTATCTGTGCTTATAAAAGATAAAAAGAGACTTGGTTGTTTGCAAGTCTCTTTTTGTTATTAAGATATTTCCTTTGTTAATCTTGACCTACTACCAGAATTAAACACTGAGTAGCTGTTGACAAGTTAGCATTGCGCATTCGACTGCTGAAATTCTTCTAACTCTCTTTCACGATAAACTGAGGTTTAACACCTAAATCAAGAATTTGTTTTTCTACGGTATCCATCATAGGATCTGGAGCGCATAAATAAAAGTATTTGTTAAAATCTAGTTTGCACTGTTTAAGGAAGTCCTCGGTAATGTATCCATGCTTAAACTCCTTGGTTTCTTCGCCCGATAAAATATTGATAAAACTACTACCCAATAGCGCTGTTAGCTCATCCTTCAAAATAATATCTGCGCTTGTTTTATTGGCAAAAATCAGTTGGTTTCTCCCTATCTGATTTTTGCTCGCCAAATCCCTGAAAATTGAAATAAACGGAGTGATTCCTGCTCCTCCCGCAATAAAAACACCTTCGTTTTTATAGTGGATATCTCCCCATGAATCGCCTAAAACCAATTCATCACCTACTTTAAGCGTTGCTAATTGCCGAGTTACTCCATTATGATCTGCATAACTTTTAATTACAAACTCCAGAAAATCATCTGTAGGCAAACAGGTGAAAGTAAATGGTCTTTTCTCACTGACCCAATTTGGTTGGTTGATTGCAACTTCAGTGGCTTGGCCTGGAACAAAACTATAACCACCCGGCTTTTCAGTTTTAATCTCTAAAACATCGTGAGTGATTTTTTTAATGGATGTGATTTTTACAATATGTGACATGGCTGATTTTTATTTTGTGCAATTAATTAATGAAAGAAATTCGGCTTTGGTTTTTCTATTTTCAAACTTACCAGAATAACTTACCGTAATGGTATTGCTATTCGTATCTTTAATTCCCCGAGATGCTACGCAGAGGTGTTCGGCATCAATCATTACGGCAACATCTTTAGTTCCTATCGCATCTTTTAACCCATTTGCAATCTGTTTTGTTAGGCGTTCTTGCACCTGTGGCCTTTTTGCATAAAATTGCACCAAACGGTTTATTTTTGAAAGTCCGATTACATCGCCGTTTGAAATATAAGCAACGTGGACTTTTCCGATAATCGGCACAAAATGATGCTCACAATAAGAATATAACGTGATATTTTTCTCCATCAGCATTTCGTTATAGCTGTAACTGTTTTTAAACATCGAAACAGCGGGTTTATTTGCAGGATTTAATCCGCTAAAGATTTCTTCTACATACATCTTCGCAACTCTTTTGGGTGTGTTTTTAAGGCTGTCATCAGATAAATCCAGACCTAAAACTGTCATAATTTTCCGAAAATATTCTTCTATTCTTATAATTTTCTCGGCATCGTTCATCAAAAATGCTTTCTCAAGCATCGGCGTATTTAAACCAGTAGAAATATGGTCATTATCTGAAATTTCCACCTCTTCGGCATATATATTCATAGGTTGTTTTCTTTAATTTTATCCATCACTCTGTTTACCATTCCGTCGCAGTAAATCAGGTTAAACTGGTAAATATCCTCTTTGGAGTAAAACTTCTCAATTTCTTTCCTCAGCATTGTTTTTGCCCTGCTCAATCTGGTTTTCACATTATCTTCGCTAATTGCTAAAATATCGGCAACTTCTGCTCCTTTTAAGCCGTTGCTTTCGCGTAAGGTAAAAACTACACGATAGTCTAATGGAATTTGTGCCAAAGCACTTTCTATTACAGAACTCAATTCTTTATTTAAGATCCTTTTTTCTGTATCTGTATTTTTCTGATTTGAAAACATGGGCGTAGATTTTTCGTCGATTTCTCCTGCTTTAACGTGGCCAAAACTCCATTTCTTCTGCTTTTTATAACAGTTATTGAGCATGATTTTTAGCATCCAAGTTTTAAAACTCGACCGATTTTGGAACGTTGCAAGATTGGTGTACGCATTTACAAATGTATCCTGCATTAAATCCTGGGTATCCTCATGATTATAATTGTAGGACCGTCCTAGTCGGTATAAAAAAGGATTGTTACGCCTAATCACCACTTCAAATAAAGATCGGTCGCCAGCGAGCACTTTTTGAACAAGTTCTATATCAGTATATTTTTGAGGTAATTCCATGCATACAAATATTTAATTAAGTGCTTTTGCTAGCCTAGCCATTGAAAATGCGCCAATCGCCATCACTAAATCCCGAACTGCAACATCTAAAAAATTCAAACTAAAAATTAGTGTCAACGCTATGGAAGCTAACCATGCGGCTACAATATAACCACCAATTTCTGGTTTTTTTAGTACAATTAAGCCGGCAACAATTTCTATTACGCCAACTATCATCATAAAAGTATGACCCGAAAAAGGCAATATCTCCAATAATGTTGGGTTAATATATTGATCCCACTGGGTCAACAAATTGGTAAACTTGTCCAGACCCGCAACAATAGGCACTATTACAAAAACTAGGTGTAATAAATTGAAGGTAGGTTTGATTTTCTGATTTAAAGTTAAGGTTTCCATAATGTTTTTAAATTAATGTTTATAATGATATAGAGATAGGCTGGTTTTGAAAGGTAACAGTGGAGAGTGAAATAATTTATAAATACACGTTTTTATGTTGAAACTAATCGCATAATTTGGCATTTGCACACAGGCTTTCCTGCCCTCATGCCGGGCAATGGCATTTACTTTTTTTCCGCAAAAAAGTAAACAAAAAACTCTCGCCTGCGCCGGTTGCTACAAAGGAAGTGGGTTTACTTTCTTTATCTGTACCGCAACCGCCAAGGGCGAATTAAAAGGTTAACTCCAGTCTGTGGGTTGAATGTTTATCGAAAACACATATATCGAAAACAACTTTTCAACACCTACAAATCCTTCCTTTTTTTTGGTAAATTTGGGTTTACACCGGATTTCCTTTCCGTGATTTTAATTTTCTAATAAACAACAACTTACCGTTACTATGTATTTAATTTTTGATACTGAAACCACCGGATTACCAAAACGTTGGGACGCTCCAATTACCGACACCGATAATTGGCCGCGATGTATCCAAATTGCATGGCAGTTACATGATGAACTCGGACGCTTAATATCTCATGAAGATTATTTGGTTAAGCCCGATGGTTTTAACATCCCCTACGATGCAGAAAAAGTACACGGAATTTCCACCGAGTTAGCCACAGTGCAAGGAATTTCTTTAGCCGAAGTTTTAGAAAAGTTTAATCAGGCTTTAAGCCAAACCAAATTTATTGTTGGTCAAAATTTAGGTTTTGATAGGAATATCATGGGTGCAGAATTCCACCGTTTAGGCGTGGAATCAAACATGCTTGATTTACCGGTTTTAGATACCTGTACCGAAATTACCGCTAGCCTTTTACAATTGCCCGGCGGACGTGGCGGAAAGTTCAAGCTCCCAACTTTAACAGAATTACACCAATATTTATTTAACCAGCCTTTTGCCGAAGCACACAACGCTACTGCCGATGTGGAAGCCACCACACGTTGCTTTTTTGAACTGTTAAAAAGAGAAATTTTCACGCCACAACAATTAGGTTGTGCGGAAAATTATTTTAACGATTTTAGAACGGCAAATCCAGAACCTATCCAATCCATAGGTTTAAAACATGTTAATTTAAAGGAAGCATCCGCCAAGCTAAAAGCTGCAAACGAACCAAAAAGCGATGGTATCAGCAAACAAACAGCTGCCGAAAACTTAGCAGATTTAGCCGATGTTGAATTTGTTCATTTACACAACCATACACAGTTTTCTATTCTGCAATCCACCATTTCCGTAGCTAATTTGGTAAAAGCGGCAGCTAAAAATAAAATGCCGGCGGTAGCCATTACCGATCATGCCAATATGATGGGTGCTTTCCATTTTGTAAGTGCGGCAATGAACCACAACAAGGCTGCAAAAGCAAAAAATGAAGAAGCAATTGCAAAGGGAGAACCCACCACAGAAACCATCGTTAAACCCATTGTAGGCTGCGAGTTTTTTGTGTGTGACGACCACGAGGATAAAAAAAGAAAAGACAATGGCTACCAAGTTGTGCTCATCGCGAAGACGAAAAAAGGTTACCACAACCTTGCAAAAATGTCGTCCATTGCTTATACAAAAGGCTTTTACTACGTTCCGCGTATCGATAGAAAACTCATTGAGCAATACAAAGAAGACCTTTTAGTACTTTCAGGAAACCTGTACGGAGAAATCCCAAACAAGGTTTTAAACCTCGGTGAAAACCAGGCAGAAGAAGCTTTAATTTGGTGGAAAGAAACTTTTGGCGAAGATTTTTACATGGAAATCATGCGCCATGATCAAGAAGATGAAAATCGGGTAAACCAAACTTTAATCTCGCTGGCTCAAAAACATAACGTTAAAATATTAGCAACCAACAACACTTATTACCTTAACAAAGAAGATGCACATGCCCATGATATTTTACTTTGCGTAAAAGACGGTGAAAAATTGGCAACGCCAAAAGGCCGTGGACGCGGTTTTAGGTATGGGATGCCTAATGACCAATATTATTTTAAATCTGGCGAAGAGATGAAAAAGCTTTTCGCTGATTTGCCCGAGGCGATTAGCAACGTTCAAGAAGTTGTAGATAAAATTGAATCCTACTCGCTTTACCGCGAAGTTTTATTGCCAAAATTTGATATTCCGGAAGAATTTTTAGTTGCAGAAGATGAAGCCGATGGCGGGAAACGCGGAGAAAACAAATATCTAGCGCATTTAACTTATGAAGGTGCAAAAAAACGCTATGGCGAAATTACGCCCGAAATTAAAGAACGTTTAGATTTTGAGCTCAAAGTTATTGAAAACACCGGTTACCCCGGATACTTTTTGATTGTTCAGGATTTTATTGCCGAAGCCCGCCGGTTGGACGTTTCCGTGGGACCCGGTCGTGGTTCTGCAGCGGGTTCTGTGGTTGCATACTGTTTGTGGATCACCAATATCGACCCCATCAAGTACGATCTCCTTTTTGAGCGTTTTCTAAACCCAGATAGGGTTTCCATGCCCGATATTGATATTGATTTTGATGATGAAGGCAGAGGCCGAGTAATGGATTATGTCATCAATAAGTACGGAGCTAGCCAAGTTGCACAGATTATTACTTATGGAACCATGGCGGCTAAATCTTCCATCCGTGATACCGCCCGGGTTTTAGATCTACCGCTTTTCGAGGCAGATAAAATTGCTAAGCTGATTCCAAATATGAAGCTAGCGAAGATCTTCAATCTGGATGAAGCTGCCCTTAAAAGTGCCTTACGTTCTGAAGAGTTTGAAGCCGTAAATTTATTAAAAGGCATCGCAGACGGAAAAGATTTAAGTGCAGAAACCTTGCGTCAGGCTCAGGTTTTGGAAGGTTCAGTTCGCAATACAGGGATCCATGCCTGTGGAGTCATCATCACACCAAGTGACATTACCAATTTTGTTCCTGTAGCTACGGCAAAAGATTCTGACTTATACGTTACCCAATTTGACAACTCGGTGGTAGAAAGTGCCGGCTTGTTAAAAATGGACTTTTTGGGTTTAAAAACGCTGACGCTGATTAAGGATACGGTGAAGTTGGTGAAGCTGAAAACCGGCATCGACTTAGATCCGGATCATTTCCCGATTGATGATGAGATGACGTACGAGCTTTTCCAGCGAGGCGAAACCGTTGGGATTTTTCAGTACGAATCTCCCGGGATGCAAAAGTACATGAAGGAATTAAAGCCTACCGTTTTCGGAGATTTAATTGCTATGAACGCACTGTACCGTCCCGGTCCGATAGAATATATCCCGAGTTTTATCCGCAGGAAAAACGGGGAAGAAGAAATTAAATATGACATTGCAGCCAGTGAGGAATACCTAAAAGAAACTTACGGAATTACGGTTTACCAAGAGCAGGTGATGCTTTTATCGCAAAGTTTGGCAGGTTTTACCAAAGGCGAAGCCGACGTTTTGCGTAAGGCGATGGGTAAAAAGCAGAAGGACGTTCTGGATAAAATGAAACCTAAATTTGTTGCGCAGGCAGCAGAAAAAGGTCACGACCCAAAAGTGTTGGAAAAAGTTTGGAAAGACTGGGAAGCTTTCGCGAGTTATGCTTTTAACAAGTCCCACTCCACTTGTTACGCCTGGATTGCCTATCAAACCGCTTATTTAAAAGCACATTACCCGGCAGAATATATGGCGGCAGTGCTTTCGAACAACATGAGCGACATTAAACAGGTCACTTTCTTTATGGAAGAATGCAAACGCATGGGCTTAGAGGTTTTGGGTCCGGATGTAAATGAATCCTTCCATAAATTTACGGTAAATCAAAATAACGCCATCCGTTTTGGAATGGGAGCCGTTAAAGGCGTTGGCGCTGGAGCGGTAGAAACCATTGTTGAAAACCGGAAAGAAAGCCGGTATAAATCTATTTTTGATTTTACCAAAAGGGTGGATTTGCGGGCAGCCAATAAAAAAGCCATCGAAAATTTGGTGTTGGCCGGCGGTTTTGATTGTTTTGAGGGAACGCACCGGGCACAATATTTTTATGAAGATGGCGGATTGATTGTTTTAGAGCAGGCGATTAAATACGGTGCAAAACATAAAGAAAACGAAAACTCCTCACAAGCCAGTTTGTTTGGTGGCGGAACAGCGGTTGAAATGCCCGAACCCTCTTTACCAGATTGCGAAGAGTGGGGTTTGATACAGAAATTGGCCAAAGAGAAAGAAGTAGTTGGAATTTATATTTCGGGTCATCCGCTGGATGAGTATAAATTAGTGCTCAACAAATATTGTTCTAACGGCAACCTCACCATTTTTAATGAGATTGATAAAGGCGTTGATTTTCAGTTTAAAGTGGGTGGAATTGTAACCTCGGTGCGCCACATGGTAACCAAAGATGGGCGAGGTTACGCGTTTTTTAAGTTAGAAGGTTATGATGATGCCTTTGAGTTTGCCATTTTTAGGGATGATTATTTAAAGTTCAAGCATCATTTAGTGCCTAATAACTATTTGTATATCAAAGGAAACGTAGGCTATTTCTCTAATCCGGATGGTACCAAACGAGCTAAAACTACCTTTACCGATTTCTCTGATTTGCGTGATGTTTTAGAAAAACAATCTAACAAGATTGATATTCGCTTAGAGTTAGATCACATCAATGCTGATTTAATAAGTGATTTGGACGAAATATTCAACAGTCATGTAGGTTCTAAAAAACTTAATTTTGTGGTGGTAGATAGGCGAGAAAAACTACAAATTGATTTACTGAGTAAAGGCAGACAGATTAATATTTCGAAGGAGCTGTTGTGCAGTTTGGATGAAATGGAATTGGAGTATGTATTGAGTTAGCATTTTTTACCACAAAGGGCACAGAGTTTTCACAGGGATGGGAAAGTGTCGACTTGTCAGTCTGAGCGGAGGACGCGGAGTTCACACAGCTAGTGTCATATTCGAGTGATGTAATAAATTATTTCTTCTTCAAAACGTACTCATAACTAGCTTCATTATTGCTGATCGATGATATTTTTAAATTCTCGCCATCAAACGAGTAATTATAAACTCCGCCTAAGATTAATCCCCAATCAAAATCAGCAGTCCACACATGTTGTTCGTTAAAAGTAACTTTACAGTTTTCAACTGAGTAAGTTCCCGAACCTCCAGCAGGGATTCTATTTGAGTTTCCGGAACAGTTATATTCTCCGTTTTTTAATTCTAAGGTTACAGGTCCCGTTTTAATTCCCGAATTGTATCTAACTGTAAAGTTTCCGATATATATTCCTTCCTCCATTGTGAAAGAGTCTTTCTTACATCCAGATAATAGAATTAATGAAATTGTTAAGATGATTAAGTTTGATAATAATGTTTTCATAAAGACCATTAATAAAAAATTCAATTTTATGAATGAATACAAGTCAAACATACCGACTATGTCCTATAAATCCATAATAATTAATTTAGAGTTGCTTTAAAAGTATTTACGAAAGTCTTATATAAAATGATACACGAATAGAGTGTCAAATAAATAAAACCTAATCATAATGAAACCTACATTTAGCAATTAAAATTTCATTATCCGTTACTTTATAGATTAATCGATGTTCATCATTGATTCTGCGAGACCAAAAGCCTTTATATTTAAATTTCAGCGGTTCAGGTTTTCCGATTCCGGTAAATGGAGTTCTTGAAATATCTTTGAGTAGAATGTTTATTCGTTGCAAAAGCTTCTTATCTGTTTTTTGCCAATAAAGGTAATCCTCCCAAGATTCATCAACAAAAACAAACCTCATATTTCAATTAGATCCTTTTCAAATGATGTTGATTTATTAAGTTTCTCAATAGCCGAGTCGAGTCTTTTTTCATTTGCTTTAGAACTTAGCTCGTGTTGTGTGGCTTGTAAAGAATTGTATTCATCAAGTGACATAATTACCACGCCACTATCTTTCCCGCGGTTGATAATTAGCGTTTCGAAGTTATTTGAGACTTTATCGAAGTAGTTTTTGATGTCTTTACGAAAGTCGGAGATGGTGGTAGTTAACATATTTTGTACAGATATATGTACAAATGTAAGCATTAATCGTATTTAATCAAACTCTAGGCTTGTCTCGAGAATTAGGCGAAGCATTTCTCCGGATTCTGTAATAGACAAGAGTCTCCAAACTCCAAAATTCACCAAAAAATCGCTAAAAGTGTCATCTCGAGGTAAATCCATTTAATCATTCATAGGATAATTTTGTACAAAGAATAAAAGCATTATATTTGAACTGTAATAATAAAAATTACAGAATGAACAACGGAAGATTCGCCATATCGCTTCATATATTAACGCTACTTTGTAAAAGTAAAGGCGAATTGCTTTCGTCAGATTATATTGCCGGTAGTATCAATATCAACCCGGTTTTGGTACGCAAAGAAATTATCCAACTCAGAAAAGCGGGATATGTAGATAGTAAAGAAGGAAAGAACGGTGGTTGTTTTCTGTCAAAGAAAGCCGATGAAATCAGTTTGGCCGATCTTTTTAAAATGGTATATCAAAATCCAGTTTTGTCATTAGCTAAAAATAGACCCAATCCTAATTGCCCTATTGGGAAAGCAATAAATGCAAATCTTAACGAATTGTATGAAGAGGTAGAAGAAGCTATGTTGGCTAAACTCGCTAAAAGTACTTTGGCCGATTTCTGTCTTAAATTTGATTAAATTTTTTTTAACACAACTGTAACAAAATTAATTACATTTAAATATAACGTCATGAAAATAGCAATTATTGGAGCCACAGGCTTTGTTGGAAGAAACTTAACTACCGAAGCATTAAACCGCGGGCATGAAGTTACCGCTTTAGCAAGAAATGTTGGGAAATTGGCCATCAGCGATAACAGATTGCACAAAGTAAGTGCTGATATTTTTAATGTAGATGAAACTGCGGAATTATTAAAAGATCAAGATTTGGTAATTAGCTCGTACAATCCTGGATGGAGCAATCCGAACATCTACAACGATTTTTTAAGCGGTGCTAAGGCGATACAGGAAGCTGTAAAAAAAGCGGGCAAACGCTTAATTGTAATTGGCGGAGGAGGCAGTTTATATGTTGCACCCGGTTTACAAGCTGTAGATACACCAAATTTTCCGGAAGAATTTAAGGCGGGAGCCTTGGCCGCAAGAGATTATCTTACTTTCCTTCAACAGGATAAAGGATTAGACTGGACTTTCTTTAGCCCTGCATTTGAAATGCATCCGGGCATTACAAACGGAAGAACTGGCAAATTTAGGCTGGGGAAAGATAATCCGGTATTCAATGAGAAAAATGAATCAAAACTTTCGGTAGAAGATTTGGCTGTTGCTATTTTAGATGAGGCAGAAAACCCTCAGCATAAAAGAGTAAGATTTACAGCGGCTTATTAATCAAAAAAGAGGTAAAATGGAATCCTTAAAAAGTTTATACAATTGGCAACAGACTCTGGAAAAGTCTGTTACTATGCCTGTTTTATTTATGGGACATGGTAGCCCTATGAATGCCATAGAAGATAACGAGTTTGTAAGAAACTGGAGAAAACTCGCTATAGAACTTCCAAAACCTAGAGCTGTAGTAGTGATTTCTGCACATTGGGAAACCCGGGGAACGGCAGTTACAGCAATGAAACAACCAAAAACCATTCACGACTTTGGAGGCTTTCCGCAGGCCTTGTTTAATGTTCAATATCCTGCCAAAGGTGATCCGGAATTGGCCAACTTTATTAAAGAGGCACTAAAACATTATTCGCCGGTAGAGTTGGATACGCTTTGGGGCTTGGACCACGGAACGTGGAGCGTAGTCAAACATTTGTATCCGCAAGCGGATGTACCGGTTTTGCAGATCAGTTTGGATTATACCAAGCCGGCATTATACCATTATCAATTGGCAAAAGAACTCCAAATTTTACGGAAGAAAGGCATTTTAATAATTGGTAGCGGAAATATGGTGCACAACTTAAGAATGGTTGCTTGGGATAAGTTAAACAATACAGGTTATGGTTATGATTGGGCTTTGGATATGAACGAAAAGCTAAAAAATCATATCATGAACGATGAACATGAGGCGCTAATTAATTTCGAGAATTTTGGAACCGAAGGAAAATATGCCATCCCAACGCCAGAGCATTATTTGCCTTTGCTTTATACCTTAGGTTTAAAACAAAAGAACGAAGAAATAAGTTTTATAAATGATGTAGCCGTGGGCGGTTCTTTAACGATGACTTCTGTTGTGATAAAACCAAGAGATTAAATATTAAAAGTTAGTTCATTGGTTTATTAGTCATCAGTGGATTTAGTTCACTGGTTAATTAGTTATTGGTATTTGTTTTAGAAAGTTATTCATCAGCTATTTAACTCCCTCTCCTTCGGAGAGGGCTGTGTTGAGGCATCCTTTAAAAACTCCAGGTTCCAGATTTTTTCTGCTTTTCTGCCAATCAACCAAAAGGATAAGGCCAGCACTAAAAAGAATAGGGCTTTGTGCCAAGCGTCCCAAAAATATGCGAAAAACAGGGTGTACAAATTAATGATCAAAAACGTAGCGCCAAACTCTCGGGCCAATTCGTTTTTAAACTTAAAGCCTAAATAAAAAGTCAATAAACATATTGAGATAGATAAACTGGCCCAACCAAATAAACTCGGCTGGCTAACTTTGTACCAATCATCAATCCGTCCAAAATTCCCAAATATGGAAAGTAACCAAAGAGCAGTAAAAGTGTAAACTAATCCGATAAAATAGGTGGTAAACTGAAATTCCTTCAGTTTTTTAGAGTAGGGAAAAGCGAAGGAAAATACTGTAAGTATCGCTCCAAAGCAAACAAACCTAAGCGGATAATTCATCCCTAAAAAATAAAAATTGTTTTTGCTTAAGTAACTGGTTTGTGTGCCAAACCAAGCGCCTAAAGATAGTAGTGCAAAACTCCAGATTAATCTTGATTTAAAATAATAACCCAGAAAAGCATACACCGGAACAGCAACTAAAAAAAGCAATGTGTAATTTTCGGAGCTTTTATCAATGGTTTTCCCCAAATATGCTAAACCGTTTGCAATCAGTAAAACTCCTGCAAAAAGTAACGCTTCGTTGCTAAAAACCCGATTAGCCTTCTTTTGTCTTCTCCGGTTCCCGATGATTAAAAAATAAGCCGCCACAGTAAAAGAGAGTAAACAGATGATGATGTTTGGGGTATTGTACAGTGATGTAAGGATTTTAGAAAGTTGTTTATCCAGCAACAAAGAACCTAATGCAAAAACACCGCAAGCCAAAGAAATATAGATGGCATATTGGGCCAGTTTTTGCCAGTCGAAAGATTTTACGGTAAAGCTTTTTTTTAATTCTTCGGCTTTTTCGGAATCGATAATGCCTGTATCTTGCCACCGTTGGATGGTTTCTGTAAGAAATTCGGCTTTTTCGCTGTCAAGTTTCATTAAAACTAAGATAGCGATAAAATTCAAAGCTGGCTGGTTTTAAAATAGGCTAAAGTTGCCAGTTTATCTTGCCCGAGTTGTTTGGTGAGCTTTTCCAAACCTTCAAACTTCACATCGTGACGAATAAAATGATAGAAATCCATTTTTAAATTCCGGTGGTAAATATCTCCAGAAAAATCAAAGATATTTACCTCTATATTTTGGCTCATTCCATTGATAGTTGGTCGGTGGCCAATATATGCCATTCCTTTATAAATTTCCGGATTTGATTCTGCTTGCGTAAAGCTGATAGGCTGGTAAGGGTTATGTAGCTCCTGATTCTTGTTTCTCGATTCTAAAATTTCTACTTTAACGGCATAAATTCCATCAGACGGGATGAGTTTGTAATTTTCTTCTATAAATAAATTGGCGGTAGGATAGCCCAATGTTCTTCCAATTTGATCGCCTTTAATTACCTTTCCAGATAAAGTAAACGGATGTCCCATTAAGTCATTTGCGGTATCCACATCGCCAATGTTTAGTGCTTCTCTAATCCTTGTAGATGATACAGCCACATCACGTACATCCTCTTCTGCAATTTCGGTAACGGTATAATGGTAAACTGTTGAAAATTGTTTTAGTTCTGCCAGGCCACCACATCTATCTTTTCCAAAACGATGATCGTAACCAATTACCATTTGTTTCATGCCAATTTGCTCAATCAAAACTTCTTTAATGTAAGCTTCGGGATTTAGGTTAGAAAAATCGCGGGTAAATGGAGTGATAATTAAATGGTCAACGCCTAAATGTTGCAGTATGTTTGCTTTTTCTGCCATGGTGTTAATCATCTTTAGCTCATGGTTTTCTGGATTCAGAATCATCCGCGGATGCGGAAAGAAAGTTAAAATAACAGATTCGCCGCTATTTTGCTTGGATTTTTCAACAAGTTCCTTAATAATCTGCTGATGCCCTAAATGCACCCCATCAAAAGTGCCAATGGTAACCACCGCATTTTTTAAGCACTTAAAGTCTTTGATATGATGATAGATTTGCATTGTTTTTTAGAGTCCGCTGTTAGATGTCGCTTGTCCGCAGTTTGATTCTCTTTGTAAGAGTGTTATAATTCTCCGACAATTATTGTTCTATTATTCCGATATTCAATCATTCTCTCCTTCAATCCTTCAAAATTCAATCATTCTCTCATTCAAAATTATCTTGTACTTTAATCTCTCTCACATGATTTACCAATTCCATAATTTCATAGGCATCTTCCACCTTAAAATTACCACTTCTGGTTCTTCTTAATTTAGATAAATGAGCGCCGTTTCCTAGTTTTTCTCCAAAATCTTTAGCTAAAGAACGTATGTAAGTTCCCTTGCTGCAAACTACTCTAAAATCTACTTCCGGTAGTTCTATTCTGGTAACCTCAAATTCGGTAATACTTACTTTTCGCGATTTTAATTCTACTTCCTCGCCACGTCGGGCTTTTAAATATAAGCGTTCTCCGTCAACTTTTATTGCGGAGTGTGCCGGCGGATACTGCTCTAAATCACCGATAAAATGCTTGCAATTATTCAAAATTAAATCTTCAGTAAGATTAGAGATATCAAAAGTTTGGTCAATTTCGGTTTCTAAATCGTAAGACGGAGTAGTGGCACCTAAAGTAAAAGTGCCTGTATATTCTTTTTCTTCTGCTTGGTAAGTATCAATCTGCTTGGTGAGTTTCCCAGTGCAGATGATTAAAAGTCCGGTGGCTAAAGGATCTAAAGTACCTGCATGACCAACTTTTAACTTTAGGGGTTTAAAAGAGTTTCGCAACTTGCCAACCACATCAAAAGATGTCCATTGATAAGGTTTGTTCAGCAATAGAACTTCACCCTCTGTAAAATTAAATTTTGGGAATGTTTTCTCTGACTTTTCCTCGCTCATTCTTAAATAACTTTTAAGCTATGACCGCTTAAAATCATTACAATAATAATGGCACCTACAACAATGCGGTAAATTCCAAAAACGCGGAAACCGTGTTTTGTTAAGAAATCGATAAACGTTTTAATAGCAAATATGGCAACTAAAAAGCCAATTAAGTTTCCAATCAAAAGCAAGTTCACTTCATGCGAGGTAATGGTATGGCCATCTTTATAAAAGTCAAAAAGCTTTTTAGCCGTTGCGGCAAACATAGTTGGTACAGCTAAAAAGAACGAGAATTCTGCAGCTGCTTTACGTGTCAATTTTTGAGTCATACCGCCTACGATTGAGGCCCCAGAACGCGAAACTCCAGGAATCATAGCTAAGCACTGGAAAATACCGATTTTTAAAGCGGTTGGATAACTAATTTTATCCGCATCATCAACATTGGCATCTTTAAACCAATTATCAACGAAAAGCAAAATAATGCCACCTACTAAAAGAGAAACGGCAACTGTCATCGGACTTTCTAAAAGTTCATCAATTTTTTTGCTGAATAATAAACCAAAAATAACAGCAGGGATAAAAGCAACCAACAGTTTATAGTAGAAATCGAAGGATCTAAAAAATCTTTTGAAATAAAGCACCACAACTGATAAAATTGTACCGAGCTGAATGGCCACAGTAAAAAGTTTTACAAATGTGTCTGTCTGGATGCCCATTAAAGATGAGGCAATAATCATGTGACCGGTAGATGAAACCGGTAAAAACTCTGTAAGGCCTTCAATGATGGCCAAAATAATAACCTGAAAAATGTTCATCTATTCTTTAGTTCTTTTTCTAAGAATTGAAAAGAAACCTAGTGTAAAGCCACCAAGCACAACAATTGGCGCTAATACAATTTTCGTAAAACTGTAAATGTCTGTAGTGCCACTCATTAGCACAAAGCCAATAATAACTACCGCCATGCTAATAAGCATTAAAACGTAGTTTTGTTTTTCAAAAACAAACTGTACGTGATTGTTTTCGGTTGAATTTGATTTTTGAGCCATGATTTTTATCTGTATAAGTCGTAAACTTTAAGTTTTAAATATTTGGTTACAGCAAAGTAGGTGCTTAATCCTGATATTAAAATGCCCACACCAATTACACCTAAAAATACTAATCCAAATTCATAGTAATCAGTTAAAATAACCAGTTCCGGGATTTGTTGCTGTGCAAAGTACAAGGTAAGCAATAGCAAAATCACGGCAATTAATCCAGCAATAAAACCATGTAAAATTCCATAATTAATAAATGGCTTACGTATAAATCCCCTGGTTGCACCAACCAATTGCATGCTTTTTATTAAGAACCGTTGCGAATAAATTGCTAAACGGATGGTGTTGTTTATTAAACCAACGGCAATAATTAAAAGCACAAAACCGAAACCTAATATTACAATTGAAATGGTTTTTATGTTTTGGTTAATCATGTCAACTAACGATTTTTGATAACGTACCTCGTTAATCATTGGGTTTTTGCGAAGGCTTTTGCTTAAAATCTCGATGCTTTCATTATTGGCATACTCTGCTTTCATGTAAACATCAATAGAAGATAGTAAGGGATTATAGCCTAAAAATTTTATAAAATCTTCGCCCAAATCTTTAGTTAAGTTGCGGGCAGCAATTTCTTTACTTATATATTGTGTGGATTTTACGTAATTGTTTTTTTCAATTTGCTTTTGCAAAGCTAAAATATCAACTTCTTTAGTTCCCTCGTTAATAATTACGTTTAACACAATGTTTTCTTTGACATAATTAGACAGTTTTCTGCCATGAACAATAATAAGCCCCAACAAACCTACCATCAGCAACACTAAAGAAATGCTTATAACGGTAGAAACATAAATAGTTTTAGTTTTTTTAGATGCTCTGCTGTCTTCAAATTCTTCCATAAAACGATAATTATTTTGCGAAAATAATAAACCTATTCTTAATATAAGCATCATTGCCATATTTAACAAATTTTCACATCTTAAGATTGCCTTAAAAACAAGCGACTGCCTTATTTACGCTACAAATATATTTTGGCATCTAAAACTTCAAGTTAATATCTACGCTACATATCGGCTGATACTTAAAGTCTTTTCATAAGGATTAAACATTTCGCATTTAACGATGTTGCCACTTTTTGGCATTTTACTTGTTTTCTCTAAGCATCATACATCTAAAAAAAAACATCATGACAACACAAAAAAAATCAGCAGTATCAGAAGAAATGAAAAATTCAGAGTTTCACCAATTTTTCGTCGATGAGTTAAAAGATATTTATTGGGCAGAAAGCCACTTGGTTAAAGCCTTGCCTAAAATGAAAAAAGCGGCAACTAGCAATGAACTTGCGAAAGCTTTTGATAAACATCTAAGCGAAACAGAGAAACACGTAGAGACTTTAGAAAAAGTGTTTGAGCTTTTGGACGAAAAAGCTACTGGAAAAAAATGCGATGCAATGGCAGGCTTACTTGCCGAGGCTGATTCCATAATCGAAGATACCGATAAAGGTACAATGGTAAGAGATGCCGGGTTAATTTTGGCTGCTCAAAAAGTTGAGCATTATGAAATTGCAACTTATGGTACCTTAAGAGTTTTTGCTAAAACTATGGGACATACCGAAGTTTACGATTTACTTTCTAAAACCCTAGAAAACGAAAAAAATACAGATGTTGCCTTAACAAAAATTGCCGAATCTTTTGTTAATCAAGAAGCAATAGCAGAATAGTTTCATTTACCTATGAAACAATAACCGGCTTCATATTGAAGCCGGTTATAAATTTAATCAAATATCAATAAAATGAAAAAGTTATATACCGCGGTGGTTACTGCAAAAGGAGGAAGAGACGGCCATATTAAATCGGCCGACGGTGTAATTGATTTGCAATTGAAAGCGCCACAGGCAATGGGTGGCGAAGATGGTTTTGCAAACCCAGAACTGTTGTTCGCCGGTGCTTGGGGAAGTTGTTATTTAGGTGCATTGGGTTCAGTAGGTAAACGCGATGGCGTTGATGTAAGTGGTGCAACTGCAGAAGTTCATGTGAGTTTTAATCAGGAAAGTGAAGCTTCTTACCAACTATCCGCAGAAATTCATGTCCATATCCCCGGTTTGGATTTAGAAAGAACTCAAAAACTGGCAGACGCGGCTCACAAAGGCTGTCCGTATTCAAAAGCAACCCGCGGAAATATTGAAACACTGGTTAAAGCTGTTTAACCCATAAGCACTTTAGCCTAGTCTGTTGCTTAAACTTTTACAAATAAGTATAGGTTTAAGCTTTTTTATTTTGTAGTTTTTTGCTCTCGTCAATCGGCCAAGCAAATTAATTGGGCATTTTTACCTCTTTTAAAAAATGTATCCTTAGATTTGGTTCCTTAAGTAAAATACTGTTTGAGTTGATTAATTTCACCTCAAACGGATGAATATTAAATAAATTTCAATTCCTTAAATAATGAAACAAGTATCTGATATTGGCGTGATTGGAATCGCCGTAATGGGCGAAAACTTAATCCTTAATATGGAAAGCAAAGGCTTTCATGTAAGTGCATTTAACCGTACAGTTGACAAAGTTGAAAATTTTATAGAAGGCAGAGCAAAAGGCAAAAATATTTATGGTGCGCACACCATTGAAGATTTTGTTTCTTCTTTAAAAAGTCCCCGTAAAGTAATGTTGATGGTAAAGGCCGGCAAGCCTGTTGATATTTTTATCGACCTATTAATTCCATTGTTATCTCCGGGCGATATCATTATTGATGGTGGAAATTCTCATTTTCCAGATACCGAACGCAGAGTGAAGTATGTAGAAAGTAAAGGGATGTTGTTTATTGGAGCCGGAGTTTCTGGTGGCGAAGAAGGTGCTTTATTAGGTCCATCTATCATGCCAGGTGGCTCTCCAAAAGCTTGGCCTGCTGTAAAACCTATTTTCCAGGGAATTGCAGCTAAAGTTGACGGCGGAACACCATGTTGCGATTGGGTTGGTGAAGGCGGTGCGGGTCATTTTGTTAAAATGATCCATAACGGTATCGAGTATGGAGATATGCAGCTAATTAACGAAGTGTATCAAATCATGAAAGATGTTTTAAAAATGTCTGCTGATGAAATGCATGAAGTATTTAAGGAATGGAATGAGGGGGAATTGGATAGCTACTTGATTGAAATTACCCGCGACATTCTTGCCTTTAAAGATACAGACGGTCAGCCTTTGGTGGATAAGATTTTAGATACCGCAATGCAAAAAGGAACCGGTAAATGGACTGGCACTGTTGCCCTAGTTTTAGGTGTCCCTTTGACTTTAATCACCGAGTCTGTATTTGCTAGATGTTTGTCGGCTTTAAAAGACGAACGTGTAGAAGCATCAAAAATTTTGACAGGTCCAAAACCAGCTTTTTCTGGAGATAAGAAAGCAATGTTGGATGATTTGAGAGACGCGTTATACGCAGCTAAAGTGATTTCTTACGCACAAGGATACCAATTAATGAAAGCTGCAGCCGGCGAGTTTAAGTGGAATCTTAATTATGGTGGTATTGCTTTAATGTGGAGAGGCGGGTGTATCATCCGTTCCAGGTTCTTAGGAAACATTAAAGAAGCTTATGATAAGAATGCAGATTTGGCTAATTTACTGTTAGATCCTTTCTTTGCCGATAAAGTAAAAGCTCACCAAGCTGGTTTAAGAAGAGTAATTTCTGCAGCAGTGATGGATGGCGTTCCAGTTCCTTGCTTAAGCGCAGGTTTAAATTTCTACGATGGCTACAGAACAGAGCGTTTACCTGCAAACTTATTGCAAGCACAACGTGACTATTTTGGCGCTCATACTTACGAAAGAGTAGACAAACCAAGAGGTCAGTTTTTTCATACCAATTGGACAGGTAGAGGGGGAGATACTTCTTCAACAACTTACGAAGTGTAAAATTCCCAAATACTAATAAACAAAAAAGCTCCTCAGAAAATTTTCCGAGGAGCTTTTTTGTTTGGATCTAATTATTTTTGAGGGAATATTACGGACGGGTAATTTGATATATTAACAGCGTTTAAAGTAGAGCCGTATTTAGCATTGATTGCTTTCATAAACTCATTAGCAACTACCGCATAACCTTTTTGAGTTAGATGAACACCATCTAAAGAGAAAGCGTTTCCTTTAACAAATCCCGCGTTGAACTGAACACCATCTATAGCAATGCCGTTGCCTTTAAATGAATTTAAAAAAGTGTAAGCATCAAATAAGGCTAAACCTTTTGCATCAGCAACCGCCTTAATAGTTGCGTTATAACTTGTTACGTAATCTTGCGCTATCGCTACTTCTGCTTTATCCAAAACTTGATTATCCGCTATCGGATTTAATGGACTTAGTCCATAGCCGTTTACGCCAATTGTCGATGTTTTAAATGTCAAAATAATTAAATCTTCACTAGTTGCTGCTCTTGCTTTATGAAGACCAGTCGCAGGATCTAACGCATTTATAATTAAACTGTAATTAGCCGTTTGGGCATTTGCTTTTAAACCAGCATTTATAGCAGCAACAGTTACGGTGTTAAAGTAAGGAATTGCGGTTACGTCAGGGATATTTGCAACAGCACCTTTTTGCCCTTGGGCAGTTAGCGTTGCTATAAGAGCATTATAAGCCTGTGTAAAATTAGCTTTTGAAGTAAGAGCTTTTGTTGGGTCGCCTACAGTAGCAACTCCGCCATTAGTTGCCCATCCCAAAATATCATTATTGCCTAACCAACAAGTAAAAAACGTATGGCTTCTGCCACTTATAAATTGTAAGTAAGTTTTTGTACCAACTTGGGCGTCTGGTAGTAAACGTTCGAAATAAGGATTCTGAGCACTAAAACTAACAGCGTAAGGTGATACAGCTAAATCTAATCGCATGCCGGGAATGCCTAAATTATTTAACTGATCTGGAGCAGGCTCTTTAGTTAAATGCCCGTTTGCATCTCTATAAGCCAGCTTATCAGTAACAGGTGTAATCACGGGTGTTCCGTCTGCATTAAAGCTTGATAGTTTTACATAGCCAGATCCATTACTTTGTGCTTCCGTAAATAAAGGTTGTTTAAAGTCGCCACCGCCAGCAGCTATCATCTGTTGCGCAATAATATTAGGATAAGAGTTTATTTGCCCTGCCCTGTATAAGCCGCCGTCTGCATATCCGGATGTCAAAGAGTTTCCTACGGCTATATACTTACTAAAATCCGCACTTCCTTTACTTACTGCCGGTGCATCAATTTCTGTTTTACAAGCTGCCGTAATTAAAATTAATCCAGCAAGTACTAGTTTTAAATTGTTATATTTTTTCATGTTTTATTTGCTAAAGGATGTTTAAAATTTATATGATACACCAATTCCGGGGATATAAACGTGGGTTTTAAATGTGCCTGCTAAATTACTCTCCATATTAGTTTGAGTTCTTTCTTTTACCGCTTCATAAAGGAAAGATAAATCAACCACGAATTTTTTAGAAACGTTATAACCCAAACCTGCAGATAGTATTAACCTGTTGGCATCTGGTGCTTCCGGAGTAACATAGCCGTCTTTAACAGGCGTAAACGCATAACCAATACCTGCTCTTAAAGCCAATTTTTCTGTCTGTTGCTGGTTAATTCCTAATTTTAAAGAAGCCCCATCTTTGTAATTTCTTGGCGATTTGGTGTCTGGCACTACTAGATTATTGTTGTAGTCAAATGCCAAATCTTTATAAACGCTCCAATGTACCCAGTTGATATCAAATGCAACAGTAGTTTTTGCACCTGGATAAAATCCGAATCCTAAACTTGTGGTAGCCGGCAAAGGTAACTCGGCGTTGAATTTGGTGGGTAAGCCTGCTGCAGGAATACTTGAAGGAAAGTCAAATATGGCGTCTCCATTATTCAATTTAGTATTTACTTTAGAACGGTGTGTAACTCCAATAGTAATTCCAGAAAGCGTTTTAAAGTATAGCCCGGCATTCCATCCGTACCCTTCACCTGTACCTTTTAAGGTAGCCTTGCTATCTTGTCCGTTAGATTGCGTTATGGCAACTGCTTTTTGCAAATTAACGTCTCCATGGTTATAAACAAAACCTGCTCCGAAACCAATGTTATCGGTGATTTTAATACTTACCGTAGGCTGGATATAAATAGCTTTTAGGTTAAGTGATATTAATGAATATTTACCTGACCACTGGTCTCCCCAGTTAACTAAGCCTCCAAAAGGTGTATAAGCACCAATTCCCAGTTTGTATTTGCCAGATTTCGGTCCCCAAACAGCGTATGCTTCAAAAGGTGGCGCAATCTCGTTTTTATTATTTTCAACCGTTGAAGAGCCAGACTTTAAAAATGCCGATTTAAAAAGTAGCGGGCTAACGCCCAAATTAACCTCATTGTCTTTTAACATGCTAACCGCTCCAGGGTTAAAAAAGATAGACGAGCCGTCCATTACTGTACCTACACCGGCACCAGCCATGCCAATTTGTTTTTGCCCCTGTAAGTTTACTTGGAAGCCCTGTGCAAAAATTGTGGCGGGCATTGCAAGGCAGGCCCCCAATAGGATTTTTTTTATCATAAGAGTTTTTCTTAATGGATTAATTAATTGGTTTAAATGGCTTTACTATGATCTTTTAATTTATTATGTAAGCATAGTAATTTATTATGCTAACATAATAAATTTAAATATTAAATGGAAGAATAATATGTAGTATTTTATTCTAAAATGATAAAGATCATTAAAGCCAAGAAAACAGTATAAAGTTGGTGCCAAACTTTTGACGAGAGGATTGTAAATAGCGAACTACACTTTTTTTAAAATCACTAGAAAAATTTTAAAAAATCATGTTTGATTTTAACTAATAAAACGTAATTTTGCAACCTCAAACAAAAAAGCCCTAACAGGCTATAAAACAAGGGATTTCAAAAAAATACCATAAAATATGCCAAATATTGGAAAAATAGCGCAAATCATCGGTCCAGTTATCGACGTTAGTTTCTCTGCAGAAGATGCAAAGCTTCCTAAAATCTTTGATGCATTAGTCATCACTAAAGAAAACGGACAAAGAATTGTTTTAGAAGTTCAGCAACATTTAGGTGAAGACAGGGTTAGAGCTGTTTCCATGGATTCTACAGACGGTTTAGTTAGAGGAATGGATGTAGTGGATAGCGGTGCTCCTATTAAAATGCCAGTTGGCGATGCTATTAAAGGTCGTGTATTTAACGTGGTTGGCGAGGCTATAGATGGTCTTGAAAATATCGATAGCACAAGCGGAAAATCTATTCACAACCAGCCTCCAAGATTCGAGGATCTATCTACAGAAAATGAAATTCTTTTTACAGGAATTAAAGTAATCGATTTGTTAGAGCCTTACGCTAAAGGCGGTAAAATTGGATTGTTTGGTGGTGCCGGCGTTGGTAAAACCGTTTTGATTCAGGAATTGATCAACAATATCGCGAAAGCTTACGACGGTTTGTCTGTATTTGCTGGAGTAGGAGAGCGTACCCGTGAAGGTAATGACCTTTTACGTGAGATGATTGAAGCTGGAATTATCAAATACGGCGAAAAATTTAAGCATTCAATGGAAGAAGGCGGATGGGATTTATCTGTAATTGATAAAGAAGAGCTTAAAGATTCCAAAGCAACTTTCGTTTTTGGTCAAATGAATGAGCCTCCTGGAGCAAGAGCCCGTGTTGCTTTATCTGGATTAACCATTGCAGAATATTATAGAGACGGTGAGGCTGATGGTCAAGGAAAAGATATCCTTTTCTTTATTGATAACATCTTCCGTTTTACACAAGCAGGTTCTGAGGTTTCGGCTTTATTAGGTCGTATGCCATCAGCGGTAGGTTACCAACCAACTTTGGCAACAGAGATGGGAACCATGCAAGAGCGTATTACATCAACAAAAAGAGGTTCAATCACATCTGTACAGGCGGTTTATGTTCCTGCGGATGATTTAACTGACCCTGCGCCAGCAACAACATTTGCCCACTTAGATGCTACAACGGTACTTTCTCGTAAAATTGCTGAATTAGGTATTTACCCAGCGGTAGATCCACTAGATTCAACTTCAAGAATTTTAACAGTTGCAGTTGTTGGAGAAGAGCACTATGCTTGTGCGCAAAATGTGAAAGAAATTTTACAACGTTATAAAGAGCTGCAAGATATTATTGCAATTTTAGGTATGGATGAATTATCTGAAGAAGATAAATTAACTGTATCAAGAGCAAGAAGGGTACAACGTTTCTTATCTCAGCCTTTCCACGTAGCGGAACAGTTTACAGGTTTAAAAGGTGTTTTAGTTGATATCAAAGATACCATCAAAGGTTTTAACATGATTATGGCTGGCGAAGTTGATGAGTATCCAGAGGCTGCTTTCAACTTGGTAGGTAGTATCGAAGAAGCTATCGAAAAAGGCAAAAAATTATTAGCTGAAGCAAACGCTTAAGAGGATGTTAGATATGAGTATTGAGTAATGAGAACATAACTCAATACTTAATACTCAATACCCAATACTAAAAATGAATTTAGAAATATTAACACCAGACAAAAAGATTTTTGAAGGAGAAGTTACTTCTGTAACTGTTCCCGGTACTCAAGGTTCTTTTGAAATTTTAAATAACCACGCTCCAATTATCTCAACTTTGGATAACGGAAAAGTGGTAATCAGAGGAAACGGAAAAGAACAGCATTTTTATACAAAAGGCGGTGTAGTAGAAGTGATTAATAATAAAGTGATTGTTTTAGCCGAGGGTGTTCGCGAGAACTAACTGCTATTATATTTTACTAAAAAGCCAGTGCGAAAGTACTGGCTTTTTTTATGCCGATTTTCAGAAGTTTTAATAAATCTTAAGGCCAATTTTTAAATTTTAGGCAGAATTTAGCTGGTTGAAAATTTGAAAAGTCTTCGCATACCAAATACCGATTCGTTGTTCGGTATAAATAATTGGAAATTATAGCTTAAATAAGGGTATTCAGATGGAATTATATTTTGTTTGGAGCTGTTTTATGGAATATAATTTTTTTTAAAACTATTTTATTTTTCTATTGATACATAAAGTTTGATACCCTATCTTGTTTTTGTAAACGAAACAGTTTTAAAATTTCATTTGATATGTTATTAATCGTCATTATTCCTCTCACTATTATCTTGCTGGTTATCGGCGGTAAAAGGAAGGCGTGTGTAAATTAATAAAATAAAATACCAGAAAACGCCTTCCGTAAAGAAGGCGTTTTTTTTATGATAAAATTAGAAAGTAGGCTACATGGAAAGTTTTAAAGGAGATAAAATCATTTACAAAGACGGCGCTTTTGTTAAAGCCACCGAGGCTGGAATTGATTTTTTTAGCCAAACTATCCATTATGGATTTGGCGCTTTTGAAGGAATCAGATCTTACCAGACACTAAATGGTGTAAAGCTTTTTAAAGTCAAGGATCACTTTGAGCGTTTAAAGTTTTCTTGCGAACAGATTGGTTTGCCTTTTCATTGGGATATTAACCAGCTGGTTGCTGATACCTATACGTTATTGGAATTAAATAATTTAAAAAACGCATACGTTCGTCCCTTAGTTTTTGCAGGCACTGATATGTCAATGGTGACATCAGAAAAGTCTCAGCTAATTATAACGGCTTGGCAGTGGGATGCATTTTATGGAGACAAATTGTTGAAAACTTGTATTTCTTCATTTGAAAAACCTACACCTAATGCTATTCCGGTTCGGGCCAAAATAACAGGGAATTACATTAATTCAGTAATGGCAATTTCCGAAGCAAAACGAAAAGGTTTTGATGAAGCGATTTTGTTAGATGTAAATGGTTTTGTAACAGAAACCACTTCGGCAAATATTTTCATGGAAAAAGACGGAAAACTATTTACGCCGTTGAAAAATAATATTATGCCGGGTATTACCAGGGCTACTGTAATTAAAATTGCGGAGCAACTAGATATAGAGGTGGAAGAGAAAAATATTACAGCAGAGGAATTTAGAAATGCCGAAAGTGCATTTGCCTGTGGTACTGCCGTAGAGATTATCGGGATTAAATCTTTGGATGACCGAGTCTTTCCGCTTGCGTTTGATTTAAGTTTGGGCGCAAATATCCAAAGGGTTTATAAAAGCCTTGTTTTAGATAAGTTAAGTTTTGAAGTAATTATATAATGGAATTAAATAAATACAGTAAAGTTTTTACGCAGGATAAAACACAGCCTGCTACCCAAGCAATGTTATATGGTTTGGGTTTAACCACAGAAGATTTAGATAAAGCACAAATTGGCGTTGCTAGCATGGGTTACGATGGTAACACTTGTAATATGCACCTTAATGATTTGGCTGCGATTGTTAAAAAAGGGATTTGGAATAACAATTTAGTCGGTTTAACTTTTAATACGATAGGAATTAGCGATGGCCTAACAAACGGCACAACAGGGATGCGTTATTCTTTGGTGTCGCGTGATTTAATTGCCGATTCTATCGAAGCTGTTTGCGCTGGTCATTTTTACGATGGCGTAATTACCATCCCCGGTTGCGATAAAAATATGCCAGGTTCTATTATGGCCATGGCTCGTTTAAACCGTCCATCTATCATGGTTTACGGTGGTAGTATCCACTCAGGGCACTATAAAGGCCAATCTTTGAATATTGTTTCGGCTTTTGAAGCTTTAGGACAAAAATTGGCGGGTAATATCAGTGATGAAGATTATCAAGGTGTAATTGAGCATGCTTGTCCCGGTGCTGGTGCCTGTGGGGGAATGTACACTGCAAATACCATGTCGTCTGCAATTGAAGCATTAGGAATGAGTTTGCCTTACAGTTCTTCTTACCCTGCATTAAGTCAGGAGAAAAAAGATGAGTGTTTAGAAGCCGGAAAATACATCAAAATCCTTTTGGAAAAAGATATCAAACCTAGTGATATCATGACCCGCAAAGCATTCCATAATGCAATGGTGGTGATTATGGTTTTAGGCGGCTCAACAAATGCAGTTTTACACATGGTGGCTATGGCAAAATCTATAGGCGTTGATTTAAGCATCCAAGATTTCCAAGATATTAGTGATAAAACACCTGTAATTGCCGATTTGAAACCAAGCGGGAAATACATGATGGAAGATGTTCATGATATTGGCGGAACTCCGGCAGTAATGAAATATCTCTTGAAAAAGGGATTAATCTATGGCGATTGTTTAACCGTAACTGGTAAAACCGTAGCAGAAAATGTTGCCGAAGCTGTTGATTTAGATTTTGATGCTCAAAATGTGATTCGTCCTTTAGAAAAACCGATAAAAGCTACCGGCCATTTACAGATGCTTTATGGTAACATTGCCCAACAAGGTAGTGTGGCCAAAATATCAGGTAAAGAAGGGGAGAGATTTACTGGTCCGGCCAGAGTTTTTAACGGTGAGTTTGAATTGATTGACGGAATTTCATCAGGTAGAGTGAAAGCTGGAGATGTGGTAGTAATTAGGTATTGCGGGCCAAAAGGTGGACCAGGCATGCCGGAAATGTTAAAACCAACTTCAGCAATTTTTGGGGCAGGTTTAGGTGCTTCTGTAGCATTAATTACCGATGGCCGTTTTTCTGGAGGAACTCACGGATTCGTAGTTGGACATATTGTTCCAGAAGCATTTGAAGGCGGAAATATTGCCCTGATTAATGAAGGTGATATGATTGAGATTGATGCAACAAAAAACACCATGAATGTTTTAGTTTCTGATGAAGAGCTGGCGAATAGAAGAAAAGAATGGAAACAACCAGAACCTCCGGTTAAAAGTGGCGTTTTATACAAATACTTTAAGCTAGTTAAAAACGCGACAGAAGGTTGTGTTACTGATGAAGATTAGTTAAAATGACCATCGCAAATTGTGATGATGAGTTGAAAGAATTGGTTTCAAACAAAAAAATAAATAAGAGATTATGGATACTCTTGAAATGAAAGAAAATAAAACCGAAGCGCAAAAGCCAAAAGCCGTAGCAACATTAAGTGGTTCGCAAATTTTGTTGAACGGACTGATTGAAGAAGGCGTTGATACTGTTTTTGGTTATCCGGGAGGAGCAATTATGCCTATCTACGATGCGCTTTATGATTATAAAGAAGCCTTAAATCATATTTTGGTACGTCATGAGCAAGGCGCAACACATGCGGCACAAGGTTATGCCCGTACCTCTGGAAAAGTAGGTGTGGTGTTTGCAACCAGCGGTCCGGGTGCTACTAACTTGGTGACTGGTTTAGCAGATGCGCAGATTGATAGTACACCAATGGTTTGTATTACGGGGCAAGTTTTTGCACATCTTTTAGGTACTGATGCTTTTCAGGAAACTGATGTCATCAACATTACTACACCTGTTACCAAATGGAATTACCAGGTAACAGACGCTTCGGAAATTGAAGAGGTTTTGGCAAAGGCTTTTTACATTGCAAGAACCGGCAGACCGGGCCCCGTTTTGGTGGATATTACTAAAAATGCCCAGATTCAGTTAACCGAATATTTTGGTTATAAAAAATGTGAGCATATCCGTAGCTATAAGCCAAAGCCTGTAGTTAGAAAAAGCTATGTACAAGAAGCTGCCGATTTAATTAATTCCGCTAAAAAACCGTTTGTGTTATTTGGACAGGGAATTTTATTAGGTAATGCAGAACAGGAGTTTAAAGCTTTTGTTGAGAAAGCTGGAATTCCATCTGCCTGGACTATTTTAGGTGCTGGTGCTATTCCAACAGACCATCCATTAAACGTGGGGATGTTGGGGATGCATGGTAATTACGGACCAAATGTTTTAACCAACGAATGTGATGTTTTAATTGCCATTGGGATGCGTTTTGATGACCGTGTAACCGGTCGTTTAGATAAATATGCTAAACAAGCGAAGGTAATTCACCTAGATATTGACCCTGCGGAGATTGATAAAAATGTAAAAACAACTATTCCTGTTTGGGGCGATTGTAAAGAAACGTTACCGATATTAACCGAGTTGGTTGATAAAAAATCTCATACAGAATGGTTGCAAAAGTTCAGAGATTTTGACAAGCAGGAAATGGAGCAATGTATTGATGCTGAAATCAATCCCACAGAAGGCGAGCTTTCTATGGGCGAAATCATCAATCAATTAAACCAACTGACTAAAGGAGACGCAATTATTGTAACGGATGTTGGTCAGCACCAAATGGTGGCTTGCCGTTATGCAAAGTTTAATAATACGCGTAGCAATATTACCAGCGGTGGTTTAGGTACCATGGGTTTTGCTTTGCCAGCTTCTATCGGCGCTAAATTTGGCGCACCAGATAAAGCGGTGGTTGCCATTATTGGCGATGGCGGTTTCCAAATGACTTTGCAAGAGTTGGGAACTATTATGCAAACTGGTATTGATGTGAAAATCATCATCCTAAACAACCAATTTTTAGGAATGGTTCGTCAGTGGCAGGAGTTGTTTAATGATAAAAGATATTCATTTGTGGATATAAAAAGTCCTGATTTTGTAGCTTTAGCTAAAGCTTATTACATCGACGGACAAAGAATCTCTGAGCGCTCTGAGGTGGTAAATGCTTTATCAACAATGCTCAACCATAAAGGTTCTTACCTTTTAGAAATTATGGTGAAAAAGGAAAACAATGTTTTCCCGATGGTGCCACAAGGTTGTAGCGTAAGCGAAATCAGATTAAAATAGTCCAATCCTAAAAAATTAATTGATTTTAAAATGGAATCAAATATAGAGAAGCAGGAATATAACATCACAGTTTATACCGAAAACCAAATTGGTTTACTTAATAGAATTGCGATTATCTTTAGCCGTAGAAAGCTAAATATCGAAAGCTTGAATACTTCCCCATCAGAGGTGGATGGTATTCATCGTTTCAACATCGTGATTACTGAAAGCGAAGAAGTGGTAATGAAAGTTGCCCGCCAGTTAGAGAAGCAAGTTGAGGTGTTAAAAGTTTATTATAACACTAACCAAGATGTAATTTGGCAAGAATTGGCATTATATAAAGTGCCAACTAATATTATTGCAGAGCAGGTAAGTGTTGAGCGCTTATTGCGTGAGCATGGCGCAAGAGCAGTAGTAATCCGTAATGATTATACCGTTTTTGAAACTACAGGCCATCGCGAGGAAACAGATAAATTGGTGAAAGTGTTACAACAATACGGACTAATTGAATTTGTAAGAAGCGCAAGAGTAGCTATTATAAAAGCAAGCGATGGTTTCCATGCTAAATTACGCGAGTTTGAAAGGTTGGAACCAAGTGAGGAGGTGGTAGAAAACCAATACTTAAATAAAGGAGATAAGATATTTACAATGTAAGCATGGCAGAGAAAATATTTAATTTTACAATTCAAGCTCGCAAGGCATTTATTCAATTAATAGATTCGCTTAGTTTAGAAGAACTAAACGAAATTCCAGCAGGTTTTAAAAACAACATCATCTGGAATTTTGGTCATATCGTGGTAACTACTCCAGCGCTTTGCTACATACGTACCGGGATTTGGGAAAATGGTTCTGCTATTAAATACCTTGACGATTTTAAGAAGGACTCTGTTCCATCACGTCAAATTACTGAAGCGGAAATTGCCGAGTTGAAAGTGTTGGCGATATCTACAATAGAAAGTATCCAAGAGGATTATAAAAAAGGAGTGTTTAACGAAGCAAAACCTTTTGCAACAGGTACTTACGGTGCAGAGATGAATAGCATTGAAGAAGTTTTAATCACATCCTCAGGGCATGATAATATGCACTTTGGTTATGCATTGGCACAAAGAAAATTAGTAAAAAAATAGTCGAATATAAAAAAACAGAGTCACTCGCAAGACAGCGGTCTTCGGACAACCGACAGTGGACTCTATAAAACTAAAAAAAGGAAAACAAAATGGCAAATTATTTCAACACACTACCTCTTAGAGAGCAATTGAACCAATTAGGGGTATGCGACTTTATGGACAATTCAGAATTTTTAGACGGCATTGAAGCGCTAAAAGGAAAGAAAATTGTAATTGTAGGTTGCGGTGCGCAAGGTTTAAACCAAGGTTTAAATTTAAGAGATAGTGGTTTAGATGTAAGCTACACTTTACGTAAAGAAGCTATCGAAGGAAAAAGAGATTCGTGGAAAAATGCTACCGAAAATAATTTCAAAGTAGGCACTTACGAAGAGTTGATTCCATCTGCCGATGTAGTGGTTAACTTAACTCCAGATAAGCAACATACAGCCGTAGTTAACGCAATTATGCCTTTAATGAAAAAAGGAGCTACTTTATTGTATTCTCATGGTTTCAACATTGTGGAAGAAGGCATGCAAATCCGTAAAGATTTAACCGTTATTATGGTTGCGCCTAAATGCCCAGGTTCTGAGGTTAGAGCAGAGTATGTTAGAGGTTTTGGTGTGCCAACTTTAATTGCTGTTCACCCAGAAAACGACCCAGAAGGAAAAGGATTGGCACAAGCAAAAGCTTATTGTGTTGGTACTGGCGGTCACAGAGCAGGAGTTTTAAAATCTTCTTTCGTAGCCGAGGTTAAATCTGATTTGATGGGCGAGCAAACTATCCTTTGCGGATTGTTGCAAACTGGTTCTATTTTATCTTTCGATAAAATGGTTGAAAAAGGAATTGATGCTGGTTACGCATCTAAATTGGTACAATACGGTGTTGAAGTAATTACTGAAGCTTTAAAACATGGCGGTGTATCAGGGATGATGGACCGTTTAAGCAATGTTGCTAAAGTGGAAGCTTTCAAAATTTCTGAGGAATTAAAAGACATTATGCGTCCTTTATTCCAAAAGCACCAAGATGATATTATGAGTGGCGAATTTAGCCGTATCATGATGGAAGATTGGGCAAATGGAGATAAAAACTTATTGGCTTGGAGAGCCGAAACTGGCGAAACTGCTTTCGAAAAAACTCCAGCTGGTGATGTTAAAATTGGCGAACAAGAATATTTTGATAACTACCTTTTAATGGTTGCTTTTGTTAGAGCAGGTGTTGAGTTGGCTTTCGAAACTATGGTTGAAGCTGGAATTAAACCAGAATCTGCTTATTACGAATCGTTACACGAAACGCCATTAATCGCAAACACCATTGCCCGTAAGAAATTGTTCGAAATGAACCGCGTAATTTCTGATACTGCTGAATATGGTTGTTACTTATTTGACCAAGCTTGTAAACCATTATTAGCTGATTTCATGAAAAAAGTAGGAACTGACTTAGTGGGTAAAAACTTTAACGAAGGTAAAGACGGAGCAGTTGATAACGTAGAATTGGTTAGAATCAATGAAATTTTACGTAACCATCCAGTAGAAATTGTGGGCACCAAATTGCGTAAAGCGATGACCGCAATGAAAGCGATTAAAACGGCATAAGAGCCTAAATCCTCCGCCAGCTGGCGGAGGACCTTATAAACGACGTTTAATAAAATGATACAAATAAATGCAAACGAAAGCAAGTCAAAGTCTCAGCCAGCTGGCGGAGACTTAGGAGACTCTTTCGTTCGCATTTCAAATTTGTCTTTAAGTTTCCAAAACAAATCAGTTTTTTCTGATTTAAATTGGACTATCAACCGTGGAGAAAACTGGGTTTTAGGCGGAGCAAGTGGAAGCGGAAAAACTACTCTTGCAAAAATCCTTGCCGGTAAGCAAAATGCTAGCGGAGAAATAAATATAAACTTCGACAGCGAAAACAGTTTGCCAGCACAAGTTTTATATGTAGAAAGCTGGTACCAGTTTAAAAATGTGGAGGGCGTTGCAAATTTTTATTATCAGCAACGTTATACCAGTCAACAAGCTAAAGAAACCTTAACCGTAAATGCAGAGTTGGCGCATTTTGGTAAAGAAGAAAATTTAGATTTTGCTGATGCTGAAAAATTGGTGGAATCACTCGGTTTTTCGGGATTAAGAAACTCGCAACTGATAGAATTATCAAGTGGTGAACATAAAAAATTGCAGTTGGTAAAAGCCTTGTGGTTAAAACCGCAATTGCTCATTATTGACCAACCTTACACCGGTTTAGATGTGGCTTCCCGTAAAAGTTTAAACCTTTTATTGGATGAAGTGGTTAAAGCAGGTGTAACGTTAATCTTAATCAGTAATGACGAAGAATTGCCGAATTGTGTCAACCGATTTGCCGAAATAGAAAATGGCAAACTGATACAATTGGATGAGCCAAGAGAGACAACAATTGTTAAGGAAGATTTTGAAAGAACGCTTCCAGAGTTTTTGAGACAAGCGCCAGTTTATAGCTCGAATCAGATTGCTAAAATGGTAAATGTGAGTATCAGCTATGGTGATAAACAGGTTTTAAAAAACATCAATTGGGAAGTTAAAGCAGGCGAAAAATGGTTGTTACAAGGACCTAACGGCTCGGGTAAATCAACATTGTTGAGTTTAATCAATGGCGACCATCCGCAATCTTACGCGAACGAACTTTATTTGTTCGGTAAAAAAAGAGGAAGCGGAGAAAGCATTTGGGACATTAAACAGCACATTGGTTTAATATCGCCAGAGTTTCATTGGTATTTTGATGCAAACGCTACTGTTTGGGAAAGCGTAGCATCTGGATTGTATGATTCAGTAGGGTTATTTCAGCAATTGCCTTATACCAAAGCCAAACATGTTGATGAGTTGGTAGCGTATTTCGGTTTAACCGAGTACAAAAAGGACTTGTTAAGTTCATTGCCTTTGGGTAAACAAAGATTGGTTTTACTGGCTCGCATAGTAATAAAAAATCCAGAATTATTAATTTTGGATGAACCTTGCCAAGGATTAGATAAGCAACAAACCGCTTATTTTAACCAGTTGGTAGATGAGTTGAGCCATCACGGAATGACGGTAATTTACGTTGGGCATTTTGAAGCACAATTGCCCAGCTGTTTAAACAAAAAAATAGTGCTAGAAAACGGCAGATTGGTTGCCAACGAAGAAATTACTAAAAACATTAAACAAGAAATTTACTCAACTTTGGTTGAACAATAATATAAATCCCGCTTAGGCGGATAATTAAATAAATAACATGTTACACGATCCAAATCGCATTTACATTTTTGATACCACACTTAGAGACGGGGAACAAGTGCCTGGTTGCCAATTGACAACATCTGAAAAGATTGAAATTGCACTGCGTTTAGAAGCCTTAGGGGTTGATGTAATTGAAGCGGGTTTCCCAATTTCTAGTCCGGGTGATTTTGAAAGTGTAGTTGCACTTTCAAAAGCCGTTAAAGAACCGATAATTTGCGCTTTAACCCGGGCAAATACCAAAGATATTGATGCCGCGGTTGAATCTTTGAAACATGCGAAGAGACCACGTATCCATACCGGAATTGGTTCTTCGGATATGCACATCAAATACAAATTCAACAGTACGCGTGAAGAGATTTTGCAACGTGGCGTTGATGCCGTAAAATATGCAAAACGTTTTGTTGAGGATATTGAATTTTATGCTGAGGATGCCGGTAGGGCAGATGATGCTTTCTTAGCACAAATGGTGGAAGCTGTTATTGCCGCGGGCGCAACGGTGGTAAATATTCCGGATACTAACGGATATTGTTTGCCAGACCAATATGGTGCGAAGATTAAATATTTAATGGATCATGTGAAAAACATTGACCAAGCAATTATTTCTGTACACTGCCATAACGATTTAGGTTTAGCCACGGCAAATACCATTGCAGGTATCCAAAATGGTGCCCGCCAAGCGGAGTGTACCATTAACGGAATAGGCGAAAGAGCCGGAAATACGGCCTTAGAAGAGGTTGCGATGATTTTAAAAACGCATCAGGCTTTAGGTAAATACACCAATATCAACTCAAAACATTTTTATGAATTGAGCGGAATGGTAAGCAGGATGATGCGTATGCCAGTGCAACCGAATAAAGCTATTGTAGGTAAAAATGCATTTGCACACAGTTCTGGAATTCATCAGGATGGCGTGTTGAAACATCGCGAAAACTACGAAATCATCAACCCGGAAGATGTTGGTATAGATTCATCAGAAATTATTTTGACAGCCAGAAGTGGTCGCCACGCTTTAAAACACCATTTAGAAAGATTGGGTTATGTAATCGATAAAATCAACTTAGACGATGTTTATGAGCGTTTTTTGGTGGTTGCAGATAGCAAAAAAGAAATTAAAGACGACGATTTATTGGCTTTAATGAGCGGTGAAGGATCTGAACGTAATTATAAAGCGGGTGTTACCGTTAAGTTATTGCAGGTAATGTGTGGCGATCCCTTATTGCCAACTTCAATTGTAAGGTTAGATATTAATGGTAAACTTAAAGAATCGGTTTCTTCTGGTAACGGTCCGGTTGATGCAACCATTAAGGCCATTAACTCCATACTGGAAAAAAATAGTATAGAAATAAAGGATTTCCATATTGATGCCATTCATGGCGGAAGTCATGATGTGAGTAAAGTGAATATGCGTATTAAGTACGATGGAAAGCATTATAACGGATACGGTTTTAGTACAGACATCGTAGCGGCATCGGCCAATGCGTATTTGGATGCGGTGAATAAGTTTATTTAGGTAGTTGGTTAGGGCTTAGTTGGTTAGTTTGTTAGGGGGGTGAAGGGTTTTTAAAAAGAGTCGTCACCTCGAGGAACGAGAGGTCTCACAAATAGGTAATCCGTTAGGTTGGCGATTTTGCATGTGAGATGTCTGCTATCGTCGACATGACGAAATGGTGAATTTGCGTTAGGGATTGAAATGGATACCGGCTGGCGGATAAGGCCTTGAGCAGTATGAATGTAAAGCCCGCCCCGCCTGCCCCGAGTGGTAGCAACCGGGGAACGCCCAAATAAAAAAATAAAAGAGGTTAAACAAAAAAAAACGTTCCTCATAAAACATAAAAAACAAATAAAATGAGCAGTACATTATTTGACAAAGTGTGGGATAGCCACGTAGTCCGCAAGATTGAAGGCGGACCAGACGTACTTTTTATAGACCGTCACATGATTCATGAGGTGACTAGTCCGGTTGCGTTCTTGGGTTTGAAAAACAGAGGGATTAGGGTTTTACACCCTGAGCGTACTTTTGCAACGGCAGATCATAATACGCCAACCATAAACCAACATTTGCCGGTTGAAGATCCACTTTCGGCAAATCAGTTGAAAGCTTTAGAAGCTAATAGTAACGAATATGGCATTTCGCACTGGGGTTTAGGTCACCAAAAAAACGGGATTGTACACGTTGTAGGTCCAGAATACGGAATTACACAGCCAGGTGCTACGATTGTTTGTGGTGATTCGCATACTTCAACTCACGGAGCTTTTGGTGCCATAGCATTTGGTATCGGTACTTCTGAGGTGGAAATGGTGTTGGCATCGCAATGTATTATGCAACCTAAGCCTAAGAAAATGAGAATCAATATTACGGGTTCTTTAGGCTTTGGAGTTACACCAAAAGATGTCGCTTTGTTTATTATCTCTCAATTGACCACTTCTGGTGCTACAGGTTATTTTGTGGAATATGCCGGAAAAGTGTTTGAAGAAATGACGATGGAAGGCCGTATGACCGTTTGTAACCTTTCGATAGAAATGGGCGCAAGAGGCGGAATGATTGCCCCGGACGAAACTACTTTTAACTACGTTAAAGGAAGAGAATTTACACCAAAAGGTAAGGCTTGGGATAAAGCGATGGCTTATTGGAAAACCTTGAAAACCGATGCTGATGCTGTTTTTGATAAAGAATATACTTTTGACGGAAGCAAAATTGAGCCGATGATTACTTACGGTACCAACCCGGGAATGGGAATTGGTATTTCGCAGGATATCCCAGATGCTGATGCAGTGGAAGGCGGTGTTGCTACTTACGAAAAATCTTTGAATTATATGGGTTTCCACCAAGGGGATCACATGATTGGCAAACCAGTTGATTATGTGTTTATTGGAAGCTGTACCAATGGCAGAATCGAAGATTTTAGAGCTTTCGCATCGATTGTTAAAGGTCGTCACAAAGCCGATAACGTAACTGCTTGGTTGGTTCCGGGATCGCACATTGTGGAAGCTAAAATTAAAGAAGAAGGTTTACTGGATATTTTTACGGAAGCAGGTTTTGTTTTACGTCAGCCAGGCTGTTCAGCTTGTTTGGCCATGAATGATGATAAAATTCCGGCCGGTAAATACGCGGTAAGTACTTCAAACAGAAACTTTGAAGGCCGTCAAGGTCCGGGTTCACGTACTTTATTAGCAAGCCCATTGGTGGCAGCAGCAGCAGCGGTAACTGGTAAAGTAACCGACCCGAGAGAGTTAATGGCTGTTGAGGCTTAAAATAAGGTAAATGGTTTAAGGTGTAAGGTTTGAGGACTTTGCAAAGCTTAAATGCACTAACGTTAGTTAACAGAAAAATTAAATTAAAATAAAAGTCCAGAAGTCCCTCTCCTTCGGAGAGGGATTTAGGGTGAGGCACTATGGCATACGATAAATTCACAATATTAAAATCTACGGCAGTTCCACTTCCGATAGAAAACGTAGATACAGATCAAATTATCCCAGCTCGTTTCTTAAAAGCAACAGAGCGTGTGGGTTTTGGCGATAACTTATTTAGGGACTGGAGATACAATACAGACGGTTCTCCGAAAGCAGATTTCGTTTTAAACAACCCAATTTACAAAGGAAAAATTTTGGTTGGCGGTAAAAACTTCGGTTCGGGTTCTTCTCGTGAACACGCTGCTTGGGCAGTTTACGATTACGGATTTAGAGCAGTAGTTTCTAGCTTTTTTGCAGATATTTTTAGAGGAAACTGCTTAAACATCGGTGTTTTGCCAGTACAAATCAGTCCAGAATTTTTGGATAAAATTTTTACTGCAATCCACGCCAATCCAGAAACTGAGCTGGAAATTAACTTGCCAGAACAAAAAATTACTTTATTATCAACTGGCGAATCAGAAAGTTTCGATATCAGCTCTTACAAAAAAGAAAATATGATGAATGGTTTCGATGATATCGATTACCTACAGAACATCAAATCAGAAATAAAAGCATTTGGAGAACAGCTTCCACTGTAAAATTTAAAAGACGCTCGCTGATGAAAAGAAGGAAAATAGAAATCATGGACACTACCTTGAGGGACGGCGAACAGACCTCTGGCGTATCTTTTTCGGTATCGGAGAAATTAACCATTTCTCAATTATTACTTGAGGAATTAAAGGTGGACAGGATTGAAATTGCTTCTGCAAGAGTTTCGGAAGGAGAGTTGGAAGCCGTTAAAGCAGTTACAAAATGGGCTAAGAAACACGGATTTTTAGAGCAGATAGAAGTTTTAACTTTTGTTGATAAAGGCGTTTCTATTGATTGGATGACAGAGGCTGGAGTTAAAGTGCAAAATTTATTGACCAAAGGCTCGCTTAACCACCTCACTCATCAGCTTAAAAAAACGCCGGAACAGCATTTTTCGGAAATTGCGGAGGTTATCAAATTGGCTTCTGACAAGGGCATAAAAACCAATGTTTATTTAGAAGATTGGAGCAATGGAATGCGCAATTCGCAAGAATACGTATTTCAATATCTTGATTTTTTGACTAAACAAAAAGTGGAGCGTGTGATGTTGCCCGATACTTTGGGAATTTTAACACCTGCAGAAACGCGTGTTTTTGTTGAAAAAGTAACCAGTAGATATCCAAAAACTCATTTTGATTTCCACGGACATAATGATTATGATTTAGGAACGGCTAATGTTTTCGAGGCTGTAAAGGCCAATATTAGCGGTTTGCACCTAACCGTTAACGGAATGGGCGAGCGAGCCGGAAACGCACCTTTAGCCAGCGTAATTGCAGTAATTAATGATTTTTTACCCGAAGTGAAAGTGGGGCTAAGAGAATCGTCACTTTATAAAGTGAGCAAGTTGGTTGAAACTTTTTCTGGAGTGCGAATTCCAGGAAACAAACCGATTGTTGGCGAGAATGTTTTTACGCAGACTGCAGGAATCCATGCAGATGGTGATAATAAAAAAAACCTTTATTTCAGTGATTTATTGCCAGAAAGGTTCGGTCGTAAACGTTCTTATGCTTTGGGTAAAACATCTGGCAAAGCCAATATCGAAAAAAACCTGCAAGAGCTAGGTTTGAAATTGGATGATGCCGATTTAAAGAAAGTTACGCAACGTGTAATTCAGCTCGGCGATTTAAAAGAAACGGTTACTCAGGATGATCTGCCTTATATTATTTCCGATGTTTTAGCAAGCAGCGCTTATCAGGAAAAGGTTAAAGTTGAATCTTATTTACTTTCTCATGCTTCCGGATTACGCCCTGCAGCAACTATTGCAATTAAATTCAACGATAAACTTTACGAAGAACACGCACAAGGCGACGGACAGTTTGATGCGTTTATGAATGCGTTGAGCAAGCTCTATAAATCGAAGGGAAGAAAGCTACCAGCTTTGATAGATTACAGCGTTCGTATTGCGCCAGGAAGTAGTTCTGATGCCCTTTGTGAAACCACCATTACTTGGAAAACGGATAAGAAGACTTTTACAACAAGAGGCTTGGACTCTGACCAAACGGTTTGCGCCATAAAAGCAACGGAAAAAATGCTGAATATTATTTGTGAGCAGGAGCGGGTTAAAGGTGGTTAGTTCAACTCAATCTGAAGATCAAGATTGACTGATTGAAAACTGCCCGGATGATTTTGTAAAAAATAAAGAAAAACTTATAGTTTGTGGTGCTTAGGTTTACCATACAAATCCTAACAACCGAACAAACTAATAACTAACAAACTAAAGATAATGAAACTAAACATTGCCCTATTAGCGGGAGACGGAATTGGACCAGAGGTCGTAAATCAGGCGGTTAAAGTGATAGATGCTATTGCTGTTAAATTTAACCACGAAATCAACTATACCGCTGCATTAACTGGTGCTTGTGCTATTGATGATTGTGGCGAGCCTTATCCAGACTCTACTCACGAAGTTTGTTTGGCTGCTGATGCCGTACTTTTTGGGGCTATCGGTCATCCAAAATATGATAACGACCCAAGCGCACCGGTGCGTCCGGAACAAGGACTGTTGAAAATGCGCCAGAAATTAGGCCTTTTTGCTAACGTTCGTCCAACTTTTACCTTCCCATCTTTAATTGATAATTCTCCTTTAAAAAGAGAAAGAATTGAAGGAACCGATTTGATTATTCTGCGTGAGTTAACAGGCGGAATTTATTTCGGCGAAAGAGGTAGAAAAGACGATGGAAACACCGCTTTTGATACTTGTACTTACACCCGTGAAGAAATTCAGCGTTTGGCTAAAATGGGTTTTGAGATTGCGATGACGCGTAGCAAAAAATTATGCTGTGTGGATAAAGCCAACGTTTTGGAAAGCTCTCGCTTATGGAGAGAAACCGTACAGGCGATGGAAAAAGATTATCCAGAAGTAACCGTAAGTTACGAGTTTGTGGACGCCGTAGCCATGCGTTTGGTACAATGGCCAAATTCTTACGATGTTTTAATTACTGAAAACCTTTTCGGCGATATTTTGACTGACGAAGCTTCTGTAATTTCCGGCTCGATGGGTTTAATGCCGTCCGCTTCTAAAGGTTTACATACTTCATTGTACGAGCCAATTCACGGTTCCTACCCACAAGCAGCCGGGAAAGATATTGCTAACCCATTAGCGACAGTTTTATCTGCTGCAATGATGTTTGAAGATGCTTTCGGCTTACAAGCTGAAGCTGATGCGATTAGAGCTGTAGTCAATAAATCATTAGAAGAAGGTATTGTTACCGAAGATTTATCAGGAAAAAACAAAGCTTACGGAACCAACGCAGTTGGCGATTGGTTAGCTAAGAATATATAAGAAGCTGAAAAGTTTTAATATACAGAAACCGACGGTATTAAATATCGTCGGTTTTTCGCCAAGAATATTAAAGAATTATACGCTGATTGGTCAATAAAAAAGCCTTACGATTTTAAATATCGTAAGGCTTTCTACTTTAGTCTTTTTACTTCTATTGAGCATTCAAAGTATAAACTATTTTTGCAGTATGGCCATTTAGCAGTTCGATAGGCGAACTTAAAGTAAGTGAACTTTTAGATGCCGCATCGATATTCATTTTGTAACCTTCTGTTACGTTTTTAGCTTTCTCGCCAGCATCTATTTTTTTAAACTGGAAAATAGGCATTACACCATCGTTTAATAAATCCCAATAAATGTTTTGGGTTGTTCCGTTTGCAAGTGTGATGTAACCGCTATAACCACCATATAATTTCCAAGTGCTACCGATGAAATCTTTATAAGAAGCCATTCCGAAAGCTTTAGTTACATTATACCCACTAGGAAAACCGACTAAACTTACGTCAGAAACTGTCCAGGTGCCGGTAATTGTTGATTTTGAAACTTTGTAATTTGCGGTTGTACCTTTTTTGGATGCACAAGAAGTTAGCATAAAGGCCACAAGGCAAAATGATAGGGTAGATAAGATTAGCTTTTTCATTTTGTAAATTTTTGGATGATTGTATTTGTAATTTATTTTACCAAATACTCAAAAACGAAGCCAATTGTAAGAAGGCGGAAATTTTAGACATAAAAAAACAGCGTAATTTTATTACGCTGTTCATATTATTCACTATAACAGAAGCTTTCTACTTTAGCTTAAAGCGTTTCAAAATTACTTCTGATCTCCACCTTTTGGTTTAGAGATAGATCCTCTCATATCGGTATCAGCTTGGATGTTCTGCATTTTGTAATAATCCATAATCCCTAAGTTCCCGCTTCTAAAAGCTTCGGCAATAGCTAAAGGAATTTGCGATTCAGCTTCAATAACCTTTGCTCTTGCATCTTGTGCTTTAGCAATCATTTCTTGCTCGTAAGCAACTGCAAATGCCCTGCGCTCTTCAGCTTTTGCATTAGCCACTTTTAAATCAGCTTCGGCTTGGTCTGTTTGTAATTTTGCACCAATGTTATCGCCAATGTCAATATCAGCAATGTCAATGGATAAAATCTCGAAAGCAGTTCCAGAATCCAATCCTTTACTTAAAACTACTTTTGAGATTTTGTCGGGGTTTTCTAATACTTCTTTGTGACTCGTTGCCGAACCAATTGTAGTTACAATACCTTCACCAACACGGGCTAAAATGGTTTCTTCACCAGCACCACCAACTAATTGGTTGATGTTGGCTCTTACGGTAACTCTCGCCTTCGCAATTAACTGAATACCGTCTTTTGCAACAGCAGCAACGGGTGGTGTATTAATTACTCTCGGATTTACAGAAAGCTGTACCGCTTCAAAAACATCACGTCCGGCTAAATCAATGGCAGTTGCCAGTTTGAAATCTAACGGGATATTTGCTTTATCAGCAGAGATTAAAGATTTAATTACATTGTTAACGTGTCCGCCAGCCAAGTAATGTGTTTCAATTTCATTTGAAGTGAGGTTTAAGCCTGCCTTTGTAGAAGTAATCAATGCGTTGACCACTAAAGAGGGCGGAACTCTTCTTAGTCTCATTAAAACCAAGTTTAGCAAATTGATTTTTACGCCAGATAGCTGGGCAGTAAACCAAAGATTAACCGGTAGAATGTAAAACAGAAAGAAAAGCGCAATTACACTCCCAATGATAATTAAAATAATACTGATTGATGGATCCATATTTAGTATTTAAGTTTATTTTACAATATCGTCAATTGCTTTGAAGTTAGGAAGATCTCCCGCATTTTCAAGTACTTCTGCATAAATAACTTTTTGATTTTCGTCAATTACAAAAGCGGCTCTTTTGGCAACGCCTTTTAAATTGAATACAAATTCATCGTAAAATGCGCCGTATGCTGGCGAAACCTCTTTGTTGAAGTCAGACAATAATGGAAACTGATAATTATTCTCCTCTTTAAATTTTGCTAATGTAAAAGGCGAATCTATTGAAATACCCAAAACCTGTGCACCTAAACCTTCGTAAAATCCGAAGTTATCCCGCATGGTACAAAGTTGCGTGGTGCAAACGCCTGTAAATGCTAAAGGAAAAAAGTGGATGATTACTTTTTTACCTGCAAAATCTTTTAAACTAACTTCTTTTAAGTCTGAACTCACCAATGTGAATTCTGGTGCTTGATCTCCAATTTTTAATGACATTTTCTTGAGTTTTAATTTTTATGAATATAGTAAATGTATGTGAATTAAAGTTTTTACACGTCGGATTTAAGTAAATTCAACTGCTTTTCCATAATGGCAATTCCTTCTTTAAAAGAATGCGGTTGGTAGCCTAATTCTCTGATAGATTTATCCAAAATAAAACCTGTTTTTACCGGACGTTTTGCTGCCTGGTTTAAAGATGCGGAGCTGATGGGTTTGATCAGGCTTTTATCCAAACCGTAATAATCTGCAACTTCATGTACCAGTTCAATAATGCTCATCATATCTTTTCCGGAGGCATTGAAAACACCCTGAGCCTCTTTTTCTGCGGCCAATAAACAAATATCTGCCAAATCTTCTGCGAGCGTAGGCATCCGCCATTGATCATCAACAACATTTATTGGATTGCCTTTTTCTAAAGCACCTTTTGCCCATAAAACAATATTGCTGCGGCTCATATCGCTCACAATTCCGTAAACGATTATGGTACGCAGAATGGTCCATTTAATATCCGATTTCTGGAGCAAAAGTTCTGCCGCCAGTTTAGATTCTCCGTAAAAAGAAACCGGAGAAGGTGTTGCATCTTCTTTATAAGGCCCGGCCAAACCGTCAAAAATAAAATCGGTAGAAAGATGAATGAGTTGGGCATTATATCTTTTGCAGGATTTAATCAAATGCTCAACCGCCGTAACGTTTAACGCCCAGCAAGCTTCCTTTTCTGTTTCGCAGGTATCAACGTTTGTCATTGCCGCGGTGTTAATCACTACATCTGGCAAAAATTTACCAATTATATCGTCGATGCTTTTAGCATCTAAAATATCCATTTCTTCATACGTATAACCTTCCTTCACCGGAAATCTGTTAGCTCCTTTTCCTGTTGCTACCAACTCGAAATCATTTTTCGCCAAAATCCTTTCGGTTAATTTCTGACCCAACAATCCGTTACTTCCGGTTACTAATATTTTTTTCATCATGATTTTTGATCTTAATTCTATGTTTTTGGTATGGTGTTTATACCGCTTGCAATTTTTAATGTTAACTTCCCAAAGCTTCTATTAAATCATCTGCACTTAAATCAACCCCTTTTAAAATGATTTGTGCTTGGTTGTAAAACGGACGTCTTTCTTCCAATTTGGTTTCGATAAAAGCAATCAGTTCTTCGTAAGATTTACCTTTAACCAGCGGGCGTTCAACCCTAGCGTTAATCAGTCTATCTGCTAAAACTTTTACCGGCGTATCAATAAAAACGGTGATGCCATTTTTGTTCATCCACTCCATATTGTCAAAAAAGCAAGGCGCACCGCCACCGGTGGCAATAATGGCATCATTGGCAATGGCGGCTTCCTGCAAAGTTTGTTTCTCGCGTTCTCTAAATCCCTGTTCGCCAAAAGCGGCAAAAAGTTCGGGGATGCTCATTTGGTTTTTCGTTTCTACCAAATCATCCAAATCCAAAAAGGGCAATTCCAGTTTATTGGCAACCGCTTTACCCAATTTGCTTTTTCCACAGCCCATAAAACCAATTAAAAATATTTTTTTTGAGAGAATGTTTGAGTTTACAATTTCTGCTGACATGGTAATTTTAAATTTTTACACGAGGATCTAAAGTGGCATAAAGTAAATCTGCCAAAATATTAATAATGATAAATATAAAGGCTATAAATAAAATGGAACCCATAATTACAGGTAAATCGGCAAGCTCCAAAGCGTCAACGGTGGCTTTGCCCAGTCCGTTATAGCCAAAAATGTACTCCACAAAAAAAGAACCTGCGAGTAATGATGCAAACCATCCCGAAACTGCTGTAACGACCGGGTTTAAAGCATTGGGTAAGGCATGTTTTAAAATGATGGATTTCTTGTTCAATCCTTTTGCTTTGGCCGTACGGATATAATCTTGCCTTAAAACATCCAACATGGCGCTTCTGGTTAATTGCATAATTATGGCCAGCGGGCGCAAGCCTAAAGTAAGCATTGGAAGCAACAGGTTTTTCCAAACCAAAACTTCGCCTTTAAAAGGATCATAATCATATAAACTGCCCGACATATTTAAACCGGTATAATCGCTCAATACGAAACCAAAAAGCCAGGCGATAATAATTCCGGCAAAGAAAGATGGTGCAGAAATACCAAGAATTGAACTCGCAATTGCAGTTTGATCAATCCAAGAATCTTTATAAACTGCAGCTAACACGCCCAAACCAATTCCAATAACAGTGGCAAAAAGCATCGCAGTAAAGGCGAGAATCATGGTGTTGGGGGCTGTTTCTGCCAAAATGCTGGTAACGTCTCTTTTGGTTTGGTAAGAGCGACGTAAATACGGAATCTTTAAAACTAAAGCATTTTGTTTGCCGATGTTAAAAAGCCTAAAATAATGATATTTGGCTTTCGCTGATGAATCTGCAGGATGAACAGCCAAAGGCGATAAATCATTGATATAATATAGAAACTGAACAGGAATAGATTTATCCAAACCGAATTCTTTTCGCACAGCTTCTAAAGATTGTACATCAGAACGTTGACCTTGCGTCATCCGGGCAGGATCGGCAGGTAAAATATTGAACAAAAAAAACACCACTACCACTACACCCAGCAAAACTGCAAATCCATAAATTAGTTTTTGGATGACGAATTTAATCATTGACTTTACTGAAATAATGTTCTGCCAAATAGTTGTAGGTTGGTAGGGCAGCGGCTGGCCATTTATTGATGATTACGCCATCTTTTAGTAACATCAGCCCAGGATTGGCTCGTACCATACTTTTTAACGGAACGGCATCAGCATAAAAAATTTCGGTCAGCAAGGTGAGTTTTTTGGAGAGTTTTTCTGCATCCTGCGCTGAACTGGAAGTCAGTAATACCGACCGAACATTGAAATTTTGCACTGCATTTATGGCAATTGCGTTAATATCTCCCAAAGCTTTCTGTTGCGTTTTATCTAAACTCCAAGCAACTGCAATTAAACTGTAATAAGGGTTTTCAAAAATTTCTTTTGTGTAATTTACCCCTTGCGAATCGTAAACGTTTAAATCTTTAATTTTTGGCTGATAACCTTCTTTTACCAAAATCGGGTCTGATGATGAAACCAATTCCCAATCGGTGTTTTCATAAATTTTAGTGGCCAGATATTCTTTATCCGTCATTTTTTTTGTTTCCGCGGTTTTCTTGTTTTTGAGGGTATAAATAATTTTGTATTCGTTTGGCTTTGCACCTTCTGGGATTTTCATCAGCTCGGGGATGTTAGCGCCAACTTTATAGGGTAAAAAATCGATAATTGGCAAAAAAGTATAGGTGTATAAACCAAAGCAAATTGGAAGTACCAGAAATAATATTCCCAAAATTTTACGTAAACCTTTGTTTTCTGAGGTGTTGACCAGTTTTTCTTTGTTGACGAATAATAAAATAATCATCATTAGCAGCACCAAATCTTTGGAAAAAGATTGCCAAGGCGTTAAAGGAATGGCATCGCCAAAACAACCACAGGTTTTTACCACATCAAAAAAAGCAGAGTAAAAAGTTAAAAATGTAAAGAATATAATCATCAACAATAATCCCCACATTACTTTTTTGGCATAATATCCTGTTAATAAAAACAGCCCTAATATTACTTCCAAAGCACATAAAGTGATAGAAAAAAATACAGCAAAAGTGCTTAAGAAAGTAAGGTGGAATACTTCAAAATACTCTTCTAGCTTGTAGGAAAAACCCAGCGGATCGTTTAATTTTATTAATCCACTGAAGATAAAAAGGGCACCAACAAATATTTTTACAATTGTTAATCCAATGTTTTTCTTGTGCTCTATTGCCATGTTTTTACGATATCCCTAGTTTAATTAAAGCAAAAACGGAATAATTAATCATATCCTGGTAGTTTGCTTTTACCCCTTCAGAGGCCAAAGTTTTACCATCATTGTCTTCAATTTGTTTTACGCGTAAAATCTTCATCAGAATTAAATCCGTTAAAGAACTTACCCGCATATCACGCCAAACTTCGCCGTAATCGTGGTTTTTGGCAAACATCAATTCTTTGGTTTCGTTAACTTTTGCGTCAAAATTTACAGCTACTTCATCGGGGTTTAGCTCTTGGGGCGCATCAGCTTTTAGCTCCAACTGCATCATTCCAATTACACAATAGTTGATAATGCCAATGTATTCGCCAATGATATCTTCGCCAACTTTGCTCACTTTTTTGTCTTCTAAAGTTCTAATTCTTTGCGCTTTAATAAAAATTTGATCAGTAATGGATGCTGGCCTTAAAATACGCCAAGCAGTTCCATAGTCTCTTGTTTTTTTAATAAAAAGATCTCTGCATACTTTTATAACTGCATCGAATTCTGCGGAAGTATTATTTGTCAAAATGCTATAAATGTTTGTTTAAATGATGAAATTATGCCTTATTTGTCATTATAAATGACGGATAAAGATACATTTTTTCAAACAAAGCTCACACTCAACATTGCCGGTAGGCTTATTGATTTGGCGCAACCGAAAGTGATGGGGATTTTAAATTTAACGCCCGATTCTTTTTATCAGGTAAGCAGAGTACAGTCTGGAAAAGAGTTGTTGATTGTGGCCGAGAAAATGCTTGCAGATGGTGCTGATTTTTTAGATTTAGGTGCTTATTCAACGCGTCCCGGTGCGGATGATGTTTTAGAAAAAGAAGAGCAGGAGCGTTTGTTGCCCGCCATCAAAAATTTAAAAAAAGAATTTCCTAATGCGATTTTATCCGTGGATACGTTTAGAGCGGGCATCGCCGAAAGGGCGATTAACGAAGGTGCGCATATTATCAATGATGTTTCTGGAGGGATTTTGGACGATAAAATGTTTGAAACTGTAGGTAAACTAAATGTACCTTATATTTTAATGCATTTAAAAGGTAATCCTAAAACGATGAACAAGCTTAACCAATATGGTAATATGATGCAAGAAATTGTTTTTCAACTATCGGAAAAGGTTCATCTGCTAAAAGCTTGCGGAGTTAAAGATATTATTGTTGACCCGGGTTTTGGTTTTGCTAAAAATATCGACCAAAATTTTCAGGTGCTCAATCATTTGGATCGGTTGAGAATTCTTGGTTTTCCGGTTCTAGCAGGTCTATCTCGCAAATCAATGGTTTGGAAAACTTTGAAAATTACAGCCGATGAAGCGCTAAACGGAACAACCGTTTTAAATACAATTGCTTTACAAAACGGAGCGAATATTTTAAGAGTGCATGATGTTAAAGAAGCTAGAGAATGTATCGCTATCTTTAACAAATTAAAGGAAAACGAGTAAAGATTTTAAGCGATGGATTTTTTAGATTTCAGCTTTTTGAAGCTAAGTGTTTTGGATGTAATAGATATGATTTTGGTTGCCATTATCATTTATTACATCTATAATTTAATTAGAGGAACAATTGCGGTAAATATTTTTCTGGGCTTTATTCTAATTTACATCCTTTATTTTTTAACAGATGCTTTAAAAATGAAACTGCTTTCTGGTATTTTAGGCAGTTTTGTGAGTGTTGGATTTATTGCATTGATTGTTGTTTTTCAGCAGGAATTTCGTCGGTTTTTATTGACCATTGGAAAAAATATTTCGCTAAGAAACCGAACTTGGTTGAAATTTATTTTTAGAAAAGAAGAGCTGGAGCGAAATAATATGGCTAAGATTAAGCCAATTATTGATGCTTGTAAAACCATGAAAAAATCGCGTACCGGAGCGCTGATTGTGTTTGCAAAATATTTTGATCAGGATGCTTTTGCCAACAGTGGCGAAATGATTGACGGTAAAATATCCAAACGTTTGCTGGAAAGTATTTTCCAAAAAAACAGTCCGTTACATGATGGTGCTGTAGTAATTTCGGAAAATATGATAAAATCTGCCAGCTGCATTTTGCCATTGACAGAAAATGACCAGTTGCCTCCACAGTTTGGTCTGCGCCACCGGGCCGGAATTGGCGTAACAGAATCCAGCGATGCTACGGCTTTAATTGTATCAGAAGAAACCGGAGAAATATCTTACGCTCAACAAGGTAGGGTGAAAATGAATATCAGTTTTACAGATTTGGAGCGGTTGTTGAATAAAGATTTTAATTAATCTTTATTTAATAATTACTATCATGGTACAGAAGGTAGCCATCATAACCGGCGCAAATGCTGGTTTAGGATTTGAAGAAAGCAAACTTTTAGTAGAGCAGGACTTTAGAGTGATAATGGCTTGTAGATCTACAGAAAAAGGGATGCAGGCAAAAAAGGAGATCTTAACAAAATCCCCAGATGCTGTTATTGATGTTTTAAAACTCGATTTAAGCAGTCAAAAATCTGTATCGGCTTTCGCCGATTTAGTAAAGAAAGATTACCAGCGCCTAGATTTATTGATCAACAATGCCGGCATTATGATGACGCCTCATCTGCAAACTGAAGATGGTTTTGAAAGTCAGCTAGCTACAAATTATCTGGGTCATTTCGCGTTAACCGGCTATCTTTTGCCTCTGCTTAAAAACACAGAAAATTCTAGAGTGGTGAGTTTAAGTAGTCTAGCTCATAAATGGTCTGACATTCGGTTTAACGACCCTAATTTTAAGAATGGTTATAATAAGCATGAAGCTTACGGACAAAGTAAATTGGCTTGTTTAATGTTTGCTTACGAGTTAGAGCGCAGACTAAAAGTTTCAGGCTATTCTACAATTTCTGTAGCAGCGCATCCGGGTATTTCCAACACTAATCTTTTTAAATCAATACCTAAATTTTTGAAGTGGCTAAGCCCAATTATAGGGCAACCTGCAGAAGATGGAGCTAAACCAGTTTTATACGCTGCACTTTCAAAAGATTTAAAAGGCGGAGAATATATTGGTCCAAGGGGTTTTAACGAATGGCGAGGAGAACCTAAGGTGGTAGATTCAAATGAAGCGTCAAAAAATAAACAGAATGCCAGCCGTCTTTGGGAATTATCCGAAGAATTGACTGGGGTTAAATATCATTTTTAGCTGTACAAAAAAGGATTTAAAACTCATGCTTCTAAATCCTTTTAACATTAATATTGGCTTTTTAGCCTATATAAGCTCTTGCTTTTAACTTATTTATTTTTCGGGTAACCTTCGGCATCCAAATCATCGCGGTCATCTTCTGGCACATGACTATTTATTTCGTCTTTGCGACTAATTTTTAAATGGTCTGCATCTGTTTGATGCATTCCTAAAGTGTTTAGGTCATCTTTTAATGAATGATCTTTCTTGTATTCATCGCCTACGTATGGATTCGACTCATCATAATCCGAATCCATATCGTCGCCGTTGTCGGCAGCTGTATCGTAAGGATCTGGATGCTGGTAGTCCGGGTTGTCTCCTTCAACATCAAGCTCGTAGCTGTTTTCCTCTTCGTTATACTTTAAATTTCTAGCTTCGTTATCTGCAAGGTTTGATTCCCCGTTTCTTTCGAAATGCTCGTTATCTGTAGTTTCTTTTTTATTTTCCATGATGCTTTTTTTATTGTTATAATCAAAACGATACCATAAATATGCCAATTGATAGTTTTCGAGATTTTATAATTCATTTACTCGGATTAATAACCAATTGATAGGTTTTATAGCGCTAACCGCGAAGAATGGAAAGCCTGTTAAATGAAAAAACAGTTTAAGCGATAGCTTAAACTGTTTAAAATGTGTTCTAAGAAATAGAGAGCGATCTGCTGAAGTTCGGTGACTACAACGAAGCCAAGGCGTGATTAAAAGTAGCGCTTGGACGCATAGCTTTTGAAGCCAACTCGTCGTTAGGGTTATAGTAACCGCCAATTTCTTGAGGTTTACCTTGCGCTCCGATTAATTCTTCAGAAATTTTAGCTTCGTTTTCAGCTAATGCTTTTGCCAAAGGTGTAAATCTGGACTTCAATTCAGTATCTTTTGTTTGTGCTGCTAAAGCTTGAGCCCAATATAAAGCTAAGTAGAAATGAGAGCCTCGGTTATCATTTGTTCCTAATTTTCTGCCCGGAGATTTGTCATTTGCTAAGAACTCCGAATTGGCCTCGTCCAAGGCATCCGCTAAAACTTGTGCTTTACTATTGTTTTGAGTTTGTGCCAAATGCTCTAAAGAAGCTTGCAACGCCAAAAATTCTCCTAACGAATCCCAACGTAAATAACCTTCAGTAATAAATTGTTCTACGTGTTTAGGCGCAGAACCGCCAGCACCCGTTTCAAATAAGCCACCACCGTTCATCAAAGGAACGATAGACAACATTTTTGCAGAAGTGCCTAGTTCTAAAATTGGGAATAAATCTGTCAGATAATCACGTAATACATTACCCGTTACCGAGATGGTATCTTCACCTTTACGGATACGCTCTAAAGTAAATTTAGTTGCCTCAATAGGAGAAAGAATACGAATATCCAATCCTTTGGTATCGTAGTTTGGTAAATATTTATTTACTTTTTTAATGATTTCTCTATCATGTGCCCTGTTCTCATCTAACCAAAAAACTGCCGGAGTGTTAGATAAACGGGCTCTGTTAACCGCTAGTTTAACCCAATCTTGGATAGGTGCGTCTTTAGCTTGGCACATCCGGAAGATGTCTCCTTTTTCTACAGGCTGGTCAAAAAACACATTTCCAGAAGCATCGCTTACGCGGATAATTCCATTACCTGTAGCCTGGAAAGTTTTATCATGAGAACCGTATTCCTCTGCTTTTTGGGCCATTAAACCTACGTTTGGTACAGAACCCATTGTTTTTGGGTCAAAAGCACCGTGTTTTTTACAGTCATCAATGGTTGCGGTATAAACACCTGCGTAACTTCTATCAGGAATAATAGCTAAAGTATCTTGTGCTTTACCCTCTTTGTTCCACATTTGACCCGAAGTACGTATCATTGCAGGCATAGAAGCATCAACAATTACATCTGAAGGAACGTGTAAATTGGTAATGCCTTTATCAGAGTTTACCATTGCTAAAGCCGGGCCGTTTGCAATTGTAGCATCAATCGCAGCTTTAACTTCTCCCTCTTGTGGCTGACCAGCAATTTTTGCGTAAACATCGCCTAAACCATTACTGGTATCAACGCCTAAAGTTTTAAAAAGCGTTGCGTATTTCGCAAAAACATCCGCAAAATAAACTTCTACTATCGCACCAAAGATTAAAGGATCCGATACCTTCATCATGGTAGCTTTTAAATGTGCAGAAAGTAATACTCCGCTAGCTTTAGCTTCTTTAATCGCATCAGCAACAAAAGCTTTCAGTTTAGAAATGCTCAGTACCGAACTATCAATTACTTCTCCTGCTTTTAAGTTAGCCAAACCTTTCAGTGGCGTAACCGTACCGTTGGCATCTACAAAATCTATTTTAAATTGCGAATCGTTTTCTACGGTAACTGATTTTTCAGAACCGTAAAAATCGCCTTCGCTCATGCTGGCAACTTTTGTTTTAGAATCTGCAGACCAAGCACCCATGGAGTGTGGATTGGCTTTTACATAATTTTTTACCGCTTTTGGTGCTCTACGGTCCGAGTTACCTTCACGTAAAACTGGGTTTACAGCAGAACCCAACACTTTTGAATATTTTGATTTGATGGCTTTTTCTTCTTCTGTTTTCGCATCTTCCGGATAATTAGGCAAAGCAAAACCTTGTGACTGTAGTTCTGAAATTGCTGCTTTTAACTGTGGAATTGACGCAGAAACGTTAGGTAATTTGATGATATTGGCTTCTGGCTTAGTAGCCAACTGACCTAACTCCGTCAATGCATCTCCAATTTTTTGGTCATCTTTTAAAAACTCAGGAAAGTTTGCTAAAATTCGTCCAGCTAAAGAAATATCTCTTGTTTCTACATCAATACCTGCTGAAGCCGTGAATGCTTGTACAATTGGTAACAATGAATAAGTAGCCAACAATGGAGCCTCGTCTGTTTTGGTATAGATGATTTTTGATGAGTTTGACATGTGTTTTATTTTAAGAACTATGAGATTAAATGTCCAAAACTGGACTGATTTTATAAATCGGCTAAAGATAAAAGAAAGCATTTAATTTTACCGGTGTTTTAAACATTTTTAATAGTGATTTCAAGTCATAGTTTATTAAAATCGTTAATTATGAAATTTGATTAAACTTGAGTTTATCGCGTTTTTGGTAGAATTTTTGAAAGCCTGAGTATATCATCGGGTTTTTTTATTAAATTAAGAACAATGCTTATAAGAGGGGATGTTTGTTCTGCTTTTCAGGTGTCGTTATAAGTATATTGTAGATTAGTGATTTTATGAAAGAAGAGAAAAAATTAGGAGAACTTGCCTCTACATCCATTTCTGGAAATGATATTAGTTCTTCAGTTCTTTACGTATGTGCTTTGGCAATCAGTTTTGCAGGTCAATATGCGTGGGTTACCCTTTTAATAGTTGCGTTGGTGCTTTTTACCTTTCGGAAGATTTACGGAGAAGTAGTTGGTGCTTTGCCTTTAAACGGAGGAGCTTACAATGCTCTACTCAATACAACTAGCAAATCATTGGCCTCAATGGCAGCCTGTTTAACTTTGTTGTCTTACATGGCTACGGCGGTGATTTCCGCAAATGAAGCGATGCACTATTTGGCACATTTAATCCCATCATTACCGGTAATTTTGGCTACGGTTGGGGTTCTTTTTATTTTTGCTTTGCTCACCATATCAGGAATTACTGAGTCTGCAAAAGTGGCAATTGGTATTTTCTTGTTCCACCTTAGTACTATGGTTGTTCTTATAGGGTCAATTGGGGTTTATATTTTCACAAATGGCTTAGAAAATCTTTATACAAATTGGGAGCGTCCGCTTACGTTTGGAAGTATTGGAATGGCTATTTTCTTCGGATTTGCAGCGTCCATGCTGGGGATTTCTGGTTTTGAAAGTTCTGCCAATTTTGTAGAAGAGCAGAAACGCGGTGTTTTTCCAAAAACCCTTCGTAATATGTGGGTGGTGGTGAGTGTACTAAATCCGCTCATCGCTTTTTTAGCAATTTGTGTGATGCCGATTCCCGAGATTAAACTGCACAGCAACGCTTTGTTGTCTCAGATTGGCGTGGTGAGCAGTGGCGAGTGGCTTGCTTTTATCATTTCAGTTGATGCAGTTTTGGTGTTGAGCGGGGCAGTTTTAACTTCATTTGTGGGTGTCTCTGGATTGCTGGAGCGGATTACTTTGGATAGGATTATGCCTAATTTTTTCCTGAAAAAGAATAAACGTGGTAGCTCTTATCGCATCATTATTTTGTTTTTTTTACTGTGTATATCGGTTTTATTGATTTCAAAAGGAGAGGTGGAAGTACTTGCCGGTGTTTACGCTTTATCGTTTTTATCTGTAATGTGTTTATTTGTGATTGGTAATATGTTATTGAAAGTGAAGCGTAAGCGTTTACCACGACCAGAAAGAGCAACTTGGCCAGCCTTGATTTTTGCTTTTGGAGCAGTGCTTTGTGCTATTTTAGCCAATGTATTAATTGTTCCAGAAGACCCTTCGCAACCTCGGAATATTGTTATCTTTCTAAAATATCTCATTCCAACCATGCTTTTTTTGGTAGTTATGCTCAACCGTACTACCTTACTCACTTTCCTAATCAACTTTATTCAGTACCTATTTAATCCAGTCCGAAAAGCTGTAGATAACAGTGATTTAGAAATACCTCTGAGGCGTGGCGTAATCTATTTGAGTAGGTCATTGCAAAAAAGTATCGATAAAATTAATTCACAAGAATTTGTGTTTTTTACTAAAGGAGACAACGTAGCCAACCTCAATACGGTGATGACTTATATTAGAAATAATGAACACACTAAACGACTAAAAATTGTCACTGTTTTAGGAGATGACGAAGCAGTACCGGATAAATTGGAGCAAGATATTAATGTGCTGGACAGAATGTATCCGGAAATTGATATTGAATTTGTGAAAATGAAAGCTAAATTTGGTCCTGAATTGATTCACGAGTTATCTAAGCAATGGAATATTCCGCCAAACTTTATGTTTGTGGGCTCTCCGGGGGATAGATTTCCGTATAGAATTGAAGAACTAGGCGGTGTTAGATTAATTATTTAATAATGGACGGAACTGTAAGAGCAAATATAAAACCCGGGATGTTGGTTAACATCGTTTTAAAGAAAGACCAACGTAGCGGAACCTTAACTGAGGGCATTGTAAAGCGTCTGTTAACAAGTGCACCAAAACATCACCGAGGCATTAAAGTAATGTTAGAGGACGGACAGGTTGGCCGCGTTCAGGAAATTTTAGAGGAAAGTTAGTTTTTTACGACTTGGTATTACTTAAGAACTCAAAGCGGTTCTCTCTTGAGATAATCTGGATCTGCACATTATTATATGCTTTTAAAAAGGTAAGTGGAATTTTAGCTTTAGCTTTCGGATTCCACTTAAATTCTACGGCAAGCAGAGCTTCTACAGTTTTTTCGATGTAATCAATTTCTTGTTGTTGTGTGGTGCGCCAAAAGAAAGTTTCGGCTTCTAATTGGTTTTGCTGTAAATATTTTATGCGCTCACTAATCATATAGTTTTCCCATAAAGCACCAACATCATTACGGTTGTTCAAGGTGTTGAAGTTTCTGGTAACAGCGTTAATAATGCCGTTATCGTAAAAATATATTCTCTTATTCTTCTTGATTTCGTTACGTACATTTCCTGAAAAGGCAGATAAAGTAAATATCACAAATGCTTTTTCCAGTAAATCAATATATTTTTCTACTGTTTTTTGGTCTGCTTTTACCAATTGTGCCAATTCCGAAAAATTGACTTCGCTACCTACTTGTAAGGCTAAAGCTTTTACAATTTTTTGAAACAATGTTGGTTTAGTTACCTGCTCTAATGCGAACAAATCTTTGTACAAATAACTGTCTGCCAAAAGCTTTAAATGTTCTTCTGCATTTTGTGGGTCGTTGATTACTTCAGGGTACGATCCATAAATTAAACGTTGCTCAATTAGCCGTTCCTCTGTTAAAAAATCGGTATGGTTTACCAGCTCACCATAAGAAAATGGCAACAACATCATTTCATATTTTCGTCCGGTTAAAGATTCATTTACTTTGCCCGAAAGTTCAAAGGCAGAAGAGCCCGTGGCAATTACCTGTACGTTTTTAAACCGATCGACAATTATTTTTATGAGTAAGCCTATCTCGTTAATCCTTTGCGCTTCATCAATAAACAGCACTTCATAATTATTTAGCATTTGGCTAATTTGCGTAGCGTTTGGTTTCGCAAGCATTTCTCTCACGTCTGCATCATCGCCATTTAAAGTTAGAGTGCGTTTATTTAGTTTTTCCAAAAGCTTTTCAACAAACGTAGTTTTGCCTGTCTGTCGGGGACCAAATACCAAAAACGCTTTGTTTTTAAACATCCGCTTAAGCGCATAATCTATTTGAAATCTTTCTACCACACTCAAATATATAATAATTTTGGATTGTAATCCAAAATAAACATAATAATTTTGGATTGTAATCCAAAATAAACATAATAATTTTGGATTATGAAAAAAATATTAATCCAGATTAGAAGAAGATAGTTTATGAAAACGTGAAAAATTTAATCGTAAAAGTTCCAGCGGATACCAAATTTAGCTAAGGAATATGGCATTGGGTAGTGGTTAACGGTATAATAGCCGTTGCTAAATAATCCTTTATTAACGTAATCGTATCTTAAAAACAGATTGGCCCTTTTCCAGTTAGTCCTCGCCCAAACATCCATAACAGGATAGGTGTCTGGCTGAAAACTTCCTTTTTGGTAAAACTGTCCAATTGCGGGAGCATAAGAAGGTTGGGTGTACTTGCTATAATATCGTACATCAAAACCAAATTCGGTTTTTAGCACTTTAAAGAAATCATGATGAATAAAGAAACTATGGAAAGTGTAAATTTCTGGTGTCATCAACACTGATTGGAAATCTGTTTTTTGATAGACTAAAAAGTTCTCAAACGTAAACTTTCCAAACTTGAAGTCCTTTCTTAGGCTCAACTTTAAAAGATTGATATTGCTGTTCAACTGCTTTGGATAAGCATCCCCATCTGTTCCTTCTGCAAAATATAAATAGTTGCTAACCAAAAAATATTCTGCCTTAGCTTTAAAGTTATATTTTGGGATAATATAGCTGAAAGCAAAATTTTGAGTTTTGGTTTTATCAAAGTTTAAATTCCACCTATAATGGTTTGTAACCTGTCTTTCGTAAACAATAGCCGGGCTTTGGTTTTGCGAATAAGCTTCTAAAAGCACACTTCCAATTTTGTTTCCTAGTTTAATCTCAGAGCTTGCTTGGTATAAAAAATCGCCAAAATTTCGCCCTTGTATAATTTGCTGAATGTTTAATTTAAGGCTGGCTTTATCGCTAAAACTATAATCTGCATCGCCCTTTAAGGTGATGTTCTGAAATTTAGTTCGGTAATTATATTGCTGGTAATCATAGTAATCTTGTGCAATTCCGGCGTTCACTTTCAGCTCGTTTCTTAAAAAAGAAATCTTGTTGCCACGGAGGTAAAAACTATAGCTGAACTCGTTTGTGAGGTGCTTTACAAAAGTACTGTCTGATGTTTTGCTGGAATCTCGATAGATATAATAATTTTTTAATAAGCCACTGTCATCTGCGCCGTCATTTACAAAAAAGTATTTTTGGGTATTATAAGAAATTTTGTAGCCTACTCTTTGCGTTGGTAATACCACAGCGTTTGAATCTACGGATCTTTGTTTTCCAATGTTGTAATACTGTTGTAAAAACAGGGTGTTGTTTCTGTTGTTGTGTTTGGCCGTATTTAACCTAGCTTGTTCATACTCTGGGTTTACTTTTGTGGTGGTGGTAAATATAGAATCGTTGAGTATGGCTCCGTTTTCGTAACCTTTTAAATTATTGAATGTTGCGTTAGCCAATAAAGTGTAGCGTTTGTTTTTTGATTGGTACCAATTCCATAAAGAAGCATTTAAATCGTTAACCACAAGCGCATCTGCATTACGGGCTGGGGCACCATAATAAACACGCGAGCCTAGTTTTGCAAAGCTGCCACCGATATTCCAATTGGGTTTTACGTTTTGTGTATGGATAACATGAAACTGCTGTTCGGTAGCCCGGCCAAACGCAGGATTTTCAAAATAAAGTTCGGTGTACTGCGTACGAGCCTGGTAATATCTAATGTTTTCCGGTGTAAGCAGGTATCTGTCATAATAATGATAACCAACATCAAAACCGATAGCTTTGGCGGGTTCAAACAGCATATCCCGATAGGACAATCCGTTTAAACCTAAATTCATGGTTGGGTGTTCTGGCAAATCTAAAACCCTGTACCTATGGAAATCTTTTGTGGAAGTATCTAAGGGAAAAAGACGCGTACTGTCTTTTAAAAACTCGGCTTTTGTGTATTTGATATATTTAGCAGTAAAAACAACGGAATCTTTTTTTGCATTTAATTTTGCCCTAACAGAATCAATATTGTCACTACTATCGTTTTTCTTTTCCGCACCCTCTCGTTGCTTTTTTTCAAAATCTCCGTCTTGCGGTACAACCCGTTGAAATTGCGCAAAAGATTGGAAGGCAAAAAAACTGAAAACAAAAAATAAAAAATACTTCTTCAATGCTATAAATGTAAAATCAGTTCTTTTAATATTTTGGTCAATTTTGGTTCTGCTTCTGTGGCAATTTTAATAATTTCTTCTACAGAAACCGCTTGTAGTGTTTCCGGAAATCCTTCGTCTGTTAAAACAGAAATTGCAAAAACAGGTAAGCTCATGTGATTTGCTACAATTACCTCAGGTACTGTGCTCATTCCCACGGCATCTCCTCCAATAATTCTCAAATATTTATATTCTGCCTTGGTTTCTAAATTTGGGCCGGTAACAGATACGTAAACGCCTTTATGGCAGGTGATGTTTTGTGCTTTCGCGATAGACAATCCTTTTTCAATTAGCTCCGCATTATAAGGTGCGCTCATATCCGGAAAACGCGGACCTAAATCCTCAAAGTTTGTACCTATTAAAGGATTGTCGGGCTGTAAATTAATATGGTCTTCAATAATCATTAAATCACCTTTTCTAAAATCAGGATTTAATGCGCCACTTGCGTTTGAAACAAATAATTTTTGGATGCCCAACATTTTTAAAACCCTTACGGGGAAGGTAATTTGTTTCATGTTATAACCTTCGTAAAAATGAAGGCGGCCTTGCATGGCCACTACTTTTTTGCCAGACAATGTTCCAAAAATCAATTTCCCCGAATGAAATTCAAGTGTTGAGATAGGAAAGTTTGGGATGTTGGAATACATGAGCTGATGTTCCACTTCAATTTCGGAAACTAAGCCACCTAAACCGGTGCCTAAAATTATTCCTATTTCCGGATTAAAATCTCCAACTCTGTGTTTGATGTATTCTATTGACTCTCTAATTAGATTGAGCATATATTTTTATGAGCTTATTAAATTCTTTTTCGGTGTTATTTAAAAAACCAACTTCTATCGGCCATTGGAAAATGGGCAGTTGATTTATAAGTGATGCAAATTTATCTGTTTTTAAACGTACCGCATCTTTTTCTGTTGTGATAATAATTTTTTTATCTGATTTTATGGCATTAAAATCTGTTACAAGTTTAAGCATATTTTTTCGCGTAAACTGATGATGGTCTGCATAAGCATGATGAATGATGTTTTGGCTATGCTTTTTCAGTTCATTTAGCAAGGGTTCAGTTTTGGCAATACCTGTCAATAATAAAACTGTCCAAGTTTTATCGATGGTATTTATCGTTTGCTGTTCTTCTGTAAAGATGGCATTTAATACTTTTGCATACTTAATTCCGCAAAAAAACAATTTTTGGCGAGCGTATGGGGAAACGATCTGTTCAATCTCTTTTTCTTCGAGTTGTTTTAGTATAAGCGGACATTTTGTTACGATTAAAATGTCGGCTCTTTTTCGTCCGTTAAAAAACTCGCGATAATTACCAGCAGGCAATAAAAATCTGGGCTTTTTTATTTGATGATAGTCAAAAAGTAGAATGCTTAAACCTGGTTTTACTGCTCGGTGTTGGTAAGCATCGTCCATTAAAATAAGCTGATGCTCATTTTGCAGTTGCTGTATTCCTAAAATCCGATTTTCGCAAACTGCCACGCTAATTTCTGGGAATTTTTGGCTGATTTGTAACGGTTCGTCGCCGGTAAGCGTTGCGTTTTCATCGGGTTTAACCCACCTAAAGCCCTTGGTTTTTCTGCCGTAACCTCTGCTTAGTGTTGCCAATTTAAAATCCGTTTTTAATAAACGAATTAAATATTCAACCATTGGCGTTTTGCCAGAACCGCCAACCTCTAAATTGCCAACGGATATTATTGGTATCTCGAATTTTTGACTTTTAAATATTCCCCAGTCGTAAAATTTGTTTCTAAAAAAAATAACGATACCGTAAAGCAAAGAGAAAGGAAGTAAAAACTTACGGAATTGTTGAAACATAGATTTTGATAAGGGTGTAAATTTAATCAAAAAAAGAGGAATTGGGTTAACTTAAAAAGCAGGGACTCATTCGGAATATCCTTACACTGTTCGGAGAGTTAAGCGCAGCGTCTCTTCGGATTGACAAATGAAAAAGAGTCTCTGACTCTTAATAAAATCATGACATAAAAAAGCTTCCTGTTTTCAGAAAGCTTCTTATTTAATATACTTTTGCGTTAGGGATTGCAATGAGAATCCTTTTTGTTTTTCGCAAAAAGATTGTAATGGAAAGCTCGACTCCAATTTTTATTCGGGGAAACCCCTAAATCGTTTTAACCGATTAAATTCTTGCTTAACAAGTATTCTGCAATTTGTACGGCATTTGTAGCGGCACCTTTTCTCAAGTTATCAGCAACGCACCACATATTTAATGTATTTGCCTGTGACTCATCTCTGCGGATACGACCTACAAAAACCTCATCTTTTTCATGCGCATCTTTTGGCATTGGGTATTTCGCGTTAGCTGGGTCATCAACTACAATTACACCGCTAGTTGCTGCCAAAAGCTCACGTACTTTAGCTAAGTCAAAATCGTTCTCAAACTCAATGTTTAAAGCTTCTGAGTGACCGCCCATTACTGGGATACGAACGGTAGTTGCGGTAACAGCAATGCTTTCATCGCCCATAATTTTCTTAGTCTCCAAAATCATTTTCATTTCCTCTTTGGTGTATCCGTTATCTTGGAAAACATCAATCTGAGGAATTACGTTTAAATCAATTGGATAAGCATAAGCCATAGGTCCGTCCATAATGCCTTTACGCTCGTTCATTAACTGATCTACAGCTTTTACGCCAGTACCAGTTACCGATTGGTAGGTTGAAACCACCACTCGTTTGATTTTATATTGGTCATGCAAGGGTTTTAAAGCTACCACCATTTGTATGGTAGAACAGTTTGGATTCGCAATAATTTTATCTTCGGCTGTTAATACGTTTGCATTAACTTCTGGAACCACTAATTTTTTAGAAGGATCCATTCTCCAGGCAGAAGAATTATCGATTACAGTAGTGCCAACAGCAGCAAATTTTGGTGCTTGCTCGGTAGAAGTTCCGCCACCGGCAGAGAACAAAGCCACATCCGGGCGCATTGCTATAGCTTCATCAACAGTTACAACTTTGTACTTTTTTCCCTTAAAATCAATTTCTTTGCCCTTGCTTTTTTCTGAAGCAACTGGAATTAATTCTGTAACCGGGAAATTGCGCTCTGCCAAAACTTTTAACATTACCGTACCAACAAGGCCGGTTGCGCCTACAACTGCAACTTTCATGTTTTTGATTTAATTTAAATAATTAATTATTAATATATTGTGTTTAGTTTAATGCCGCAAATATGGGAAAGTTTTTACTGTTTTTCAGCCTGTTTATAGCAAATGTTGCATTTTGTCAAGTCAACGATGACTTTAATGACGGAGATTTTACTCAAAACCCAGTTTGGCAACCAGATGTAGCCACAAACTTCGTGGTAAACAATGGGCAACTACAATCAAACTCTACTACTTTGAGTTCCAATTTTTATATTTCTACGGCTAATTCCAAAGCTTTAAGTTGCGGCTGGGAATTTGATGTTAACCTTAAATTTGCAACATCCGGAACAAATTATGTAGATATATACCTTGTAAGTAATACTGCCGATTTAAAAAGTGCAAGTATCAACGGTTATTTTGTGAGAATGGGGGATACGCCCGACGAAGTTTCATTATACAAAAGAAGCGGGGCGCTGAGTTCGAGCGTGAAATTGATTGATGGCAGAGATGGTTCTGTGGCGAGCAGTTCTAACAATAATTTTAAATTTAGAGTTACGAGAGAAAGTAATGGCGCTTTTAGTTTGGAGCGGGACAGTACCGGCACTGGGAATTCTTTTTACAAAGAGGGAAGTGTTGCTGACAATTCCTTTACCACAACCGTCGCTTTCGGATTTTACATTCAGCAGTCAACCGCCTCATTTATTCAAAAGCACTTTTTTGATAATGTTGTGGTGAAAGATATTGTTTTGGATACCACGCCTCCAGTTTTTGTTAAAGCTAGTTCCGCAGATGGCAAAGCAATTGTTTTAAATTTTGATGAACCTGTTGATGTTAGCGATGCTTCTTTAATGAGCCATTATACTATTACGCCCGGAAATATACAGCCAACAAATGTAAGGGTAAATGGCTCTATAGTTACGCTGGATTTAGCATCGCAATTAAACACTGGAAACTATACTGTTCAAGTAAACAGCATTAAGGATTTAAAAGGTAATGTGGCGACAAGTCAAAACAAGGATTTTACGTATAAAAAACCATATACAGCTGTTTTTAATGATGTTGTAATTAATGAGATTTTTGCAGATCCATCACCTCAGGTTGATTTGCCTTCGGTTGAATTTGTTGAGCTCTGGAACAGAACCGCTGAAGATATAGCTTTAAGCGGATTTAAATATAGCGACGGAACAACAACCTATACCTTTACAGGCGACAGCATAAAAGCAAACCAGTATATTGTTTTATGTGCGAAAACAGATACTTTGGAATTTAAGAAATATGGGAAAGTACTTGGACTTTCGCCTTGGCCTTCGTTAAATAACCCATCCGATAATCTGAAACTTGTAAACCAAAATGGAATAACTATTTCTGAAGTTAGTTATAGCGATAGTTGGTATAAAGATGACGTGAAGAAAACGGGTGGCTGGAGTTTAGAGCTGATAGATCCATTATCCGTATGTAGACCGTCGCAAAATTACTCGGCGAGTAAAGACATTACCGGAGGAACGCCCGGCGAACAAAATTCAATTTATCTGAGCAATAAAACTACCGAACCTTTAAAACTGTTGAGTGTGAGTTTAAAGGACAGCGTAACTTTAAGCTTAATGTTTAACCAAGGTTTGGATAGTTTGCAGGCAACTCTGCCTTCTCATTATACGGTAAATAATGGTGTTGGAAGTCCTGCTTCGGTAATGCCAATAGGGCCTGCGTTTCTAAACGTTGAACTTAAATACAGCCAAAAATTAAACAGAAACCAAACTTATAATGTTACGGTAGATGGTTTAGCAGATTGCGGAAGTAATTTATTGACAAGCCAAACCTTGAGTTTTGTGTATCCCGGTTTAATTGTTAAAGGTGATATTTTAATTAACGAAGTGCTATTTAATCCTAAAGCTGGCGGGGTTGATTTTGTAGAAGTATATAATGCTTCGCATAAAATTTTGGATTTAAAAGATCTCAAAATAGCGACGATTGCCTCCACTAAAGATTCGGTTATAAGTATAAAAGCAGTGAGTGTAAATACTATTTTGTTTCAGCCTAAAAGTTACTGGGTTATTACCAGCAATCCGGATTCCGTGAAGTCGCAGTACTATACTTCTAACCCCAATAATTTTATAAAATTAAGTTCATTTCCCGTCTATGCTGATGATAAGGGGAAGGTAGTGATTTTAAAAGACACGGCGAGGTTAGATCAGTTGAACTATGATAAAAGCATGCATTTTGCGCTGTTAAGAGATGTTGAAGGGATCTCTTTAGAAAGAAGCAGTTTTACTGAATCAACAAATGCTACTGGGAATTTCAGATCAGCCACTGCGGTAGCTGGATACGCTACTCCCGGCGATAAAAATTCCCAATATTTAGAGAATTTAGCAAATGCTGTGGAGGAAATATCTTTGCCTGTTCAAACTTTTTCTCCGGACAATGACGGTTTTGAAGATATATTACGCATCCAATACAAATTTATAGCGCCGGGTAAAATAGCAAATGTGACCATTTATAACGACCAAGGCCGATTGATGAAAAAGCTAGTTAGCAATGAAACGCTAAATGCAGAAGGTCAATGGATATGGGACGGCATGGATGAACACAATTCCAAAGCAAAAACTGGAATTTATATTATTTATTTTGAAATTTATGATTTAAACGGCAATGTAAAAAAATATAAGAAGCCAGTGGCTTTAGCTTCTAAATTGGATTAAATCTTCGGAATCAATAGAAAAGCGAGAAGTTAAAATTTGGGTCAACCTATACTGGGCGAATTCCTTTTTTATAAACGAATTTTATAAATCCGGGTAGTATTTTAATGAATTCTTTAACAACTTTCATAATGATCGTTTTTGATTAATGTTTTTCTTTTGGTGGTGCAAAGGTAATATTATTCTTTAATTATAACGAGAAAATTTCAAATATGTTTTTAAAGAGCACATGCTAAACCGCTAGCAGCCCGTTATTGCGCAATTGTTGGATGGGTTTGCTAAACCAAAATAATTCAAAGTCTTGAAAATGAGTTTCAAAATTGGCTTTTAGCTGATTAAATGTAGTTTGCCTTCCCGATGAAATATTAAGGTCTTTTAGCGTTGACTGCAACCATTCGCCTTTTCGTTTATCCAAGTTGATGGTAAAACTTTCTTTTTTCTGATGGAAAGTGAGCGAAATAGATTCCCACGTTTGGCCTTTTTTTGATTTTGTGAATAATTGAGCATCCGGGGTAATGCCTAGCCAAATTATTTTTGCGTTTCCTTTAACGGTGAAATCGGCAATCTTTAAAGTTTGTTGTATGAAATCCGGTTTAATATTCGGTTTTGGGATTTTAAAATCGAACCAGTCTTGCAAAGGAAATTCAAAACATATACCATGCATATAATTGAATAATGATTTTCTTAAGCCTTCGCTGAATTTTTGGTGGTTAATGCCTGTTTTATCTTTAAACTCAACATCGTTATTGGCAAAACCAATTTCTTTTTGGTGGGGGATAATTCCAAAATCTCCGGGATTTAAACCTACCGGACTGTGAGCGGTTAACGCAAATTGGTGCCAAAAACCCGATTGCATAATGCCCAGTTCAAACATTTGTCTCACCATTTCTAAACTATCCACCGTTTCTTGAACGGTTTGCGTAGGATAGCCGTACATTAAGTAGGCGTGTACCATAATCCCAGCATCGGTAAAATTGCGGTTTACTTTTGCTACTTGCTCAACCGTAACTCCTTTATCAATCAGCTTTAACAATCGGTCTGATGCAACTTCTAGACCTCCTGAAACTGCAATACAGCCAGAAGCTTTTAGCAGAAGACATAAATCTTTGGTGAAACTTTTCTCGAAACGGATGTTTGTCCACCAGGTAACTACTAGTTTCCGCCTGATGATTTCCAGCGCCACTTCACGCATTAAAGCCGGTGGTGCTGCTTCATCCACAAAATGAAAACCTTTTTCGCCAGTTTGTGCAATTTGCTGCTCCATACGGTCAACCAAAACAGCAGCGGCAACGGGTTCGTAGTTTTTAATGTAATCTAAAGATATATCGCAAAAAGTGCATTTCCCCCAATAGCAGCCATGCGCCATAGTTAATTTATTCCATCGGCCGTCACTCCATAAGCTGTGCATTGGGTTGGCAATCTCAATTACAGAAATGTATTTATCCAGCAATAAATCTGAATAATCCGGGGTGCCAATATCCAGCTGTTTGTAGTCTTGCCTTAGTGAAAAGTTGTTGTAAAAAACTGCACCGTTTTCCAACAGAAGCGTACGCTTATATGCTTTATGATTTGGGTTTTTGTTAGAGGGATCGATGATGTTTGAATGTAGAATTTCTACAGGAAGTTCGCCGTCATCTAAGGTGATAAAATCAAAAAACTCAAAAACCCGGATGTCCTTTAAACTCCGCAACTCGGTGTTTGGAAAACCGCCTCCCATGCTTACTTTAATATTTGGGTAATTTTGTTTGATAAATTGTGCGCAACGGAAGGCGCTATACAGGTTTCCCGGAAACGGAACGGAAACACAAAGCAATTTTGGCTGCTGTGTTTCTATTTTATCTTTAAGAAGCTTTAAAGTAATTTTATCAATATAAGTTGGCGCTTGCTGAAGAAAACCGTACAGTTCATCAAACTGATTGGCGCTTCTGCCCAAGCGCTCGGCATATCGGCTAAAGCCAAAGTTTTCATCTACGCATTCAACTAAAAAATCAGACAAATCTTCTAAATAGAGCGTTGCTAAATGTTTTGCTTTATCTTGGTTTCCCATATTCCCGAAAGCCCAATCCAAATCATCTAATTGCGAAAATCGAGAAGCTTGCGGTAAAAAATCATCACTGCAAATTTGGCGGGCAAGCGTTTGGTTTTTGCCTTGCAAAAAAAGCATTACATCATCAACAGTTTTGATGTAATCGTCTTTTAAAGCGTAAATACGTTGAATATTTTCCGAAAATGTATTTTGATTTTTGGAAGCGTAATCGAAAATTTCCGCTAAACTGTTTTTATTAAATAAAGCAATAATTACTTCGATGCCTAAATCTGCATGGTAAGAACTGATGTTTTTTGTGTTCAAAAAACCTTTTAAATAAGCCGTAGCGGGGTATGGCGTATTTAGTTGTGTAAATGGCGGCGTAATTAAAAGTATATCTTTCAAGCTGTCGCAAATTTATCAAAAAAGGTTGGATATAGATAGGAGTTCATTAGGCTTAGCGTGATGAAGAAGGAATTTTGCAAGTATTAGAATTTTAATAAAAAAAGACCTTCCGTAAAATAAGTCTAATAAACCAATGGCTAATAAACTAAAAGCCTATTTTACCCTCAACCATGTTTTTGATTTCCCGATAAATGCAATAGAAGCAACAGATGTGATTTCGTTTGGATTTTCCATCGTGATTTTTCCTTTTAAAGTTAAATCTCGGGTAGGGATTTCGATTGTGCCTTTCCAGGCTTCATCTTCATAAACGAAATCTTTCATAATTACTGTTCCTGGTTGAAGTTTGTTTTCGTCATTACTTAAATTCTCAGTGATTTTCCCAAAGTAATTGTCTTTCACCTTATATATTTTGATGGTTTTTGTGCCTTCTTTTTCTTTCCAAACTCCTATAATAGCATCCGGATTTGTAGCCTGAAACGAGGACATCACTATAAAAATTAATAAGGGAACTACTATTAAACTGTGTTTTTTTAATGTTTTCATATCAGAATGTTTTTTGTTTTGTTAGATGTTGCTTTATGTTTTTCAAAAACTGTGCTATTCTTTTTGATTTTCTGTAAAAGGAAAGAGTAAAGAACTAGAGTTGGTTCTTAAAATAAATTTAATTTTCCATTATTTAGTTATTCAATCCTTCTCTCATTCAATCCTTCAAAAATTCACATTCAATATTTCAAAATTCAATCATTGTTCATCTGTCCTCTTCCATAAACGGATACTTATAATCGGTTGGTGGATTAAAAGTTTCTTTGATTGCCCTAGGCGAAACCCAACGCAACAAATTAATCATTGAACCAGCTTTATCGTTAGTCCCTGAACCTCTGGAGCCACCAAAGGGCTGTTGCCCTACTACGGCACCCGTACATTTATCATTAATATAAAAATTGCCTACAGCATTTTTTAAAGTAACGGAAGCAAGTTCAATAGCATAGCGGTCTTGTGCGAAAATTGAACCTGTAAGTGCATAATTTGAGGTTTCGTTCACGAGCGTTAAAGTTGCTTCAAAATCTTTGTCCTCATAAACGTAAACAGTCAAAACCGGGCCAAACAGCTCTTCGCACATGGTGGTATATTTAGGGTCACTAGCAACAATAATTGTGGGTTCAATAAAATAACCTACAGATTTATCGTGGTTTCCGCCACAAATAATTTCTACATCTTTATCTTTTTTTGCCTGATCTATATATTTGGCTAGCTTATCAAAAGATTTTTCATCGATTACAGCATTTATAAAGTTTGTAAAGTCCTCCACACCGCCCATCTTAAAAGAAGACAGATCTGCCAGCATTTTTTCTTTTATTTTTGGCCATAAAGATTTGGGGATGTAAGTACGTGATGCCGCGGAACATTTCTGTCCCTGATATTCAAATGCGCCACGTACAATTCCGGTTGAGGCAACTTCCCAATCCGCAGAAGGATGCACTAAAATGAAATCTTTTCCACCGGTTTCGCCAACAATTCTGGGATAAGTTTTGTACTTATGGATGTTGTTTCCAATGGTTTTCCATATTTCCTGAAAAACAGCTGTTGAACCTGTAAAATGTATGCCTGCAAAAGATGGGTGGTTGAAAATAACTTCCCCAACTTCAGGTCCATCGGCATAAATTAAATTTATAACACCATCTGGAACGCCGGCTTCTTTAAAAACTTTCATCAGCACATTTGCAGAATAAACTTGGGTATCTGCTGGTTTCCAAACGACTACGTTTCCCATCATAGCGCATGATGTTGGTAAATTTCCCGCAATAGCGGTAAAATTGAAGGGCGTTAAAGCAAATATAAATCCCTCAAGCGGACGTTGTTCTAAGCGGTTCCAGACGCCATCAGGCGAAATTGGTGGTTGTTGACCGTAAATTTCAGCCATATAGCTCACATTGAAACGTAAGAAATCGATCATCTCGCAAGCCGAATCAATCTCTGCTTGATAAGCGTTTTTTGATTGCCCCAACATGGTGGCAGCGTTTATTTCGTAACGATATTTGTTGGCTATTAAATCGGCTGCTTTTAAAAATATAGATGCCCGTTGTTCCCATGCTAAATTCTCCCAATTAGCTTTCGCGATTAACGCAGCGGAAATAGCCTCGTTAACATGGTTTTTATCCCCGTAATTAAAATATCCTAAAATATGTTGATGCTGGTGTGGAGGCGAAATAGGTTTCTTGTTTTCAGTCGTCACTTCCCTAGCTCCGATATACATAGGAATATCCACTTGCTTATTTTTTGCTTCGGCTAATGCCTGTTTTAACAATACTCTTTCTCTTGTTCCTGGAGCGTAAGTTAATACCGCTTCATTTTTGGGCGTAGGTACTTTAAAAAATCCTTTTAGCATAACCTTGGTTGTTTATGCTAAAGATAAGATTTTGGGTATTAAGAAGAACTTTAAGAATGTCAGATTAATGATACAAGAGTTTGAATCCCTTTATTTTGAATTAATCATCTATATTTGATCTCTAAATTTTTTAAAAAATGAAGTCAAAATTTCTTTTTCCTATTGTAGCAGTTTTAGGAGCGTTTTCGTTAATTTCATGGGGAGTTACAGGGCACAGATCCATTGCTAAAATAGCCGAAAATCATCTGACTGCGAGGGCAAATGTCGCTGTGAAAGCTATTTTAGGCGATGAAGAAATGCCAATGGTAAGTACTTTTGCAGATGAAATAAGATCTAACCCAAAATACCGCAAACAAGACAGTTGGCATTACATTAACTTGCCAGAAGGTTTAAATTACAACGAATTTGTGAAAGCGGTAAAAAGTGATACTACAGCAAATGTTTACAGCGCATTATTGAAAATGGTTGCCGAATTAAAGGATAAAAACACGAGCAAAGAAGAAAGATCATTTGCGTTAAAAATGGTGATTCATTTAGTTGGCGATTTACACCAACCAATGCATGTAAGCAGGGCTGAAGACCAAGGAGGTAACAAAATAAAATTGAAATTTAATTTTAAGGAATCTAACCTGCATTCTATTTGGGATACTGGTTTGATTGAATATAGTGGCCTTACTTTTATGGAAACGGCTACAGCGCTTGATCATGTGAGCGATGCTAAAATTAAAGAATGGCAGGCCGATCCGTTAATGAAATGGCTTTTCGAATCTTACCAGATTAGTGCTGTTTTATATAAGGAAGTAGAAGGTAAAGCAAGTTTAGATTATACTTATTATCCAGAGCATTCAAAAATTTATAAAGAACGTATACAAAAAGCTGGAATTAGGTTAGCCGGGCTTTTAAACGAGATTTATAAGTAGATTTTTTAGGAAAATTAGGTAATTTATAAGTTGGTGCGAGATTGAACTCGCACCAACTTATTGGTAAACCCGATCTACTTAATTTTACTGGCTTTGCTAATTTGTTTCATCAAATCGTCGTTTACTTTTCCTGTTACTTTAACTTGGGCAACGGCTCCAAATGCAAATGCCTCAATTAAATTATGATTTAGGTAAGCGTAAGAGCCGGGTTTGCGAAACTGGTATAAAGCAGCAACCGCAGAACCGGCGGCCACTGGCCATGTTTCATAATTTGTTGCAGGTTTATCGTTAAACGAACCTCCTAGCCAAACCAAATCAGCATGTCCACCTATCAGATGTATTCTTGTATCTCGGTTGGCTTGTGATGTTATAAATAGAACTTTATCGCCCACTTTTGCTTGCAGTGCATTTTTCCCCACAAGCGAACCCACTGCGCCATTAAAAACAATATGAGAAGGAGTCAGGGTCTTAAATCTCTCGAGCATATCTGGAAAACCATCCGCCGGGGTTTTGTATTCCTTGAACTTTCCAGCTTTATCTTTTGTAAGATAATAGTCTTGTTCTGCCACATAGAAAGCTTTATCGTAATGTACAGGTTTTCCGTTTTCGTCTTTAAGACCATCACGTGGTAAAACCATAATTGCGCCGTTCATCCCGGATGCTACATGTAAAGGAACCATTAAACCTCCTGGAGCGCAGTGATAAACAAATACGCCAGATTTAGTAGCTTTAAATCTGATGGTAACCTGCTCTCCAGGATTAACCAAACTTAATTCTCCGCCACCCATAAAGCCGGTTGCGGCATGAAAATCGATATTGTGCGTTAAAGTATTTGTGGCGGGATTAATTAGGGTAAGCTGTACGTAATCGTTTTGGTGGACAACAATTATTGGCCCCGGAACAGAACCGTTGAAGGTTAAAGCCCATATTTTAACGCCCGGCTCTATCATCAGCTGTTTTTCTTGGATAGTCATTGTTACTTCTACTACCACCGGGTTTCCCGATACTTGTTGTTCGTATTTTGGTAAAAACGGAGGAGCAACCAACTGTTGTTTAATGTGTTTCAGATAATCACCGTTTTCGTTTTCGGAGGGTTTGAAAACCGAGTTGTTAGTGGTGGAGCTGGTACAGGCGCTCACACTTAAAATAAATAGAAAATAAAATAATTTTTTCACCGATTTGGTTCTTTATGGAAGTTATTGGGGACTGAGAGATAAGTACGAAAGTGATTGCCAAAAGCTATTTTAGGCTTTTGGTTTTATTTGGTGATGACCAAGTTAAACTTTTTTTCCTTGAATTCTTATCGCATTTAAAATAGCTAATAATGCAACACCAACATCGGCAATAACCGCTTCCCAAAGCGTTGCAAGCCCACCAGCGCCTAAAATCAGCACTATAATTTTTACGCCTCCAGCTAAAGCAATATTTTGCCAAACAATGTTTTTGGTGATTTTTCCAATTTTTATTGCCGTAATAATTTTATGGGGATTGTCATTTTGTATCACCACATCGGCGGTTTCAATGGCCGCATCACTACCCAAACCGCCCATTGCTACACCTACATTTGCCAAAGTTATAACCGGTGCATCGTTTAACCCGTCGCCTATAAAAGCCACTTTTTTACCAGCTTTTTGCAGTTCTTCTACTTTTGTAATTTTGTCTTGTGGTAATAAATCGCCAAATGCGGTATCAATTTTAAGTTGTTTGGCAACGCTATCCGCAACACTTTGTTTATCGCCACTTAGCATTAAAGTTTGGATACCTAACAAATGTAAATCCTTAATAGTACTTAACGCTTCATCCTTAATTTTATCGGCAATGGTAATGTAGCCTGCATATTTTTTATTGATAGCTACCACAACAATGGTATCTGTAATTGTTGAAATTTTAGCATCGAAAGCGATATTAAATTTACGTAGCAACTTAGTGTTTCCCACCAAAACTTCTTCACCTTGCACTTTAGCTTTTAGTCCGTGGCCAGCAATCTCTTCAACATCAGAAACCGTTAATTTCTCAAAACCGTTTCTACTTTTATCAAGAATTGCTTTGGCAATTGGGTGCGAGGAATGATTTTCGACAGCTGCCGTATAATTTAATAACTGTTCTTCGCTGATATCAACCGCTTTAATTTCCTGTACCTCAAAAACGCCGTGGGTTAAGGTTCCGGTTTTGTCCATCACTACGGTATCTACCTCTGTAATAGCATCCATAAAATTGGCGCCTTTAAATAAGATTCCGTTTTTTGAGGCTAAGCCAATTCCGCCAAAATAACCCAACGGAATAGAAACAACCAATGCACAGGGGCAACTGATGACCAGAAAAACCAATGACCGGTAAAGCCATTCCCTAAAAACATAGTCATCTACAAAAAGCAATGGAACTAAAATTACCAGTAATGCCAAGCCAAAAACAATGGGTGTGTAAACTTTGGCAAATTTTGAAATGAAGAGCTGTGTTTTTGATTTTCTGGCCGTAGCATCTTGCACCAATTCTAAAATTTTGCTAAGCTTACTGTCTTTAAATAACGTGGTGATTTTAATATTTACAACCGCATTGGTGTTAATCATACCCGCTAAAACTTCTTCGTTTTTATATTTCGAAGCTGGTTTACTTTCGCCTGTTAAAGCTGCGGTGTTAAAGCTTGCTTTTTCCGTCAATAAAATTCCGTCAAGTGCCACTTTTTCTCCAGCTTTCACACTAATTACATCGCCAATTTTTATTTCTGAAGCTTGTGTTTGGATATTTTGATTGTCTTTTATCAAGGTCACGGTATCCGGCCGACTGTCTAGCAATCCTTTGATGCTTTTTTTTGCGTTATTTACTGCAGCGTCCTGAAACCATTCCCCTAAAGAATAGAAAGCCATTACCGCAACACCTTCGCTAAACGCACCGATGCTGAAAGCGCCAATAGTTGCCACGCTCATTAACACAAACTCGTTAAAAAAGTCGAATCTAGTTGCTTTAAGAAAAGCCAGTTTTAGCACATCAAAACCAGCTAATGTAAACGCAACTAAATAAATACAAAGTGATATGTAGAAGTTTGGGATAAAATGAAAGCCAAACTCCAGAATTAACATGGTAACTAATATAGCTAGGGCAGTTAATAATTGCCAGTGCTTAGGTTCTCCATGGCTATGGTCATGATCGCCGTGGTCATGCGAGTGATTATGTTCTTGGGTTGAATCTGCTTTGGTTGCGTTGTGGTCATCATTACCGCAACAGTGTTGGTTGGTAGTTTTTTGCATGGTATATCTATTGCAAAAATCAGTCTTATTTATTTGATTTTTAAATTTTTAATGGTTTTTATTTTGTGAGGATCTGTCTTTTTAAAGACGAAAGCTTTGAATGCCTTGCTTATTAGAAATCCCGACCAGCTTTATCCTATTGTTAATCTCTATATTATTGGTCACACAAATGTTTTTATCTGCCTAATGATTGTATCAGAAACATTTTAGTAATATATTTGTTGTACTAATTATTATTAAAGCAATGGAAAAGTTCGGTACTTATTCTTTTCTTTTAGATCGCACCTCAAAACGTGTTAAGCAATATGCTCAAAGGCGATTTAAGGAAGAAAATTTTGATATCACGGTTGACCAGTGGTTGGTTTTAAAAAATCTTAACGAGCATAATGATCAAAACCAAAGTCAGCTGGCAGAACTTACCGGGAAAGATCACCCAACTTTAACCCGCATTTTGGATTTGATGTGCAAAAAGAATTTGGTCGAGAGAAAAGCTTCGGCAGGCGATAGACGCAGTTTTATTATCCATTTGACCGATTTGGGCAAATCTAAACAAAAGGAATGGGCTACCAAAGTTGGTGAAATACGGACAAAAGCCTGGGAAAACCTGAGCGAACAAGATTATCAAGATTTAAAAAGAATTTTAAATACCATTTACGAATCATTATCATGACAAATAATACGATACATACAGATTTATGCATTATTGGTGCCGGCCCGGTAGGCTTGTTTGCGGTTTTTGAAGCAGGTTTATTAAAAATGCGTTGCCATTTGGTAGATGCGTTGCCACAAGTAGGAGGGCAGCTTTCAGAGATTTATCCTCATAAGCCAATTTATGATATTCCCGGTTATCCCGAAATTACAGCGCAGGAACTGGTAGATAATTTGATGGAGCAGATTAAACCTTTTGATCCCGGTTTCACATTAGGAGAAAGAGTAGAAAAATTAGAGCGCTTAGGTAGCGGAATATTTGCGGTAGAGACCAACGATGGAACTACTATTCACTGTAAGGCAGTGGTAATTGCCGGTGGTTTGGGATGTTTTGAGCCACGTAAACCAGAAATCGAGAATCTTTTAGCTTTTGAAGGCAAAGGAGTAAGCTATATGGTTAAAAATCCGGAGGTTTATCGGGATAAAAAAGTGGTGCTTGCCGGTGGCGGAGATTCTGCTTTAGACTGGACCATCTTTTTAGCCAATATTGCAAAAGAAGTGACTTTGGTGCACAGAGGTGATACTTTTAGAGGTGCGCCAGACAGTGCAGAAAAGGTTTTTAAATTGGCCGAAATGGGCAAAATTAACTTGATTCTGTCTTCTCATTTAACCAAAATTAACGGTAACGGAGCTTTACAGACGGTTCATTTGCTAAATAAAGCGAAGGAAGAAGTAACTTTAGAAACTGATTATTTAATTCCCTTATTTGGTTTAAGTCCTAAACTTGGCCCAATTGCAGATTGGAATTTGAACATTGATAAATCCGCAATAAATGTGAATACTGAAGATTATTCAACTAATATAAATGGGATTTACGCAATTGGCGATATCAATACCTATCCCGGAAAACTGAAATTGATTTTAAGCGGTTTCCACGAAGGGGCATTAATGGCACAAAGTGCTTTCAAACATGTTTTTCCCGATCAAAAATTAAGTTTTAAATACACCACCGTTTACGGCGTTAACAGTTTTTAGTGATGATTAAGTTTACAGTAATAGACAGAAACGGCGAAAGCAAAGAAGTTGAAGTTCCGGAAGAAATCAACCTTAATTTAATGGAGGTCTTAAAAGCTTCTGAATACGATATATTGGCAACCTGTGGCGGAATGGCTTTATGTGCAACTTGCCGTGTTGATGTAGAGTCGGGTTTGGAGCAATTGGCTCCCGCACAAGATCAAGAATTAGATATGTTAGATACTTTGCCAGATGCACATCCAGAAAGTAGGCTGGCATGTCAATTGAGAGTTAACGAACAATTAGAAGGAATTGTGATTAGAATTAAAGGCGATTTAGCCTGAGTTTAGTTGAATAGTTTGTCAGTTTATTCGGTTTTAATTGATACTACAGCTTACCATTTTTAACTTAACACTACTGCAGTTCCATAAATATTTAAAAATATAAAATGAAAGATACAGGAACAGTTTTTCCAAAAGTTATTATTATAGGCGGAGGATTTGGAGGCATTCAGTTAGCTAAAAAGCTCAACAAAAAAGAGGTGGATGTTTTAATGTTAGACAGGCACAATTACCATACTTTTCAACCATTACTTTATCAGGTAGCAACTGGTGGTTTAGAGCCAGATTCTATTGCTTTCCCTCTGCGTAAAGTTTTTAAGCATCAAAAGAATTTTAATTTTAGGGTGGCTGATGTTTTAGAGATAGTGCCTGCCGAGAATAAAGTAATTACAGATATAGGTGATTATTTTTACGATTATTTGGTGATTGCAACCGGATCTGAGACTAATTTTTTTGGTCAAAAAGAAATCGAGCATTTTTCTATGCCAATGAAAACCGTTCCAGAAGCACTGAATTTAAGATCATTAATTCTTCAAAATTTAGAGGAAGCATTGGTAGAAAAGGATGCAGTAAGGAAAGAAGCTTTAATGACTTTTGTAGTGGTTGGCGCAGGTCCAACTGGCGTAGAAACAGCCGGAGCTTTAGCAGAATTGCGGAACCACGTTTTAATTAGTGATTATCCCGAACTAGATATTAAAAGCTTGAAAATATTTTTAATTGAAGGAGGGGAGAGGGTTTTGGAGCCTTTTTCTGAGGAAGCATCCGCGAAAGCGAAAGAATTTCTAGAAAACATGGGCGTGATTGTGATGGAGAGAACTCGAGTAAAGGGTTACGACGGTGATGTGATTACCTATGATGAAGACAAATCAATTACTACTAAAGGGGTAATTTGGAGTGCTGGTGTTAAAGGTGCAATTATTCCAGGTTTAGAAAAAGCGGAGGTTGTAAGAGGTGGAAGAATTAAAACTACCAATTTTAATCAAGTAGTTGGTTATGAGAACGTTTATGCAATAGGCGATTTAGCTTATATGGAAACTAAGGATCATCCGCATGGACATCCCGGAGTAGCGCAAGTTGCTATCCAACAAGGTCAACAATTGGGAGACAATTTGCTGAGAATTATCAATAACGAAAAGCCAAAAGATTTTGATTATTACGATAAAGGCTCAATGGCAACAGTGGGCAGAAATAAAGCGGTTGTAGATTTGAAATACTGGAAGTTTCAAGGTTTTTTTGCTTGGTTAACTTGGATGTTCGTACACTTATTGTTTTTGGTGGGTTTCAGAAATAAAGCCGTTACCCTGATGAATTGGATTATTAATTACTTTAGTTATGATAGAGGTACAAGAGTGATTATTAGGAAGTTTAACAGGGAATTAATGGCTGAGGAAGCTATTGCTAAGTAAGCCAAAAGCTTAAAGCAAAAGGCTTAAAGCTAAATGCTATTATAAAATTATAGAAAAACAAAAAAATCCTCTTCCATATAAAATGGAAGAGGATTTTTTAGCCTTCAGCATTTATCAGCTTTTGTATGCTTATTTCGCTGGTGCTGCAACAGGTGCAACTGGCGGAGCGGTTGGCGCAACTGGAGCTTCATGCTTTTGGATTACATCTACTAATTCTAAATCAAAAACTAGTGGAGTAAACGGACCAATCATACCACCTGGCATTCCTTGCTCGCCGTAACCTAATTTGGATGGAATAACGATAGTAGCTTTTTCACCTTTTTTCATGTGTAATACGGCTTCGTCAAATCCTGGAATTACATTGCCTTTACCAACAATTAAGCTTAATGGTTTGTAAGGTGCTCTTGCCGGGTTAAAAATATTTGCTTTTTTAGCATCGGCTTCAAGGCTAGTGTCAAATACTTTTCCTGACAATAATTTACCAGTGTAGTTAACCACAACGCTATCACCAACAATCGGTTGAACGCCTTTACCTTCTGTAGTTGTAATTACGTACAATCCAGATGGAAGTGTTGTTGGTTTAACCTTGCTAGCGTCAATGTATTTTTTGATGTTTTTTTCTTCTGCATTTTTAGATCTTTCGCCTTCAGCTTTAAAGTAAGCCTCAACCTTGCTTTGGAAACCTTTTTGGTCTGCAGTATCTTTATGAATTACTTCTTCAATTTTCACAGTGTAAATAATATAGTGACCTTTGATAGTAGCTGGTTTTGGCTGTCCTTTAGCTTCTGCAGAATCTAAGTTGATTTTGAAGGTAGCGCTATCGCCTTTGCTTAATAATTTAATTGCATAAAATAAATCTCCAGGATAAGCTGGTTTAGATACAAAAGTTTGGGATGGTCTGTCTAATTCGTAAGAATTGTAAAGTACAGAGTCACCATCTGTTTTTGCAATAATGTTTAAGCTGATAAAATCGCCATCTGCAATTGAATCGCCTTTAACATCATTGTGGATGTTGTAAAGTAAGCCGGCCGGTCCTTTTTTGAAACCTCCGTTACAAGCAGCAAAACCTAATGCCGCAACTGATAAGATTAATAATCCTTTTTTCATTCCTTATTTATTGTTTTTTTAATTGCATTCAAGAATCCCTAAGTGGGATGTTTTCATTCCTTATTTATTGTTTTTTAATTGCATTGTTTTCTAGTCCATAGTCCGCAGTCGATAGTCCATTGTCTGGGCGGGTATTAACTTGTTATTTTTAGTTCGTTGTCCGCGGTCGACAGTCCATTGTTTGCGTGGTTATAAACCTTTTTGTTCTTTTATTTTATGCCAATTGTCCGCTGACCATCGACAATGGACTATTAACAAGATGCTACTGCAAAAGTAAATTTTTATACTCGGGCAATATTGTTTTAAATTGTTTAACTACATCTTCAAACGAATCATCAGATTGTCCACCGGCTGCGTTTCTATGTCCACCACCACTAAAATATTTCTTGCAAATTTCGTTTGCCGGAAAAGTTCCAACCGAGCGCAAAGATAGTTTTATTTTATCTTTTCGCTCAACTATAAAAGCGGCCAATTTTATACCACTAATTGATAGCGCATAATTCACTATTCCTTCTGTTTCACCGGTTTGGATGTCAAATTTTGCGATGTCTTCTTTATTCACCGTAATTAACGCGGTATTAAATTCTCTTAAAACTTCCAGTTTGTTGCTTAGGCAATAGCCTAAAAATTTAAGTCGGCCTTCTGTAGCGTTATCATATACATTTTGATGAATTCTCCAGTTTTCTGCTCCTGCTTCTATCAAATCTGCAACAATACGGTGTAAATTTGCAGTAACATTAGGAAAACGGAAAGATCCAGAATCTGTCATGATGCCAGTGTATAAACAGGTAGCTACATCTTTATTGATCAATTCCTTATCATTCAATAAATTGGCGATGAAATCATAAATCAGTTCGGCAGTAGCACAGGCGTTAATATTCCAATGTCTAAAATCATCAAATCCTTCTGGTTCTAAATGATGGTCAACCATCACTTTTATCGCACTGGACTTGCGCACTTCTTCGCCAAGTTCGTTAATTCTGGTAAGAGTATTAAAATCCAAACAAAAAATAAGATCGGCTTCGGCAACTAAAACCTTGCTTTCTGCTTCTTTTTCTGTATAAATTATTACTTCGGGGTTGTTAGGCAACCACTGTAAAAAGTAAGGATAATCTGTTGGAGAAACTACTTTTACGAAATGGCCTTTTTGAATAAGATAGTTGTACAAGCCTAAAGATGAACCCATTGCATCACCATCTGGTTTGTGATGCGTTGTAATTACAATTTTGCAAGGCTGTGCTAATTTTTCTTTTAAAAGGTTTAAATCAATCATCAATTTATATAAGGTGGCGAAGTTAATCAAATCATCTGAAAATTATATGAATACTTTTTGTTACGATTTTAAAAGCCTACTTTTGCCCCAATTTTAAAATTAGAACCATGACAACTAACAGAACTTTTACCATGATTAAGCCTGATGCCGTTGCTAACGGACACATCGGAGCTATTTTAAACGATATTACAAACGCTGGCTTTAAAATTATAGCCATGAAATATTTGAAATTAACTCCAGAAAAAGCTGGCGAATTTTATGCAGTGCACAAAGAGCGTGGTTTTTACGGAGATTTAGTGAGCTTTATGTCATCTGGACCAATTGTAGCTGCTATTTTAGAAAAAGACAACGCAATTGAGGATTTCAGAAAATTAATCGGTGCTACTAATCCAGCAGAAGCTGCAGAAGGAACCATCCGCCAGAAATACGCTAAATCAATTGATGCAAATGCCGTTCACGGATCAGATTCTGACGAGAACGCTAAAATTGAAGGCGATTTCTTTTTTACAGAAGCAGAACGTTTTTAAGTAATAAAAAACTAGGTTAAATAAAAAAGCAACGGGAATTTTCCCGTTGCTTTTTTTGTAAATTGAACTTTTGGCTTTTCCACACGTCACCTTGAGGTACGGGAGGTTTTACAAATAGGTAATCTTACCATATTTGAAATTATGTGGTAATCTTGCTCTATGAGATGTCTCTCTATCGTTCGGCAAGAGGAGGGGTCTGATGAACTTATTTAATTTCAAAAACCGCCCTGATGTTTACGCTCAGTTTGATTTTTTTGAAATCAATTTGTGGAGCGCTGTCCATAGATTCTGATGTTTTCATCATCGCCATACGATAAACGGGTTGCGGATAATTGTTGTTTTCAGATTCACTGATTTCTAAAACCTGGTACAATTTATCACCGATAGCTTCTACCAAATAAGTGGCTTTAGTTTTAGCGTCTTTCAAGGCTTTTATTTTCAGCTCTTTTTTCAGTTCATCTTCTTTAGAATATGCGTAACGCTCAATATTGGTGTAGGCAACTCCTTTAGCGTCAATAGCACCGATAACCATATTCAGTTTGTTTAAATCTGATACTTTAATGCTGTATTGTTTTGAAGCTAAAAAGGTGGGATCCTTTTTTTTGCTCCAATAATCGGTATAAGCGCTAATGTTATTGATCATAAAATCCTGTTGGGCAATGCCGGCTTTTGTAACCGCTTTTTGTAATTGAGCTTCCAATTCTTCAATGCTCACCTTTTTTTTGCCGTCTATGTACTCTTTTAAAGAGATTCCGATGTAGATTTCATCAGGAGTGACTTCCTGTTCGGCTGTTCCGTTTACTTCAATTTTTTTACGGAGGTCAACATTTTGTGCAAGTAAGTTTGAAGTTGTGAATGCTATTAGTGCGAATAAGATTAATTTTTTCATAATTTATTATTTTTTGTTTTAGTATAGATGTAATTTTAATGCCAATTCCATAATCGAAAAAATATTTTCTCGATTTTAATTTTGTGATGATGAGATTCTTAAAAACTTTTGTAATTCTTTTATTAACCATAGGTTCTGTTTACGCACAAGAACCCGCTAAGCAAATGCCCGATTTTAATTTTGTAACCACTACTGGTGAAAGCTTTAAAAGAGCAGATTTAAATAAGGCTCATAAAACGCTGATTGTGTTTTTTGATGCAACCTGCCCGCATTGCCAAAAAGCAGGTGCTTTTTTTAATTGCCATTTGAAAGATTTAAAGCCATATAACGTCCTGTTCATTACGATGGATGAGAACAAAGCGATACAAATGTTCATGAAAGATTATGCGCCTTTAATTCCAAAGGATAAAAACATCAAAATTTTGCGGGATACTGCTTACTATTTTATTCCTAACTTTCTGCCAAAGCGTTATCCTTCGATTTATATTTATGACGCAAAACAAAATCTAGAACTTTACACCAGCGATGAAAAGGAGTTTGATACTGTTTTGGATAAACTAAAATCGCATTAAAAAATAATTGATTACTTGTGCTTGTCTGTATGCCCTAAATCTTTTTGAGGGCTCACCACATCGCGAACTAGTTTTTTAAGTTCCTTGATTTCTGGAAAGCGCTCCTCTTTTTTTCTATCGAAAACGATTTTATCGTCAATTTCTACTGTAAACTCTCCGCCAATTTCGGCAGGACAAAGTAAAACACCACGAATTTCATCGGTAAAAGTATGTAATAATTCTTGCGCCATATATGCGGAGCGCAACATCCATCCACATTTTGGACAATAGGTGATGGTGATGGTTGGTTTTTGATTCATGCTGTTCTATTATTTTTCGGTGCATAAAACTAATACTAAAAGCTTAAATGATGTTGTAAAATTCACAAGGCTTAGCTATGCGTTATTTTTAATTAATTTTTTGAAATACTTGTAAACAGAATTAAAAAATTATACTTTTATCGTAACGTTACCTGTCTTTCGTTATTATTTTGGCAATAAATATATGGAATTAATTGTAGTAGGTGCTGGTCCTGGAGATCCGGAATTAATTACGCTAAAAGCGATAAATGCGCTGAAAAGAGCTGACGCAATTCTGTATGATAATTTGGCCAATAAGGTTTTGCTTGATTATAAAAAGGAAGGCTGTGAGTTGGTTTACGTGGGCAAAACGCCCTATCAAAAATATAACAGTCAGGAAGAGATTCATGCTTTGATAAAAGAGTACGCAGATAAATGCGAGGTTGTAGTACGTTTAAAAGGCGGAGATCCGTTTATTTTTGGACGTGGGATGGAAGAAATTAAGTTCGCTAGATCTTACGGGATGAAAACCAGTTACATCCCGGGAATCACAAGCATGTTGGCTATTGGCTTAAGCGACATTCCATTAACCCACCGCGGCATAAGTGAAGGTTTTTGGGTAATTACCGGCACCAAAAAAGACGGAAGTTTATCAAGAGATATTGAGCTGGCTTTACAAAGTAAAACTACTTTGGTGATTTACATGGGGATGAAGAATCTTCCCTTTATTGTTGAAGAAGCAATAAAGCATGGGAAACCAAATACACCTGCTGCGGTTATCCAAAACGCATCGTTACCTACCATGAAAATGGTGAAAGGAACTATTGTAGAGCTGGAAGAATTAACTAAACAATATGGAATTACGCATCCGGCAATTATTGTAATTGGGGATGTGACTAGGTTGGAGAGTTAATTTTAATTTCTTGTTTGAAATTTGCGAGTGAGATGCTTCCTATCGTCAGCATGACGGTCGGGTTATCAATTTCGTCATGTTGAACGGAGTGAAGCATCACACAAATAGATGTTTCGTGAGCAATAATAAACGTTGATATTTAAAGCGTTCAAATCGCCAAACCTTAACAGCCTTCTTACCCGTGTTTCGCTAAAAAATCCTGATAAGCCAAAGCAATTCCTTCCTTTAAATCAACTTTATGTTTCCAGCCTGTACTGTGTATTTTGCTTACATCCATTAATTTACGCGGAGTGCCGTCTGGCTTGGTGCTATCAAAAACCAAATCGCCTTTAAAGCCAACAATATCTTTAATCATCAAGGCTAAATCTTTAATGGTTAAATCTTCTCCCGTACCCACATTAATTAAATGCGGTTCGTTGTAATTTTGCATTAAATAGTAGCAGGCATCCGCTAAATCATCTGCAAATAAAAATTCACGCATCGGGCTTCCGCTTCCCCAAACCGTAACGTTTGCATCGTTATTTTGCTTTGCTTCGTGAAATTTGCGAATTAAGGCTGGTAAAACGTGAGAATTTTGAGGGTGGTAATTATCGTTATAACCATATAAATTAGTTGGCATTGCAGATATATAATTACAACCATATTGTGCCCGGTAAGCATCGCACATTTTAATGCCGGTAATTTTAGCTATCGCATAAGGCTCGTTAGTTTCTTCTAACAAACCGGTCAGTAAATATTCTTCTTTTAAAGGCTGAGGAGCTATTTTCGGGTAAATACAGCTTGAACCTAAAAACATCAGTTTTTTAACCTCATTTAGGTACGAGTTATGGATAATGTTATTTTGAATTTGCAAGTTATCGTACAAAAACTCTGCTCGGTAGGTGTTGTTGGCTATAATTCCGCCAACTTTTGCAGCCGCTAAAAAAACATAATCAGGTTTTTCTGCCGCAAAAAAATCGGCTACAGCTACTTGGTTTCTTAAATCTAATTCTTTAGAAGTACGGGTAACAATATTTGTATAACCCTCTTTTTCTAATTTTCTTAAGATTGCTGAACCCACCATGCCGCGGTGACCGGCGATGTAAATTTTTGATGATTTTTCCAAAATGCTAAACTAAAATAGCCCCAAAGATAAAATTATAGATTCGTTTTAAAACCCTTTGAATTAATTTTTGTGGTTAGTAACAGGTAAATCTTATTTTTGGAGAAAATTTAAAGAATTGGCGAAGAGAAAATTACAGCGTTTTGCGGAAATCGGCACATTTGACAATGTAAAGCAGTTAGAAGAAGGAAAAGAGTTTAGAGGGAATTGGTCAAAGAACTTTTTTAAGAACGATAACCCATTGATTTTGGAACTGGCCTGCGGTAAAGGCGAGTACAGCGTAAATTTAGCTAAGAAGTTTCCGGGCAAGAATTTTGTTGGGATTGATTATAAAGGCAACCGTTTATGGGTTGGGGCAAAAATGGCGATTGACGAAGGCATTAAAAATGTAGGTTTCCTGCGTATCCAGATCCAAAATATATTAGATTACTTTGCTGAAGGAGAGGTGGAAGAAATCTGGTTGACTTTTCCTGATCCGCAAGCGCAAAGTCCGTTAGAACGCAAGCGTTTAACCAATCTTATGTTTTTAGGGAAGTATAAAACGGTGTTGCAAAAAAACGGGATTATGCATTTAAAAACAGATAACGACGGTTTTTTTGAATATACCCTAGAAAAACTTGCAGAATTGAAAATTCCGACTATTCAGCAGACTACGGACGTTTACAAGGATTTTCCGGGTGACGAGATTTTAGCTATAAAAACACATTATGAGCGGATTTATTTGCAGAAGGATAAGAATATTAATTATGTGAAGTTTGCTTTTTGAGTAGAAAGTATTGGGTATTTAGAATGCGTATTGGGTAATGAATATTGAGAAATGCCACTTTAAGAAATCGATTGTTTTACAGTTTAGCAAATCAGCTTTCGACCTTTAGCTTTACGCTTTTAGCTTTTGAAAAAATGGATAGAGCAACTTTTTTCGATCAAGTTTATCAGGTAGTTCGGTTAATTCCGGAAGGCAGAGTGACGTCTTACGGAGCGATTGCCAACTATTTGGGAACTAAAGGCTCGTCTCGGATGGTTGGTTACGCTATGAACGGAGCCGGTGCGGTTATACCTCAAGTTCCGGCGCACCGGGTGGTTAACAGAAACGGTTTGTTAACGGGTAAATTCCATTTTGAAAGCCCAACAAAAATGGAGGAATTATTAGCTTTAGAAGGTGTTAAAGTGGTGGATGATAAAGTGGTTGATTTTAAAAAACTTTACTGGAACCCTGCCGAAGAATTGGATTTGGAGAGGTAGTTTTTATCTAAAACCACGTTCCCACTCCCAAACCAATCCCTTTTATTTTTAAACGGCCATTGCTGGAATAAAAGTTTTCAATATCTTGAAACTGATACATTGCCTGTAAAAAGTATTTTGCTTTTCTTTTGGTGGTGAATAAAATGCCGGGACCAAATTCATAATTGGCCCCTTTATTATAGGTTCTAAAAATTCGTGGTGCATATCCGGCGGCGGCTTTTAAGAAGAAATTTACCTCGTCAGTACTTATCGGCTTTGCTAATAAATGAACATTCCCACTAAAATTAATTGTTTGAAAGCTTAGTCCACTGCCTCCGGCTTGTTTGTAACTGGCGTTTTCAAAACCTACTCCAAACCCAGTATATTGGTTTGCAGTTCCAGCTACCAATTTAATATGAAGTGAGTTGATGTTTTGTCTGTTAAAAGCGTCTTTAATTCCAAATAAATAGCTGACTTCTGCTCTGGTAAAACCTTTAAATTTATTGTTTTCAATTGGGTTTTCCTGAGCTTGAATTTGGGTAAAAGAAAGGATTAGGAGTGCAAGACAGCTTATAATTTGCTTCATTTTATTTGTTTTTTTTAAGAAATCAAATATAATCAAAAGCTATAATACAAAGCCTCTAAGCTTAATTTTGTAGTAAAAATCGGGTTTTTTACCTTATGTTTGCAACCCAATCTGTAAATGATTTTTTTGATATAATGTTAAAACTCGACCAAATAAAGACGCCTATTGCTACAGAACTAGATGCTTTTGAAGAAAAGTTCAAAGTCTCCATGCAAAGTAGTGTGCCTCTGTTAGATCGGATTACGCATTATATCGTTAAACGAAAAGGGAAACAAATGCGACCAATGTTCGTGTTTTTTTCGGCCGGTTTATGTGGTGGAATAACCGAATCAACTTATCGCGGAGCAGCATTGGTTGAGCTTCTACACACGGCCACTTTGGTACATGATGATGTGGTGGACAACTCTTTTGAACGTCGTGGTTTTTTCTCTGTAAATGCACTTTGGAAAAACAAAATTGCCGTTTTAGTGGGTGATTACCTGCTTTCAAAAGGATTGCAACTTTCGGTTGATAACCAAGAATTTGCCTTATTAAAAATTGTTTCTGATGCAGTACAGCAAATGAGCGAAGGCGAACTGTTGCAAATCGAAAAGGTTCGCCGTATGGATATTAGCGAAGCTATTTACTACGAAGTTATCCGACAAAAGACAGCTTCTTTAATATCTTCTTGTTGCGCCGCAGGGGCGGCTTCTTCAGGTGCTAAACCCGAGGTGGTGGAGATGATGAAAAACTTTGGCGAGAAAATTGGTATTGCATTTCAAATAAAAGATGATTTATTTGATTTTGGAGTAGATGATGTTGGCAAGCCAAAAGGATTGGATATTAAGGAGAAGAAAGTCACCCTTCCGTTGATTTATGCACTTAATAAAGCGTCAAAAGCTGATAAAAAGCAGATGATTAATTTGGTTAAAAATCATAACGATGATGAAGCTAAAATTAACCAGATTATCAGTTTTGTGAAAGAAAGCGGTGGTTTAGCTTATGCCGAAGAACAGATGTTTTTATATCAACAACAGGCTTTTGATATTTTATACACATTCCCAAAATCTGAGTTTAGATCCGGGTTAGAAAATCTGGTGAAATTTACCACAGAAAGAAAAAAATAAATGAGTCACGAATTGATTTTCTTTGGTGTCTTCGCACTATTTATTGTGCTCATGCTTGCCTTAGATTTAGGTATATTCCATAAAAAAGACCAAAAAGTGACTTTTAAACAAGCCGCAATTATGAGTGCTGTTTGGGTCTCTTTTGCTATTGGATTCTATTTTTTCTTGAGAACGGAAGGTCAAGAGCTACATAACGTTAAAAATCAAACTCAGTTAGAGCAGATTGTTAAAGATCATCAGCATAACATCAATGTTAAAAGTGCCGATTTTCACCAAAATCTTGATAGGTATAAAGATAATTTAGGTTTAGAGTTCATTACAGGTTATGTAATCGAATACGCACTGTCTGTAGATAATATTTTTGTGATGGTACTTATTTTTTCTGCCTTTAATGTGGATGAAAAATATTATCATCGAGTATTATTTTGGGGGATTTTAGGCGCAGTCGTCATGCGTTTTATCTTCATATTTTTAGGCGCAACGCTTATTAGTCAGTTTGGTTGGATATTGTATATTTTTGGTGCATTTCTGATTTATAGTGGTTTTATGATGTTTTTGGCGAAGGATGAGGAAGAGAAAATAGATCCAGAAAATCATACGGTTGTTAAATTTGCTTCCCGTTTTTTTCCGATTACTCCGAAGTATGTAGGCCATAATTTTTTCCATCGTAATAAAGGGAAATTATTTATAACGCCACTTTTTGTAGTGCTTTTGGTGATTGAATTTAGCGATGTGATATTCGCAGTAGATTCTATTCCTGCAATATTTGCGGTTACCAAAGATCCTTATATCGTTTTCTTTTCAAACATCTTCGCTATTTTAGGCTTGCGTTCCATGTTTTTCTTGTTGGTAAACGTAATTGACAAGTTCCATTATTTAAAAACAGGTTTAGCCGTATTGTTGATGTTTATCGGTATTAAAATGTTGGCGCATCATTGGTTAGAATTTTGGGGCTTTACCACCATTCATTCACTGTTCATTATTCTAGCTATTTTAACGGTTAGTGTGGTTGCGTCTTTAGCTTTCCCAAAGAAAGAGGCTGGGCATTAATTTTTTTATCATCCTACCAAAGGAATTTATACTTTAGAGTAAATTTTAGATGATGAAGAAACTTATACTCTATTTAATGTTGGTTTCAATGAAGTTGGCCAATGCCCAAGATTTAAAAAAGGTGCAATTTGGGGTTAAATTTTTAGGAGGATCTGCTACCGCTAGCAGTAATTACTTGTCTAATTCACAGGGCTCTTTTACTAGCACTAATTCATTAGGGGCAGGTGTATTAGCAGATTACGAAATCACAAAAGAGTTCTTCTTACAGCCCGGAATCTCTGTTTTAAGTAAAGGCTTCGTGGCAAATGAGATAGTTGAATATTTAGATGCTCAAAATAATTACCAAACTAATGCTACGGTGTTTAGCTACAAACCTATTTATATTGAAATTCCGGTAAATGCAGTTTTAAAATTACCATTAGGAAAAGGAAATGTGCAATTAGGGGGAGGACCATATTTTGCTTATGCCGTTGGAGGCAAATTAAAGCAAGAAACATAAATTCTACTAACAATAGAACTACTCAAAAAGACAAATTAAAAATCGGAAATTCAGCTACAGATGCTTATGCTCCCGTGGATTATGGACTCAATTTTCTAGTAGGTTACCAATTGAAAAACGGATTATTTTTAGACTTCAGCTTTGCTCCGGGATTAGCAAATATCATCCCAAAAGAACAAAGAACTGGCGATAAAAGATCCATTAATGTAACAAGTCTTTTAAATTTAGGATTCGAATTCTAGGTTCTTTTCCAATAAATATATACGATTTTTTAATATTCATAAGCTGAGTTTGATTATTAATAACTTGGCGTTTTAACACGCTGTTCGCTATATCTTTCCGGTCAGAAAGGATAAAAGAATGTCGCTTTCATCGCTAACGCATCTATTAACAATAAAAAACAGATTACTAAGCTCAAAAAGGTGAAAAATTAATCCAACTCAAATTCATAAGTGTTGTTGGAACTATTTCATCTTCGTTCTGCGGATAAATGGTTTAGTGCGAAGTGAATAATTAAATATTTTTTATAAAAACTCTCTTTTTTTCGGATTCAATATTTATAGCAATATTAAAATATAACAATGGGCATAAGCAAAACAGGCAACTTTTTACAGCTACCTGTTTTGTTATAGGAGATTTATAGATTAGAAATTACCCGCTCCAATTTCTTCCTCACCTCTTCCGCCACTCCATTTAGTTTCTCATTTTTTACAGCCATCATGGAAGCCATCGGATCAACAGCAGAAACTTCTACTTTTCCATCCTCTTTTTCCTGAACGATGACATTGCAGGGCAACATTGTTCCGATAGAAGGTTCAGCCAGTACCGCCTGATATGCGAATTGAGGGTTACAGGCACCCAATATCTTATATTTCCTAAAATCAACATCTAATTTGATTTTCAAGGTTTTCTGTAAATCAATTTCTGTAAGAATACCGAAGCCTTCTTTTTTTAGTTCTTCAGTTACTTTTTCGATAGCAGTATTAAAATCCTCACTAATCGTTTTTGCAAAATAATAGCTCATGTTTTTTATTTAAGTGTATGAATAACTATATACAAATATATCTCAATGAATGGTTATAGTAAGGCAGTTCGTTACCTACGGAATTATTTCCTGGGTTTCTTTTATGCCAGTGTTTAGCTATTAGCCATTAACAGCATTTTTTATCGCCTTTTTCTACACCAAACTTTTTAAGTCCCCATTCTAAAGGGCAAAAGCCGGTGATGGAAGATTGAAGCAAGTTGAAACCTACAAACGCAGTAAGCCATAACCAATTGACATTATAGATTTGCGATAGCGTTACGCTAATTAATACCATTTTCATTAAGCATATTATATTTTGTTTGCCAGGCCATAATTGTTTGAGTTTAAATTATGCCTTACAAAAAGTTATAAGAATAATTTGTATAGATGTTTTATTATCGTAATATTGCAATATTAAAATATAATAATGGGCGCAAGCAAAACCGATCACTTTACGGAAGAACAAAATACCCTAGCAATTTTAGCTAAGGCAGTTGGGCATCCGGCAAGGGTGGCAATTATTCAATATCTTTTAAGTGTAGAAACATGTATCTGCGGCGATATTGTAAATGTGCTTCCGCTAGCACAGCCCACCGTTTCTCAGCATTTAAAGGAATTAAAGAATGCGGGGATTATTAAGGGAAACATTGAAGGAAATGCCATTTGTTATTGTTTGAACGAAGAAGCCGTTGAGTTGCTTCATCAGTTTTTTGCAAATGTTTCATCCAAAATCCTTAACAAAACAAAATCCTGCTGTTAATCATCACTAAAAAGATATAATTATGAAATTATCTGAATTTAAAAACCATTTAAGCAACTTTACCGCTGTTGATTTTAAATCACCTAACGGAGAATTTGTACCGCAGCATTTTCATGTAACTGAGTTTGGGCTAAGGACCAAGCATTTTATAGATTGTGGCGGAACCGTTAGGATGGAGAAAGTAGCGGTTTTTCAACTTTGGGTTGATAACGATTTAAACCACAGATTGTCGCCCGAAAAACTACTGCAAATTATTATGTTATCTGAAAAGATTTTTGGCGATGAAGATTTAGACCTGGAAGTAGAATACCAAACAGAAACGGTAGGCAAATACGGACTTGATTTTAACGGAAAAGAATTTGTGCTTAAAACCAAACAAACTGCTTGTTTAGCCGAGGAAAACTGTGGGATAAGTCCGCAAAAAAGTAAACCTATTGAACTTAAAGTGTTAAATAGCTGTACACCCGGTGGTGGCTGTTGCTAATTTTAAATTTTCACTAAATGGAATTATTTGAAAAATTATCGAGTTGTATTTCTCAGCTCCGCACCAAAGATATTACTGAAGAACGAAAATTAGTTTTACAGCGCTTAATCAATTTTATACAAAACAAGGTTGATGACCATCAAGAAATCCGGTTAAATTTTATTTGTACGCACAATTCACGCAGGAGCCATTTATCTCAAGTTTGGGCACAGGCTTTAGCTTTCCATTTCGGTGTAAAAAATGTGTTTTGTTATTCTGGTGGCACAGAAGCTACGGCTGTTTTTCCACAGGCGATAGTGGCTTTACAGAGTGCTGGTTTTCATATCAATAAACTTTCGGAAGAAGCAAATCCAATTTACGCGATAAAATACAGTGAGAATGAACCTTCTGTTATCGCGTTTTCTAAAAAGTACGATGCGGAATTTAATCCGTCAGGAGCTTTCGCGGCAATATTAACCTGTACCGAAGCAGATGGCGCTTGCCCTTTTATTGCCGGAGCCGAACAAAGAATTGCATTACCTTTTGAGGATCCAAAAGCTTTTGACCAAACGGCGCAAAAAGCAGAAAAATATGAGGAAAGAAGCTTGCAGATAGCCACTGAATTATTTTATGTATTCTCTGAAATTAAATTAAACCATGGCTACTAAAAAACTCGGCTTTTTAGACCGTAATTTAACTTTGTGGATTTTTGTTGCCATGGCACTCGGCGTTACTATTGGTTATTTTGTGCCTACTTTTCCGCAAGTAATTAATTCTTACAGCAGTGGTTCAACCAATATTTTAATAGCTCTGGGCTTAATTTTAATGATGTATCCGCCTTTGGCAAAAGTAAATTATGCCTTACTGCCCAAAGTTTTCAAAAACGTAAAAATTTTATCGATTTCGCTTTTGCTAAACTGGGTTTTAGGACCGGTTTTGATGTTCTTTTTGGCAATTGTTTTTTTGCGAGATTATCCAGAATACATGGTGGGTTTAATTTTAATTGGTTTAGCCCGGTGTATCGCCATGGTTTTGGTATGGAATGATTTGGCCGAGGGAAGTAGCGAATACGGAGCAGGATTGGTAGCCTTAAATAGTATTTTTCAGGTGTTTGCCTACAGTTTTTACGCTTGGTTATTTATAACAGTTTTGCCACCTTATTTTGGTTTTAACGGCGCTATTGTAAATATTTCTGTGAGTACCATTGCCGAAAGCGTGGCTGTTTATTTAGGAATCCCGTTTTTAATGGGGATTTTAAGTCGCTTTGTTTTAGTGCGATTAAAAGGCGAAGATTGGTACAGCAACAAATTTATTCCTGCAATATCGCCCATTACTTTAATTGCTTTGCTTTTTACTATTGTGGTGATGTTTTCGCTTAAAGGAAAGCTGATTGTACAAATTCCTCAGGATGTTTTAATAATTGCGGTTCCATTGCTCGTTTATTTTACTTTAATGTTCGTTATTGGTTTCTTTTTTACCAAAGCAATGGGCGCAAGTTATGATAAAACCGCTTCCGTGGCTTTTACTGCGGCGGGGAATAATTTTGAATTGGCCATTGCAGTAGCCATTGCAGTTTTTGGTTTAAATTCCGGACAGGCGTTTGCCGGAGTAATTGGGCCTTTGGTAGAAGTACCTGCCTTAATTATATTGGTTAAGGCTTCATTGTGGCTCAAGAAGAAATATTATAGTGCTAGCTTTTAAAGCTATTTTTAATTTTTCAATATTAAACAGGGGTTTTGCGTTAGCTGGCTGTAATATGGCTTTGCAAAAGCCAGTTCTTTTCCTTCGGAAAAAACCGAAGCTTTAGCGGAGTATGGAAGCCAGCGTTTAAACGCCCAAAAGATTATTGTTTCCTCTCTTATTTTGTGGCAAAGATTTAGCATAAACGTTTTCGTAAAAAAAATAATTTTATGAAATCTGAGTCAGAGAATGAAATAAAAATAAGTGGAATGGGTGCCATTTTGCATGATAATGGCGTGTTTTTTAGAGTTTGGGCGCCTAACGCAAAACAAGTTTTTGTGATGGGAAACTTTAATAACTGGACACCCGATGAACTAGAATTAGCACATGAGGAAAATGGTTATTATGCAGGAAATGTTACTGAGGCGGAAGCCGGGAGCGAGTACAAGTTTGTAATTATTGCCCAGAATGATGAAAAATTAATAAAGAATGACCCTTACGCTAAGGAATTGACCAACTCAAATGGCAATTCGGTAGTTTATGATAATAAAAGTTTTGATTGGGAAAGTGATGAGTCTTTTATGCCTTACTGGAACGAGGCCGTAATTTATGAACTGCACCTCGGTACTTTCAACGTAAAAGAAGAAGGTAAACCAGGAGATTTCTATACCTTGAAAGAGAAAATCCCTTATTTGAAAGATTTAGGAATTAATGTGATTGAAATTATGCCACCCTACGAATTTCCGGGAGGCTTTTCATGGGGTTATAATCCATCATATCCTTTTGCAATAGAAACCGAATATGGTGGCCCGGATGCACTTAAAGCTTTGGTAAAAGAAGCTCACAGCAACGGAATTGCGGTAATTTTGGATGCGGTTTACAATCATTTTGGACCGTCCGATTTGGATTTGTGGCAATTTGACGGTTGGAGCGAGAACGGAAAAGGCGGAATTTATTTTTATAACGATTGGCGCTCTGTCACTCCTTGGGGAGATACCCGTCCGGATTTTGGTCGTTTAGAAGTACAAAATTACATAAAAGACAACGCCCGAATGTGGCTAGAGGATTTCCATATCGACGGCTTACGCATGGATATGATTCCTTACATCAGAAACGTAAATGCAGATGAAAACCCAGAAGGAGTTTTAGAAGAAGGTTTGGCTTTACTGCGAGAAATCAATCAGGAAATTAAAGAAAAGTATCCTTATAAACTAACCGTTGCAGAAGATTTGCACAAATTAAGTTGGGTTACAGATGCTGTAGGAGATGGCGAAGGTTTAGGCTTTGGTAGCCAGTGGGATGCGGCCTTTGTACATCCCGTACGCAAATTATTAACTGCCCAGCATGATGAGGATAGAGACATGAATGATGCGGCCGAAGCACTTTTGAACCAATACAGTGGTGATTATTTTCGCCGGGTAGTTTATACCGAATCTCATGATGAAGTTGCAAACGGAAGCGCAAGAGTAACAGAAGAAATCGCTTTTGACGATGTTAATAATTGGTATTCTAAAAAGCGGGCATCCTTAGGGATGGCGATGGTTTTAACAGCACCGGGTATTCCAATGTTGTTTCAAGGGCAAGAATTATTGGAAGGAAAATGGTTTTCTGATACAGACCCAATTGATTGGGACAGACTGAAAAAATTTAAAGGTTATCATCACCTACATAAAGATTTAATTGGCTTAAGACGAAACCTGTCTGGCGTTACAGCGGGCTTAACGGGTCAGCATATCCAAATGATAAGAACCGATAATGAGCAAAAAGTTTTAGCTTACCAGCGCTGGAAAGAAGGTGGCGAAAAAGACACAACGGTAATTGTGCTCAATTTTTCTGATAGCGATAAAGCCGTTTACAGAATCGGTTTTCCATTGCCTGGAATGTGGCGGGTAAGGTTTAACTCAGATTGGAAAGGCTACAACGAAGAGTTTGGTGATTACCAATCTTATGATGTGGAAGCTGTTGCCGAGGCTTGCGATGGTTGCGAATGGAGTGCGGAGATTGCTATTGCACCTTATACTGCTTTGATTTTATCGCAGGGTTAAGAAGTGAAAGTTAGTTTTATTGTAAATCCGGAAGTTCAGATGATTAAATCTACACTTCCGGATTTTTTTATCCATTCTAATTGCTTTTTTAGCCAATTCTGCTTTACTCCATTCATTTAAAAATGAGCTGATTTTTACAATGATGCTAATGAGTTTAATAATTCCTCTATACCTAAAAATCAGAAATGGAAATAAAAAATTACCACAAAAATAGCTGTCAAATTATTTGAATATTTTATTTCAGATGAAACTGCTTTCTATATTCAAGTGGAGTCTTTTGAGTTAATAGTTTGAAATGTCTATTGAAATTAGAAGTGTTCATAAAACCACTTTCAAATGAAATAACAGCAGCACTTAGATTTGTAGTACTTAGCAATTTACAAGCATGGCTTATTCTTACCTCTAATAAAAATAGTGAGTAACGTTTTTTTGTGCGTGATTTGAAATATCTACAAAAAGAATGTGGACTCATGTAAACTACATCGGCAATTTGTTTAAGCGTTATTTCTCTTGTAAAATTATTTAAAGTGTAGTGATAAATTCTGTTTAGTCTTTTTTCATCATTTTCATTGAAGAAGGATTTAAAAGTATCCTGACTTAGGTATTCATGATTTTTATCATTGGCAATGGTTTGCAGAATTAATAGAAGATAAATTAATCGTTGGCTACTTTTTGCAAATATTAATGAATCTAAATGTTGTTTAACTTCTTTTTTTGTGTTTCCGGATATTAAAATACCGGATGTAGTTTGTTGCAATAAATTGGCTATTTTTTTATTTTCTGGAAGTTGCAAAAAAGACGCTAATATACTCGGCAAAAAGTGAATCACTATAGACTCGGTAATTTTATCAGAGTTTGATAAAGTGTCCTCAACATCGCTTTTGAACATATGAGGAAGGTTGGCCCCAATTAAAATCAAATCGTCATCATTGATGTTTCTAACGCTGTTTCCAAAAAAACCTGTACCTGTGCCCTGTACCACATAAATCAATTCAATTTCTGGATGGTAATGCCACTGATTGTAGAAAACCTTAGAAATATCAGATCTCACACTGAAAGACTCATCAATGGCTAAAGGTATTTTAAGTAAATGCGGATTCATTGATACTAAGTTAAGCACTATTTAATCTAATATTCATAATATATGTTAAGATAGTATCAAAATTAGCAAATAGGAGCTCAATCTAAGTTATTTTTTCTAAAGATTTTTACATCGTTAAAAAACAATTAGAATTAATCTTTTATGAAAACGGAAAAACTAATACTAAAATTAGAGGAAGCAGGTATCAATGATGTAGAAACAGTGGGAGGTAAAAATGCGTCGTTAGGTGAAATGATACAGCATTTAAATAAATTGGGGGTAAGAATACCAACTGGCTTTATCTTAACCGTAAAATCATATCAAGAATTTATTGCCTATAATAATTTACAAAGTAAGATAGATCAAATCAGTAAAAATATTGATGTAGATACTATCGAATCTTTAAGAAAAGGGGGATTAAAAATTCGTGGATTAATATTAAACGGAGATTTTCCTGAAAATATGATAGCCGAGATCAAAGCCGCTTATCAGGTATTATCTGCACAATATCATGTTAAAGACGTTGACGTGGCAGTACGTTCCTCTGCAACTGCAGAAGACCTGCCAGACGCTTCCTTTGCAGGGCAGCAAGAGACATTTTTGAATGTATCTGGAGAAGAACAATTATTAAACAGCATACGCCGTTGCTTTGCATCCCTATTTACAGATAGAGCAATTAGCTATAGAAAAAGTTTCGGTTACAATCACTTCGAAATAGGACTTTCTGTATGTATACAAAAAATGGTACGCTCAGATTTAGCTGCGTCCGGAGTTGCTTTTTCTTTAGATACGGAAAGTGGTTTTAAAGATGTAATCGTAATTAACGGTGCTTTTGGCTTAGGCGAAATGGTAGTGCAAGGCGCCATTAGTCCTGATGAATTTATAGTTTTTAAGCCCACTTTAAAACAAGGCTATGCTGCAATTATAGAGAAAAAGCTTGGTGTGAAAGATAAAAAGATGGTTTATGGTACTTCTGAAGAAGAACGAGTAAAAATCATTGATACTACCCCAAAAGAACAATCCAAATTTTGCTTGTCAGAATTGCAAGTGCTATTGTTGGCTAAGTGGGTAAACATTATAGAATATCATTATTCTATAATTAAAGATCATTGGTGCCCAATGGATATAGAATGGGCTGTTGATGGCGAAAGCAAAGAATTATTTATAGTGCAAGCTAGGCCAGAAACCATTCATTCTAGAAAGGAAACACAAAAAATTAGAACATATTCTTTGGTTGAAATGCCTCAACCAGAAGATATTATGCTTAAAGGAATAGCCGTAGGCGATAAAATTGGTACTGGAAATGTTAAAATCATTAACTCTTTTGAGCATTCTGACATTGCCGAACTCGATTTTAAGCAGGGAGATGTATTAGTTACAGACATTACCGACCCGGATTGGGAGCCATTAATGAAAATTGCTTCGGCCATAGTAACCAATAAAGGTGGAAGAACTTGCCATGCCGCTATTGTTGCCCGCGAATTAGGAATTCCGGCAATTGTTGCTTGTCAAAATGCGACTGAAATATTAAAAGAAGGAGATTTAGTGACTATTTCTTGTGCTGAGGGTGATGTAGGTTACGTTTACAAAGGATATTTACCTTTTACAGCACATGAATTTGATTTAAGCGACTTACCGCAAACTCAAACTCCTATTATGTTAAATATAGCTTCTCCAGAAAAAGCATTTCAATATGCAAATTATCCTCATCACGGGGTTGGTTTAGCAAGAGAGGAGTTTATCATCAATAACTATATTAAAGCTCATCCTTTAGCTTTGTTGCACCATCATAGGCTTAGAGATAAAGAATTAACACGTCAAATCCAAAATCTTACAGAAGGATTTGAAGATGGCGAAGATTATTTCATCAAAAAATTGGCTTACGGAATTGCCAAAATAGCTGCTGCTGCCTACCCAAAAAGAACCATTGTCCGTTTCTCTGATTTTAAGAGTAATGAGTACTATAACTTATTAGGAGGCAACCATTTTGAACCCAAGGAAGAAAACCCAATGATTGGTTGGAGAGGCGCTTCTCGTTACTATTCTAAGGAGTATAAAGAAGCTTTTGAGCTAGAGTGTAAAGCCATTAAAATGGTGAGGGAAGAATTAGGCTTGACCAACGTTACCGTGATGATTCCTTTTTGTAGGACTGTTAAAGAGCTACTACAGGTTTATGAAGTTATGGAGAAATTTAAATTGAAAAGAGGTGAAAAAGGCTTAGAAGTTTACCTGATGGCAGAATTGCCTTCAAACATATTAATGGCGGATGCTTTTGCCGATTATATTGATGGTTTTTCAATAGGTTCTAATGATTTAACACAACTGGTTTTAGGTTTAGATAGAGATTCGTCTTTGGTTGCCCATATTTATGATGAGCGTAATGAAGCAGTTAAAACCATGATAAAAATGTTGATAGTCGCCGCAAAAGATAAAGGTGTTAAAGTTGGTATTTGTGGTCAAGGTCCTTCAGACTTTCCTGATTTTGCCCAATTTTTGGTGGAGGAGGGCATTGATACCATATCTGTAACACCAGATTCATTGTTTAAAACGTTAAAAGCAATAGCACAGGTAGAAGAAAGTTTAGTTGAATCGAGGATTTAAAGTGCACTTTTTAGCGTTTGTCCAATTATAAATTACATGTTTATCGAAACTCTAAAAAGCCCTAACTTATTGATTTACCATTAACTGTTTCTAAACCTTTAAGATTTTCTACCTTTCTTTTAAAGGAATACTCCCGTTAAACTTAAAACACCTCTAAATTGGGAGCTGTCAAAGTTTACAAGACAGTTTTAAACCAATTTAGCGAACAGAAAATATTTAAAAAACATTAAATTTAAACTAATAGGATAAATGAAAAAGGTACTTGTTTTAGGTTACTCATTATTGACCTATTTGATGGTAGTTGCCTATTTGAATGTCAAAACCAAAGAGGATAAGTCAAAGATAATGCCTCGTCAAATAAATGATCAAACACATTTAAATAAAAAAGGACCGAAAATCTTTTTAAAACTAGATGATTTTGATGCTAGAAACGGTAAAAGTGATAGTAGTCCGGCAATGGATTATTTAATGAACAAAAAAATTAAAGTAGCAATAGGATTTATTGCGATTAGATGTGACCAATCTACTTTAAGTGTTTATGCGCCGTATTTGAATGCTAAGAATGAGTTAGGAGAACCACTTTTTGAAGTGTGGCATCATGGTTTAGATCATATTAATCCAGAATTTGTTGATAAAGATTACGAGTATCAGAAAGCTCATTTTGAGCAAGCAGATCAACGTATTAGAGAACTTTTTAGGTTACAAATGCATTCTTTTGGTGCACCATTTAACCATAATGATGCGATAACAAATAAGGTAATTGCTGAAAATCCGAATTACAAAGTCACCATGTTTAATAACCCTTCGCCTGATGCTGCAACAGGAATCTTGAATTTAGATCAAAGGGTGAATATGGAAATAGCCACAGGTAAGCCAAATTACGAAGCTTTCCTAAAAAACTACAATGCTAAGAAGGGCTCTTATACAGATTACATGGTTTTGCAAGGTCATCCAAAATTTTGGAAAGTAGAAGAACTGAATCAGTTTAAACAAATCATAGATTTTCTAATTTCCGAAGGTTGTGAATTTGATTTGCCTTATCATTACTATCAATCAAAAAATCCTCAATCAACTAAACCCACTCAAATACAAAAAATCATTTTCGATCCGCTATCGGTAAAAAAACTAAGTGATTCGGATTTTGATCCAAAAGCAAAATCCAGTTCTGGTTTGAAGGTATTTTACAACAGTTCTAATCCCAAAGTGGCCACCATTTTAGACGGAAAGATTCATATTGTTGGATTGGGTACAACTGTAATTACAGCCTCACAAATGGGCGATAATAAATTTAAACCAGCAGATTATGTTTCTCAAACCCTAAAAATTGATTAAGAACCTAACTCTGATAGCTTGAAAAAGCTGTAACACCAAGATAAGATTACAGACAGATTGATAGATAAAAGATAAATTAAATAAAGAAAAAATGAAAAAATTACTGAGTTGTTTAATAGTGTGCTTGTGTGCATTTTCATCTTTTGCGCAGGATGCCGGAGATGAAGACCCTTCGATGAAAAATGCCACCACAAATCGGGATAATAAAATGATTGAGGAAGCAACTAACGGTTGGTGGAAAAATTCAATGCTCAATCATGATAAAAGGATGGAATGGTGGCGTGAGGCAAAATTGGGAATGTTTATCCATTGGGGAGTATATTCTGAGGCTGGTGGCGAATGGAAAGGAAAAAAAGTGAACGGTTATGCCGAACATCTGATGAGAAAGGAAAAAATCACGAAAGAGGAGTATTTGAAATTGGCGGCGAAGTTCAACCCTACTAAATTTGATGCCGAAAAATGGGTTAAAACTGCTAAAAATGCGGGAATGCGTTATATAGTGATTACCGCTAAACATCATGACGGTTTTGCGATGTACCCATCTGATTATTCAGATTTCGATATTGCTGATAAAACTCCTTTCAAAAGAGATCCTATGGCAGAATTAAAGGCGGACTGTGAAAAGTATGGGTTGAAATTTGGCTTTTATTATTCACACGCTTATGATTGGGAACATCCAGATGCGCCAGGCAATGATTGGGAATACAATAATCCCGGCGGCGATAAAAACCTTTTTGGAGGAAGAGACTGGTATGATATACATCCAGAACTATTACCAAAGGCACAAAAATACGTGAATGAAAAAGCAATTCCACAAATTCAGGAGCTCATCAAAAAGTATCATCCAGATATTTTGTGGTTTGATACACCACAGAAGTTACCATTATCAGAAAACATTAGAATTTTAAAAGCAATAAGAGCTATCGATCAAAATGTTGTGGTTAATGGTCGTTTGGTAAGAAGTGGTAAAATAAATATGGGTGATTATCAAAATACTAGCGACAGGCCAGCCGAGTTTTTTCCGGTAACCGGAGACTGGGAGGCAATTCCAACTACAAATGAATCTTATGGTTATAGTAAATATGATGATAGCCATAAACCAGCCAGTCATTTTATTCAATTAATTGCAAATGCGGCATCTAGGGGCGGAAATATTTTAATGAATATCGGCCCAAAAGGGGATGGTTGTTTTGATACCAGAGACCAGCGAATTTTAGATAGCATGGCCATCTGGACAAAAAAATATGGGGAATCTATTTATCAAACTACAGCATCGCCATTGCCGTTGCAAAGCTGGGGGGCAATTACCCAAAAAGATAGCCTTCTTTATTTACATGTTTTCAACTGGCCAAAGAATGGAAAATTATTGGTTGGGGGGATTACAAGTAAAGTAATTGAAGTTTACAACATGCTTGATAACAAGAAAATTAACACCTCGGTATCGGCAGCAGGAAATCTAATTTTATCGTTGCCCAAAAATGCCCCAGACCCTGTTGATGCTGTTTTGGTGATGAAAGTGAAACAACCTATAAAAACAAATGATATAAGATATTTGGATGTTGATGCGACAACAAATAGATTATTGGCTTTTGATGCCAAATTGAATGGCAAAGGTTTATCTCATGGAGATGGAAAAACCAACCGATATTATGTATCAGGTTGGACGAGTAAGAGCCAATCTCTAAGCTGGGATTTTGCTACCCCAAAAGCGGCTAATTTTAAAGTTGTTATTAAATACATTCAAGAAAAAGAGAATTCTGGAGAGTTTAGTATTACGGTTGATCACCTTACATTTAAAGGGAAAACAGTTGCTACAGATAAAGTGGGTTTAATGGCTAAAGATATAGCTGTTGCTGAGTTACCTGCGGGAAAACATCAATTAACAATTAACGCCCTAGAAATTTCAGGTAAAGAATTGATGAAAATACTAGAAATTGATTTAATCCCAACTGACCTTAATAAATAATGGATGTCTTCAAATTAGTATTAACAGCCTGTAGCAATAAAATTAATAGTCAAAAGGCGGTTAGGGATGTCTAGTTTCAATCGTAGTTTTACAATGCAGATTAATTTTTTTAGAATGAAATATATCCTGGCCTTTTTGGTGTTGTTAGCGATTTCTTATTCGGCTAATGCTAAAGATTTTTACGTGTCAAAAGTTGGAAATGATGCTTACATCGGAAGCTTAAACCGTCCATTTGCAACGATTTACCGAGCACAAGAAGAAGCTCGAAAGTTTAAGAACGAAGCGGTAAATATCTATATCCGAGAGGGGAGTTACTATTTGTCGAAACCGCTTGTTTTTACAGATGCAGATAGCAGAAAAGATGGTGCTAGTTTAATCATCATGCCTTATAAAAATGAACAGGTTGTTATTAAAGGTTCTAAAAAAGTCGATTTAAAATGGGAGCTTAAAAAAGGAATATATCAGGCCTTAGTGGCAGATCAATCATTGAAGTTTGACGAGCTTTACGTCAACGGACAATTGATGCAAATGGCAAGATACCCTAACTATGTAAAAGGGAAAATACCATTTGGAGGCGCATCTGCAGATGCAATTAGCGTGGCAAGAGTAAGGAAATGGAAAAATCCCGAGAATGCATATTTGCATGCTATGGTGTCTAGCATGTGGGGCGGTTTTTCTTTTCTCATTACTGGAAAAGAAAACGACTCGACACTAACGATGGAAGGAGGGTGGCAAAATAACAGACCATCCGCTATTCATAAACAATACCGTTTTATAGAAAATGTGTTCGAAGAATTAGATACACTTAACGAGTGGTTTTTTGATAAAAATCAACAATTACTCTATTTAAAATTCAGTCAAAATCCTTCTCAACTAGTCGTTGAAACACCACAGCTAGAAACTTTGGTGGATTTTAGCGGAAATAAAAATCCTGTAAAGAACATCACCTTAAAAGGACTAAAGTTTAGCCATACTTTAAGGACGTTTATGAAAAACCGCGAACCTCTTTTACGTAGCGATTGGACAATTTACCGTAAAGGAGCTATCACTTTAGAAAACGCCGAAAATATCAAAATAGAAAAATGCGAACTCACCGATTTGGGTGGTAATGCTGTTGTATTCAGTTGTTTTAATAAGAACAATACGCTTTCTGGTTCGCAAATTTACAACATTGGGAGTAGTGCTGTTGTTTTTGTTGGCGATCCATCAGCTGTTCGCTCTCCGTCTTTTCGGTATGGAGATTTTGTCCCTTATGCCAACTTAGATAAAAAATCAGGGCCCATAGGAGATAATTTCCCTTCAAACTGCTTGGTGTATGATAACCTTATCCATGATATTGGAACAGTAGAAAAACAAACTGCCGGTGTGCAAATTTCGATGTCGCAAAATATAAAGGTTAGTCATAATACAATCTACGATGTTCCACGAGCAGGAATAAACATCAACGAAGGAACTTGGGGCGGGCATACCATTTCTTTTAACGATGTTTTTAATACCGTTTTAGAAACAGCCGATCATGGCGCATTTAACTCTTGGGGGAGAGATAGGTTCTGGCATCCCAAAAGAGCAATAATGGATACCTTGGTGGCTAAACATCCAGAGCTTATATTTCTAGATGCCATAAAACCTACATTGCTTTATAATAATAGATTCAGATGTGATAATGGTTGGGATATTGACTTGGATGATGGTTCGAGCAATTACATCATCAAAAATAATGTTTGCCTTAGTGGAGGAATTAAGCTGAGAGAAGGCTTTAAGAGGGATGTGGAGAATAACATTATTATAAATAATACCATACATCCGCATGTTTGGTTTAAAAATAGCGGAGCTATTTTTAAACATAATATTTTAGGTGCCGCTTATCTCCCAATACGTGTTACTGATTGGGGGAACGGAATTGACAGTAATTTTTTCATGAACGAGAGCTCTCTGAAAAAAGTTCAGCTTTTAAATATAGATAAGCATTCCCTAGCAGGCGAACCTCAATTTGTAAATGCAGAATTGGGAGATTATCGGGTTAAGCAAAATTCCAAGGCACTTGGCCTAGGGTTTGAAAATTTCGAACAAAACTTTGGTGTGGTATCTCCCGATTTAAAAGCAAAAGCTAAAAAAGTCACCCTTCCAAAAATTCTTCCTGTGGTTTGGAAAGCAGACGATACTTATGATTTTGGCGGTGTACAAGTTAAAAATTTAACTACTCTTGCAGAAAGATCTGCGACAGGAATGGCAACTGAAACAGGCGTTCTTGTTTTAAATGTTTCTGCCAAAAGCTTAATGTTTGGCAGGATAAAACCCAATGATGTTATTTTGGAAATAGCGGGTATCCCTATTGCAAACATTAAAAATTTGGTAGACGCCAAACTAAATCTACAAGCGAGAAAAGCGGCTCCGATGAAAATTTTTAGAGATCAAAAAGAGCAAATCATTACGGTCAATCTTAAATAATGAATCTTTTAGTGTATCAAAAGAAGTAAATTGAATTTTAGTGATTAGATCTAATTAACGCGTGTATGAGATGAATTACCAGAGTATATATTCTATGATTTAATTGAGGAGAATAAGAACTTAGTTTCTTTAGCTAGTGTCAAAACCCTCTTTATATTTTACAGATTATTGTAAATTCGTTTGGTTTTGACTTAATCATTACTTAAAACTCATAGTCTTTTTCGCTAAGCCAAAACCCTAATATTTTTGATATCGCATCAAAACTTTTATTGTTGTTAATTATTAAAAATAAGAATGGTTTATAAACAAGATGGTTTTGAAGGTCAGAAGCTAATTAGTTTACCAACTAGTGTTTATAAAAACGCACAGTTAGTTAACCCTTTACTCAGTCGGTTATTTATCACACATATAGGATATTTCCCCAAAGCAACCTATCATTATCGAGAACGAAAAACCGGTTGTGCAGATAACATATTTATTTATTGCTTAAAAGGTAAAGGTTGGTACGTTATTGGAAATAAAAAATACATTGTATATCCTAATCAGTTTATCCATCTTCCAGCTACAACGGAATATATGCGCTACGGCGCTGATGAAGATGACCCATGGACAATTTATTGGGTACATTATTGCGGGAAAGATTTAAGCGATTTTAATCATTCTTTATCCATTACGGTAGATAACGGACCAACTGATATTGTTTTCAATGAAAAAGCGCTAAATATTTGGAATGATATGTATTTAAGCCTGGAGATGGGCTATAGTAGAGACAACTTAAGCAACGCTAATATGTGTCTTTACTACTTTTTAGCCACATTTTTGTATCCGAATAAACATTTATCCTCAGCTCATCTATCAGAAGTTGATATGGTCACAAAAACCATCCATTTCATGCGTTCAAATATTGGTAGGAGAGTAAGTGTTGAAGAATTTTCCTCAATTCATTATTTATCTGCTTCGCATTTTTCATTGTTATTCAAAAAGTCAACCGGAATGTCTCCTGGCGATTATTTTATACAGCTCAAAATGCAAAAAGCTTGTCAAATGCTTTATAATCCGTCAAACAGGATTAAGAAAGTAGCCTACGAATTAGGTTATAACGATCCCTACTATTTCTCGCGGATATTCAAAAAATTCATGGGTATCTCCCCAGAAAAATACCGGATTATTAGATCCAAATCCGATTAAAAACTTTAACATCTAATAACCAATTGTAATTATGTATAATCACATATAATTACAAAAACACTAATCGCGTATCATCGCTTAAGCCCATAAGTTAAACAAAATTCATTCTTTTTTCGCAAGTATCGCAATAATTGTTGCTCCTAATTAATCGTAAGCCCAATATTTGAAATTCAATAGCTATAATAGGATAATCCATTATAATAAAGAATTAGTTCATTGTTATAAGACCTGCTGAAAGGTACTTTTGACTAACCAAACCAATTATACGACTAATGAAAAATCTATTTTGCTTAGTAGCGATTGTTTTTTCATCCTTCTGTTTAAAAGCTCAAGAATAATCTGATAATTGTTTTGGAATTAAATGTTAATGCTTAAAACATTGCTATAGCTTCAAAATTTTAAAAAACTCATGATAAAAAAAATCGATGTAAGCGACGCTAGGTTTCCTTTAGCTAAAGGAGCGGGTAGCGATGCTATTCATAGAGACCCCATATATTCTTACGCGGTTACCAATTTGCTAGATGAAAACGGCTTAACAGGGACGGGATTTGCTTTTACCCTGGGCGAAGGAAACGATTTGGTATGTAAAGCGGCTAAGTTTTATGCAGAACAACTCAAGGGAAGGGATATAGAAGAGCTGATGGCTAATTTCGGTAGTGTTTTTAATCAGCTATCCAATGAACAGCAGTTTCGTTGGTTGGGGCCTCATAAAGGAGTAGTTCAATTAGCACTTGCTTCTGTTACCAATGCCTGCTACGATCTTTGGGCAAAAAAAAGAGGAGTTCCTCTTTGGAAATTATTGATAGACCTTTCGCCAGAGCAAATCGTCAACACGCTTGATTTATCCTATCTGGAAGATGAACTTACCAGAGAACAGGCGATAGAACTATTAAAAAATAATCAAGTCGATAAAGAGAATAGAAAGCAAATCTTAACGACAGGTTATCCGGGTTATGATACTTCTATTGGTTGGTTCAATTATTCGGATGACAAGGTTAGGGAAAATTGCAAAAAAGCCATTGCTGAAGGCTTTACGGCAATGAAACTAAAAGTAGGAAGTACAGATCCTGAAAGAGATATACGTCGCTCTCATATTGTAAGAGAGGAAGCCGGCGATTTGGTTAAAGTAATGCTTGATGCCAACCAACAATGGACTTTACCGCAAGCATTAAAGATTTGTAAAGATTTACAAAGTATGAACCCTTATTGGATAGAAGAACCCACTCATCCGGATGATATACTTGCCCATAAAACGCTTGCTGATGCCATTGCGCCAATAAAGTTAGCTTTAGGGGAACATGTACCTAACCGTATCATCTTCAAAAATTATATGCAAATAAAATCGGCTGGTTTTATACAGGTAGATGCGGTAAGAGTTGGGGGCGTAGGTGAGTTTATTACGGTAAGTATGCTTTGTCGTAAATATAATATTCCTGTAGTTCCTCATGTTGGCGATATGGGGCAATTGCATCAACATTTGGTATTATTCAATCATATTTCCTTAGGTCATGAGGCTTTGTTTTTAGAGCATATCCCTCATCTACAAAAACATTTTGTACATCCTGTAAAAATAGAAGGTGGAGTTTATAAAACACCAATGGAGGCAGGTAGCAGTTGCGAATTAAAATCGATACAATAATTTTAGAAATATAATCATGATAAAATCTCTCGACTTAAGTATTAGCATCATATATATTCTAGGGATTTTTGCTATTGGTTTATGGGCAGGGATTAATCATCGCAGAAAAAGCAAAAAAAACAATGCCAAGGAGTATTTTTTAGCCGGTAAAACCCTGAAATGGCCTGCTATAGGTTTAGCACTTTTTGCTACAAATATTTCTACCGTTCATTTAGTAAGCTTGGCGCAAAGCGGATTTGACAGTGGCCTGCTTAATGGAAACTTTGAATGGATGGCTTCTTTTACGCTGATTTTATTAGCCTTATTTTTTGTTCCTTTCTATATAAAATCTGGCGTTTCAACTTTACCAGATTTTCTGGAAAAACGATATGATAAAGCTAGTCGAGATTGGTTGGCAGGTATTTCGGTGGTCTCTGCAATTATTATTCACATCGCATTTTCAATGCTGGCAGGCGGAATTGTATTAAAAACCTTGTTTGGTTTAAATATGTACGTCAGCGTAATTGCCATTTGTATCATTACAGCCATTTACACCATTATTGGCGGTTTAAAAGCAGTAGTCGTAACCGAATCTATACAAACCGTAGTATTGATAACTGGTGCATTTGTAATTAGTTATGCGGCTTATAACAAAATGGGCGGTTGGGAACCAATGACAGATGTACTAAGAAATAACGGCGAGATGAATAGGCTTTCCATGCTGCGTCCGCAAGGAGATAGTAGCGGAATGCCTTGGTATGCGATATTTTTAGGTTATCCTATTTTAGGTATTTGGTATTGGTGTGCAGACCAAACTATTGTGCAGCGAGTGTTAGGCGCAAAAGATGAAAATCATGCAAGAGTGGGTTCTTTATTTTGTGGATTTATAAAAATATTGCCTGTATTCATTTTTGTACTGCCGGGTTTATTCGCTTTTGCTCTGGTAAAATCAGGGCAATTAGATGTCAGTAGTTTAGGTTTAGACAGCCAAGGACACGTTAACTCCAAAGGTATTTACACGCTGATGATTACCCAGCTGTTACCCACCGGCTTAGTTGGAGTTTTGGTTGCCGCTCTTTTATCAGGATTAATGAGTCAAGTTTCGGGGGCTTTAAATTCTATTTCTACCATGGTGAGTTATGATATTTACCAGCGCTATCGCCCTGAGGCAACAGATAAGAAATTGATATGGATAGGTAAAATAGCTGCTGGTTTAGCACTTATTTTTTCCTTGGGATTATTACCGCTTTTGAATCGTTACGAAAGTATATTCAACGGAATCAATGATATTATAGCGCACATAGCGCCACCTATTACCTGTGTATTTCTGTTAGGAATATTCTGGAAAGAGGCTTCGGCACCATCAGCAAAATATACTTTATGGATTGGCTCTGCATTAGGTGTTGCCGTGTTTTTCATCAGTAAAGCTTTTCCAGACTCAATTATTGGGCAGGTATCTTTTATGATGATGGCTTTTTACCTTTTTTGCAGTTGCGTTGCTATTCAAGTGCTCTTCTCCTACATCTACCCTGTAAAACACACCACTGAAAGTGCTCAGCTATTTTGGAAATCCCCATTAGAACCACTGCAAGGTAAAACATGGAAAGGAATTGGAAATTACAAGGTTTTATCTGTTGTGTTGCTAGGGATAATGGGCGTGTTGTATTATATATTTAGATGATAATTAAATTGTTAAGTATGAAAAAATATTTAATTGTATTCCTTTTGCTCGGTTTTTTATTTTCGGCTTGTACGGAAAAAAACGAATCAATTAAGGTAAAAAGGTTTGGTTCGGTAACCGGATTAAAGCCTGATAAGCTAGCTTATTACAAAAAATTACATGCGAACGCTTGGCCATCGGTACTGAAAAAAATTAAGGAATGTAACATCCAAAACTATTCCATCTTTTTGCAAAAAATTGAAGACAAATATTATCTGTTTAGCTACTTCGAATACGTTGGAACTGACTTTAAAAGCGATATGGATAAAATGGCTGCCGATCCAAATACACAGCGTTGGTGGAAAGAAACAGATCCTTGCCAACAACCTTTACCCGAAGCAGCAAGTCAAAAGCAGATATGGACTTCTATGGAGGAGGTTTTTCATACAAATTAAAGAGCCTGCACATTATTTAATTAAAATACCACAAATCGTATGACATTATTAGCCGATAAAGTAATTTTTCTGACTGGTGGCTCAACTGGGATTGGTTTTGAGTGTGCAAAAACTTATGCCAATGAAGGTGCAAAAGTGGTTGTACTAGGCCATGAATCAAGTACTGTAAATAGTGCGATAAAACAATTAGGAGCAAATACACATTTAGGTATTTGTTGTGACGTAACTCATCAACTTGATGTACAGCAGGCTATTGAAACTACTTTAAAAAAATACGGGAAAATAGATGCAATCCATAATAATGCGGGTATCGCTACCCCTTCAAAACCATTACACGAAACCAGCGATGAAGAATGGCAACAGCTCATGGATGTGAATATCAAGAGTGTGTTGTTTACCACTCGTTTTGGGTTTGAAGCATTAAAAAAATCGCAAGGATGTATATTAAATACCAGCAGTTTAGTAGGTGAAATTGGTCAAAATAATCATGCTGCTTATACAGCTACCAAAGGAGGGCTAAATGCTTTAACCAAATCAATGGCATTAGATTATGCTCCATATTATATAAGAGTAAATGCAGTTTCGCCCGCCGGTGTTTGGACACCCATGTTACGTGTGTGGATGAAAGAACAACAGGATTCCGCTTCTATCGAAAAATATTTAGACGACATACATCCTTTAGGTAATTGCCCAGAAGGTGACGTGATTGCCGATGCCTGTGTATTTCTGCTTTCCGATAAAGCAAGATTTATCACCGGAACAGTTTTACCTGTTAGTGGTGGCGCAGAGTTGGGATATCGATCGATAAAATAAAAGTGGTTAGAGATGAATCTCTAATTAAAAACAAACCTGGTATATCCTATTAAAATTAAATAAAATCAGCAAAAGGCTTAAACAAATCAGTATATAATCATGTTTTTTTTAGCAAAAGAAGCAACAAATTATCATTAGGACATCACTTATCAACTTTATGATATAATTCATACAATTTATAAAATTGAAGAAGACAGTTCACCTATATTTATTGTTCATGATGTTTTTACTGCAGACCAAAACAGAGAACTAGATGAAAAATGTTTACATTTCTAAAATTTTAGGTTTATGAGAATGATTAACTGTGCTTTATTAGCGCTTATTTTTTTTACTTCGGTTTCTTTCAATAAAAAAAATGCTGAGAAATTTGGTCAAGCTAAAAGAAAATTAGTGTCTGTAAGCAATAGTTCTGAGTTAAAAAACGCATTGGCTATGGCCAAACCAGGGGATTCCATTGTGTTAGCAAATGGAACTTATAGTGGAAAATTCATCATCCCAGCTACCGCTAATGGAATAGCACAGCAACCCATTATTTTAATGGGTAATAGGGCAGCAATATTAGACGGGGGTACTCAAGAAATGGGTTATGTATTAAACCTGAATGCGAATTATTGGATAATTAAAGGTTTTACCATCACCAATGGTTTAAAAGGTTTAGTAACCGATTATGCAAATCATAATGTGATAGATGGAATTTTAGTGACGCAAATTGGTGAAGAGGCCATTCATCTCAGAAGGTTTAGTAAACATAATATCATTAAAAATGCAGAGATTACTTATACGGGTTTAAAAACACCCGATTATGGCGAAGGAATCTACATTGGTTCGGCTTACAGTAACTGGTCAAAATATTCAGACGGAGAACCAGATAAATGTGATTCTAATCAAGTGCTCAATAATAAAATTGGACCTTATGTGGCGGCTGAATGTATTGATGTTAAAGAAGGAACTACAGGTGGCATTATTCGTGAAAACACTTTTGATGCAAAAGGAATTAAAGGAGCCAACAGTGCCGATAGTTGGATAGATGTGAAAGGAAATGCCTACCTCATAGAAAATAATACAGGTAACAATAGCCAACCTTCTGTTTTAAGAGATGGTTACCAAATTAATTGTGCTTATGCAGGTTGGGGCTGTTATAATGTATTTAAAAATAACACCTGCAATGTAAATGCGGCAGGTTACGGTTTTAATGTAAGGTTGAAAAGCAGCAAGGGAGAGGCTATCGGTAACAAAATTTATTCAAATAATAAGGTGAATAATGCGGCAAGCGGCATAGCCAATATTGCGCTTTTGACTAATTAAAATGGTAAGATAAAAGAATGATGATGTGGGATTATTGGGTTTATAAATTGTGCAACATCAATTAATTTTTCAGATAGGGAAGTGGCTTCCGAATTTGTTATTCCTAGTATTTTAAGTTTTTCTTAATTATTAAGAAATTGCTGTAAATTGGATTCTTAAGATATTGAATGATGATCATTTCACCTTTCATAAAAATAAATTTCATATTAAAATCAATAGTAGCCTCGCTATTGATTTCTTTTTTTTGTTTAAACCTACATGCACAAAACAATGAAATTTCTTTTGATAAGCTAACAGTTGAAGCTGGTTTATCACAAAGTAGCGTTATTTCAATATCCCAAGATAGCATGGGGTTCATGTGGTTTGGTACCAAAGATGGATTAAACCGTTATGACGGACAACAATTTGAAGTTTTTAGAAACAATCCTAAAGATAGTACCTCCATAACTAGCAGTCAAAATATCAATGCTTTATTGACGGACAGTAAAGGTGATTTATGGGTAGGCACACAAAATGGTTTAAACAAATATCTTCCCGAAACAAAATATTTTATAAGATTTATCAATCATCCAAATGATAAAAAAAGTTTGAGTAACAATACCATTAGATGTATTTATGAAGATAGAGAAGGTGTTATTTGGATAGGTACAGAGAATGGATTAAACAAAATCTTAAAAGACGGCAAGTTTCAAAGGTTTTTTTGTAAAGGTGCAGTTGGCGAAGGCTTAGTGAATCCTCTAATCAAAGCAATTTATCAAGATCATCAAAAAAGACTTTGGGTGGGTACACAGCTGGGTTTGGTAAATATGAGTTTTAGCAATAAAAAATATCTCTTTAAAACCTATTTCCGTCATGATGATCAAATAGAAACTCTATCATCAAATGATATTACTTCAATTTCTGAAGATTTAGAACATAATTTATGGCTAGGCACTCAATATAAGGGCATAAATGTTTTTGATAGGACAAGTCAAAAATTTAAGCATTTTAATACACAAAATAGCGGTATATGCAATAATAATATTCGTAAAATTCTATTAGATAGAAATGGATTAATTTGGCTTGCAACTTTTAATGGAATTAGCATATATGATCCTTCAAAGCATACTTTTAGAAATCAAGTCTATAATCCAGAAAACCCAAAAGGGTTAAACCAAAATTCTATTTATAATATTTATCAGGATGCTACCGGTTCTATCTGGGTTGGCACTTTTTACGGAGGGGTAAATGTTTACCATCCAAATGCCATTCCTTTTAAAGCGTATAAGCATTATTCGTACAAAAATTCTCTGAGCAGTAATATTATTAGTGCTATGGTAGAAGATGCTAAAGGAAACCTATGGATTGGAACCGAAGCCGAAGGACTAAATTATTTTGATAGGGCTACAGCAACATTTAAAAATTTTAAGAATACTGAGGGTAAAAATTCATTAAGTTCCAACGTTATCAAATCAATTAGTATTGATGGAAAAGGTAATTTATGGATTGCGGCATATTCTGGAGGAGTTGATTACTACAATGTAACAACTGGTGTTTTTAAAAATTACAAAGTTTCTGATGGGTCGGCATTCAATGAAAAGCAGATTACCTGTGTATTAATAGATCATCAAAACAGGTTATGGGCAGGTACAAAATGGAAGGGATTATTTTTGTTGAATGCATCTCAAGATAAATTTGAATCGCTTAAAGATGGAAAAGCGCACTTTTATCTACCAGCTATAAACATCACTTATATTTATCAAGATCTAAATCATACCTTATGGGTTGCTACTGATGATGGGGTTTATTATTTATCAAAAAACAAAAGCAATTTTATTAAACTTAGTTTAAAAGAAAATACTTTTTTAAACCACATTAGTGTTATTGGACAAACAAGCAGTGGCAAAATTTTATTTGGAAGCTATAATGAAGGTATGGCTTATTTTTATCCCGCAACAAAGAAACTCGTTTTTTTTACTGTAAAGCAGGGTTTGCCCTCAAACACTATTGCAGGGATTATAGAAGACAATCAAAAAAGAATATGGGTAAGTACAGATAAAGGAATTGCGGTTATAAACAAAAAAAGGGTAAAAGTTTATAACCGGAATGATGGTTTTCCCAGCAACGTATTTAATTATCATTCCGTTTTAAAAGATAGTAAGGGGACTTTGTTTTTTGGTGGATATAATGGACTGATTAGCTTTAATCCAAGCGAAATTGTAGAAAACAGAATTGCACCTAAGGTGGTCTTTACAGGCTTAAAACTTTTCAATCAAGAAATAAATATTAATGATGAGAGTAAGATTTTAAAAAAATCTTTGAATCAGATTGATGCCTTGGTGTTAAATTATCAGCAAAACGTATTTAGTGTTGATTTTGCGGTATTAAATTATGTAAAATCAAAAAAAAATAAATACGCTTATAAATTAGAAGGTTACCAAAAAGATTGGATTTATGTAGATGAACCGAAGGCAAACTTCACCAATTTGCCAGATGGAACGTATCATCTTTTAGCAAAAGGCAGTAACAATGATGGAATTTGGAGTAATAAAATTGCAACGTTAAAAATCGTTATCAAACCTCCTTTTTGGAAAACTTGGTGGGCATATTTGTTCTATATCCTCATTCTTGCGGGCTTATTTTATTTGATCATCAGGTTTTTATTGATCAGGGCTTTATTAAAAAGAGAGCATGATCTGAACCAAATGAAATTAGAATTTTTCACCAATGTATCACATGAAATCAGAACACCGCTTACGCTGATACTCGGTCCTTTAGAAAAAATCCTTCAAGACACTCAAGAAAATCTTAATCTTCATAAGCAACTCAGCAATGTTAATAAAAATGCAAAAAGATTGATGAAGCTAGTAAATGAGCTGATGGATTTCAGGAAAATTGAAAGTGGTAAAATGAAGTTGAATTTGGTAGCAGATAATATCGTGAGTTTTGTGCAGGAAATTTATTTGTCTTTTCAACAACTAGCCATACAAAAAGAAATTGCCTATTCCTTTAAATCAGCTCAAGAAGATATAGAAGTTTATTTTGATAAAGCGCAATTAGAAAAGGTGATTTTTAATTTATTAGCTAACGCTTTCAAGTTTGTCTCGGTTGTGGAAGGAAAAATTGAGGTAGAAATAAGTCTTCAAAACGATTTCATTTTTATTAGAATAAAGGATAATGGGGAAGGAATTCCAGACGAAAGCAAACCTAAATTATTCACAGATTTTTATCAAGTACCCAATCACCAAAAAAGAAACACAGGAACAGGAATAGGACTTGCCCTTGCTAAAAGTATAGCAAAACTGCATCATGGCGATTTAGTTTTAGAAGATGATAAAGAATTTACCTGCTTTTGTTTATCATTAAAAACCGGAAATGAGCAATATCATCCAGAAGAAATTAATATCGTACAAAATATCAATGATAGCGGTTTATCTCAATGGTATCATGAAGTAGATCCTCTTTTATACGACGAAGTAAAGAAAAAGAACTCCATTGTGGGTAACCAGCCCCTTTTATTAGTGGTTGACGATAATAAAGAAGTAAAAGAATTTATTGTTAGAACATTAGAAGCGTATTACCAAGTGATTTCTGCAGAGAATGGTTTACAAGCCTTAGATTTAGCTTTTGAGAAAATTCCGGATGTGATTATTAGTGATGTAATGATGCCAGAAATGGATGGTTTTGAGTTTTGTGCAAACATTAAAACAGATATCAGAACTCGCCATATCCCTGTAGTGTTGCTCACAGCAAGATCAAGCGATCTGCATGAGCTGGAGGGATTAAAAACAGGCGCTGATGTGTATTTGACCAAACCATTCAATACCCAAAAACTACACCTCATTGTAGATAATTTGTTGGCATTGCAGCAAAATATGCGTGACAAATTTTCCCAGACTTTTTCTTTAGAACCAAAAGAAGTCCAAATTGAATCTGCGGATGAAGAGTTTTTGAAAAAAGTTTTACTTCTGTTAGAAGATAATATCAGTAATTCAGAATTTAACGTAAATTTATTTGCTTCAGAAATAGGAATGAGCACCCCTGTATTCTATAAAAAAATTCATGCCTTAACCGGATTAACCGTAAATAACTTTGTTAAATCAATCAGATTAAAAAGAGCATTTCAACTGCTAGAGCAAAAGGCGGGCAATGTATCGGAAGTTGCTTATATGGTGGGTTTTAACGATGCCAAATATTTCAGTAAAGAGTTCAAAAAACAATACGGCAAATCTCCATCAGCTTATATTTAGCAGATATTTTTAAAGTTATAATCATCTAAAAAAACATAAAGAAATGGAAAGCAACATATTCCAAATAGAAGCAGAAATCAGTTGGGAAGATTTAGGAAACGGCATAAAACGGAAAATTTATGGCTACAACGATTTAGTTATGATGGTTAAAGTTAGTTTTGAAGTTGACGCTGTTGGAACTCCGCACCAGCATCACCATTCGCAAGTTACTTATGTTGAGAGCGGTGTTTTTGAAACCACAATTGATAATCAAACAAAAATTTTAAAAAAAGGCGATGGATTTTATGCGCCTCCTCATCAAATGCATGGTGTAGTTTGCAAAGAACCTGGTGTTTTAATTGATGTATTTACCCCACACCGAGAGGATTTTTTAAAAAGTTAATACCTATGTAGATCGCATCGGATCCCAATAAAATTGTTTTTATTGGAAGGATACGTTCGTAGGAAGTTATAAATTCTAAACTTCTCACTTAAAAGTAGGGTTTTTTTAGCTCTGCTAAGGTTAAAAGTAATGCGGCTGTTTTGCAAAATTCCTAAACAAGCAATTGAATCCATATAATTTTACCCAGTCAAAATTCCGGACAATTCTTCCATTCTTTCTCTGAATAATGATAAAATCTGTTTGAATCTTAATTAGGCTGAGTTTAAAAATGATCTTCTTGAAAATTTAACTTTTATAAGTCGCCACCTCTGACCGTAAATCGAAGTTTGTATTCGTTTGAACACGAGGTTTTATCTGTTTTATAAAGGTGTACGTACTTCCATATATACGCTGTATCAAACTTATACTCGTATTTTCTTGGAAAACTACCCTGTTGTAGGATGTTAATACCAATAAAACTTTGATAATCAGTTATTTTAAAAAAATACACCTATAATTTAAGATTTTACCCACTCTTAAAACGGCCTAAGAGGTAAATTGCATTACCAATAAAAACCGTACAACTAAACTAATTAAAATTTAAAAATTGAGAATTATGTTTTATCTCTTCAGGATAACACGTCATTCTTTAATTGAAGAAAAAACCAAACCCTAAAACAACCAAATTATGACTAAACAAACTACACAGAAACAAGCGAAGTCGAAAATGAAAGGCATTTCATTTTTAATTTTTTTCACCTTGATTTTTGCTGGCGCTTTAACTTCTCAGGCGCAAAGCAGAGGAATTAAAATTACCGGAACTATTTTAGATTCAAAAGGTGAAAGCGTTGTAGGCGCAAGTATTAAGGTAAAAGGAACAGCAATTGCATCTACAGCTGATGTTGAAGGAAAGTATAGCATCACTGTACCTAATGTAAAATCAATTCTAGTTTTTTCAAGCGTAGGTTTTGCAACTAAGGAAGAACTTGTGGGCGCCAAAAAAATAATTAACGTAACCTTAACTGATGACACAAAAATGCTTAGTGAAATAGTTGTAGTAGGTTATGGAGAGGTTAAAAGAAAAGATTTAACAGGTTCTGTTTCTTCAGTAAATATTTCTGATCTAACAAAAGCACCGGTTACCTCTTTTGATGATGCATTGGCCGGCAGGGTACCGGGTGTTCAGGTAGTCTCTCCGGATGGGATGCCAGGTGCCGCTCCAAGTATAGTTATTAGAGGTGGTAATTCCGTTACGCAAGACAATTCCCCTTTATATGTTGTAGATGGTTTTCCAATAGAAAATTTTGATAATAACTCCATTAACCCATCTGATATTGAATCTATTGATATTTTAAAAGATGCCTCTTCTGCAGCTATTTATGGTTCAAGAGGAGCAAATGGAGTAATTATTATTACTACAAAAAGAGGATCAATTGGCGCTCCAGTGGTAACCTATAAAAATTATTTTGGACTTCAAAAAAATGGGAATACCATTAAATTAATGGATCCTTATGAGTTTGTAAGGTATCAATTAGATGTAGATTCTAATGCTACTACTGTAACAGGGAGCTATATAACTTATGATATTTACAACGCTAATTTAAATCCAACCGGAACAAAAACCCTAGAAGATTATCGAATTCCTGGGATAGACTGGCAAGATCAAATTTTTAGATTAGCACCTATGCAAAGCCACGAAATAGCGGTAAGAGGCGGGAATAAGGATACCAAATATAGCTTTTCAACCTCCTATATCAATCAAGAAGGTACTTTAATAGCTTCTGATTTTAAGCGCTATCAATCTAGATTGACTTTAGATCAAACATTAAATAAAAAATTTAAAATGGGCTTAAATGTTAACTATAGTAATATAGACGCAAACGGAGCGCAAATAAGTGGTATAAGCACTACCTCTGATGCCTTTTTAATTGGTGCTTGGAGGTACAGACCTGTAAAATCTGATTTTGACAATTTAAATGACTTACTAAATGAGGGACAAGATCCAGATGTAGTTTCGTCAACAAACTACCAATGGAATCCAGTTTTAACCCGTAACAATGAATTAAGAGATCGCAAAACATCATTGATCACCGCGAATGCTAACTTGGATTATAATATTACCAGTGATTTAAAATTAAGAATCACTGGAGGCATCAATTCAAAAACATTTAGGTATAATCAGTTTAACAATTCTAAATCAAGACTGGGAAGTCCTAATAGTCCTTTAGGTAATGGCGGACCAAACGGTTCTATCACTACTACTGGTTCTGATAATTTTGTTAATGAAAATACTTTAACATACAATAAGCGTTTTAACAATAAGCATTTCTTAAACGTAGTTGTTGGTGCTACGACAGCTCTCAATAAAGTTAATGTGAATGGTTTTGCAGCAAGCACAGTTCCTAATGAAAATTTAGGAATGAGCGGCTTGGGACAAGGAACTCCGCTGTCTGTTACGACCCAAAGTAGCCAAAATACACTTGCTTCTTTTTTAGGTAGGGCAAATTATACTTTCAATAATAAATATTTATTTACAGCCTCTTTTAGAGCAGATGGTTCTTCTAAATTTTATGGAGATAATAAATGGGGCTATTTTCCTTCTGCATCTGCTGCATGGCGTTTAAGCGAAGAGAAATTTTTAAAGGGGAGTAAAATTGTATCAGATGCTAAATTAAGGACCAGTTATGGCGTTATTGGTAACAATAGAGTTTCTGATTATGCATCTTATGCACTATTGGGTACAGGCGGACCTGATTCTTATTCTAATAACAATAGTTTTGCTATTGGCAGTTATCCTTTGACTCTCGCTAATCCGAATTTAAAGTGGGAAACTACCAAAGAAGCGGATTTAGGATTTGATTTAGGACTACTTAAACAACGTATTACTTTTGTGGCCGATTATTATAATAAGAAAACTTATAATTTGTTACTAAGGTCTGACTTGCCAGGAACTACAGGATACTTAAATGCATTTCAAAATATAGGTTCTGTACAAAATAGTGGTTACGAATTTTCTTTAACGACTGTAAATATTAAGAACAAAAAATTTAATTGGACCTCTAGTTTTAATATTTCGTTCAACAAAAATAAATTATTGGGATTAACATCTGGTCAAAACGAATTACAAAGCATTGCTAAATGGGCAAGCAACAATACTATTGCCCAAGGTCCAGCATTTTTAGCGAAAATTGGCCAGCCAGTGGGTATGTTCTATGGCTTAGTATCTGATGGAGTATATCAATATAGTGATTTTGATGCTACAACAAACACTACTACTGGTGTAACCACCTATGTTTTAAAACCAGAAATTCCATCAACTAGTCCAACCAGAACTGCGGTTAAACCTGGTTTTTGGAAGTTTAAGGACATAGATGGCGACGGATTTGTTAATGTAAATGATTTAACCATCATTGGTAATCCAAATCCCAAATTTATCGGTGGATTATCTAATAATTTCAACTATAAAGGGTTTGATTTAAATGTCTTTTTACAATTTAGTTACGGTAATGATATTTTAAATGTTAATCGTATTTTAATGGAAGGTGGAGGTGGAACATCTGCTACCCATGGCGCTAACATGTTTGCTTCTTATGCCAACAGGTGGACACCAACTAATCCAACTAATGAGTTTGCTGCATCAGGTGCAGGAGGTTCTGCACCATCTTTTTACCCCTCCAGAGTGGTGGAGGATGGATCCTATTTACGTGTTAAAACAGTGAATTTTGGTTATAGTTTTGATTCAAAACTCGTTAAAAAGGTAAAACTAAATGGGATAAGATTATATGCATCTGCACAAAATTTATTTACCATAACTGGTTATCAAGGTTTAGATCCAGAGGTGGATGTTTTCTCATCGGCACTTACTCCAGGAGTTGATTTTTCTGCATATCCCAGAGCTAAAACCATCACTTTTGGATTAGATTTAACCTTATAGTAAATAACAGTATTTGATATTTAAAAAGAAATTAAAGAATTTAAAAACGATAAAAATGAAAAAGCCAATTTTTATATTATCTATTATTTTAGCCGTAAGCCTATGCGGCTGTGAGAAATTTTTAACAGAACTTCCGCAAGATACAGCAGCACCAGAGACCTATTATCAAACGAAAGATCAGCTAACTGCAGCATTAATGTCAGTTTATTCTCCTTTAGGTAGTTATAGCGATCAGTCAACTTATGCTAGGTTCCTTCCATTAGAAGGAGAAGCAAACACAGATGAATTAACTACAAAGAGCTCAAGTGGCACTACTGCAGCTGTTTATAATACCAGTGCCTCCTATCCTGTTTATGGCAATTGCTGGAATAATTTTTACTTGGGGATAGAAAGAGCTAACATATTATTAGAAAAAATAGCAACTTCTACTGCGCCAGAAGCAGATAAAAATCAAATCAAAGGAGAAGCCTTATTTTTAAGAGGTTACTACTATTTTTTACTGGTGAGCTATTGGGGTAATGTTCCTTTAAAATTAACATCAACAAAAAGCGCAGCTGATGTAGCTATAGCCAGAACACCTGCAAAAGAGGTATATGACCAAATTATTAAAGATATGGAAGAAGCAGAAGGCTTGGTAAAAACCGCCACTGCTTGGGGAACATCAGTTACTGGTCGTGTATCTAAAACCGCGGTTGAAGGTATCTTATGCCGTGTTAACTTACATGCCGCAGGTAGATTAAAAGATAATAGCTATTTACCTGATGCACTTTCTTGGTCAGAAAAAGTAATTGCAAGTCATGAACACAGCTTAAATCCCGACTTTAAACAAGTATTTATAAATGAAATTAAAGACATTAACGACAATAAGGAATGCATTTGGGAATTAGAATTTTATTTGGATGCTACAGGCATCTATCGTGAATTTGAAAGGATTGGGTCAACCATTGGTATTCCAAATAATAATATAGATTATGGTTTTATGCAAGGAGCCTACTGTGGTAGTGGTACACTTTATAATTCTTATGCTGATGGTGATTTAAGAAGAGATTGGACCATGACCAATTACCTATATGTAGGTTCTGATGCAGCTCGTGGTAAAATATACACCAATCCGGCAACAGTATGGGGTCGTCCTTTTGCTAAATGGCGCAGAGAATATCAAAATCCTGAAGTGATAAAGAATAAAAACTTTGGATCTATTAATTTTCCAATGTTAAGATATGCTGATGTGTTGTTAATGTTTGCAGAAGTAAAAAATGAATTGGATGGACCTACCTCTTCAAGTGCCATTGCCGGAATAACGCCTGTTGATGCTGTAAATATGGTTAGAAGAAGAGGTTACGGTATTCCTTTGAATGGCAGGCAGCTTAAAAAAATAACTATATCTGGGGGTACAGGTTATTCTTTAAACTCAACTGTTGTAATTAGTGGTGGCGGTGCATCAAGAGATGCTAAGGCAGTAGTTTCTTCCCTATCTGGCTCAAGAATTACAGGTTTAACCATACTTGACGGAGGTGCTAATTATACTGGTAATCCAACCATTACAATTTCTGGTGGAACCGGAGCTACAATTACTCCAACTATTAGCAACCTTACAGATGCTGATTTACTTCCAGCTGATTATGCTTCTAAAGATGCATTTCGTTCATTGATTATGCAGGAAAGGAGTAGAGAATTGGCAGGAGAAGCGGTTCGTAAATTGGATTTATACAGATGGGGTACTTTCACAAAGGTGATGACTGATATGATTCCAATTGTTACTGCCAATTTTAGAAATCTTACACAAGCAATTACAAATGCAACAACTCTTAAAGGGCTCTCTTTTCCAATTCCGATTCGAGAGATGACGCTTAATCCTTTGATTACGCCGAAAGATCAAAATCCAGGTTGGGAATAGGTGTTTTAATTAGCGTAGTTTAAATTAAGGTTTATACAGTAGCTACAATACAAAATCAAGCTGCAACTAAGCGGATGCAGCTTGATTTAATTGCCTTATTATTAGGAATTATCTTAAGAATTTAAAAAAAATGAAAAAATTATATGGTTCAATAGCGATTCTGCTCGCTTTCACTTTTTTAGGTGCGGGTTTACAAACTCCTAAGAATGTGTTAATCATAGGTGATTCCATTTCCATAGGCTATACCCCTTTTATTCAGAAAGCCTTGCCAGGGGTGAATATTGAGCATAATCCAGGCAATGGAGGATCAACTTTAAGAGGGGTCCAAAGCATAGAAAAGTGGCTTGGCAATAGAGAATGGGACGTTGTGATGTTTAATTTTGGTTTGCATGATATGGTTTATAAAGACTCGCTAAATAAATACGATGTTGTGAATGGTAAAATTGCTGTCTCATTAGAAGATTATAGAAAAAACCTACAAACTATAGTTGACAAATTAAGGGAGACCACAGCTAAATTGATTTTTATAACCACCACAACAGTTCCAGAAAATGCGGCGGGTAGAAAAGTAGAATCACCCGCACAATACAATAGAGTTGCTAAAGAAGTGATGAAAAAAAATGGAATTGAGGTGCTAGACTTATATGAAACCTCGCTAAAAGTTCATCCTCAGAATTCTAAACCTGGTAATGTACATTATACAGAAGAGGGATATAGTTTACTTGTACAACCTATTATTGAAAAACTAAAAACGGCTTTAAAATAGGCAGCTCTATTCTTAAAACAATAACAAAGGCTGTGGCTTAAATGCAATACATAAAGTTGTATTTGGATGATTAAGTTTATTCATCATGATAACTTTTAAACCAGAGGAGAAAAGGAGTATTATCCAAGCTTGGGGATAAGTATCTCTATAAAAATAACTTAAAGTATTTAAGTACAATAAATAATCTGATAAAAATAGCACTTCATTTCGCTCAAATTCATTAGTTAATTAAGCCGATTCTGGGGCGAAATGAAGTTTTAAATAAAATTTTATAAACAAGTTTAACCTGTAATAATGAAGGACAAAAGTAAATTCCTCATCTGTTTGTTAGTAACAGTTTTTTATGTTGGTGTAAGTTTTGCTCAGCAGCTCCCTCAAAAGGAGCGTATGGAATGGTGGTCTGACGCCAGATTTGGTATGTTTATCCACTTTGGAGTTTCTGCGCAGTGGGCAGGTGTTTATCACGGTCATGAGCAAAGACGCGGTGGGGCAGAATGGATCATGAACAGATGTAAAATTCCGGTAGCAGAATATCAGTCGATAGCCAAAGACTTTAATCCAGTGAATTATAATCCGGAGGACTGGGTAAAAATGGCTAAAGATGCTGGTATGAAGTACATTGTTATTACGGCTAAACATCATGACGGATTTGCAATGTTTAAGACGGCGGCTAGTAAATGGAATATTGTAGATGCAACTCCTTACGGTAAAGATATATTAAAACCACTTGCCGATGCCTGTCACAAATACGGAATTAAATTGGGTTTTTACTATTCACAGGCGCAAGACTGGAATAATCCGGGTGGTTCGGCAGCAAGAAAGGTAGCCAATGAAGGATGGGCTAATCCCGATTCAACAGCGATAGACGCTTATACACTAGCACATCAAGGTCACTGGGATCCTGCACAAGAAACTTCCACATTTGAGCAATATATTGATAAAGTAGCTGTACCTCAGGTAAAAGAACTTTTAACTAACTATGGTGAGGTTTCAGTTTTATGGTGGGATACTCCTACTGGTATGACAGATGACGCTGCTAAAAAATTAACAGCGTTATTAGCACTGCAACCAAAAATTATTACTAATGATCGTTTAAAGCGTCCTAATTTTCCCGGCGACACTAAAACTCCTGAACAAAGAATCCCAGATTTAAGTGAATTGGATGGTAAATATTGGGAAACATGTATGACCATGAACGGATCTTGGGGCTACAGAAGTAAATATACCGAGTGGAAATCAACTGAAACCTTAATTCGTAATCTGGTTGATATTGCTTCAAAAGGAGGAAATTATTTATTGAATGTTGGTCCTAAACCGGATGGTACTTTCCCCGAAGAGAGTATAGAAAGATTAAAGGAAATTGGGGATTGGATGAAAGTAAACCATGAGGCTATTTATGCTACCCAAGCGAATCCTTTAAGTTCGGTTGATTGGGGAAGGATCACCAAAAAAGACGATGCAAAAGGAAATACCACGCTTTATTTATCAGTTTTTAACTGGCCTAAAGACGGTGTAATTACTGTGCCAGGTTTAAAAAATAAGGTTACAAAAGCAATGATACTTGCAAATGGAGTGACTTTGAAAACATCTCTAACACCTAATGGTTTGGCGGTAAATTTGCCAGCTAATGCGCCCGATAAAATAGCCAGTGTTATCAAATTGACTGTTGTGGGTAATGTAAGCAGAAACCATCAGATAAAAAATACCAAAAGTATGAAAACGGGTGCTTTAGATTAATAGTGTCGATCTAAAATATTAAACCTGTTGAATTATTATAAATCTAATAGCAATAAATAAATAGTAATTATATGTATAATTTAAAAAAGATAACGAGTCTAGCAGTCATCATATTTACGCTGCTGAGTTCGGGTGAAACAATAATAGCGCAGACTAAGGATCAACAAACTGTGAAAGCCGAGCACAGTATGATTGATCTAGAGGAGAAAGAAGATACCACACATACACTCAATCCTGACGCACAATGGTTTCCTGATGCTGCACTAGGTTTGTTTATTCATTGGGGTTTGTCTTCAGTAAAGAAACTTAGTCCTTCTTGGCCTATGATACCAGGAAGACCATTGGCCACGAAAAAATTTAGTCCAGAAGAAATAGCTAGAGTAGTTAAAGAAGAGGATTATAATTTAAATGGGAAAAAGCAAGCCATTACCCCAAAAGAATATTTTGCCATGGCTAAGGATTTCAATCCTCAAGATTATGATCCTGATAAATGGATGAAGGCCGCAAAAGCTGCAGGTTTCAAATATGCTGTGTTAACTACCAGACACCACGAGGGTTTTGCGATGTGGCCTAGTAATTATGGCGATTTTAGCACCAAAAACTATATGGGAGGTAAAGATTTAGTACTTCCTTTTGTACAAGCTTGCCGCAAATATGGGATAAAAGTAGGCTTATATTATTCGCCACCAAATTGGTATTTTGATAGAGATTATATGTCATTTCTTTATCATGGAGCAGTTAAAATGAATCCTGATATTCCATCCTTAGACGTAAACCTAAAGCCTAGAGTGGGACAAAAAACGGAAAAGGAAATTCAGGAACATGAAAAAGCTTATGCTGCCATGGTAAAAGGTCAGGTAGAAGAATTACTTACCCGTTATGGCAAAATAGATTTATTATGGTTTGATGGTAAGGCACCAGTACCTAACGCTAATAATGTGATTACTCAAGAAGAAATTAGAAAATTACAGCCAGGAATAGTCATAAACCCCAGAATGCATGGTAAGGGTGATTTTATAACCTTTGAAAGAACTCCTCCAAAGCAAGATCCGGGAAATGTTTGGGCAGAATTCTGTAATCCTTGGACCGGTAGTTGGTCTGATAGTGAGACGCTTCCATTTCGTTCTAACGGTTTTATTCTTGGTCAATTGGCTTATGTACATTCTTTAGGCGTAAATTATTTGTTGGGCGTGGGGCCTACAGCTCAAGGAGTTTTCCCTGATGGAATTTACAAAAACATGAAAGTTATCCAGCAATGGATGGATAAAAATAAGGTGTCTATTTTTAATACGCATGAATTGCCTAAGGGAGAAAGTGCATCTGTTCCTGCAGTTGCAAATGGATCTAAAAGGTACCTTTTTGCCATTCCTCAATTTAAAAATAAAGGAACTTATGATAAAGATATGCTTCCAGCGGTTGATACTACCCTTATTTTACATACTCTTAACTCTCCAAAATCGGCTAAAATATTAGCTTCCGGGGAAACATTAAAGTTTAAATATATCAATAATGAGTTACAGATAGAGCTTCCTGCCAAATTTAGAACCAAGTTAGTAGATGTAATAGTTGTTGAATTTTAAACGGGATTGTTTAAGGATGAAGATAAATTAAGGTCTGGCTAAATGATAATTAACCATTGTTTACACTTATTTATTTGTCTTAGAGTTACCCCGTTTCTTTGATATAGTTGAGGTAAATGAGCCTTATTTATTTGATTCAAACTGTATATAGATAAGAGGGTGGCCACATAAAACTTGAAGAATCGAATATATAAATTTAATATAGAGTACTGATTTTTAAAATTTTAAACTAATAACAGGTAAATATCATGAGAAAACTACTAAACACTAATGATTTTTGCATTCGCAAGTTTAGGTTTTCCATAAACACTAAAGTAAATATGAAAACACTAAATCTTTTATTTTGCTGTATCTTTTTAGTCCTTTTAAGTACTAAGTTGAGTGCAAAAGTGGTTTTACCTCGTTTAATTAGCGATGGTGTTGTGCTGCAAAGAAATATCAAAATACCTATTTGGGGTTGGGCAGATGTAGGCGAAAAGGTAACCGTCTCATTCAACGGAAAAACCTATGTTGTAAATACAGGTACAGACAAGAAATGGAAGGTAATGCTCAATCCAGAAAAGGAAGGAGGTCCATTTAAAATGACTATTTCCGGAACTAATAAAATCACCATTCAAAATATTTTAGTTGGTGATGTTTGGCTGTGTTCTGGTCAATCTAACATGGAATATGAGCTATATAAGTCTGCAGCTTTGTATCCTAAAGAAATTGCATCTTCAACCAACGATAAAATCAGGCATTTTCTGGTCAAACGAAATGTTGATTTTAGTGATTTTAGTAAGGTAAACTCTGTTAAGGGTTGGCAGGCAGCAAGTCCATCTACTGTACCAGATTTTACAGCTGTGGGTTACTTTTTTGCAAGATCCTTATTCGAAAAATATAAAATTCCTATTGGAATCATCGATTGTAGTTATGGAGGAACACCTGTTGAAGCTTGGTTAGATGAAAGTGCTTTAAAAGATTATCCTGATTATTATTCCAAAGCAATTGCTTATAAAGATTCGGCTTTAGTTGAAAAAATCACTAATCGTGATAAAGAAATAGTGGACAATTGGTTCAAGAAAATAAATAACAGTGATGTTGGGTCAAAGGAGAAATGGCAAGATACGGCTTACTCTTTTGCCGATTGGAAAACCATGCAAGTGCCAGGTATTTTAGAGGATAAAAATTTGGGTGAAGATGAAGGAAGTGTGGTTTGGTTTAAAAAAGAGATTGATATATCACCGGCAGATGCAGGTAAAAATGCAGTGTTAAAAGTGGGTAATATTTTTATTAGAGATATCACCTATTTTAATGGAGTAAAAGTTGGGGAAACATCTAATAAATATTTTGGTAGAAATTATCCAATTGATGGTAAAATTTTAAAGGTGGGTAAAAATGTTATTACTATCCGCGTGTTAAATGAAATTGATTATCCTGAATTTATTAAGGATAAACCTTATCAATTTGAGGTTGGAGATAAGATTATTGATTTAAAAGGAGATTGGAAATACAAAATATCTTGTAAAACTGAGCCACTGAAAAGAAGTGAAATAACTGGTTTTAACAAACAACCCACAGCCATGTATCATGGGATGATAGAACCTTTAATCGGTTATGGTATTAAGGGCATAGCCTGGTATCAAGGAGAGTCAAACATTAGTAAATATCAGGAATATCATCAGCTATTTTCACGTTTAATTACACAATGGAGAGAAAAATGGGGTCAGGGTAATTTCCCTTTTCTATTTGTGCAAATAGCAAACCATAACTCTCCTAACAGTGAGCCAGGGGAAAGTAGTTTGGCATCATTGCAGGAGGCTCAACAACAAACATTATCGGTACCTAATACCGGTATGGCGGTAATAAATGATATAGGAGAATGGAATGATGTGCATCCTAAAAATAAATTGGATGTGGGTAAACGATTAGCTTTAGTTGCAGAAAAGGTAGCGTATGGAGATAATAGCGTAGTGTTTTCGGGACCAACATACCAATCAATGAAAATTGTAGGAAATAAAATAGTGCTAAATTTTTCAAACGTTGGCAGTGGCTTAATGGCTAAAAATGGAGGAGAGTTAAAGTATTTTTCTATTGCTGGTGCCGACAAAAAGTTTGTTTGGGCAAATGCTAAAATAGTAGGAAATACTGTTGAGGTGTGGAATGATAATATCAAATCTCCAATTGCAGTGAGATATGCATGGGCAGATGATCCAGAAGGTGCAAATCTTTACAATAAAGAAGGTTTACCAGCTTCTGTTTTTCGTACTGATAAAGGCTTTGAAGGTAAAAAGTAGTGTTCTATTACTGAGAGAATACTGCTAATCGGATTCACGACTTACAAATGGATAATTCAGGAGATGGAGCTAGTGAATATAATTTAAACTAATTCAATCAAAATAAATTTGAAATCATAACACATAAAGCAATGAAAAAATGCAACTTCTTTAGTTTTATTCTATTATTAATTTTAGCATTTAATTCCGGAAACTTACTTGCCGATGTAAAATTGCCAGCGCTATTTACAGACCACATGGTTTTACAACAACAAGCAGAAGTTATGTTTTGGGGTAAAGCAAGCAATAATGCAACTGTAAAAGTGCTTACTTCTTGGGACCAAAAAGCATATCAAACAAAAGCAGAAAAAGATGGTAATTGGAAACTAAAAGTAAAAACACCAAAAGCAGGTGGACCTTATAACATCAGCATTAGTGATGGTAAAACCATTAAAATAAATGATGTTTTAATTGGTGAAGTTTGGTTATGTTCTGGCCAATCAAATATGGAGATGCCAGTAAAAGGTTTTAGAAACCAGCCCGTACTTGGTTCGGCAGAGGCAATTGCGTTATCATCAAATCCGCAGATTCGTTTATTTTCGGTCTCAAGAAACAAAAGTTTACAACCATTAGATGATGTGAATACCAATTGGAAATATTGTGAACCAGAAAATGTAGCCAACTACAGCGCAACTGCCTATTTTTTTGGTTTAATGCTTCAGAAAAGTTTAAAAGTACCTATCGGTTTAATTCAAACTAGCTGGGGCGGAACACGTATTGAACCTTGGGTAAGCGAAATGGGAATTAAAAATTTTGATTTCGTAAAACTTCCTAATAGGGATACAACCGGAGAATTTTCACAACAAACACCTACCGTTCTTTTTAATGCCATGGTTAATCCTTTAGTAGGTTATGGAATTCGCGGGGCAATTTGGTATCAAGGAGAATCCAATAAAAATGACCCTAAAACTTATGAAAAGTTATTGCCTGGGCTCATCCAAAACTGGCGCAATTTGTGGAATATAGGAGACTTCCCTTTTTACTATATGCAAATTGCACCCTACGTTTATGGTAAGGGGGTAAATTCTGCCTTTTTGCGTGAAGCCCAGTTAAAAGCATCTACCGTTTTGCCAAATGTGGGTATGGCTAGCATCTTAGATATTGGTCAGAAAGAAACTATACATCCGTCACATAAAAAAATAGGAGCTGATAGGCTGGCACTTTTAGCTTTAGAGAAAACTTACCGAGTAAAGGGAATTCAAGCTGGAAACCCAACTTTTAAGGAAATGACCATTTCAAATGGAATCGCAAAATTAAAGTTCGATAATGCACCTTTAGGACTTAACTCCGCTGACCAAACTTCATCGAATTTTGAGATTGCAGGTGCAGACCATAAATTTTATCCAGCAAAAGCAATAATTACCAAAGAGGGTGTAAGCGTTTCTTCTTCGTCTGTTAAAGAGCCTGTTGCAGTACGTTACGCTTTTAAAGATTTCGTAGTAGGTGATTTATTTGGGTCGAATGGTTTTCCAGTTTCATCATTTCGTACAGATGATTGGGATGACGCCCAATAGCTTTTTAAATTGTAGTATCATCATCTTTTAGAAACCAAAGTGAAACCATCATTCACTATAAACCTAATAATAATGAGAAATTTTTCTTGCTTGCTAATGCTTATGTTAATGAGTGCTCAAAGTATATTTTCTCAGGAGAAGAATATACCGCTTAAATTATGGTATGATAAACCTGCTGATTACTGGGAAGAAGCTTTACCATTAGGCAATGGAAGATTGGGAGCAATGGTTTTTGGAAGAGTAAATAAGGAGCGGTTTCAACTTAATGATAATACGCTTTGGTCTGGAATACCAGTTGATGCAGAAAACAATCCTGATGGACCGAAATATCTTCCACAGGTTAGGCAAGCAATTTTTGATGGAGATTATAATAGAGCAACTGAATTATGGAAAAAGATGCAGGGTCCATATTCTGCTCGATATTTGCCTCTAGGAGATTTAATGCTCAACTTTCATTTTAAAGATTCAATTAGTTCTAACTACTATCGTGATCTCAATTTGGCGAATGCGATTTCTACAGTCAGCTTTAAGGTAAATGGTGTTAATTATAAAAGAGAAACCTTCATCAGTCATCCTGATAAAGTAATGGTGATTCGTATCACATCTGATCAAAAAAATGCGATAAGTTTTGATGCAACATTAAGCAGTAAATTAAAATATAAACTACAATCTATAAACCAAGATGAGCTGGTTTTAAAAGGTAAAGCTCCAAAATATGTAGCCAACCGTGACTATGATCCTGTTCAAATTACTTATGATGATTGGGGTGGGGAGGGAATGAATTTCGAAATTCACCTGAAGGTGAAATTAGAAGGTGGTAAGATTATAAGTTCAAGAGATAATCTCGAGATAAAAAATGCAAATTCAATTACCTTATTCCTAAGTTCGGGCACTAGTTTTAATGGCTTTGATAAATCTCCCGGGTTTGAAGGGGTTGATCCATCAATAGAACCAACAAAAAATATAAAACAAGCTACACTAAAAACTTATGAAGCCTTAAAAAGCGCTCATATCGCTGATTATCAATCTTTATTTAAAAGAGTGGAATTCAGTCTCCCTTATGATGCAAACGTTCTTAAACTGCCAATTAATCAGCGAATGCGGAAATTGAATAAGGGATGTGATGACCCACATTTACAGATGTTATATTATCAGTTTGGGAGATATTTAATGATTTCTAGCTCAAGGCCAGGTTCCAGACCCACTAATTTACAGGGGATATGGAACGATTTGGTGCAACCACCATGGGGAAGCAATTACACCATTAACATCAATACAGAAATGAATTATTGGTTGGCCGAAAATACCAATCTTTCCGAATGTCATCAGCCACTTTTTGATTTTATGAAAGAGTTAGCTATAAATGGAGCTAAAACTGCAAAAATAAATTACAATATCAGTGAAGGTTGGTTAGCACATCACAATTCTGATTTATGGGCTAAAACATCACCTCCGGGTGGTTATGATAAAGATCCAAAAGGCATGCCTCGGTGGTCGGCATGGCTAATGGGCGGAGCTTGGTTTTGCGAACACCTATGGCAACATTATCAATATACTGGAGATGAAACTTTCCTTAGGGAACGGGCTTATCCTTTAATGAAAGGAGCTTCTCAATTCATGCTAAAGTGGCTAATTAAAGATGATAAAACAGATTATTTGGTCACTAATCCTTCCACTTCGCCAGAAAACACCGTAAAAATTGCGGGAAAGGAATATCAATTGACAAAGGCTAGCACTATGGATATGTCTATCCTGAGAGAGCTTTTTACTAACACCATTAAGGTCGCTAAGGTATTAAATTTAGATGTTGAATACTGTGAAGAATTGGATAGGGCTTTAAAGAAATTATACCCTTTCCAGATCGGTCAGTATGGACAACTGCAAGAATGGTTTAAGGATTGGGATGATCCGAATGATAAACACCGGCATATCTCTCATTTATTTGGCTTATATCCTGGAGACCAAATCACGATGCAGAAAACACCCGAATTGGCAGCGGCAGCAAAACAATCTCTGATATTTCGTGGAGATGAAAGTACAGGCTGGTCTATGGCTTGGAAAATAAACTGGTGGGCCAGATTGTTAGATGGTAATCATGCATATAAAATGCTTTTATCGGGCTTGAATTACATTGATCCGGCAAATAAAACGAAGGTAACTGGTGGAGGAGCTTATCCAAATTTGTTTGATTCATGTCCACCTTTTCAGATTGATGGAAATTTTGGCGTAACCGCCGGAATCACTGAAATGTTATTGCAAAGCCAGGCAGGAGAGCTTTATCTTTTGCCAGCTTTACCTGATGCATGGCCGTCAGGAGAGATAAAGGGAATAAAGGGGCGAGGAGGTTTTGAAGTCGCTATGAAATGGGATTACAGTAAATTAAAGAAAGCTACTATTAAGTCTGTTTTAGGTGGGAATTGTCGTTTACGAACCAATGTTCCTGTGAAAATTGTTGAAGCAGTATCAAAAAATGCTGAAATGGATAATCCTAATACGTTAATGACTACTTATGGCGCTGCGTCATATATTAAAAGTGATAAAGCCAAATTACAAGAGATTGAACCTTTAGGCAAATATGTGATAGATTTTGACACTCAAAAAGGAAAGACTTACACCGTGGTGCCTGTGGAATAACTGTTTAATCTTAAACTGCTTTTGGATGTTAATTTCTCTGTTTTTTAACAATTCAGCTTATGAACTGGCTAAAACTCATTAGTCTTTTACAAATTATAATTCTTTTTTTTGAGAAGCTAAATAACGTGAGTTCGGGATAAGAAATAGTGTAAAAAAGAGAGCAAAGGGCAT
>NZ_CAMLIG010000001.1 GCF_946480185.1 uncultured Pedobacter sp. | reverse complement strand
GCATTTGAAAACCTACCATCGAAATATGGAAAGGCGTCGGGTGCTTAGCCTACTTCTCATCATTGGGATTGTGGGTTATTTCACCGTACCAACTATCGCGAGTTACATCGTCCACGCGGGAGGGGCGAATACCTTATTACAAAAAGTAACGAACATGGTTGTCGGCGGAGGAAGCGGTATGCTCACATCCGGCACAGACCGTATGGTATCAGGAGTAGGTAATATCGCAAGTGCTGCCGGTAATTATCAGGAAGGCTATTCCGGAAAAAGTGATGGAAGCGGAGCTCACGGTGCAGCCGGACGGGCAATTGGCGGTACGGGAGCTTATCTTTCAGATAAGCTGTCCGGCAAGTAATCAGTCAGTCGTATACCTGATACTCATACTAATTATTCAAAATATGTTTACACAATTCAGAAATATAGATACCGCCTTCAGGCACATCAAGAAATTCAGTATCGGGCTGATAGTAGCCTGTATACTATTGTCTGGATTTGCCATTTACAAAAGCTTTCAGATGGTCTACAGAGAGCGGGAAAAGATCTACATCCTAGCTAACGGGAAAGCAATAGAAGCCTTTTCGGCAGAGCGAAAAGCCAATATCCCCGTAGAAGCGAGAGATCACATTACCATGTTCCACCACTGGTTTTTTACATTGGATCCTGACGATAAGGTGATACAGTACAATATCTCCAAAGCGCTGAACTTAGCGGATGAGAGCGCAAAGAAAGCGTTCGACAACCTAAAGGAAAGTGGCTTTTATACCAATCTCATCTCCGCAAATATTTCTCAGACGATAACCGTTGACAGTATCAAAATAGATATGGATCAGTATCCTTTTTATTTCAGGTGTTATGCCAGCCAAACGCTGATCCGCTCTACATCGACAATAAAAAGAAAACTGGTGACACAGGGTTATTTGCGGAATGTAAGCAGGAGCGACAATAATCCGCATGGATTTCTGATCCAGCGCTGGGAGACCATCCTGAACCAAAACGATAACACAAAACTAAATGAAAAATAGACCGAAAACACACATGCGTGGCGAAAACCTATCTGATAGCGTAGCCACCAAAATAATTAACGGGCAAAGGAAAGTTGCTATTTATTTGAATGAATATACTCGAAGATCGTCAAAAGTGCACCGGGTTTGCTGTTTTTTACTGTTTGTTGCCATTTTCGGTGGCTACAGTAGCTTTCTGCTCATAAGAGCACTGTTTTAGACAAATTTTTTATCTCATAAACGAAGAATATGAAAACAATAATTAAAGAAAAACGAGGGCGCCTTCTGATGCTTCCTTTACTGGTGCTTCCCTTCTTGGCCATGGCATTTTATGCTTTGGGAGGAGGTCGTGGGAATTATAGTAACCAAACTTCAACTATCAATGCGGGTATCAACACGGATCTTCCAGATGCGAGTTTTAAAGAGGAGGAGCCAAAAGACAAGATGGGCTTTTACCGACGGGCAGTAAAGGATAGCAGTGGCGATTCCGGGAACGGACTGAAAGAGATGGCGGCCAAGCTGGGCTTCGGTTCAGCGGATACGGACCCGCAGACCAGACAGATCAATCAAAAACTGGAAGCCATCAATCGGGAAATGAACAGACCAACGCCACAACCAGAACACTTCGGATCATCATCGCGAAAGGATCCATCAGGGATGAAAAATGATGTTGATCGTCTGGAGGCCTTGATGCAAACCATGCAGGAAAATAAGAATATGGATTCGGAAATGGAACAGCTCAATGGTCTGATGCAGGGCATCCTTGATTTACAGTATCCCGAAAGGGTGCAGCAACGGGAGGAACAGTACCGCTACTTATATCCGGACAGCCAGTTTAGGGCAATATCCGCTGTAATTGCAGATAACCAAAAAGCGGTACAGGGGGCCAGCGTTCGGCTAAAATTGCGGGATACAATATGGCTCAGCGGTCAACTGATTCCAAAAGGCCACGACCTTTTCGGTACCTGTCGGATTACCAACCAGCGCCTACTCATAGACATTAAAAATATTAGGCTAGGCACTTCTATTATTCCTGTTGACCTTTCTGTATACAGTCTTGATGCTATGCCGGGGATAAATGCTCCGGAAGCGGAGCTTACCGGAGCGGTCAACAGCGGAACCGACAACGCTGTAAGAGGCGTTGACATTATGGGATTGGATAACAGCCTTGCTACGCAGGTCGCGGGTGCAGGTTTAGATGCTGCGAAATCCTTCATCAGCAAACGAGTAAGAAAAATAAAAGTGAAGCTCAAGGCAGGATATCAGGTATTACTTCGCAATAACCAGCAAAGGATACAACAATGGTAAACATCGATGTCACAACTGATAGATAGACCCGAAATTGCCGGAGAACTACGGGAATATCTGGAGCAACAGGCTAGTAAGGGTAATAAATGGGTTGCCTACGACACCGATAATCCAATTAGTACAAAATACGTTCTGCACTGCTTCCCGGGCGAAGAAGAAGCGCTTGACTTTGCTCGGGAATACCAGCAAATATTTAACTGGCATGAGGCAGTTCCAATTAGCGACTTGCTTTCCGAACTGAAAAGACTAGAACAAGTTGCAGGGAACGTAGCCCAAAGCAAAACAGACTTAATAGTAAATAAAAAAGATATGAACAGGAACAACTTAGAGAAACTGAAAAAGGAGATGAAATCCTTGGGATTTGGCGAAGATCTTCAGGCAGAGATGGAAAAGAATATTGAAAAAGGAAATACCGAATTTCAGCTCCACTCACAACGCAAAATTACAGGTGGACAGATCGACTATAGCTTGCATTTCAAGAAATCAAACCAGTCGGAATATTACTACCTCAATAAGTACGAAACGTCCCTAAACAATGGGAAGGCATTAGAGGAAGGCCAGAAATATATGGTCATCTCACCTGGAGAAAAAGGCAAGCCTGTATTTCGGTCATTCCAGAATCCCCAGGAAGCCATCGGTTATTTTAAAGGGCAGAAAGGTGATAGCGAATTGGCATTGGGAAAAAGCCCCGCTAGCAAGACACAGCTGGCCACCATGGAAAAGGGTACAGTGAATTTCGTAAGCGATGAGTTTAAAAAGACCTATTACAGCCCCGCTATCACTCAAACTTTTTATGTTGAAAAAGGAAAGGGATTTACGGCCGAACAAGCGGCCAATCTGGTACAGGGCCGTTCGGTTTATCGGGATGACCTGTTGAATATTGCGGGCAATCCTTATAAAGCGTGGATTAAACTGGATTTCGATAAGCCAAAGGATAGGTTCCATAATTTTACAACCAATCAGTATCATGTACCTTCTTATGGTTTTGATCTGGAAAAGACGCTGGAAAAATACAACCTGAAGGAACTGGAAGATCCGAAAAAGCGCCAGGCACTGATTTCCTCATTGCAGGACGGTAATCGCCCAGTCATTACTACCCACAAAGACGGGGAAGAGGTGAAGCTATATATAGAAGCCGTTCCTAGATACGGTAATGTCAATGTATTCAACGACAAGGGAAGACCGGAGAAACGGGAACAGTTTGAGAAACCGGTTAAAACAGTGCAAAAATTGGTAACCAATAAAAGCAAAAGTAAGAATAAGGAAAAGGCTGAAAGCCATGAAATGAGCATCTGATAGATACCCAAAAATCGGTATTATGCATATTTGACGTGATATTAAAGAAATAATAATTATTTTCAACCCTATAAAATAAATCGCAATGGAAAAATTCTCGAAAGTAAAAGAACTGATTGCTTCAGCACAGGCAGATGCTGATAAATTCTATAACGGCGGAAACAGCGCAGCGGGCACCCGTATTAGAAAAGCAATGCAGGATTTGAAAGGCTTGGCACAAGAAATCCGTACAGAAGTAATGGAATTAAAAAACAAGAAAAAATAGGCTTTTGTTAATCAGAAAATAGGGAAGAGGTCCGCGAAAGCGGATCTTTTTTAGTTTAAAATACAGGTAGAAGCCCAAAATATGGCTTGACGAACTCATTTTTATGCGCTTCTTATTTACCGCCAGGTTGTAGGAGCCAGACAAACGAAGTCTTTATAAGGAAATAATTTCTATATCTCATTAAAGATAGCGAAACTCGTAGCCCAACCAAAACCATCCATCCCTTTTCGTTCCTCAAACAGATGCATGCCCTTCGGGTGCTCCGTTCCGCTCTATCGCGGAATGGCAGTTTTTGTTGTGCTTTTTTAAAGCGACAGAACAGATAGCTTCCATTCCTTTTCAGCTACCCCTTCTTCAACCGACTGCTTTGTCCGAAAAATTTAAAAGCAATAATCGCAAAAGAGGTTTTTTGGCTTTTTTGCAGAGGCAAATTTAAACCTCTTCGGCAATCAAGACCATGCCCTTCGGGTTTGGACAAATAAATCTCCACACCTCCGCAAGCTTCGGGTAGTATTTTTTTGCCTCAAAGCCTTGACTTGCCAGCCCACCGCACAATTTTTTTGCCTCTATCAAAAAGCCATTGGTGGCGCAAGCCGAAAATGGGATTAACAGATTTTTTAACCATTTAATTTTTATTCAAATGAAAACAGCAGAAAAAACAAACGGAGCAGTTCAGGGCAACAGCAACAAATTGGCAGAGTTAAAACCTGCCATCAAAAACCCTAATCTTCCAGCCAAGGAAGAAACTAAAAAAGAGGAACAGAAAGAGCCGGCAAAACCCGAAGAAAAGAAAGAGCCGGCTTTAAACCTTGAGTCCACTTTAAGGGTAGTTGCGGATTTGCACCAAAGGAGCATCCACCGCGAGCGGTTATTGAGCAGAATCAATGAGCTGAACCAGTTTGAAATCACATTGAAAAGTGAAAGTGAGGAACTGGAAAGCAACCATTTCCAAGGTTGCCAATTGATGATTGCCGATGATAAAGGCAGAAACTTCGTTACCAAAACATCGGGTTTAATCACGTTGGTTACTTCATTTATCCGTCAGGCTTGTATAGATAAGTTGACAGAAATTGAAGCGAACATCGTTTTTCCGAAATCTTAAATTTAGTAGCCCCGGCATCTGCCGGGGCTTGTTCCAAGCATTAAACAGTATTAACATGATAGATTTATTTGTAGAATTTACTGACCAGATATTTCGGGAAGGCTATGCAGAGCAATTGGCAGAAAGCAACCTACAGCGATATTTCGCAGAATTAGACGATTTTTTGAACACTTATAACTAGATGATGAAAGATATTTTGTTTTTGACAATAAGGGCAGAAGTGGATTCTGCACATGAAAGAGTTTCGGAAACCATCCAGGAAATAGAGGAACAAGGGGCAGTCATCATATTGGACACTCCCAACTTAAAGGTACTGGATGCTGAAATATTATTAACCCGATTTAGAAAACGTAAAAAATAGCACCATGGCACATCACATCAATTATAATGAACAGACCCAAAAGCACAGTTTCTTTTCGGTCAAAGAAAAAGCATGGCATGGCTTAGGGCAAATCGTTTCAGATTATCCCACCAGTGCCGAAGCGCTAAAATTTGCAGGACTTGATTATGAAGTTTCCAAACTCCCTAATCTGCACCGCTTACCCAATGGAAAAGAGTTTGTATCCGAAAATTCATTCTTTACTTATAGAACCGATACACAGGAAATCCTAGGCGATAAAATAGGCAGTGATTATAAAGTGGTTCAGAACAAAGAAGCTTTTGCTTTTTTTGATGCCATTGTTAACCACGAGAATGGTATTTTGTACGAAACAGCCGGCGCATTAGGCAAGGGCGAACGCTTATTTATCACTGCAAAGCTTCCCGATTTTATTAGGGTAGGCGCTGATGACCTGATTGAAAAGTACCTGTTTTTGACCACTTCACACGATGGTTATGGAAGTATAACGGCTGCATTTACACCTATTAGGATATGTTGCCAAAATACGCTCAACGCTGCTTTGAGAAATAATAACAATTGTATCAAAATAAGACATACTGCAAGCGCACGGGATCGGCTTAAACAGGCTCACCATTTATTGGGAATTACCAACCAGTTGGCTACAGAACTGGGAGAAGTATTTAATCACTGGTCTAAAATCAAAATTTCCGATATGGACGTCAAGCGTCTGATACAGATGGCAATGGCGCCCAGTAAGGAAGTATTACAAAATCTACGAAACGGTAGAGAAGATAAGCTTTCCACACATTATACCAATATTGTAGGCGGAGCAATGGAATATGCATTAACGAACCCAACACAACAGGAAGCCACAACCAAAGGAAGTCTATACGGGGCATATAATGCCGTAACAGGATACTTTCAGAATGTGCGTAATTTCAAGGATGATGAAAGTAAGTTGAAATCTATTCTATTCGGCACAGGTTTACACAGGTCCCAAACTGCATTTGATTTGTGTACTGCTTTTACAAAGAATGGAAGTTCGGTTCTGAATTAATGTAGGTCGCTCGGTAGAGTATATATACCTCAAGTGCCGGGCGGCCCTTACGGGCATTAAGTGGCTAATAGCATTCGCAAATATGTCAATGAATTTTATAGCTCACCTGCGCTTTCAGTGCATAGTGGTTTAGTCCCGTTTGTCGACATTGCAAATGGCTTTTTTGTTATTAGTTGAGTATGAATAGAATATTTTAGGTCGCTCGTCTGAACCCCCAAACCCCATTTTTAAATTCAAAAAAATAATCCATCCTGTCGGCAATAGTATGAAATGGCAAATTTTTATTAGAGGTCACCTGTACTTTATATTCATAATCTGAGCTACAAAGATAAAGTTCACCAGCGCTAAACTCTTTTACGTATAAACGCTTGGCTGCTACATCTTTCTGATCTCGTAATGTAAAGTCGGCAATTTTCTTAATCCGTAGATCTTTCCGGTTTTCATGCTCCCATTGCAATGTCTTCAGCCATTCTTTAGACAGGGAGTTTTCAACTTCATCCATCAGATCATTCATATGCTCCAGTATGAAATCTCGAATTTCGCTTAGTTTAGCCGTGCCATCCAGATCTATGAATGCCAACGTCTCGGCAATTTCCCGTGCCGCTATTCTTGATCTAATCCCTGTTAAATACGTTTTGCAAGCAAGCATATCTGGAAGGCCGAGTTCAGCACAAACGGCAAGCTCCTCAAATACTGTTGTCAACTCTTCCAGTTCATATTCTTTGCATTTATTAGCGATCGCGCCAAGTACCCAAGTAATGGTATATCCGAAATAGGAATTGCAGAGCTTTACAATTTTTTTAATGTCACTAACCGCTGCTAGGGAACTACCGGTAAGCCATGTTTTTCTGGCTTCATCCATTAATGCCGGACTGTATTTTAACGCACCCTGTTCATTCAGTTCTGGTTTGAACGTTGGAGATGGAAGTCCTGCAATTATCTTTTCAATATTTTTTAATAGTACTAGCCGGTCGTCTATTCTCTTGGAGGTCTGTAAGTAAATGTTTCCCTGTGCGATAATGTCGTCGAAAACTTCATTGAGACGAATCGCACAGGCAAGTGGAAGACTGGATGTTGCCAGCGATTTCCAGTCTTGATCGTCGGGAAGAATATGTGTCCTTAAGGCTTCATTCCTGGCCGCTAAAAACTCTATGACTTCCTTTTGATCGATACCAGGATAATGCTCCCCTTGAATATAGGCTAATGTTTTTCGGAAATAATCATCAAGACGTTCATCGAGTTCTTCTGCCATTAAACTCATAGAAACTAATGAATCATCGATCCAATCGAATAATTCGGTAAAACGGTCATTTACAGATGTACCATCTTTAAATGACCATTTTTCAAATTTTTTATAATCATTTTCAGCGATCATTTCTATCAGGGATGGAAAGTCCACATTGCACTTTCTAGCGAGGGTCTTTAGTTTCTTGATTTGAATAAGCAGGCCACTATAAGTATTTTCAGGTTTGTTTTTGATGTAGTTATCAGCCTTTTCACGCTCTGGTTCAGATTCCACGGTAAAGAGCACTTTCCCTTCGATATCCTGAAACGCCCTTCCTGCGCGACCGATAATATTCCAAACTTCATTGCTTTTCAAATCTTTCCATACTTTCTTGCCTTGATCATAATAAGCGGTGTCTGCAAGGATCACCGTTGACACCCCTAGATTTACGCCTTGACCCAATGTCATTGTTGCTACGATGATCCTCGGATTGCCATTTCGCATCAATTTTTCAATTGTTGCTCGTACTTCTTTGTTAAGACTTCCTCTGTGGCATAGGATGCCATATTTTGCATACTCCAAAAGTTCTTTGTTTTCATTGGAGTCATACTCGGAGCAGACCAGTTTAAACTCTTCCCAATCGCGGGAGTTTGTCCATACATGAAGTTGTTTTTTATCTTCCTGAAGGGCAATGCCTTTGATCAATGCTTTCGCATATGTATTAACACTTCTTGCGCGTGCAGTAAATAATAAAACAGACTTCTGCTTATCACTCAATTTTAGCGCTACAAGTGCTACTGCCATCGTCTTGTCGTTTGGCTGGGTCAATCCTTTTTTTCTAGCGGCGGGAATAGCTTTTATGAACTGCGGATTAAAGCTCATCTCATCACCATACCACTCCAGTTTCACCCGATTGCTTTTAAAATCCATAATACCTATTCGTTGCCTTGAAAGTCTTTCCTTTCCAGTGATACAGGCATTTTCATCATCACAAATCCACTTTGCGATATCATCAGAGTTCGGCAGAACGGCAGATAACAAAATGATCTTTGCGCCATTTCTTGATACATGGGCTTTCAATTCTTCTATGTAGAGTTCATTTATTAAGTTTCTTTTGGTTTCATCCAGCAGATGTCCCTCGTCGATAATGACCAATTGTATTTGTTCAACGATGTCGTCATTTGCTCTTAAGATCACTTTTGTTTTCTCTGGTGTTGCGATCAGGACACTTGCATCATTAATGATCAATTTATCTAGTTTGCCAAATTGCCCTGTCCCGTAGAGCTGAGAGACCTCGAAATCAAGTTTTTCAAAAGTTGCCTTTAATGCGGTTTCTACCTCAAAAGCTAACGAGCGAAATGGCGCCAGATACAACACCTTTGTCGCTGGGTTTTTAAGCAAGCATTTAAGAATCGCTACGGCAGCTATTTGGGTTTTGCCGCTGCTTGTAGGAAGACTAACGACTGCACCACTATTACTTAATACCAAAGGCAATGCCTGACGCTGGGCGACAAATAATTCAACAATGGGTTTCTTTCCAAATATCAGGTTGCCAATAAATTTACGTGTCAATTTTCGGGACCAGCTGCTTTCTGGGTCAAATGGGATGGTTGACCATAAAGAGCTTTCAGATAAACCCCGCGTAATTATTTTGAAGATGCGCACAACCCACCACAATGAAGGTTCATTTTCAATTGCCAGCAACTCTAACAGATCATCCTGAATTTCCAAAGCCCGTTGCAAGCTTTCTTCGGTACCACTGTATAAAAAGTCCATTACATTAGCCAATGATTTAGCGAAGATTATGACCTGATGATAGGAGTCAATGTTTTTAGTCTCCAAGTCAATGTCTGCTAAATACAATTGCTGGTTTATAAGGATTCTATTAAGTAGATGATTTAATTCACTATAGTTTTTTTTCAAAAAATAGCTGCACAGTAAAGAAACATCAGTCTGGTAATCCTCCGCTTCTTTAATTATAATAAAAGCTTTTGAATATTGGCTGGCTGCATAATAGGCAAGGCCACCAACAAGTAGGTAGTATTTACTCGAAGGATTACGGTTTGCTTTTGGAAGATGGTTATACTCAATAAATTCAGCGCCTTTTTCAAGCGATTCCCTCATTTGGCCATTTCTCAACTGATTTTCAAATAATGTACAACCAATAGAAAGATAGGAAAAAGCAAGACTGTCAGAGCCAATATTTAAATTGTATTCTAATGTTGACGGAAAATTTTCTCTTTCCTCATTGACACCAAACATGATGTAGCGCGCATTGGCCCTGGCGAAAAGACTTTTTGAAGTCCGGTCGTCTTCGATCCTGGAATAAAGCGAGAGTGCGTATTCTAGATTCATAAAGCTTTTAGTAATTCTTGATTAGCTATATCAAATGCTTTGATAATGATTTCGTTGGGATTGTCCAATCCTAATGAAAGCACAATCAGAAAAGGATTTGTAGATTCCAGATAATGTTCCACTTGTAGCGAAGCATCTTTGCTTCTAGTATGAGATTTTGTACTCATCAATAATCCAACATTCACCACTGGTACTTTTCCTTTTCTGAGTTCAAAAAGTAGATCCTCAATTTGCTGCGCTTTTTCTTCTTCACCAGAATTGGTAAGTATTTGTGAAACGTAGGATAATGAGATCGGCAACCTTTTGGTTCCCTCCAGATTGCCGATCATTTCTTTAATTGCTTTTGGCTCTGGATTAGATCCGCGAAACTTTGCTTCTCCCACGATAACTTTTTCGGTGAAATCCGCTAAGTTAAAAAGTAAACAGTCGTCGCCTTTAATAGACTGCTCGACATTTGTGTTATATCGTAGCCTGTAAACCAATAAATTCATACCGCTTGTAGCCTCCAAATAGCTTGCAAGAATGATTTCTGCTCCATTGCCACTTCTGGTGATCGGATCTTTAGGAAGTACATTCATAAAGTCGATATATCCAGCAAGGTCAGGGATGTTGTATTTCTTTAGAATCTCTTCTTTTCTGCCTTTTATACGCTGAATTTTTTTTGGATCAACATGATGCTGAATGAGTAAGTTTGCAATTTGATTGATCGCCTGTTCTCTGTTACCAGTTTCTGCCAGCTTGCGATGTTTTTTATTTGGCTGATCATCAGGAATCGACATATCCTGAGATGTAAGCCATACGCCATAGAAGTTAGGTGCAGCTGGATGAACGCCGATCAGTTTCTCATGTTCAGTAGCCATGTGATTGGTTTGTATTGGTTAGCATTCGAGGGTAATTTATTTACAATATAGACTTAATTCGCTTAGTAAGAAAATTATATAGCTTATATGATTAGCTTTCAACCGCAGTAATTATAGATGGTTTATATTTTGATCACCCATATATTTTTAGAGGATTTGATGTGATACCGATTCAATTCGGCTTACATGCGGTGAAGTGCATGGTTTGGATCTTGTTGCTAAAATTTGCCCCGCACTTATGGGTTGATAAGTATTTTGTAAGCATATGTATAACGTAATGTTAAGCGAAATATTTAGTATATTTGTAGTATTGGCTAGTGCTTTTTAATGTAGAAATGATATACTCCAATTGCTAACCAGCATTATCTTGAAATCTAATACTTGGAATTAATATGAATTATTTCTGGCAATCCATCAAGACGCATTATTATTGGAAATATGCGTTGTTGTCTACCGACGCAGTTAAGACTTTTTTTGCGGTTTTAGGCGCAGTTTGATTGTTATTTGAAATGATGGATTTTTTCAAACTTTTTGATCCTGAAAAATTACCAGCCTATATCGGAGACACGACCAAGGACGACCTTGACTGGGTACATTTCGAAATCGAATATGCAGTGGACGTTTGCAAAATCCCAATAATTGTTGCTTACCTGGGCGCAGACGGCATCAGAAACATACGTGCAATGTCCAGTAAATGGCCACCCGCTTTAACAAAGAGAATTAGATAACGGGACAGCTATGCTAATTCACATCCCTTTTAAAAAAGAGCCAATCCATGACGCGACAAGCTGTTTTACGCACAATAATCCTCCAAAAGGTGGGTCAGCAGGTATTTATAGCGATGAAGCTTATAAAAGATGGGGTATAGGTATTCAATAAAAGAGAGAATTAAAGATGCTAACTGATGCAGAATTTAAACAGTTAGGGGATGAGGGTCTGAAAAAAGTGTTATCAGCAGACCGTCATTTCAAATACGTCAATTTGCACGATGGCTTAGAATACGTGTTAAAGGCAAACACCTTTAAATTTACTCATCCAGGCGAATTTGATGATCCTTTTGACTGTAATGAAAAGATGATAGATGTGGTCATTTCACCGCAAATTGAAAAACAATTTATTCTAGAAGCAGGCGCAAAACATGGACTTCCAAGAAAGGAAATCCGTAAACATTTCAATAAGGTTGGTGGTAATTCTCATTATCACAAGGTACTTAAGGAGAAAAAGAAGGAATTTAAGGTAAGCTGTTTTTCGGAAATTTCTGATGATGTTTTGATGTGGTCACATTATGCTGATAAACATAAAGGAATGTGTATCGGGTTTGACCTAAATCTCATTTGTCCTGACTATGTGCTGTATCCGGTAAATTATATTGATGAAGTTCAAAAGATTGATGGTATGGCGAACACACCATATGTCTTTTATTATTGGGCTACGTTTAAAGCATCCCGCTGGTCATATGAAAGAGAAGTAAGAGCAGTTTCTAAAAATGGAAAATCCATAATAGTCTATCCGAAGGATGCGGTAAGAGAAGTGATTTTCGGATGTAATGTTAAGCGATCAGAAATAGTAGTGACTATTAAAGCATTAAAGAAATTGCGATATAAAAGTATACTGCTTTCTCAGATGACTATTGATGGCAAGACAATGCAACTGAAAAAAATACCCCTAAAATATTGATTAAGCCTTTTTTGAATGAATAACCCAAAACGTCCTGTAAGTCATGTGCTGGCTACAAAATCTTCAAAATTTCTGGAAGGCCATATCCCAAATGATTGGCATTATAATGTACCTAATAATGATTACGGAATTGATTATCAGGTTGAAATTTCCTTAAATGACCAGGTAACAGGTCTAAATTTTTCGATCCAATTAAAGAGTACAGAAAATACAGAGGTAGGTAACTTTGCTAAAGTCGCCCTAAAGAGGACAACGCTAAATTATTATAGGGTTCGTTTGGAGCCCGTGATGTTGATTGTCTACGATGCAGGTGCTAATGAGGCATATTGGTCTTGGATTAATGATCATGATATAGACTATGCCAAAAGCAATAAGACATTTCAGTTTTCGATTTCAAAAAATAATAAGCTAAGTGAAATAAACTGGGCCGAGGTAACCGGTCATGTACAGAACATTTTCAATGCAAAGTCTTTTATAAGCGACTTTGATATTTTGAAGATTGAAGACAACATAGAATTGGCCGCTTGGAAAACATATTACGAAGGCGATTATGGACAAGCAATCTATCTTTTCAGGAGGTTAATTAGCAGTGGAAATACCGAATACAATCTCTATCAGGCGTTGGCCTGGAGTTTATATCAGACTTATCAGTATAATGAAGCGTTAAATACAATCAATCTGTTGCTTGACTTTCGAGAAACAGACAATAGTTTAAAAACAAAAGCCTGCATACTTGCTGAGGCGGGCTTCAGGGAGAATGACAAAGGAAAAATCATTCAGGCCCGAAATATCTTCAAAAGATTCTCGACCGGTAGTGACAGTGCATTAATGCTTTTTAACTATGGAAATACTCTAAATGCACTTGGTAACTTTGATGAAGCGATCAACCAATATAAATTTAGTTTGGCTAAGGAACCGAACCATGCGCAGTGTTGGAAGAATTTGGGAACAACCTACTATAATATAGGTCAGCATGACCAGGAAATCTCTTGCTATGATAAGGCGCTTGAAATCGATCCTGACTTACCGCAAGCACTATTTAGCAAGGGCATCACACTGGCACAACACTATAAAAAATATCAGGAGTCACTTGTTTTGTTTCATCGTGTTTTGGATGTAGACAATAGTTTGTCTGCTGAATATGTCAATGGCCTGTTTTGGGTTGCATACTGCTATGAACAAATTGGTGATTTGCATAATGCTTTATTTTGGGTAGACAGGGGTTTAAACCACGAGGGTTCAAATCCATATTTTTTGAATTTTAAATCTAATTTATTAGGACAGAACTGGCGACTCAATCCTGATTTAAAAGAAAAGGCAATAGAGTTCTTTGAATACCGGATCGAACTACAGAATGATTCCCGAAGTCTATACCATTTAATTATTATTCAGGAACATGATTTAGAAGGTGCGTTAAATTTGGTAAAGGATAAGTCTCATTTATATAAAGGACTAGTGTACGAGGAACTGCAGGCCATCGGTATTACGCTCGATGATTTACTGGTTACGCTTTTACAACTTGATTACTATATGGATTTTCGTGTTAAATATCCAACCACACGATATTTGGACCACATAATCTCGCAGCACTTTTCAATCAGCGGCAGTTTCTTCAATTTATTAGATTTAATTTTCAGTATCGCTTTTAACGCAGCCATTGTCGCATATGGAAAGACTAATGAAGACCTAGCAGTACCAAAGACAATATTAGAAGTGATGCTAGCTTATATGCCGAAATTAGTTCACTTTTTAATTCCGGAAGATGAATATAGTGACATCGCTATCGCGGATACTATGTTAAAAGCCTTTCAGGGATATATTGATTTAACCTTTCGGGAGATTGGTGCGCAAAGCGGTCATATTACAGTAAATCTGGATCTTAGAAATATTGATCCTTCTGAGCATATTACAGATGAGTATAATGATGATCTAGGTGAACAGATCTATAATTCATTTGTATATTGCCTTACTCGCAGAAGCGTGGAATAATTAAAACAATCAAATAAATTATTAGAATGTACCACGAACTTGCCAAGGATCATGGCTTCATGACTGTTACCTCGTGCGTTGTTCAGGAGCGAACAAATAAATCCTCCTCAATTTTCAGAAAGCGTTTCGCCGTTAGAAGTTCTTTGTAATAAGTCCAGGATAATATTGTGTAAATGAAGATGCTAGCCTCTTCATTTGTCCAATTCGGCGTAAGTTCTTGTTTTGTATATTCCCAGTTATAGTTATTTATAAGTCAATAACTTCCTGTAAACCACATCAAAACCATATTCAATCAAATCATTGATCTATAATTTGTTTTTTTGCAATATAGTTCTCTCGGCACTTATCGATATGTTTTAAAATAAACTAAACGCTTTAAGTTTTCTATAAAAAGATTCGATTTAAGTATGTAATAGAAAAACTCTGGAGAACACTTATTTTCAATACAATCATACTAACTATCTTAAGATATCATCTGACGGCTTTATGTTTTTCAGTTCTGCTATTTTTACCTAAAATCGTTCCTGCACAAAATAACTTGATTAATTCAAAGAATTCGTGACATAATCAAGTTTAATCTGATTTCAAGGTTAATATAGGGATGCTACGATTGTTGTTTTTGGAATCAGATTTTAGCTTCAAAATTTAAGTATTTTCATTTCTTCTTATTATTTCACAATTTAAGGAAAATTATGGTTCCTATTTATGCAACAAGAATGAATGTTGTAATTCGGCTTAAGGGGCTTTAAAAACATATTTATACCTGTAAATGAATACAGATATCAGAAAGAAATTGATTTAAATAGCGCCAATTATTCAACCGCTATCAAAATGTTTTACTAAATGACTACACATATTCCTGAATCGTTTGACCTATATCGTGAGGCGAAATATCAGTATGAGCTCATCGTACCGGAGCAGATTGAGGGCTTGGTGCTTCTTAGTCTCTTTGAACAATTTGGAAGCGAAAGTTTTAAAGAAGAGCAAATTAATGCTATCATCGACCGGGTACATCATGATTTAGGAAAATCCACGCAGCGAACAGAATATGATCGAAATAACTCTATCGTCCTTAAGCTCCAAGAGTTTTATCTGTCTAGAGATGAGAGTAAGAAACAATATCGATTCAAGACCTTTGGACTGCAGTTCTGCAAAAATATTAAGGAGAGACTTCTTGGTAACTATAATCCTGCAAAGATTAAGAGATTGTTCGACGGACTACTTGTTGATTTAAAAAGGTACCTCGAAACGGCCGATTATACCTTTGATCTCTGGTTCGAAGAGCATTTTATCAGGATATTTCCTGAGATCACTGCACATGTTGAAATTCTCGATCAACAGGTTAGCCAGTCGGTTAGAGAGTTTCGGAAGAGAATCAAAAATGAAAAAGAGAACATTCATGTGCTGCTCGATGATATCATTATTCGCCTAGACGGGATTAAAGGGCAGGCGAATGAGCTTAAGGCGGCCTTTGCATCCACTTATGAGATTGATGCTAAAGTGGAAGAGGTTATGATTGATGGGATACAGGGGACCAGTACGCAAAATATTAATAAAGTATTTGAATTCAATGGATCTATTAGAGGGCAGCTTGAGCAAATTAGTACGCGAATTGATCATATAAAACCGAAGGTTCGGGAATTTATCTATGAATTTAACCAGCGAGACTTTGATCGAAAGTCGGCCATGTTTCTTGATTTATTAATAAAAAGGAGCAATACTATCAAAAACGAAGCAGGGAAGAGAATCATTAGCCTGCCAGCAGCTGTTCCAGGGTTTCAAATAAGTGATCAAGCTAGTTTGCCTCGATTTGTTGTCGTTCCTGAGAAGGATATTGCTCCTAAGATTCCAGCCGAGGCTCTCATCCGATCAATAGATACAGAGAGGCAAAAAGAAATGATCAGATTGGAAAAAATCAAAGTTTGGGAGAGAGGAAGAGTAAGCTACTGGATAAAAGAAATAAAGGAAAGACTTGAGCAAACACCAGAACTCGATTACGGGAAAATGTTCTTTGAAATACTTCAAAAAGAGAACAGCAAATTACAGATACCTGTTAAAGTGACCAGCAAAGTAGTTCGAGAGCTACCCAAACAAAAACAATATTCTATCAAGGTGAGTCAAGAGATTATAAGAAACTTACTATACCCCAATATTAAAATATGGAAAATGAGTATTCAGAAAATATAATATATCGATTCTTAGCAGACAAACAATTGAAAACAGTGTTCGCTAAAATCGATTATGCTTTAAGGAGTGGTGTCCACATTCAACGAGAATCCGCGAAGCCTGAGGAAATATTTCGATTTCTTGAACGGAATTTTGAAGCAATAAAAGATTATTATAATGACATATTCCGTCTATCATTGGAGCGCTATGGCGAAAGCTATCAAAGCAGGTATTATTTTCTAGATTTCGAGAATGATCAGAATCGCTCGATGATACCCAGTGACAATAAATATAAGCGTTATCTGGAAACTGAACACATCATCATCGGTATGATCTTCCTTAAGATGTATAAGCTAGACGCTAATATCGAACTCAATAACATTCAGGGTTTTATCCGCTTATTGTTCTCCGAATATGAAGATGAGAAGAAAGGGCTCTTTCGCCTTATTGCAGGAGCAAAGAACGACAAGAGTTCTGATTATCTTGAACATGATGTGGTTAAAGAGATTCATGATGCCTTTGCCGAATTCGAAAAACTCGGGTGGATTCTATACATCGATGATGAAAAGACGATATTCAAATATATGCCTTCATTCGAACGATTGCGAAAAAAGTACGAACCTCAAATCCTTAGTATTGATGATATAATCAAACAGATAGAAGATGAAAGCTAATTTTCCAAGAATACATTCCCTTTCCACCATTGGGATCATATATCATTTCAATTCAGATTACCTCTTCCATCCATTCAGAACCGATTTTACAGGTGAAGGTGGAAGTGGAAAGACCATGATTGCGGATATGATCCAGCTTATTCTGATTGGGCCAAGTAATTACCATTCAGCCACAGAGGGAAATGATAAACGACCTATTGATGGCATGATCGTTCAGGCAAAACAAAGGCAATATGGTGCAGGATATCTGATCATGAATATTGAGGTTTCGCCTCGAAAATATATTGCCATTGGATGTTTCATTGAAAAATCTAGCAAGCAGGCCAAAATGTTTATTGCACAGGCAGGCTACGATTGGGATAATCAACTTGAATTCCTCAACTCGCCAGCATATTATAAAGATTTTTTGGTTAATGACCGCATAGTGAGCGTTGAAGAGCTTAATAAAACCTTACACCATATTCACCTTAAGCCATTAAGCACAAAAGTATATCATCGTCTGCTTTATGAAAATGGCATTCTTAACATCGATCTTTCGAATAGAAAGAAACTGGATAGCTACGCTAATATATTCCGTTCATTCTCTAGAGGTAAAGGTTTAAAGACAGGATCGGATAACCTTAAGGATTTTCTTTTTGGCGACGACGAAAAAATGCTCATGGCTAGCTACCAGCAGCAGGTTAAATCCATTAGCGATGATTTTCAAGAACATGACCGCTACCAAAAAGAGATTGAGTTGATTGGACAAAAGGAAGGACATATCAAAGAGATCGTTAAATTACAATCTACATACAAAAGCTTTGAAGAAAGATATCGGACAGAAAAAGCTCTGTTTTGGAGCCAGCAGGAGGAACAAATTAACACTAGTCACAATATCCTCAAGCAGAATTATGATAGGACAAATATAGAGAGAGCATGCTTGAGATTACACTCAGCGACGTTAGAGCATGAGGAACTAAAAAATTATGTTGATAGTTATAGAAATAATCAAGAAAAGTTTGATAAATTAAAAGGACAGCTTGATGGATTGGAGGAAACAAAGAATAATCACTATAGTAAATTAACAGATATTGATAACAAACTAAAACAGATAGAACAACTCGAATTTCTAATCAATGATAGCGGAGACATAGAAGCCCTACGGCTGAAGATCGAATCTGAATCCCAATTCTCTAGCGATAAAAGCTTGCTCCAAAAATTTCAAAATCATCTTGAAAGAGAAAACATTACAAATGCTTTCGAAGCTAGTACTTGGAATAAAAACTACGAGCAGGCGATACATTATTATGAAAGCTATCAGGAACAACTGAATAGAAAAATACAAGAGCTTCAAGCACTTCAGGTCTTTTCAGATATACAAAACCCGAATTCCTTAGCAGCATGGGCCATCGATTTTTTAAATCGCCCTTTAAGTCACGAAGAAGAAAGTATTCTGATACGTTTCCAAAAGCTGCCAAGAACAAAGCCTGAGATTATAACTGAATTAAGCAGTTACCTACACAATCCTGAGAGTCTTTTCCAGCACCCTGATATACATGACAGGGAGTCTGGTGAAGGATTTTGGCTCAACCGTGAGGGTATATTTGACTATATACAGTATTCACCGAACCAACATCTCAATGCAGACAAATCAATTATCCAACAGCGTCTCAGTAGCTATAAGAAAGGACTAGACACCGAGCTCGAAGAGAGCCTAATTATGCTCCAAGACATTGAAGGCCTAAAGGAAAAACTTTTCAAATTTGAACAGTTCCGGTCTGTTGTACCTCTGTATCTGAAAAGAGAATTATTTCAACGAGACGTCCTAAAGCAATACCTGATTTCAAAAGAGCAACTGGCAGAAATGTGCAGCAACCGTGTCAGTAAAGAAAGTCTTCAAACGGATAAAAAACTCCTGACAGAAACGATAGAAGAGCTTATTCGTAACCAAGATCAAAGCGGAGCCGAACAGATTAAAGAAGAAATAGCCAGAAGCGAAAAATATTTCAGAGATAATAATATCGATGCAGGATATTTGGATGGTGCTTTAAATACTGCACATGATAAGAAACAATCCAGACAAAATAATCTCACTAAACTCAAAGAAAGTCTGGAGAAAGAAGATTGGGAAATCGATTTATCGTTCAAATCTCTTACGAGGGATATTACAAGTACTTTTGCATCATTGAAGCGAGAGTTGGAAATAGAGGCGACATTTAATAAAGAACAAACTCAATACGATTTGAGCATTCAACGGCTCAAACAATGTCAAGATAAGCTAAAAGAGGCAAAAGACGAATATCAAAAATTCTTCAAATACACCTTCTCCAAACAAACACATGACTACGAATATAAACATGACCAATACTCCAATATTGAAGATCCGGAAGAGGATGATAGTAATAGCTTAAAATCAAAATGGCAGAATGCTAAAATAATTTTCGAGGGAAAATATGAGCTCATCATTCAAGGACTTGAAGATAGTACTTCCCTAAAGGATAGTTACCATGTAGGCCAACTGGCACACCGCCTGCTTCCAACCGTTTTTGCTACTGCAAAAGCCGTTGAAAATGAATCAGCTGAGGTACTGCTAGCTGAAAAACTCAATAATCTCCATCAATCAATCAGAGAGATTGGTTCAAGGAAGTTAGAAATTCTTAAAAAAGTTTTTACAGAGGTTAACCAAACCTATCGTGAGTATTTAGTTAAAATCACCGAGATTGATAACTATTTCAAGGATCCGCAAAAGAGGATCACCGGAGGAAGTAAAGCATCTCTCTCCATCAGTAAATCCACCGACTATCCAGCGAATTGGATGAGTGTTTTTAATAAAACACTGACCAATGAGCTTTCTTATGTAGGCATGTTTGAACGTCTTACACAGGAGATCGATATTAATGAAATGATGAAAACGGCATTCCTTGCAGAAGGCGGTACCAAAATAGCCACTATCGAAGATTTGCTGAATCCTAAATCATATTTCAATCTTGAGTTTAAGCTTAAACTGGACAGTGGCGAGAACAATTCAGGAAGCAATAGTCAGGCTTATTCGGGATATGCACTGCTTGGACTAGCGAGACTTTCCCTGATCGAAGACAGGCGACCCGGAATTAAAATTATGCCCATTGATGAAGCCCAGGGTTTGGGCAGCAATTACGAGATGCTCCGTGAAGTTGCGTTAGATGAAGGATATCAAATTTTATCTATGTCCATAGAGTCTGCTGGAGAGTTACGAGAAGGAGAACAATACATATACATGTTGAGTGAAAATAGATTGCAAGATGAGGAACATTATGTTCCTGCCATGGCCATTTTCACAGAAGGACATATCATTAGTGACATCAATGGTTTTATTAACAACATTGAAACATGAGGATACATAACAACCTAGATTGGAGTCTACTGAAAGCACTAAATGATGTTTACAAAACAGGAAAGACATCAGCTAAGATTCAGAAGAATAAATACGTTCAATATCTCATCTTGGATGAAGAACTCTTAGAACCAAAGCCTGGTAGCAAAACTGTGCTTTTAACTACGCTCCGTTTTGAGAACTTTTTTGAAAAGGCATATCTTCAAAGATTTATTCATTACGCCAGTTTTCTAAAGCAATCCGGTCTCGAAAGCAATGCCCGTCAGAATTATAATGAGGATGATATCAAGACGTTGATGTTCATCGAACATAATAAAACTGAAATTAAAGATAAGCTCACTACACAAAAGAATTTTTCTAGAGAATTCTTCAAGGGAAAGGGATCCAAGTACGTAGAAAATAAAAAAATACTTAAACGAGCTATTTGTCATATCCTAGGCATTACGGATTTTCCAGATCAGGATAAAAAAGATAACAATTGGCGCTTTGTAGTAGATTGCAAAGCCCCCAAAGCCATTGTACTTTGCGAAAACCTTAACTTTCTTAAAATGCCATGGGTGGCAGAAAAGCTTAAACTAAAGCTCTGGTACGTGGGTGGTAACAATATTAAGATTATCGACCAAATTGATCAAAATGAATTTCAATATCCCTTTTATTATTCCTGTGACTGGGATCATGCAGGTCTTCAAATTTACCTTCGAATAAAAGAAAAATTCAATGCAGAAGGTAAGGACATTTCTTTGCTCTATCCGAACAACACTGTTGAGAGGCTTCCTACAGATTCCCCGCACCATTATAGTAAATGGAATTTTACCAAAGATTTATCTGGACTAGATGGGACAAAGTTTTCTGTTAAAGCGATTAAGCTAATCCAAGAGCTAATTAGTAAAGATGAATGGATTGAGGAGGAATATAATGACCTCACTGAGATGATGACAAATAATGCCTGATATTCTCCTTTGTTTCTTTTTGATCTTACATGCAAACTTCTCATAACTCTTCGATGGAAGCGTATTTAAGCGGTCTCGTTTCCATAATGTCATCTTCTTTATCGCTAATTTGTATCATCCATAAGTGCTAATGAAAATTTCGGAAATGAAAATATTCGAAGCAAATTTATCTAGTTAAGAACTTGCTAAAGGTTACCGGTAACCAAGGTATCCCGGCTTATTCAAAACAGGCCTCTATTAGCTCTCCAGTCAAAATGCTTTCGGCATTTCTTACAGGCAAAGCTCGTTGGCTAATCTAATTTAAAATGGGAGAATACTAAACAGACAGATATAGGTATTGATGTTGGGGTATTTAAAAATCGTTTAAGCCTTATTGCTGATTATTATAAAAAACATCAGATTTATTATTTACCAGACAACTTTCTGGTTCTACCGGATTTGGAACCAACTTTGAAAACTTTGGCAAAATTCAAAATCAGGGTTTTGAACTAGGCTTGGATTATCGTACTGCTTTTGGGCAATTTAGTCGCCCTTTAATAATCGCATAAACAGTTTATTATCAATATAATGCGAGTTATTTTGTTGTAAAATATCTGCAAGATTCTTTATATTTAAGAAGTAAAACTTGCAAATATTTCCAATGCTTCCGACTAAAAAACCAGATAATCAGACCAGCCTATTTTTCATTTTTGAGCATACGTTGAACCAGCGCCATCCTTTGTTTTTACTAGCAAACAGGATAGATTGGACTATTTTTGAGCAAGCTTTTTCTCCGCTTTATAGTAAGGATAAAGGTCGTCCAGGGAAGTCTATACGCCTAATGGTAGGATTGTTAATGCTAAAACATATCCGCAATGTTTCTGATGAAAGCGTTGTAGAGCAATGGAGCGAGAACAATTATTATCAATACTTTTGTGGGGAAACTTCTTTTGTTTGTGGTGTTCCCTGTGAGGCATCAGAGCTGGTTCATTTCAGACGCCGTATCGGAGAAAAAGGTATTGAATTGATTTTACAAGAAAGTATAAGGGTAAATGGTAAAGATGGCCATGATGATAATGTAAGTATAGATACCACGGTACAGGAAAAAAACATCACTTATCCAACGGATGCAAAACTGTATAAAAAGATCATCGCCAAATGTCAGCAGATTACCTCAGAAGAACAGCTTCCTATGCGCCAGAGCTATACCCGAACTTTAAAGAAATTAAGCCGTGATCAAAGGTTCAGGAACCATCCTAAAAATAAGGTAAAGGCAAGAAAGGCAGATAGAAGAATAAAAACTATTGCCGGCAGATTGGCAAGGGAACTGGAAAGAAACTTACCGCCCGATTCTAAACACCTTGTAAAATTGGAGCTATACAAAAGGGTTTTGGCTCAAAAAAGAGCAGACAAGGATAAGATTTACTCGCTACATGAACCAGAAACATGCTGTGTCTCCAAGGGCAAAGAGCACAAAAAGTATGAGTTTGGAAATAAAGCCTCATTTGTAAAAACCAATAGCGGGGTAATCGTTGGGGCGCTGGGATTTAGGAATGAATATGATGGTCATACTTTAGATGTAGCACTAAAACAAGTGGGCAACTTGGTGGGTAAACTTCCCAAGGTTGCTACTGTAGATAGAGGATACAGAGGCAAAAATCAAGTGGGGGAAACACACAACCACCTAAAAAGAACATCAGCAGGTACCAGGCAGACAAACTCAGAAAATCACATCGCAAGAGAGCATCAATAGAACCAGTTATCGGGCATGTTAAACAAGACCATAGGCTAAATCGCAACTTTTACAAAGGAATAGTGGGAGATAACATCAATATTATGCTTGCAGCTGCTGCTTTTAACTTCAAAAGGATAATGAACAAATGGAAATTATCTTTTGCTGGCTTCTTTTTAAAAGGGCAGATTCTTATAAATATGGTATTAACTATACTAACCAAAATAGTTGAAACAGTTATGCTTGGTATTTCTATTAAATTATATCAAACAAATCTAAAAAGAACTTTTTAAGGTTCGACAATTTAATTGGAATACCTCTGTTAATTAGAGCTTAAACCGCTCTAAAATCCTCGATTTGCCAGTAGATCGCGAATTAATATAAAGTTGTGAGAATGCCGCCCCCAGTTATGGATTGCCATTGTCCAGTTCCTACTGATATTTTTAATGACCAGATACCTAAGTTTCATTAGTGCCCTGTTCTGGTGAAAAGACCCTTGGTCTTGGTGATTTTGCGAATTTGACGGTGTACGCCTCAATCGGATTGGTGGTGTAAGTGAACTTGTGAATCCCATGATAGTATTCTAAGAATGCAGCGAGGTTAACCCAGTTGTCCAACCAGTACTTACAGCTCAGAGGATATTTTTTCGCCCCATTTCTCTTCAAACCTCAGCAACCTTTCATATCCCTGCTGTTCATTATTTGACTGATAGATTGGCTTCGTACAAGCCATTATTGCCTTTTTATATTTCTCAGCGACATGGCGCACAGAAGAGCGGATCTGGTGGACAATGCAAAGTTGTACCCCGGTCTTTGGGAATTGCCTCCACAGCTTCAGGGAAGCCCTTAAGCCCATCAATGCAGGCGATCAGAATATCTTCCACGCCAGGCGAGTTTAGATCCGTGAGCACCGATAGCCAGGATCTAGCGCCTTCATTCTCGGCCGTATAAAGCCCCAGAACATCCTTTTTGCTTCGATATCCACACCTAGGATATCGTATATCGGTAAAACGCTGTCGGTAATTCGTGAAGTCTCAGCCGCAGAAATTTCCATAGCATACATTTTCCGGATGTAGTCAGGCATCGAACGCGTACTCATTCCCATGGCATACATGGAATGGATTTTACAGCTAAGCTTTTAGTCTGGATATATTTTGTAGTTAAACAAAACCATGTTACCCTTAATGTTGTTTGATTTTTTCTTTTAGGTTTAACGAATTTTATAGTCAGAACACTGCTGTCGTTATGTCTTTAAAGACACCGTTTTTAAAGTATTTAGGAAACATCATATTAGTACTATAATTTGTTAAAATACTATTACAAAAGGTTTTAGCTTCGATCTATATTTGTGTCGGATAATTATCTACCAATTAATTGACTGGATAAGACCAAGTGCACTTGGTACGAATTTCAGCTTAACCTATTTAATAAAAAAAATGAAAACTTACTTCAACCGTAGAAGGAATTTCTACGCCATGTCTTTCCTGTGTGTAATTGGCAGTATGCTATTTAACGCCTGTTCTAAAGATCCGATAGCAGACAAAGAAAAACAAACCGAAATTGTAAAGGCTACGCCAGAAGAGGAAATGGATTGGGGAAATGGTGTAAACATCCAGCCTACTTATTTTAATAGCGGACTGCCACAATTTGCGTGGGGCTTAATGAATCAGTACAGCAAAATAAAAACTGTACGTATAGAGCTGGACCCTAATGCTTACGGATTTAGCATCAGTAATGTTAAATTATACATTTATAATGCAAACGTAAATGGGTATAAAGTTATCGCCACCTATCATTTAGGCGGTAGTTTAGGTAGTGATAGCAAAGCTCTACTATTGCAGGCCGCAAACTGGTGGAAAGCCCATTATAACGAAATTAGAGGAAGTTCGTCTAATGGTTCTTTCCATATTAACCTTAGTAATGAGTGGGGCAGTAACAATTTAAGCTCAACAAACTACGCCAATTATTATAACGAAGCAATTGCAATTGTGAGGCAGGTTTATGCTTATAATATTATTATTGATTGCCCTGGTTATGGTGCCGGAACAAGAGTAGCTGCGGCGGCTTATCCTAACATTACCGATAAAAATATCACTTACTCGGTGCATGTTTATCCTAACTCGTATAATAAAGACAGGTATTTTACGGTTGCTGATATTGAAACTTTTAATACTAAAGTTTACGGTAAGTGCATTTTAGGTGAGTTTGGTAATTATCCTTACGTTAATAATGTTGACTGGAGCGGTGTAGTTAGTAAGGCTAAGCAATTAGGATGGCCAGTTTTGGGCTGGTGTTGGAATGGCGATAATGCTGCAGGGAACGGTGGGCCAATGAATATGGTAGCGCCGTCATGGGCAAGTAGCGGCGGGGCTAACCAGCCTCCTTCAAACTATTATGCCAGCGGTTATTTTAATACTATTTATAGCAGGCTTTAATTTTTGCTAACCTTTTGTGCGTGTCAAAAACGCACAAAAGGTTTTTTAATTTGATGAAGATTAAAGTCCGTTTTACATTTACGCTAACCTTATTTATGTTTTGCCTTTCGGCGATTGGGGCAACTATTGATTCTTTAAAAACCCTCCCGGTGCCGGATATTAATAACATTAATGACCTAAAAGGCTATTTTAAGGGTGTAAATGGAGAGGGCGTTGTTATTTGCCAAAAAGAAAACACTCCTAATTTTGAAGATATTGATCTGCTTGCAAACCTCATTAAGTCTGGTTTAAGCTCAAAAGAGCAAACCCCGCATGCAACGCTAATTGCCAAATTAATGGTGGGCGGTGGTGTGTCATCTCCTATTTTTATGGGAATAGCGTCGCACAGTAAATTAATTCCTATTTCTTTTGATCACCTTTTTCCAGAAAAACCCTCTTTTTATACCGATAACAAGGTTAGTGTGGTTAACCATTCTTATGGCACTGCAATCGAAAATTTTTACAGCCCGAGCGCCTACGCTTATGATTCGCTTTCTGCGGAATTGCAAAACGTGCTAAATGTTTTTTCATCAGGAAACTCGGGAAAGGTGGCAAGTAATAATGGCAAATATGCAAACATACGGGGATTTGCCAATATTACCGGCAGTTATAAATTGGCAAAAAACGTGATTACTGTTGGCGCTTTAGATGCCAATTTGCGTGTACTTTCATCAAGTTCAAAAGGCCCAGCTTTTGATGGCCGAATAAAGCCGGAATTGGTAGCTTTTGGCGAGGAAGGTACATCGGCATCTTCGGCCGTGGTAAGCGGTGCGGTAGCTTTATTGCAACAAATTTATAAACAAGAAAATTCAACGGATATGCCTGCTGCACTTGTTAAGGCAATTTTAATTAACACTGCGGATGATGTAGGCAAACCTGGGCCAGATTATGAAAGTGGTTTCGGCAATGTAAACGCTTATAAATCAGCGAAAGCGATTCGTCAAAAAAAGTATTTTTCTTATAATATAAAGTATAGAGAGGTTTATGATTATGATTTGGAAATCCCGGAAGGAGCAAAAAACTTAAAAGTAACGCTAGTTTGGAACGATCCGCCGGCAAAAATAAATACCTCGAAAGCATTGGTTAATGATTTGGATATGAATCTTTTGTGCAATACGCAAGTTTTTTATCCTTGGGTGCTAAACTCTAATCCAAGTCTAGATTCGCTCAATAAGCCGGCTTTTCGAGGGATTGATAGTTTAAACAACGTAGAGCAAATTACGGTAGCTGGCAATTTAAAATCGCATTACACTTTGCACATTGATGCTAGTAAAATAGAAACTGGTCAAACTTTTTTTGTTGCGTTTGATTGGGACGTTAAAAACACATTTGAATGGCTAAATCCTTTGCCAAACCAACAAGTTTATTTTGATGTGGAAAATACAATAAAGTGGACCACAACATTATCGGAAGAAAATGCGAAGCTGGAAATTTCTGATGATGGAGGAAAAACGTGGTTTGTGTTAAAAGACGGAATTGATTTAAAGTCACAAACGCAAAAAATAAAATTCCCCGAAATTTTCAATAAAGTTAAGCTACGCATACTTTTGCCAGATACGGCCTATGAAAGCGGAACGTTTGTTATTGCGCCCCATCCGATAACGCTAGTACCTTTATATGTTTGTACAGATTCTGCAAAATTGACATGGTCCGCAACTCATCCGCCTGGCGGAGAAAAGTACAGCCTTTATAAATTTAATAAATCTACCTACCAGTGGGATTTTTTAACAACAACAGATCAATTTGGTTTTGCCTTAAAACCGGTTGATAAATCTGGCATTTTTGCCTTAGAGCGGGTAAGCAAAAACGGTGTTTCTGCGGGGAAAGGAGAGGCATTACAGCTTCAGTTTTCTGATGTAGGCTGTTTCTTTAAATATTTTAATGCCACAAAAGAAGGAAATGTGGTAAGGCTGGACTTGCAACTCAGTGTAAGCGGACCAGATTCTGTTATTTTTATGAAAAGCATTGGCGGTAAATTTGTTCCGTTTAGCGGTAAATTGGTGGATGACGATTTAAATTATACGGGCATTGATTCTAATTTGCGCAACGGAGCCAATAATTATTTTGCCAAACTTGTTTTCAAAAATGGTATTGCAAAAACTGCTATCCAAACCGTTGTGGTTTTTAAAGCAAACGAGTTTTTTGTGTATCCGGTTCCTGCAAAAACTGGTACACAAATTGTTTTTGCGGGCAATAAGTTCGATGATTATAATTTTAGATTATACAACACGTTCGGAGAGGAAGTAATAAGCCAAAGCTTTTCGGATTCGATATTTAGCCTTGATTCAACATTTTTAAAACAAGGGCTGTATATTTATGTTATACAAAATAGCGACCGCTCAATTTTTGAAAGAGGAAAAATTATCATTAACTAAAAACACATGAAAAAAGTAGCGTTAATTACAGGAACATCTACAGGGTTAGGTTTAGAAACAAGTATTGCGCTTGCTAAAGCCGGGTATAAGGTTTATGCAACAATGAGGAATCTGGAAAAAAAAGAAGTCCTGAAAAGCAGAGCAGATGATGGATCCTTATCTGTTGAAATTTTGGAGTTAGATGTATCTAAGGAGGAAAGTATAAAGGGTTGTATAGAAAATATCATTGCTATAGAAGGCAAAATTGATGTACTGGTAAATAATGCAGGTGCTGGATTTTTAAAACCGTCTGAACAAACCAGTGACAAAGAACTGCAACAAATTACGGACGTTAATTATTTTGGTACTGTAAGGTGTACCAATGCGGTTTTGCCTTATATGCGAAACGCAAAAAGTGGGCATATTGTAAATATAAGTTCTGTAGGTGGATTGGTGGGCCAACCTTTTAACGAAATTTATTGCGCTGCTAAATTTGCGGTAGAAGGTTATACAGAAGCCTTGGCAACTTACATTACGCCATTTTTTAATGTTAAATTTACTTTAGTGGAACCCGGCGGGATTGCTACTGAGTTTGCCAACTCTGTTTTTAAAGGTTTAGAAAAATCTGGAGGCATAACTGGTGATTACCAGCCAATACTAGATAAATATGTGGCAAGTATGCAAAACAGGCCTAAAGCCGATTTAGAAAGAATTTACCAAACCGGAGAACAGGTGGCAAAAACAATTGCAGAAGTTATCGAAAATGAAAACCCACCGTTGCGGATAAGAACATCTGACTGGGCCAATGAATTTACCAGTTTAAAAACTAAAGCCGACCCAAACGGATTAACATTGCACAACGCACTGGTTGAAGCTTATTTTAAATAGCTAGCAGCCTAAATAAATATCCTTCTTCCGGTAAAGTCTTCTCTAAATTCTTTTGGGGTCAGTCCTTTTTTCTTTTTAAAAGTGCGGTTGAAATTTGATACATTATTAAAACCGCATTTATAAGCAATCTCTGCTACCATATTGGTTGTATCAATAAGCATCCGGCTGGCATGCCCAATTCTTATTTCGTTAATGCTATCTATAAAAGTATTACCGGTACGTTTTTTTATAAACCTGCTGAATGAGGTTTCGGGCATATTGGCAATTTTTGCTACTTCGGCAAGTGTGATCTGTTTACTGTAGTTATTGTTTATATATTCAAAAGCTTTTTCTATGCGCCTGCTGTTATAACTAAACTGATCGGTACTAAAAGTTACATCAGAAAGAGTACGTATATTTCTAGAGATAGATAGGTCATGTAAAATAGATATCAGTTCTAAAACAGAATCAAAACCCTGTTTCTTATCTAAATAAATAATTCTTGATTTTAAGCGCTCAATCGTTTCCTGCGAAAAAAGAATCCCTTTCCTAGATTGCTCAAACATATTTCTAATAAAACTAAGCTGGTTTCTGCGCAAAAAAGAATCGTCAAATAAATCTTTATGAAATTGGATGGTTATTTCTGTGATGTTTTTGTCTTTACAGTTATGGTTAAACCAAGCATGGCAAAGGTTTGGCCCAACCAGCACCAATTCCAAATCTTCTATCACTTCTATATGGTCGCCAACTATTCTTTTTGCGCCTCCAGCATTTAAAATCAAGTTTAACTCAAATTCTTCGTGGTAATGCAACGGAAAATCAAAGTTTTTTTTATTGCGGGAAAATAGGGTAAAACAGTCGTTTTGGTTCAATGGAGTGATTTCTCTGATGATATTGTTGCTCATAATTGGTATAATTATATTATAAATATAGTGTATTTGTGTTATAATAATACTATAATAAAAATCTAAAAATAATAGCTATTAGTGTTCTAAGCAATTGTAAAGTTATATTTTGAATATTATTTGTCATAATAGTATTAATTAGGTGTTTAAAATGCGCATATATTTGGGTTATTATAAACCAATTAATTATTTTAATATGAAAAGAATTTTTTACTTGAAGTTCTTTTGTCTTTTTTTTCTAACGGCTAGCTTCCTTAACACTCAGGCGCAGGACAGGCAAGTACGAGGGAAAGTTGTGGACAACGAGAATTTACCATTGCCAGGAGCTTCGGTTTCGGTTAATGGTGAAAAGAAAGTTACGTTAACAAATGCTAACGGAGAGTTTACTATTATGGTGCCCTCTGATAAAGCAACTTTAAAAGTAGCTTTTTTAGGTATGAGCCCGCAAGACGTTAGTGTAGCAGGTAAGGATTATATCCAAATAGCTATGAAAATGGCTGTTAGTAGCTTGGATGAGGTAGTTTTTATCGGTTACGGAACTCAGAGAAAATCCGATTTAAACAGTGCCATATCTACGGTAACGGCTAAAGACATTGAAAGTATTCCACAAGTAAGTATCGACCAATTATTGCAAGGTAAGGCTTCCGGAGTTTTTATCAGTCAAAACTCGGGTGCTCCTGGTAGTAATACCTCGGTTACTATACGTGGTATCACGTCTTTAAGCGCATCAAATGATCCTTTATATGTGATTGACGGTGTTGCTATTTCCGGAGATCCAAATAACACCGCAAGCAGTGGCAGATCATTGGTTTTAAACAATAAAGGCGAGGTTGGTGCCGGAAACGGGGAAAGCACTGTGAGCCCACTTTCTACATTAAACCCAAATGATATTGAATCCATACAGATTTTAAAAGATGCTTCTGCTACTGCTATTTATGGTAGCCGCGGTGCTAATGGTGTTATTATTATTACTACTAAAAGAGGTAAAAATGGTAACGGTAAAATCAATTACGATGGATATTATGGTATCCGCCAACAAGGTAAGTTTTTAGATGTAATGGATTTGCCGCAATACGCAAGGTTGCAAAATACTTTAGCTGACGTTGTTGGTGTATTGCCACAAGCAGAATTCGCTAATCCGGAGTTTTTAAGCAAAGGAACTGATTGGCAGGACGAAGTTTTTAGAACTGCGGGTCAACAAAATCATCAAATCTCTTTATCCGGAGCAAAAGACAATACAGATTATTATATCTCTGGAAACTATACAGACCAAGAAGGAACAATTATAGGTGGCGACTATAAAAGATATTCTTTTAGGTCAAACGTAAACGGCCAGATAAGAGACTGGTTTAAAGCAGGTTTAGCGGTTTCTGGAAGTAGAAGTTTTGAAAACAGAGGAATTAGCGACAACGGCGGTATTGTGCAAAACGCATTATTAAGTTCGCCAGACCGGGCAGTGAGGAACGCTGATGGTACTTTTTCAGGTGGACAAGCTTTTGAGTCCGGATCGGTAATTAACCCAATTGCGCAAGCCTTAGATGTAACAAATACTTTAGAAAGAAGTGGATTAAACGGTACTGCTTATGCAGATATTAACTTTACCAAAGATTTATCCTTACATTCTGAAATAGGTGGAAACTTTGGTTATTCTGAAGCTAGGCAGTTTTTGCCAACTTATAATTACGGACCATTAAATATTAACGAAACCGCAAAACTTACAGAATATTACTCTGGAAATACTTTTTGGTCATGGAAAGAGTATTTGACCTACAAACATGTTTTTGCAAAAAAACACGATGTAACGTTATTAGCCGGGCATGAGGTTAACCAATCATCATGGAAAGGCACAGATATAAGCAGGTTGAAATTTTTTAGTAACGATTTACAGTCTATCAACCTTGGAGATGCACAAACAGCAACAAATAACGAATACAAAGATGGCGACGGATTAGAATCATTTTTTTTCCGTAGCATTTATACTTTTGACAATAAATACAGCTTTACGGCAACCGTAAGGTCTGATAGATCATCTAAATTTGCGCCGGGCAACCAAGTAGGTGTTTTCCCTTCAATAGGTGCATCATGGAGATTAAGTCAGGAAAACTTTGCCAAAAGTTTAAAAACCGTTTTTGATGATATTAAAATAAGAGCCAGTTATGGTGGTACCGGAAACCAATCTGTGCCAAACTACCTTTATGGCGTTGCTTTAGTTGCGGTCCCCACAGGTTTAGGAACTGGCTTTGCATTAGATAAAGTTAGAAACTTAGGTCTTAAATGGGAAACTCAGATACAAGGCGATGTAGGTTTAGATTTAACCTTTGTAAAAAACAGAGTAGATGTTTCTATGGATTATTACCAGAAAACGTCTAAAGACTTTTTATTTAAAGCGGCTTTGCCTGCTTATTTACTCGGAAAATCTGCAGAGTATAGTGGCAATGGCGTTATTAATCCTCCGTATATTAACGGTGGGGAATTACAAAATAAAGGTTTTGAATTTAGTGTAAACAGCAGAAACTTAGTTGGAAATTTTAAATGGAGTACCAGTTTAAACTTTTCTACCAACAAAAATACCGTAAAATCATTGGCCTCTGGCACCCCATTTATCCAAGGGAATATAGGAATTAGCTTTTTATCCCTACCTATAACAAAAACGGTTGTCGGTGGACCTGTCGGCGAGTTTTATGGCTATAAAGTTAAAGACATTTTTAGAACTGAAGATCAGTTAAGAAATGCTCCGGTACAGTTTGAAAGGCCAATTAGTGCGGATAAAGATGGAACTTGGTATGGTGATATCCAATATGAAGATGTAAATAAAGACGGGGTAGTAGATGAAAAAGACCAAACCAGTTTAGGTAACCCAAGTCCAAAATTTACTTATGGCATCACTAACAATTTCTCGTACAAAAATTTCGACTTATCTATTTTTTTAAATGGATCTTACGGATCAAAAATCATCAATGCCTTAAATTACAGGGTTGCTAGCTTAAGCGGAAGATGGGTTAACCAATTAGCCTCTGCATCGGATTTCTGGTCACCAGAAAATCCAAACTCAAATAATCCTGCACCCAGAGACGGAGATAACCTCAACCTTTTAAATTCTGATAGATTTTTAGAAAGTGGTTCTTATTTAAGGATACAGAATGTAAACTTAGGTTATAACATACCGGCTAAACTATTAACCAAAGTAAAGTTAAATGCCCTAAAAGTTTATGTAAGTGCACAAAATTTATATGTATTTACACCTTATACAGGTCTGGATCCCGAGATAGGTTCTATCAGTCAAAACGTGTTCTTATCTAATATAGATATTGGTCGTTATCCAAGTCCACGTACAATCACATTTGGTATTAATGCCTCATTTTAAAATATAATAGAAATGAAAAAGAATTTAAAAAATATAGCAATAGCTATCACAGGAGCAACCATGCTAAGTTTAGCACTTGGTGGCTGTAAAGATAGTTTCTTTGACCGCCCTCCGCAAAGCGCAATCACGGTTGATAACTTTTACAGTACAGATGACCAAGTGCAAGCAAGTACAAACGTACTGTACAGCGCTGCATGGTTTGGCTGGGTTGGTAAAACCGGATGGGCAGTTACAGAGCTAGCGGGCGGCAACGGCAGAACAGTGTCTGGAGATGTTGTAAACTTTGGGAATTATTCTGTTACGCCAACTAACTTCCAGATAGAACAAGGCTGGAACGCACTTTACATTGTTGTAGCCCAGGCAAACGGTGTTATCAATAACCTGCCAACAAGCGTTGCTCCTTCCGTTAGCCAAACAACAGTAAATGTTGCACTGGGCGAAGCACATTTATTTAGGGCATTGGCATATTTTCATTTGGTTAGAACCTTTGGTAATGTTCCGCTTATTGAGGATAGCGAGAAATATATTAAAGACTATCAGGTTAACACAGCGCCAATTCCAGATCTTTATAAATTTATTGTAAGCGATTTAAAATTTGCAGAAGAAAACCTTCCGGCGATGATGAGGAGCGGTAAAGGATCTGGTAGAGTATCAAGCGGTTCTGCTTCTGCACTATTAGCTAAAGTTTACCTGTATATGCAGGATTATACCAATGCTAAATTAGAAGCAGAAAAAGTAATCAATAGTGGCGAGTTTAAACTTTATGGTACAGATGTCGCCGGAAAATCTTACGAAGATCTTTTCTTAACAGAAAATAATAACAACGAAGAATCTGTTATCCAACTTCAGTGGTTAGGGTCTGGAGGTTACGGTTTAGGAAACCCTACCCAAGCAGCTTTTGCCTATAATGGTATTACCTTAACAGGCGATGGTTACGGTTTGTTGGGTCCAACGCCTGATTTGCAAGATTTGTATGATCCGGGAGATTTAAGAAGACATGCAACTATTATGTTTCCGGGAGATTTTTATCCGAACATACATAAAGCGGATGGTGGATATACTTTTCCATTAGATGGAAACGCACAAGGCACAAGAACTGCCGTAAAAAAATATGTGGTAGGCTCACCGGCAGATAATGGAGGTGTAGGATCTAGGCAATCTGCCGCTAACAATACCTACATGATGCGCTACTCCGAAGTATATTTAATACTTGCAGAAGCTATTATGGCAGGCGCACCAACTTCAACAGATTTGCAGGCATTAGCCGCCATTAATAAAATCAGAAACAGAGCTGGGCTTGGTGACTTAACAGAAATCAAGCGCTATTATACAGTGCCAAACCCGGCATTAAATCTTCCGGGTGCGCCAAGCAATACGCCTACAACGCTAATTAAAGATGATATTTTGGATGAGAGAAGAAGAGAATTTGCATTTGAAAATGATACTTGGTTTGATTTGGCCCGAAGAGACGGTTTTAACGTTACAACTCATCCTATAGCAATTGCTATGGTTAAGCAACAGGATAGAGGACAGGTAAGCAATGACAATCCTCCAAAAAGGTTTGGAGATGGTTATAACACCAATATTAACGATGCCAGTTTTTATTTCCCTTATCCGGCTACCGAAGTTGCTACCAATCCAAAATTGTTGGACGCACCGGTACCTTACAATTTTAACTAGAGAAATAACAATAAATTATATTAACAATATAAGAATATGGAAACTTTAAAAAACAGAGGTGCGAACATCATATTAATGTTTGTGGCATTACTTGTTACCGCAACCTATTCCTGTAAAAAGGATGAATCTGGAGGAATGCCAACTATAGAGCGTATAAGAACACTTACTAAAGTAGATACTGTTCAGGTAACACGTCCTATTGATTTGGACAACTCTGAAACGGTAGATAAAAGAGTATTAGTCCCTTTTGATTCTACTGTAGTTGCTGGTGAGTTGCAAAACACCTATGTAATAATTGGCAAAAATCTTTCAAGCGCCAAAAGCTTAACGCTAAACGGAACAAATATCTACTTTAACTCAACACTGGTAACCAGTAACAGTTTGATATTTTCTATCCCGGAAGAAGACATTGATTATGGTCCCGGGCAAACCAAAACGCTGATTTTAACAACAGCATTTGGCTCTGTAACTTATGAATTTCCGGTTCTACAGCCAGCTCCAAGTATTTTAAGCTTTGCACCGCTTGCGGCCGGCGCTGGCGAAATAGTAACAATAACAGGAAAAGTTTTCGAAAACATAGAATCTGTAATGTTTAATGATGTTGTAGCAGAAATTGTTGGAACCCCTACATCTATGGAAATAAAAGTAAAAGTGCCAGATGGTATCGTTCAGGCTAAAATATTTGTAACTACCAAAGGCGGAACTACAGAATCTATCGCTTCTTTCGGGTTTAAAAGGCTGGTTTATGATGATACTTACGCAACAAACTGGTCTTCAACAGGCTATAACTCAACTACAAGTGAAGTTACAACTCCCGTTAAAAGAGGAACGAAAACACTTAGGTGCGATTACGTAGGAGGTTATGGGGCGTACAGGGCTGGCTATAACGGTGCCAAAATAGATGTGGCTGCATTAGGCTTAACGGCAATAAAAATTTCTATTTATGGTGGGCCAGGTTCTGAGGGAAAGAAAGTTAACATCTCTCTTAACGATACTTATACAGACGGTAAACGTGTTAGTCTCATTTTAAAAGAAGGCGTATATACAGATTTTACGGTACCATTAAGTTCCTTGGGCAGTCCAACAGAAATTAAGGAAATTATTTTACAGGAATTCAGTGGCTTTGCACCAAGCACTATTTACATAGACGATATCGGATTTATTTAAATCGTTGAAATTAAAAGTCTGATTTGAACCGAGTTTAAATCAGACTTTTTAAATCAAGCATCGGGTTTTCCTAAAATAGCAAAATCAATTTTCTAATTATGAAACGCAATTTTAAACATCAATTTTTTATAGCCTGTCTCTTATTTGTAACAGGATTTAGTGCCTGTAAAAAAGATGACAAAATAACTCCAATTGAACCGCCTGTTGTTATAGATCCACCCAAAGAAGATCCTGTTCCAACATTGGCAACAGTAAAAACTTGGTTAGTAGATAAAAATGCGACTGATGAAACCGCGGCCATGTTTTACAATATGCAAATTTTAGCTAAAACAAAAATTATGTTTGGCCACCAAGATGATACTAAACAAGGTAAATCGCCCGGTTTTATGTTAGGTATGTCAGACATAAAAGAAGTAACAGGGGCTTTCCCTGCCGTTTATGGATGGGATTTGTTAGATATTGCCTCTTTTCAGCGTAACGGCTGGTTTGATGAGCAAGCAAATATCATTAGAACTCAAACGGTCAACGCATACAAAAGAGGCGGAATAAACACCTATTGCTGGCATTATTGGAATCCAGTTGCAAGTAAAAGTCCGGGTCAAGATCCTAGTAAATCAGAAGGTAAAAACGCTCCTTTCTACTATAAAGATGAGCCAACACCTGCAGTTTCTCAAATTTTACCTGGAGGTAGTTCAAATGCGGTATTTAAAATGTCTTTAGACAGAGTTGCAGACTATATTAAATCTATAAAATCAGATGATGGTAAATTAGTTCCGGTCATTTTTAGGCCGTTTCACGAAATGGATGGAGACTGGTTTTGGTGGGGTAAAACACATTGCACTACACAACAATATAAAGAACTGTACCAATACACTGTAGAATATTTAAGAGATGAAAAACAAGTCCATAACGTATTATTTGCCTGGTCTCCAGACAGAGGTTTAGCGAGTAATGAACAACAATATTTAACCTATTACCCTGGTGATGATTATGTTGACGTTTTAGGAATGGACCAGTACGAGGATTTAAAAACAGCTACAGGTATTACTTCCGCAAGCAATAAATTAAAAATCATGTCTGATTATGCGGCCAAGGCCAATAAAATTGCAGCGCTAACAGAAACTGGTTTAGCAGACATTACTCAAAGTGATTGGTACACTCAGGTGCTTTTTAAAGCTTTAACAAAGCAAAAAGTGAACATCTCTTATGCAATGGTATGGTACAACGGAAGTAATTATTATACGCCTTATAAAGGACATCCCGCAGAAGCAGATTTTATTAAGTTTAAAAATACTTCCAATATAGTTTTTGGAGACAAAGTGCCAGACTTTTATACACTTGCAAAGAAGTAAGTAATTTGCTCCAATAGTATAAACTAGTCCAGCTATCGCAGTAAAAAATTAATATTAAAACAGAGGGATTTTTAATATTTAGTCATCGAAAATGAAGATTAAAAATCACAGTATCATTTAAAACGGAATGATTAAGAAATTGGTTAGGTTTAGTACAGTGATGGTAATGGTCTGGATATTTTGTCCAGGCCATTTACTGTATGCCCAAGAGAATTTTGTAAAGCGTAACGGTATAGCTTTTACCATAAATGGTAAACCATATACTTATGTTGGCGCAAACTACTGGTATGGGGGTTTGCTGGCACTTAAAGGAAAAGACGGAAAAAAACGTCTTAAAAAAGAGCTTAATTTTTTAAAAAGAAAAGGCGTTAACAATTTAAGAGTAATGGTGGGCGCAGAAGGAGTAGTAGATTATAAATACCGAGTTGCCAATGCAGATGCCCTGCAGCCACAAAAAGGAGTTTTCCGCGATTCTATTTTGTACGGATTAGATTATCTGTTAAACGAAATGGGAAAACGTAATATGAAAGCGGTACTGCATTTTACCAATACTTGGGATTGGAGCGGAGGATTAGGACAATACCTTGAATGGAACGGCTACACACCTCAGTTATACTCTAAAACTGATAACTATAGCTGGGACAAATACCGCGATTACATTACACAGTTTTATAACTGCCAGCCCTGTAAAGATGATGTTGATAAATACATTACCTATATTTTAAACCATACCAATACAGTAAATGGCTTAAAATACACCGATGATCCGGCTATTATGGCCTGGCAGATAATCAACGAACCACGTACAATGCGGCCGATAAACAACCAAGCCTTTTTAGATTGGATGAAACACGTAGCTGCGTTGGTAAAATCAATTGATCCTAACCATTTATTATCAACCGGTAGCGAAGGGGATATTGCTTATGATGGAGATATGGAAATATTTAAAGCAATACATGCCGATAAAAACATCGATTACATAAACATACACCTGTGGCCAAAAAACTGGGGCTGGTTTAAAGACACTTCAATTAATGCAAGCATGTATAGCATTATTAAAAAGGCCGAAAACTGTGTGGCAAAACACGTAGCAGTTGCAAAAGAACTAAACAAGCCTTTAGTACTCGAAGAATTTGGCTTGCCAAGAGATTTAGGTTCTTTTAATCCCCAATCCACCACTTATAACCGCAATTTATTTTACAAAAATGTTTTTGGCCTACAGGCTAAATATCCAGTGCTTGTAGGTACAAATTTTTGGGCTTTCGGCGGTATTGCCAGACCAATAGACGGACAGGTTTTTTGGAAAGAAGGGGATGATTATATGGGCGATCCGGGAGGTGAGGAACAAGGCCTTAATTCGGTTTTTACATCAGACAAATCAACTTGGAAAATAATTAAAAATTTTTCTAAAACAATAATTAATGAGAATTAAAACTTTTGCAATCATCATAACATTAACAATAGTTACGCAAGCAGTGTTTGCGCAGGAAATGAAACTGATTGATGATAAGGCTACACCAGAAACCAAAAATCTTTACAAAAACCTTCAAAAGCTTTTGGATAAAGGCGTGATGTTTGGCCATCAGGACGATTTGGCCTATGGGGTAAAATGGAAAAAGGCAGATGGAATTAGAAGCGACGTTAATGATGTGGTAAAAGACTATCCGGCAGTTTTTGGTTGGGATCTGGGCCAAATAGAGCATCAGTCAAAAAACAATATTGATGGAGTTCCCTTTGAAAAAATGAAGGAATATATTAAATGGGTTTATGATAACGGAGGGATAAACACCTTTAGCTGGCATGTAGATAACCCTGTAACGTTAAAACATGCTTGGGACAATACGCCCGCAGTAGCTGCAGTTTTGCCGGGCGGTAAAAAAAACAGGATTTACAAAAAATGGATGAACAGTGCGGCCAAGTATATAAAAAGTTTAAAAGGCAGTGATGGCAAGCATATTCCTATAATTTTTAGGCCATATCACGAACTTAACGGAGGCTGGTTTTGGTGGGGCAAAGACTCTACATCTACCGATGAATACATTAAATTATACCAGTACACGGTTAATTATCTAAAAAATAAAAAGCATTTACACAACATAATTTATGTTTACAATACCAACTCCTTTCAAACAGCTGCCGAATTTACCGAGCGTTACCCTGGAGATAATTTTATAGATATGGTAAGCTTTGATAATTACCAGTTTGCACCAATAAATACGGCCGACTCTGTTATCCAAAAATCGTCCTTAAACTATCAGGCACAAATTAAAGGCGGATTAACTATCTTAGATTCAGTGGCTAAAGCACATAACAAAATCCCAACTTTTGCAGAAACCGGTCTTGAAGCGCTACCTATCAAAGACTGGTGGACAAATACGCTTTGGCCTGTAATTAAAGACTACCGGATATCTTACGTTCTGGTATGGCGAAATCATGGTTGGATGGAGAATGAAAAAAAATTCCATTATTACGCCCCTTACCCAGGGCAGCCATCAGCGCCTGATTTTCAGAAGTTTTATGATTTAAAAGGCACACTTTTTCAAAGCGACATCGCAAAAGAAAACGTTTATAAATAAATATCGATAGCACAAATTATTTTAATAGCAATATGGCTGAAAAATTAAGTTTTAAAGAAAAAGTTGGCTACGGTTTCGGAGATTTTGCATCTTCTATGTTCTGGAAAATATTCTCGGTATATCTGCTTTTCTTTTATACAGATGTTTTTGGAATTCCGGCAGCCATTGTAGGAACCATGTTTTTGGTAACCCGGATCTGGGATACAGCCCTGGACCCAATAATCGGTATTGTTTCAGATAGAACAACTACCAAATGGGGCAAATTTAGGCCGTACATCCTTTTTGTTGCTATCCCGTTTGGGATAATTGGTGTATTAACATTTACCACGCCTGATTTAAGCGTAACAGGCAAGGTAATATATGCCTATATCACCTACACATTAATGATGATGGTTTATTCGGGCATCAATGTTCCTTACGCATCGCTAATGGGCGTAATGACTTCCAACATTAAAGAACGCACAACACTTTCCACCTTCCGCTTTGTGTTTGCATTTGCCGGAAGTATTTTGGTATTGGCTACGGCAGAACCATTGGTAACAGCTTTAAGTAAAACCGTAACAGGCAGTGCCAACGTTCAATACGGATGGCAGTTTGCAATGGTTATTTATGCAATAATAGCTGTTGTGCTTTTCTATTTTACTTTTGCCTGGACCCGCGAAAGGGTAAGCCCGCCTAAGGAACAAAAAACTTCTCTTAAAGCCGATTTAAGAAACCTGGCAACAAATAAGCCTTGGTTTATCCTCTTGGGTGCAGGTATTTCTACACTTATTTTTAATTCTTTAAGAGACGGTTCTACCATTTTTTATTTTAAGTATTATTTTCAAAGTCAGGAAGCATTTGAAATTCCTTTAACAAAAATAGCAATCAACTTTAGTACGCTGTACCTTGTGCTAGGGCAGGCGGCCAATATTGTTGGCGTAGTATTGGCAAAACCTATTTCAGATAAAATTGGCAAAAAAAACACCTTTTTAAATGCAATGGTTATTGCATGTGTGCTGAGCATTGTTTTCTTTTTCTTTAAAGAGAACAACCTTGTGCTTATTTTCAGTTTCCAATTTTTGATAAGTATCTGTGCCGGAATAATTTTCCCGCTGTTATGGTCTATGTACGCAGATATTGCAGATTATTCTGAATGGAAAACCGGGAGAAGAGCAACAGGTTTAATTTTCTCTTCTTCATCCATGTCGCAAAAATTAGGCTGGACTTTAGGCGGTGCGCTTACCGGTTGGCTGTTAGCTATTTACGGATTTAAAGCCAACGTGATACAAACGGAAGATGCACAAACAGGTATCAGAATGATGATGAGCCTTATCCCTGCCGCGGGTGCGCTTATTTCAGCAATATTTATTGGCTTTTATAAACTTAGCGATTCATTTATGATGACCGTAAGTGATGAACTATCCGCAAGACGCAAAAACGAAGAAACAGATTTAGGTTAAAATATGGGTATTAAAATTAACCGTTTAGCTTTAATTACTTTGATTATACTTTTTTGTTTATCAATAGATTATTCTTATGCCCAAAGTATTGCGGTATTTAATGTGCTGGATTTTGGAGCCAAACAGGATGAAAACTTTAATTCGCAAAAGGCAATTCAGCAAGCGATAAACCAATGCGAAAAAACCGGCGGAGGTACAGTGTTGATTCCTGCCGGCACTTTTTATACTTCAACCATTTACCTAAAAAGTAATATCGATTTTAAGTTGGGTAATGGAGCAACGCTTGTTGCAATTGCAGATAAAAGTTTGTACAAAAATGAAAAGCTGGGTTTGCAAGATGCCGGTGATAATTTTATACCTGCGTTGCTGGTTGCGCACAATATTGAGAACTTTAGCATTACCGGAAAAGGAGCTATCAAAGGCCAACCAAGTTTTTATTATACCACGGTAACACATAAAGACAGTTATCCGGGCTGGAATGCAAATGCCATGAAAAGTGGCGTAAGTATGGAACGGCCTTGGGTTAACAATCCAAAAATCTCTTTGGTTTATATCTCCGATTGTAAAAATCTGTTTTTAGAAGACATTAGTATTGTAAACTCTCCAAACTGGAGTTGCCATATACAATGGAGTAAAAACGTAAGAATAAATGGGATAAAAATTATTTCTAGTTTAACAGAAGGCGTAAATTCTGATGGTTTGGATATTGATGGCTGTAAAAATGTAATCATCAGCAACAGTATTGTTCAAACTGGCGATGATGCCATCTGCTTAAAAACAACCAAACAAGGTACGCGGACAGAAAGTTGCGAAGATATTTTGATTGACAACTGCGTTTTATCATCCACATCATGTGCCTTAAAACTGGGTACCGAAAGCCATTCTGATTTTAGAAGAATATCGTTTACAAACTGCGCCATCAGCGAAAGCAACCGGGGAATTGGAATTATAATCAGAGACGGAGGAACAGTTTCTGATGTCAATTTTTCAAACATCAGCATGGACTGTAAGCGCAAACCGTTTTTCTGGTGGGGAAACGGCGAAGCATTCCATTTTAACGTTTTTAAAAGAAATCCGGATTCCCGTTTAGGGAAAATAGAAAACGTAACGCTTAGCAACATCCGTGGCACTGTTGAAGGTACTTCAACCATTAAAGGCTTTGGCGAAGGAAATAATTCTATCAGCGGTATAAATATCCATAATGTAACATTGGATATCAACAAAGAATCAGAAAAAGATAAAAGAACTACCCATGCAATTGAAATTGTTAATGCCTCTGAAATTATTGTAAAAAATATAAAAATAAATTGGAAAACGGCAGGTGCAGAGCCATTGTGGAGTAATGCTTTTTACGCTAAAAATGTAGATGGTTTAACGCTGGAAAGCTTTAAAGCAAATCAGGAAACTTTGCAAAACAAGTCTTCGGATATTTTATTATCCGATGTAAAAAATGCCTTTATAAAGCCTAATGCCATTAAAAATAGTGTTCTGGAAATAGAAGGCGAAGAAACCAGAAACATCATTGTTTACCAGTTAGAAGGAAAAACCAGTACCATCAACAAGCTGAAAAATAAAAAGGAATTGATAATAAAGAATAAAATTTAACACCGTTCAAATTATATATAAAATGACATCTAATTTTACACGCCGTTTGGCAGAATTACAGGAAAATCATCAAGCGCTCATTAACCAGAAGAATGAAAAAGAGGCATTGGGAAACGGAATATTTGATCGTTATAAGAATCCGGTTGTTACGGCGGCGCATATTCCTTTAAACTGGCGTTATGACTTTGATGAAAAAAGCAATCCTTTTTTGATGGAAAGAATAGCGGTAAACGCCGCGTTTAATGCGGGAGCTATCAAATTTAACGGTAAGTACATCATGGTAGTGCGTGTGGAAGGCGCTGATAGAAAATCTTTTTTTGCCGTTGCCGAAAGTGCTAACGGGGTTGACGGATTTAAATTTTGGGATTCACCGATTGTTTTCGACAGCCACGAGGGCGCAGATTCCAATGTATATGATATGCGTTTAACCCAGCATGATGATGGTTTTATCTATGGCCTGTTCTGTACAGAAAAGAAAGATCCACAAGCGCCAATAGGTGACGAATCTGCTGCGGTGGCACAGTGCGGTATCATGAGAACAAAAGATCTGATAACGTGGGACCGTTTGGCAGATTTAAAAACGCCATCGCCACAGCAGAGAAATGTGGTTTTGCATCCCGAATTTGTTGACGGGCAATATGCTTTTTACACCCGTCCGCAAGATAGTTTTATCGAAGCAGGCAAAGGCGGAGGAATTGGCTTTGGCCTATCAACATCAATGGAAAACGCAGAAGTAGCAAATGAACATGTTTTGTACGGCAAAGAATACCATACGGTTTACGAGGCCAAAAACGGGCAGGGTCCAACGCCGATTAAAACAGAAAAAGGTTGGTTGCATTTAGCTCATGGCGTTAGAAACACAGCGGCAGGTTTACGTTATGTGCTTTATATGTTTATGACTGATTTGCAGGATTTGACCAAAGTAATACACAAACCGGGCGGTTATTTTATCGCTCCGGAGGGCGAAGAACGTATTGGAGATGTATCTAACGTAGTGTTTTCCAACGGTTGGATTGCAGATGATAATGGCGATGTATTTATTTACTACGCATCATCAGATACACGGATGCATGTAGCAACTTCAACTATTGAGCAACTGGTAGATTACTGCATCAACACACCAGAAGACGGTTTAAGCTCGGCAAATTCGGTAAAAGCAGTTAACCAATTAATCGAAAAGAACAAGCACATAAAAAACACACAGGTAACAGACAAATAGCTTGGTATATTGATAAAAGCTTAGTTCGATTAATAAAATTATTCGTAGGAACAGGCTTTAGCCCGTTTTTAAAGCAATTATCATTTGGCTTTAGCCAAAATCTATCCTAAGTTTCGGCTAAAGCCAAACATCGAATAAATTTTATCATCGGGCTAAAGCCCGATACAATTGAATTGGTTTAGTAATTCATAATCAATGCTTGAAATTTTAATCATAATCAGGTTAAAAATATTTCCAAGCTTTTGTTTTAATTGTCCCGAAAATGCAAAAACAGCTAATTGCAGAGTTTAAAAACCAGTTAAAATCAATTCTTGATTATTGGGCTAAATACACCGTTGATGAAAAAAACGGGGGCTTTTTAGGCAAACTGGATAACGAGAATAACGTTACAGAAAACGCTCCGAAAGGCGCTGTTTTGAATGCCCGTATCCTTTGGTCTTTTTCTGCCGGTTATAATTTTAGTCAGGATGCCAATTACCTGAAATTGGCAGAAAGAAGTTTTGATTATTTAAAAAACCATTTTATCGATCAAGAAATGGGAGGCGTTTATTGGTCGGTAGATGCGCTGGGGAATCCTTTAGATACCAAAAAACAGATTTACGCCATTTCTTTTGCCATTTACGGTTTAACAGAATATTACAGAACAAGCAACAATCAGGAAGCTTTAAATTTAGCTGTTTCTCTTTTTCACGATATAGAAAAGCACAGTTTTGATGCAAAAAACGGAGGCTATTTAGAGGCTTTAACCCGCAATTGGCAAACCATCGATGACCTGCGTTTAAGCGATAAGGATGCCAATGAGAAAAAAACCATGAATACGCACCTGCACATTTTGGAGGCTTATACCAACTTGTACAGATATTGGCCGGATGCGCAACTGAAAGAAAAAACAAAACACCTTTTAGAAGTTTTCGAGCAACATATTCTTGACCAAAACACCAGGCATCTGATGCTGTTTTTTGATGAAGAGTGGAACTCAAACTACAATATTGTTTCTTACGGACATGATATTGAAGCTTCGTGGCTGATGCTGGAAGCGGCAGAGGTAATTGGCGACGAAAAACTTATCCATCATTTTGAGCAGCTGGCAGTAGAAATTGCAAATGCTTCTGCAGAAGGAATTGATAAAACCGGCGCTCTGATTTACGAATTGGAAGCCGATAAAAATCATCAGATACCAGAAAAACATTGGTGGGTGCAGGCCGAAGCGATGGTTGGGTTTTTAAATGCCTATCAACTCAGTAAAAATGAAAACTTTTATAATCATTTTTTATCCATTTGGGATTTTACCAAAAAACACATCATTGACCATAAAAACGGCGAATGGTTTTGGGGCGTAAACAAAGATTTTTCTTTGATGCAGGGCGAAGACAAAGCAGGTTTTTGGAAATGCCCATACCATAACAGCCGGGCTTGTATGGAAGTAATTAATCGATTAAAAAAACTCAGTTAATAAAAATGAAACTTACATGAGCTTGCAGTAAAAAAAAGGAATGATTAAGATCATGTATGCTTCATTGCCATAAAAAAATATATTCTAATGAAAAAATTCTGTTTTACTTTTTTACTAACCAGTATCGCTTTTTTCGGCTTTGCCCAAAACCCAATTATCCCTGGCTATTTTGCCGATCCAAGTATAAAAAAGTTTGATAATAAATATTACCTATATGTTACCACAGACGGTTATGGCCCCTTCGGTAATGATGGACAGTCTCTTGTGTGGGTTTCTGAGGACTTACTGGTTTGGAGGCCCGAAAAAATTGAAGGTTTACCAAATGAAACAATTTGGGCACCTGCGGTTACCAAGGGTAAAAACGGTAAATATTATCTGTATTGTCAAAACTCCGTTGATTACTCTGGCTATGCTTACAAAGGCGATTCTCCAACCGGTCCATTCAAAAAAATGAACCATTTAGGAGGATTTGATCTGGAACCTTTTATTGATCCGGTTTCCGGAAAAACTTATGTAATCTCTGCTTCAAAAGAACTTTTTGAGATGAACAATGATGTCAGCTCGTCAGATTATTTGGTTAAAGTAGAAAAGAAAATACCTTTTAAAGGCGAACTTTTTGACTTTACAGAAGCACCGTATCTATTGTATAAAGACGGTCTGTATTATTTAATGTGGGCAGGCGGACGATGCTGGCAACGCAGTTACAACATTAAATACGCGGTTTCTAAAAACATTGAAGGCCCGTATAAATCTATCGATAAAGGAATTGTGTTGGCAACCAGCGAACAAGATAGCGTATTGGGCCCCGGCCATAATTCAGTCATCGAGTTAAACGGTAGATGGTTTGCTTTTTATCACCGTCAGGATCCAGATTCGCCGAATCCATGTTCGTACAGGTTTACCTGTGCAAGCGAATTTACTTTTGATAAAGATGGCAAAATTCAGTTTAAACAGTGGATAAACGATTTGCCAAAGGCCTTAAACATTAAGCCTAAAATGGTAAACTACGCTATAAATGCAGAAGTTTTTGCCAATACCGAAAGCTTAAACCACAGAGCCATCCACGCTGTTGACGGTAAAAACGATACCCGATGGACCACCGAAGTAAATCAGAAAGGAGAATTATCCATCAATTTAGGCGAAGAAAAAGCCATCAAACAAATAGAGATTGATTTTGAATATCCCGATAAGTGGCATACTTACAAATTAGAATATTCCAACGATAACCAAAACTGGACAACAATTGTTGACCATACCTTGCAAGCGGTACAGGCTTACCCAAACATGTTTACGGATATAGCTATCAAAGCAAAATTCATTAAACTTTCTATCAATAATTCCGAGGACAGAACGGCATCCGTTTGGGAAGTTAAAGTTTGGGGGAATCCGTAAATTTTAAATGCAAAAAGCTTAAGGCATAAAGCTGAAAGCCTTTACATAAATATAATATCATGATAAAAAAGTGTTTCCTATTCATAGCAGTTCTAACCACCACTTATCAGGCGGAAGCCCAAAAAAAACCGATCGATTATGTAAACGTTTTTATTGGAACTGGGGAAAACGGCAACACTTATCCCGGTGCCCAGGCTCCTTTCGGGATGGTTTCTATCAGCCCGTCCAATACTTTTAAAGATTATGACGGTACGGATGCCAGACCGGGTTATAAATATGCGCAAACAGAAATCAGAGGTTTTGGTTTAACGCATTTTAGCGGTGTGGGTTGCCACGCCATGCAAGATTTAATGTTTTTCCCGCTTACGGGCAATTTAAACGTTTCGCCGGTAAATAATCGCGATGCTTATAAAAGTTCCTTCGCTCATGCTGATGAAAAAGCAAATCCCGGGTATTACGAAGTAAAACTAAAAGATTGCCAAATTAACGCCCGCTTTACTGCTACACAAAGAGCTGGAATTGGCGAAATTGATTATAACGGAAATGAAAAAGCGCGGATAATCTTTATCCCCACCAACAGCGCAAACGGCATTGCCGATGGAGCGGTAAAAATCGATAAAGAAAAAAATCAGATTTCTGGTTGGGTTTCTACCGGTGGTTTTTGCTGGAGAGACCCAGCCCATCTTCCCTACAAAATTTATTTTGTGATGGAATTTGACACCCCAATTTCGGATTTTGGGGTGTGGAAAGGCGAGCAGAAATTTGCAGACAGAGATACCGTATCCGGAAATAATTTTGCCAGTTACATTGGTTTTGCGCAGGAAACAAAAAAGGTAAAAATACGTACAGCGCTTTCTTTTGTGAGTATGGAAAATGCTTCCCTTAATTTAAACACCGAAATTCCAAATTGGGATTTTGAAAATACTTTAAGCAAAGTACAAACAGACTGGTCAAAATATCTCAATAAAATTACAGTTGATGGCGGAACCAGTGATGAAAAATCGACTTTTTACACCGCAATTTATCACAACTTATTGCAGGCAAATATTTTTGAAGATGTAAACCACGAGTACATTGGTTTTGATGATAAAGTGCATTTAATGGAAAAGGGGAGGAACAAATATGTCAACTTTTCGCTTTGGGATACTTACCGAACCACGGCTTATCTGCAAGCGATGATTGCCCCAAAAGAATCATCGGATATGATCCAATCTTTATTGTTGGATGCCCAACAAGGCGGTGCTTTGCCCAACTGGAGCATGAACAATGTAGAATATGGGGTAATGAACGGTTATTCGCCATTTGCCTTTGTGGCCAATATGTATGTCATGGGCGCTAAAAATTTCGACCTCCAAAAAATGAAAGACATGATGAAAAAAGTGTCAATGGATTATTATCCAAATCAAGGTCGCCATGGCTGGATGGGAATTGACGATTATAAAAAATTAAGCTACGTTCCGGTTGATAAGCAGGGTTTTGGCGGTTCCATGACGATGGAATATGGTATTGCTGATTATGCTATCGCTAAAATCTGCAAGGCATCGCGCGATAAAGAAGCCAATGAATACTATTTAAAACGTTCGCAGAATATTTTTAACCTGTATAATCCAATAACAAAACTATTACAGCCCCGAACGGCTGACGGTAAATTTATAACACCTTTTAACAAAACCACCGAAACGGGTTTTAACGAAGGAAACGCCATACAATATTTTTGGAGCGTACCACACAGCATGAAAAAGCTGATTGAAATCGCTGGCGGAAAGCAATTTATAGAGAACCGGTTAGATACTTTTATGAATAAAATTGAAGTAGGCTGGGCACCAGAAAAACCACATTATTGGTTGGGTAACGAGCCTTGCTTCGGCGCAACTTACGTTTATAATTACTTGCAAACACCATGGAAAGCGCAACAGCACAATCGGGATATTATAAACAATTACTTTAACAATACGCCAAATGGTTTAACGGGTGATGACGATTCTGGGGCAATGTCGGCACTGTACGTTTTCTCTGCAATGGGTTTATATCCTTATTTACCCGGCGAATCCGGTTTTATGATTTCTGGTCCGCTGTTTAAAAAAACCACCATCCGTTTAGCAAATGGCAACACCGTTACGGTAAATGGTAAAAATGCGAAAGCAGAAAACGGCTATATCCAAAACATGAAAATCAACGGCAAAACTTCCACTAATCTATGGCTGGATTGGGATGCAATGCAAAACGGTGGAACCGTCAACTTTAAAATGGGCGACAAACCGAATAAAAATTGGGGAAATAAAGTGGAGGATGCTCCGCCATCTTATCAGTAAAAAACAGAAATATGAAAACTTTGTTCACGTGTGTTATTTTGTTTTTGGCTTCTAACAGCTTTGCACAAACGTATAATATAAAAAATTATGGAGCGGTAGCTGATGGGAAAACCATTAATACCGTTGCTATTCAAAAAGCAATTGACGATTGCTCCGGAAATGGGGGCGGAACGGTTTATGTTCCGTCCGGAAAGTTTGTAACAGGTACAATTTCTTTAAAAAGCAATGTTAATTTTTATTTAGAAATTGGCGCAATAATAAAAGGAAGCTCCAATATAAAAGATTATAAAAGCTATCAAAAAGAGCCTTACGGTACCAATTATTACGGCATTTTTTATACGCATGATGCACAAAATGTTGCTATTACCGGAAACGGAACCATCGATGGAAATGATAAAGCTTTCTTTGATTGGAATACACCAAAAAAAATTGATTCGATCACAAATAGTTATACCCGCCAAAAACAAAATTACAGAAATGTAGTAAGCGGTTTAGGCGACGGACCGGTTACACCTTTAGATCCACGCCCGCGTCAAATGATCATATTTGCGCAGTGCAAAAAGGTAAATGTAAAAAAAATAACGCTTACAAATTCAACTTTCTGGACTTTGCATATTGCAGATTGTGACGGTGTTTTGGTAGATGGTATTCGGTTATGGACAAATATGTTAGTGCCCAATGCAGATGGGATTGATGTGACCAGTAGCTCTAATGTGATCATCGCCAATTCCGATATTCGGTCGGGCGATGATGCCATAGTTGTTGTGGGTTACGACCATCATTTTGAAATCCCAGGTTACAAAGGAATTAAAAAAGATTGCGAAAATATCGCGATTAGCAACTGTAATCTACAATCAAACTCCAGTGCTATCAGGATTGGCTTTTTAGACCAAAACAACGTTAAAAATATCCAGATTAACAACGTAAACATTACCAACTCAAACCGGGGAATAGGCATATTTTTAAGAGACCGCGGAAATGTAGAAAACATCAATATCTCTAATGTTTATATCCAAACAAAATTAAGCACCGGCGATTGGTGGGGAAACGGCGAACCTATCCACATTTCGGCAATTCGCGGTAATCCGGATGCTAAACTAGGAAAAATAAAAAATGTAAATTTCAGCAACATCATCTGCGAAGGCGAAAACGGAATTTTGGTTTACGGTACGGATGAAAGCAGAATAGAAAACCTTTCATTTAAAGACATCACTTTTAAAATTATCGATAGTAAACTGAATGCCGTTGCCGGAGGAAATGTGGATTTAAGGGCGCAGTTAGACCCAAAGAAACAAATTTTTGCTCAGGATATTCCAGGTTTATATGCTCAAAAAGTAGATGGCTTAAAAATAGAAGATTTTACATTGGAATGGATGCCAAACCTTCCAACGTTTTTTACAAACGCAGTTGTTGTAAATGATTTTAAAAGCTTATCCATTACCAGCTTCCGCGGAAAAGCTTCTCCGTCAAATAAATTACTAAAGCCCATTAGTTTAAAAAATGGGAACGGATTTTTTACGGATGTGCAAAGCAGTAAAGTGGTCAAACAAAATGTAAAATAAATTTAATGAGGAATTGTTTGGTAGCGGTGTTTTGTTTGCTCATTTGTAGTTATAAAACAAGTGCCCAGCAGGTTTTACCAGTTAACAAAAACGCAAGCAAAGAAACCAGGGATTTATTAAAATACCTGTATCAAATAAACGGGAAAAAGACCCTTTATGGCATGCACAATATCATTGGCGGAATGTCAAAAGCTGCCGATAGCATTTATACAGTTACCGGTAAATACCCCGCAATATGGGGAGGAGATTTTGGCTTTGCCGATGAGAACCACGACATCGACAACATTAAATACCGCCCTTTACTGGTTCCAGAAATTAAGAAGCAATATGCCAGAGGTGCAATCATTGTGCTATCTTACCATCAGGCAAATCCTGCTTTGGGCGAGCCAACTCCTTTCAAGGGCGGAATCATCAGCCAGTTAACGGATGAACAATGGACAGAACTGACCACGCTGGGCACACCGCTATACAAAAAATGGACGGCCCAAATGGATTTAATTGCCGTTTATTTTAAGGAATTACAGGAAGCTAAAATCCCTGTAATTTTTAGGCCTTATCACGAAATGAACGGCAACTGGTTTTGGTGGGGACACCGGAAAGGCGAGGATGGTTTTAAAGCATTATGGCGTCAGCTTTATGATTATTACACCAACCATCATCACTTAAATAACATTCTTTGGGCCTGGACACCCGACAAACCTTGGGATGATGTTGCGGATTATTATCCTACTGGCAATACTGTTGACATTTTAGGTTGCGATATTTATCCGATGAAAGATTCTACAACCGTTTACCCGCAAGCATTTTACGATAGAATGTTGAAATTGGCGAACGGAAAACCATTAGCTTTAACAGAAAACAGCGTTTTGCCAAGTAAAAGATTGCTAAAAAATCAGCCATGGGTTTGGATGATGAGCTGGGGAAAAATGGTTTTCAATGCCAATACAAAGCAAGAAATCATAGAAGGTTTGGATTCAAAACAGATGCTGATGCTGAATGAACTTCCACGAAAAATTAGAAAACATAAGTGATACCGCCATGAATAAATTAATAAAAGTTTTTTGCTTTATTTTCCTTTTACTAAGCTCAACTCAAGTTTTTGCACAAAAAAACTTTTTAAAAAGCCTTAAATCTCCCATCATTTTTAAAGGAAATGATTCGATAGCTTACCGTGACCCAGCGGTTTTGTTTCACGATAAAACAATGTATCTCTTTTTTACATTAGTGCGTACGGAAGCAGGGTATGTGTATTCTTACACCGCCATGAGCAAATCCAAGGATTTAAAAAACTGGTCGCCAATAAAAATCATCTCGCCCAGAGATATGTCCCTGAATTTTTCAAGCCCGGGAAATGTGATAAAATTTAATAACGAATGGGTTTTATGCCTACAAACTTATCCCCGCCCAAATTATAAGGTTAGCCAAATGCCCCGTTTTGGAAGTGGCGATGCCCGTTTGTACCTTATGCGCAGTAAAGATTTAGAAAACTGGAGTACACCCGAGATTATGAAAGTTAAAGGCCCAGAAGTGTCTTTTAAAGACATGGGTCGGATGATTGATCCTTATTTGCTGGAAGATAAAAATGAACTCGGAAAATGGTGGTGTTTTTATAAACAGAATGGCGTAAGCATGTCTTACAGTTACGATTTGCGTAAATGGAACTTTGTTGGTTATACCGAATCTGGTGAAAATACTTCTGTTTTGCATGAAAATGGAGAATATATTTTATTCCATTCGCTTAAAAATGGTATTGGCATCAAAAAATCAAAAGACCTAAAAACTTGGGAAGATTGGGGTAATTTGATTACCCTTGGACAAAAAAATTGGGACTGGGCAAAAGGGAGAATTACAGCAGGAACTGTAATCAACTTAAAAAACAATAAACATTTTGGGAAATACGTAATGTTTTTCCACGGCTCTGGACCAAAAACCGAAGAAGAAGGAGATTTTGATAAAAATGCTTCCATCGGGATAGCGTGGAGCGATGATTTAACAAATTGGAATTGGCCTAAATAAACGAAAGATATGAGTTTAAAAATCTTTAAAAACCAATTGCTAACAGCCATTATTTTGGCAATTGCTTTTAACAGCTTTGCACAAAACCCAGATCAGTCTGTAATCAATTTATGGACTAAAAAGGATTTGAAATTTGATAGCCCAAAAACCGGAAACCCGTTGTTGCAGGGCTATTTTGCCGATCCTACAATTATTGAAAGCAAGGGCACATTTTACATTTACGCTACCAGCGATATGCCAAGTTGGAACGATATTACAAAGCTTGCAGTTTGGACTTCTACAGATTTTGTGAACTGGAAATGCGATTACTTGAACTGGCCTACTAAAGAACAATGCGTAAGTAATACTGGAACACCTTCAGGTGTTTGGGCACCAAGCTTAATTAAATCGCCGAATGGCAAGTTTTACATGTATGTAACTGTTGGTCAAGAGATTTGGGTTGGCGTTGCCAATAGCCCGATCGGACCATGGAAAAATGCTAAAGCAGATAATACTCCGCTGGTACGTCACAAAGAATATTATTATGTGGAAACCATTGATGCAGAATGTTTTGTGGATGATGATGGGCAGGCATATCTTTATTGGGGTTCTTCTGATAGCGGACGTGATATTGAAGGCAGATGTTTGGGCGTAAAACTAAATGCAGATATGATTTCGTTTGCCGAAATGCCAAAAGATGTAACTCCTCCGCATTATTTTGAAGGACCGTACATGTTTAAAAAGAATGGCGAATATTATTTTTCTTATTCGTGGGGGAAAACTTGGGACGAAACTTATCAAATTCGTTATGCCACCGGTCCCACACCTTTTGGGCCTTGGAAAGAAGGAATGGTGCGCCCCATTTTAAGTACAGATGATGGCGACAATAAAATTAAATCAACCGGGCACCATACCGTTTTAAAATTCAATGATAAATATTACATCGTTTATCACCGTTTTAATACTTTAGATAAGTACGATATTTCTCAAAAACTGCGACAGGTAGCCGTTGACGAATTAAATTTTAACCCAGATGGTTCTTTACAAAGAGTAGTTACTACACATAGGGGAGTTGGCACTTTACAATCGGTTAAAACGGAACCTAACTTGGCTTTTGGAGCTAAAGTTACAAGTTCCAGTGATTTAGATACCGTAGTAACCAAAGCAAAATTTGCAGTAGATGAAAACAACGGAACACTTTGGATTGGCGGAAAATATGCGCAAGAATGGCTTCAGTTAGATTTAGGGGAAGTAAAATTGTTTAACCAAATTCAGCTTTTTACCGAATTTCCCATCAAAGCCTATCAGTATAAAATTGAAGTTTCTGAAGATCATAAAATTTGGAAACTAGCTGATGACCAGTGGGAAAATACCAAAATTGGATCGCCTATAGTAAGTTCGTTAAAATATAAAGCTAGGTATATCCGCGTTATTTTAAGAAACGAAAAACAGAATACAAGACCAGGGATTTGGGAGGTTAAGGTTTATTAAATTTATCCATCAATCCTTAATGAAAAAGACATGAAGATTACCATAAAAATATTGTCCATACTATTATTAGCGAACGTATTAATGTCCGCTTGTAGCCCAAAAGTTGCTAAAAATCAAAAGCCCAGAGAAAAATGGACGGTTGAGCAGGCAAACAATTGGTATAAGCAGTGGGGCTGGTTACGTGGAGCAAATTTTATTCCAAGTACTGCTATTAATCAGTTAGAAATGTGGCAGGCAGCAACTTTTGATCCTGCGACTATCGATAGAGAATTAGGGTATGCAGAAGGCATCGGCATGAATTCCATGCGGGTTTACTTGCATCATATCGCTTGGCAACAAGATCCAAAAGGGTTTAAAAAAAGTGTTAATCAATATTTAGCTATAGCTGATAAGCATCAAATTTCTACAATTTTGGTTTTTTTTGACGATTGCTGGAACGCAGAATATAAAGCAGGTAAACAACCTGCACCAAAACCCGGAATCCACAATTCGGGCTGGTTAAAAGATCCCGGAAATAGAATTTACAGAGAACCAAAATTGACAAACACTTTAGAAACCTATGTAAAAGATGTTTTGACCTCGTTTAAAAACGACAAACGTATTGTAATGTGGGATTTGTACAACGAACCGGGCGGACAAGGAATTGGAAATAAAAGTATGCCTTTATTGCAAAAAGTATTCGCTTGGGCCAGAACAATTAATCCTTCGCAACCATTAACCGCCGGCGTTTGGAACTGGGATTTAAAAGAACTTTCGGCATGGCAGATTACTAATTCAGACGTGGTAACTTATCATAATTATGGCAATGAGGTGGACCATCAGAAAACCATTGATGCTTTCAAAAACAAATACAAAGGGCCGCTTATTTGTACCGAATACATGGCCAGAAACAACGGAAGCAAGTTTTTTAACATTATGCCTATCCTAAAAAAACAAAATATTGGCGCGTACAACTGGGGCTTAGTAGCCGGAAAAACAAATACCGTTTATAAATGGGACACGCCAATACCATCCGGCGAAGAACCTGAAATTTGGTTTCATGATATTTTTAGAAAAGACGGAACCCCTTACAGCCAGGCAGAAGTAGATTTGATTAAAAGCCTATCACTTCAACTGTCCAATAAAGAACAATGAGTTAGTAATACTGGAACACCTTCAGGCGTTTGGGCATCAAGCTTAACTTGAACGCCGAATGACAAATGATATTTTTTTTTCATACTTCTTTTGTCTATCAACTTCTTTTAAACCGAATAATTATTTATATTTCTTATGTTCTCCTAGTGAAATTTTTCCGTTTGTACAAAGCAAAATGAAACTTCATTTCCCAATTTTAAAAATTGTCTGGACAGTGAAGTTTATAAACAAAAAATTGAATGAAATATAGTTTTTGGACTGAACTGATAAAATACGTATCTATTTAAAATTAAAAAACAGGGAAACATTTCTGCTTCCCTGTTTTCCTTAAATAAATCACCAAGAGCTAAAGCCCTAATCCCCCATAGAATCCCACATTTATAGGATTTGTCGTAGAAACCGCATTTCCAAAAAAGTCCTTACCTCCGTTAGTGCTCAATACCCTTCCCGAGGATAAAGCGACAGAACCACTTTTTAATTTGAAACCTTCGGGAGTGCCTGAACCGGTGTTAACAAATTTAACATCGCCGGCAATGTTGTGTGATTGGCTTGGCTGGTTTGCTGCGGTATTTTTATAAAATGCATTATAGTCAAAGGTATTGTTTGTACTGCTACCTAAGTTATAGTTAGAATTAGTACCGGAATTATCGAATATATTATTGTAAAATTTAGTGCCATCTGGCCAATCACTTGTGCCTGCCCATGGGGTAAAAGAAAGTATGTTTACGCCGTCTTGACTAGGTCCTACGTCAAATGTGTTGTTATAAACGTGTAAATCCGTACAGTGACCGTTAATCTGTATTAAAAATTTACCTGCATGCGGATGGGTGTGTTTTCCATCTTTAACAAACAGATTAAATCTAATCACCGTGCTTTGATTAAACACTCCATCACCTCCAGTTACCAATATCCCAAAATCATTTTCATGAAGGTAATTGTATTGTATTACTGTTCTTTTTGATCTAAAGTCGGCGTCAATCCCACCAGCGTCATGATCTCCATCATTTGCTTTTGTAAATCTACTTTCATTATATTGCCAAAGTGCATCATCAGTATTAAAATTAAAAGCAGCATTGCCAGTTGCCTTAATCGAACAGTGGTCAAACAGGTTATACTCCATTAAAGGTGCCGTAGCAACACGCATAATTAAGCCATGCCCTCCAGTATTTTCAAAAGTATTATGGCTAACGATTATATTGGTGGAAGGAGTCCAGTTGTTATTGCTAAACGCTGTCCGATCTGCCCAACTCGACTGCAAAAACATTCCAGTATGGTCTACATCACGAACGGTGCAGTAATCTACAAGTATATCGTTAAAATGTGTTGGAGTTGTATTGCCTGTAATTTCGAAATAAATACCACCGTTGTTTCTTGAATAAATAGAAGAATTATCCATATATCCATTAATGCCATGAATTAGCAAACCATGTAAATAAATGTGATTAACTGTTCCGGCGTCTTCTGCGGCTATAAGAATCCCTAATTTCTTACTATTGCTGTTTTCAACAATACCAGGATGGTCTACATTAGCATAGTTGTTGGTGTTGTCACTTTCCCAGTTTGCCAGGCTTTTTCCTCCTTCTTCACTTGCATTAAAGTTGGTAATCTCTAAGTCGTTAATTTCCCAATATTGTTGGTTATAAAGATAAACTGTTCCATTAGCTACACCATTGCCATTGATAACCGGTTTTGATCCTGTATCGTAGCTATCTATTTTAATTGTGCTTCCGCTAATGCCAGATCCTTTGGGATGCAACTGTCCTGTCCAGTTTCCACCAGATTTAAATCTTATCCGGTTACCGGCCACAAAGGTTACTGAGTTTACCTTTGCTAGCGTTTTCCAAGGATACTGTGTTGTAGTACCACTGTAAGAATCGCTTCCGTTTACATTATCTACATAGTAAGTAGTTGTTGTAGAAAAGGTAGTGAGATCATCCTTAGCAGTACCATCTTGCGCTTTTTCTACTGATAATGTTGTTTTCTGACATGCCATAAAAGGCAAAATACTGGTTAACAAAACCAGTTTTTGATAATTTTTCATGATGTTTAAAAATTTGTTAGTAATTGGATTAGTCGTCAAATTTCAGGATATGGGATCCTTTTTTAACAAGTACTAAGGTAGTAGATTGAAACACATATAGTTACTACATAAGTTTCTAACATGCAGGTGATATGTTACATACTAAGGTGTTGTATAATGGGGGTAATCTAAAAAGTCCTTTTAGCTAAAGACATTTATCGGCAGTTATAAAAGTCATTTTTACATTTAAATCATTTTTCAGAATATTTCTCTAAGCAAACAGTATTTAAAATTTTATTGACGAATCCTGTTAAAACTTCTCTGAAATTTATAAAATGATATTTTCAAAGGGTACTTATGTTTCATTTAGCAGGTATGAAACCCTTTTTAACTTCCTAAATTGCGCCATATAATTAATCTAAATTTAAACCACAATAAGCATATTATCGATTGATGCAAAAGTCAAAATCAGCTTTTTATAGTATTTTATTAAAAACAACCCTGAATTTAATTTTATTCAATTTAATCTTACTGAGTCAGGTTTTCTCCCAAGAGAACGTTGCAAAAGCTATTACTCCTTTTACAGGACTAGATTATGTTAGAATAGTCACTGACGCTGATTTTAAAAGTGAAAGCAAAAATACATTTAAAGTGTTCATCAAGTCAATTGCCGATGGAAAAGTGCTTTGGCAAGGACCTGTGAAATCCACCTCGGCAGTTAACGAAGGAGGAAAAAAAATAGCGTTTCTAATCAGTGGTTTAAAACCTATATTATGGACGCCTAACCAACCGTATCTTTACCAAATAACACTTGAACAGTATCATGGGAAAAAAATAGTTTCTCAGCTAACAGAAAGAGCTGGCTTTAGAAGTTTCGAAAGAAAAGGAGAGAATTTATATCTAAACGGGAAACCGATTTTTTTAAGAGGCATCGCCATCAATCCGCCAGAAAGAGGAATTCCGACAGAGCTAGAGTACAGCCGTAATTTTGCCATAGACTACGTAAAGTTTATGAAAAGCATCAATGTAAATATCATCAGAATTCCGGATGCTGAAGAATGGTATGACGTATGTGACGAACTTGGCATGATGGTTTTCGGAGGAAACTATGGCGGAAAAGTAGCTGGCGGAGAAAAAGTAAAGAAACAGGAGGCTATAGGTGATGAAACTGATGGCGGTTTCCCGAGCGATTATGATAGAGGTGTTTCCTGGTACGAGAATGAAAAGCTGGGCGCCATTGCTCATCACCCAAGTTTAATGGTATATGCAATGACTAACGAAACTCCTTTCAGAGGTTCAAGAGCGTTGCTTTGGGAAAAGTTTTTAGATTATGCTTTTCATAAATTAAAGGCTTGGGATGAAACTCGTGTTTACATTGCCAATGCCGGTTACGGTTACGGTAAAACAGGAGATATTTGTGATTTGCACCGCTATTGGGGCTGGTATTACAGTTCGCCATACACTTTTTTAAATATCAGGGATAATGCAAATATCATCCCCTTCCCAAAAAGCGGACAGCCCATTACTTTTACCGAATGTGTAGGCAATTATACCGGTCCCGATGGACGCTATAACCAAACTCCAGGGCATAAAAATCCAAGCTCGCAACTTACATGGACTGGTCACGAAAGACAAGATCTGCAGTCGCAATTGGCAGACAAACATCAGAGTTTCACTTTTAGACAAGCCACAGAAACTTTTAGGCAGTTGAGAGACAAAAATCACGCTTTAAGCGGCGTTTTCCCTTTCACCATTCTGTTTTACAACTGGGATACCATAGAAAAATTTGCGGATATGAACCCCAAGCCAGTTACAGCCCAAGTAAAGGTTTCTTATCAACCAGTGCTTTTGAGTTGGGAATGCTGGACTTCAAAACTATACGCCGGCTCGACTTTCAGTCCGGTGGCTCATATTATTAATGACGATAACGATTTTAAAGATTTGAAGAATGTAAAACTGGTTTATCAGATTTATGATAAAGCAAGAACAGCTGTTGTAAAGGATAGTATTTCTTTCAGCGATATACCTTATTACGGCACTTCTAAAAAAGCGGTTAATATCAAATTGCCAGAGCATATTGTTTCGGGAGATTATACTTTAAATGGCGAAGTTTATGCCAATGGAAAAAAGGTGTCTCAAAATTTTTTCAAACTTTTTATTGCTGATGATGGATTTAAAGGCCAGTTAGCAAACACTTCTTCAAAAATAACTTTGTACGACACAAAAGGCGATACAAAAAAATCTTTCAAAAAACTTAACATCCCGTTTCAGGAATTTACTGGTAGTAAAGATTTATCTAACGGAACAATTTTAGTGATTGGCGAGAACAGTGCAGATGAAAAACTTGCTTCTACTGCCTCGTCTATTAAAGATTTTATGAAAAAAGGAGGCAGAGTGCTAGCGCTAAGGCAAGACAGCAGTTCAAGAGTTTACTTAAATAAATTACTAGATTTTAAATTGACCAACAACACTGTGGATATTGATAATGGCGTTTATCCGGTATCAACCACAGCCGCTCGCAATGGTTTCAATATCAATCCCGAAAGAAAAGATCATCCGGTTTTTTCTGGAATAAGCCGGGATAACTTGATTGTTTGGTCTGATTACACAAACTGGAGTGAAGAAAAAACCGGAATGCCAGCCATATATCCGGTAACGGACGCTTTTAAACTGGAAGACGCTGACGGAATGTCCTCAACAGCCATTCTTGCCGATTTAAATTACGGACTGCAATCCATAGCCTTAGCAGAACAATTTATGGGTTCGGGAAGTATTTTAATTTGTGGTTTTGATATTTCTAACAGAACCGGATTGGATCCTGTGGCAGATAAACTCCTAATAAATATGCTGAATTACAGCGCTTCAAACGAAGGGCATCAGCTACAGCAATTGGTCACTAATCCAATTATTTGGGGCGATTATACTTCCGAAAAAGGCTTGATTATAGATTCTTATAACGGTTTTATCGCAAATGGTACTCCGCGTTTGACCGATGCTTTTTTAGCCGAAGGAATTAAAGTGACAAAAGAAGGTTATCAATTAGCCGGCGGACATCCGAGCAGATTCAATACTAGACCGGGACTGCAATATGTGGTAAACGGCAGAAGACCTTGGGGACCTTATGACCCAAGTTATGGTAGAAGTCCAACTTTTAGCAAATCTTCTAAATCTGGAACTGCGCAGTTCTGGTGTCGTATCCCTAAAGGAAAAAATAATATGAATTCTGTAGTCTGGAATCCATCTGCGGAAGCGCTTACCGTAAAAATAAAAGTAAATGATTTAAAGGAAACAAATGCTGTTGTTCAGGCCGGAGAATATAAATCTATCGATAGCGATGTTGACGATGAAAATGTAAAGGTAGTTTACCAAGGAGACAGAAGGCTTGTAATGATGGAGACGAGTTTCAATAAAAAATAAATAGAAGAAAATGAATAATATAAAAAAATTACTGTTCCTCTTAATTTTTATACCCCAGTTTTCATGGGCGCAAAATAACGATGGCGTAGCTGAAAGAGCGTTTTATGTTAAAACACTTACTAAAATAGCCGATCCGGTTTTAACCGCTTTAAGTGAAAATAAGCTAAAAAGCACTATGCCGGTGGAAGCTAAGGCCGCAAAAGACCGCGTTTACAGCACTTATTTAGAAGCTTTCGGAAGATTATTGGACGGAATGGCGCCGTGGTTAGAATTAGGTCCTGATTCCACAAAAGAAGGAATCATCAGAAAAAAATACATCGACTTAGCTTTACAGTGCATCAAAAACGCAACAGATCCGAAAGTTGCAGATTTTATGAATTTTAATCAAGGCAGACAGCCGCTAGTGGACGCTGCTTTTTTTGCCGATGCTTTGTTAAGGGCGCCAACTCAATTGTGGGGAAATCTGGATAAGCAAACAAAACAGAATGTAATAGCTGCGCTAAAATCCAGCAGGATTATAAATCCATCATATTCAAATTGGCTGATGTTTAGCGCAACCGTCGAAGCCGCTTTACAAAAATTTGATAAATCAGGAGACATGATGCGGATTGATTACGCCATTAAGCAACATTTGTTATGGTATAAAGGAGATGGAACCTATGGCGACGGCCCAAATTTTCATTGGGATTATTATAATAGTTATGTCATTCAGCCTATGCTTTTGAGTATAACCAAAGTACTTAAGGATGACGGCCTAGACCGCAATCATTATTATGAACTGATGTTGGGAAGAGCGCAACGTTATGCAGCGATTCAGGAACGCTTAATCTCTCCGGAAGGCACTTATCCGCCAGTAGGCAGATCTTTGGCTTATCGTTTCGGTGCTTTTCAACTGCTTTCAAAAATCGCATTGTTGCACCAATTGCCAGAAATGGTAAAGCCACAGCAGGTAAGAGCTGCACTTTACACCATAATAAAAAGACAAGTGGAAATGCCTGAAACATTTGATGATAAAGGTTGGCTACGCATCGGGTTTGCCGGGCATCAGCCATCCGTGGGCGAAAATTATATTTCCACAGGTAGCCTGTATTTATGTTCAGAAGCATTTCTTGTTTTAGGATTGCCAGCAAACGATCCATTTTGGCAGGGACCGGATGCAGACTGGACTGCAAAAAAAGCTTGGAATGGCGAAGAGATTGAAATTGACCATGCTTATAACGATAAAGAATAAATAATTAAGAACAACCATGAAGATCAATAAAATATTTGTTGCCATAACAATTACGGTCAGCGCCGCATTATTATCCTGTAATGCCAACAAAATGGCATTGAAGCCAAAGCCGGATATGCTTAAGCTTATTGATCAAAACCTAAAAGACGGGGTTGAACAATATAAAGTACTGATGAAAAATGTTCCGGCGGATAGTTTGCCTGAAACTTTTCAATACGGTAAACCCAAAAGCACTTCGGCAAGAAATTGGGTAAGCGGTTTTTATCCGGGAACATTATTTTATCTGTACGAAGGCACCGGAGATAAAACTGTTTACAACGCAGGTTTGGCAAAGCTTCCGGTAATGGAACCCATAAAACATATTAATTCTCACGATATAGGTTTTATGATGAACGATAGCTACGGCATTGTAAACCAGATAAATCCCAGTGAAGAATATAAAGCTATTTTAATAACCAGCGCCAAAAGTCTGGTAAAAAGATTTAACCCAACGGTAGGCTGTACCATGTCGTGGAGTTCTAAACCTGGAGAATTCAGAGTAATTATTGATAATATGATGAATTTGGAATTGCTGACTTGGGCAACCAAGGCAACCGGAGATTCCACCTATGCAAAAGTTGCAATCTCACACGCAAACACCACGATGAAAAATCATTTCAGACCCGATTATAGTTCTTACCATTTGGTAAACTACAACCCCGAAACAGGCGGAATCAATAAAAAACAGACTGTACAAGGCTACGCGGATGATTCTGCTTGGGCAAGAGGGCAAGGCTGGGGTCTTTACGGTTTTACAATGATGTACAGAGAAACAAAAGACCCGAAATATTTGGAACAGGCTAAGCATATTGCGGATTTTATTCTGAATAATCCAAATTTACCGGCAGACAAAGTGCCTTATTGGGATTTTAACGATCCAAAAATCCCAAATACCTACCGCGACGCTTCTGCCGGAGCGATTTATGCCTCTGCCTTAGTTGAACTCGCGGGTTATGTTGATGCGGCGTTATCGAAAAAATACATTGGTGTTGCAGAAACCATTATCCGCACTTTATCCTCGCCCGAATATAAGGCAGCTTACGGCACAAACGGCGGTTTTATTTTAAAGCATTCCGTAGGTCATTTGCCTAAAGGCGCTTTGGTTGATGTTCCTTTGCCTTACGCAGATTACTATTTTGTTGAAGCCATGTTGAGGTATAAAAATCTTGGAAAATGATGAGATTTAATCGCATTACAAATTTGAAGCAAATACAAGGTGGATTTGAACCATCTGTCGTTAGTTTTTTTAGTGTAAAAATCCGAATTTTGAGTTCAAGGCTTCAATCTTAATTCAACCAATTTAATATCATCATAAAATTTATCATGAGAAAAATTCTTTTCTTTTTATCAGCATTCATCTTTTGTTCAACCTTAACTTTTGCCGAAATTAAATTACCGGCATTGGTAGGTGATTATATGGTTTTACAACAAAAAGCCAATGTGAAAATCTGGGGCTGGGCAAAAGACAATGCAAAAGTATCAGTCACCACTTCTTGGGACAATAAAAATTATCAGTCAGCCTCAAACCAGAATGGCGAATGGCAATTGAATATCAATACGCCCGCAGCCGGTGGTCCGTATGAAATAAAAATCAGTGATGGCAAAGAACTGGTGCTGCATCAGATTTTAATTGGCGAGGTTTGGCTTTGCTCTGGCCAGTCTAATATGGAAATGGCTTTAAGAGGAAATTCTTCGCCAATTTTAAATGCCAATGAAATTATTTTAAATGCCGATAATAAAAATATTCATTTATTTAAAGTAAAAATGGCAACTTCATTAACGCCGTTAAATGACGTTAAAGGGCAATGGCAGGAATGTACATCGGCCACAGCCAGAGAGTTTAGTGCTATTGGTTATCAGTTTGGCACCATGTTGCAAAAGAAACTGAATGTTCCCGTGGGTTTAATTATGTCAACAGTTGGAGGAACAATGGTAGAAGCCTGGATGAGCAACGAAAGTTTAAAAGCTTTTCCGGAAGTGAAAATTCCAGCTACTTTAAAAGATAATGAGCATCCGCACCGGGAACCTACTGCATTGTTTAATGCCATGGTTGCCCCTTTGATGAATTACGGAATTAAAGGCGTGATTTGGATGCAGGGAGAAAGTAACAGGCATGAGCCGGGACTGTACGGAAAACTGTTTCCAATAATGGTAGCCGATTGGCGTAAACAATGGAACGAAGGAGATTTTCCGTTTTATTATGCACAAATTGCTCCTTACGGATCATCAGACCCAAGCAGAAGCGGGCCAAAACTAAGAGAAGCACAACTGAAAGCTATGGATATAATTCCCAACAGCGGGATGGCTTGTTTATTAGATGTTGGGATGGAAAACGACATCCACTTTATGGATAAAACCACACCGGCACACCGATTGGGATATTGGGCTTTGGCAAAAACCTACGGAATTGAGGGTATTGGTTACCAAGGCCCAACCTATAAATCAATGAAAATTGATGGAAATAAAGCAGTTCTTTCATTCGGAAATGCCCCTTATTTAACATCGTACAGAAAACCACTTACTTTATTTGAAGTTGCCGGCACCGATAAAGTTTTTTATCCGGCAGAAGCAAAAATTGATAGGAATACAGTCACCGTATCAAGCGATAAGGTAAAAAGCCCGGTTGCTGTGCGCTACGCCTTTAAAGAATGGGTAGTTGGAGAATTGTTTAATAATGACGGTTTGCCTGCATCTTCTTTCCGTACAGATGAATGGAATTAATGATGAAAACCATCATGATGGTGCCAAAACCCCAGAGCTTGTTTCTCCACTGCGGGAATAGTAAATCATAATTGCTTCATGGCAAAAAAACAAAATAAACAGATGAAAAAGCTGGTTTTATTATTCTTAATCTGTTTTTCTTTAAAAGGATTTTCCCAACAAAAACAGGTAATCAACCTTTGGCCATCCAAAAGTTTGCAACAGCCAGATGAAGAATTTGACACTGTTAAAAAAGTACTAAAAGTTACCAATGTAACAACACCTTTGCTAAAGGTTTATCGCCCAAAAATGAATGGAAACGGTGCGGCTATTATCATTAGCCCGGGTGGTGGCAATAAATTTTTAGCTTGGAATTTAGAAGGTACAGAAATAGCAAATTGGTTAAATGGTTTAGGCTATACCGCTTTTATCTTGCAATATAGTGTTCCAAATCAACAGAAAAAAGCCTTAAATGATATTCAAAGAGCTATAAGATTAGTCCGTTCAAAAGCAACAGATTTTAAATTAGACAGCTCAAAAATCGGAGTGATGGGTTTTTCTGCTGGTGGCAATTTATCAGCCAGAGCTTCTACAGATTTTCATCGGAAATTAGAAAACAAAATTGATGCTATTGATGGCTTCTCTTGCAGGCCAGATTTTGCTTTATTGATTTATCCCGGATCTATGTCAACCGGTACAGACCGGCATTTGATCTCTGAAATTCCTGTTGATGCCAATACACCGCCGGTTTTTATTTTTGTAGCCAGTGATGATCCGTACAATATCCCTTTTAGTATGGGGATGGCGTTAAGAGCAAATAAAATCCCGTTTGAGTTTCATGTTACTCCAAAAGGCGGACATGGTTATGGCTTAAGAAAAGGAAATCCTGCGGCCGAGGTTTGGCCTAACTTAGCTCAAAAATGGTTACAGGAAATCCTAAAAAATTAATTCTAGGCTTTTAAATCAACAAAAATGAAATTTCAAAAATATCTTTTATTCTTAATCCTTTTTATTGTTTGTAAAGCAAGCGCCCAAACCTTAGATGAAACTAAAGTGCCGGCATATACGCTTCCGCCTTTGTTGAAATTTGAAAACGGAAAGCAGGTAAAAACTGTGCAACAATGGGAAAAAAGAAGAGAAGAAATTTTGGATCTGTTGCAGCAAGAGATGTACGGCCAACATCCTGGCAAGCCGGCAAAAATGAAATTTGAGGTTTTTGATTTAGATAACAATGCACTAAACGGAAAAGCCATCCGTAAACAAATTAAGGTGGTTTTTAGCCCCAAACAAGATAGTGTTTACATGGATATTTTAATGTATATCCCTAAAAACAGTATAAAACCACCTGTTATTTTGGGCTTAAATTTTGGAGGAAACCAAGAAGTAATCAATGACCCTGCGGTTCGTATTACGCACAGTTGGGTGAGTAAAAAATCAAAAGGCGCAATCAACAATAGGGCTTCCGAGACTTCCCGTGGTGTAGCATCCGGGGTTTGGCCTGTAGAAAAAATGTTGGAAGCTGGCTTTGCATCTGCAACTATTTATTGCGGAGATATAGATCCGGATTATGACAATGTTACAAACGCTGTTCAGTCATTATATCCCAAATTACAAGATAGAAAAGACAATTTTAGCACCATTGGTGCCTGGGCTTGGGGATTGAGCAGGGCAATGGATTATCTGGAAAAAGATAATGACATCAATTCAAACAAAGTTATTTTAACCGGACTTTCACGATTAGGAAAAGCGGCTTTATGGGCAGGCGCAACAGACCAGCGTTTTGCAATAGTAATCAGTACAGAATCTGGCAAAGGAGGAGACGCTTTATTCCAGAGGCAATTTGGCGAATCTGTTGAGCGCATAAATAAAGTTTTTCCGCAATGGTTTTGCCATAATTTTTCAAAATATTCAAACCATGTAGCAGAAATGCCCTTTGACCAGCACATGGTTTTAGCGATGATGGCTCCACGTCCGTTTTATTTAGGAAGTGCCGAAGAAGATTTGAACGAAGACCCTAAAGGCGAGTTTTTAGCAATAAAAGCCATTGAACCTGCGTATAAACTTTATGGTTTTAAAGGTTTGCCAACCGCTAAAATGCCTCCTGTGAATCAATCAATTTATGGCGATAGGTTAGGTTTTCATTTAAGAGAAGGAAAGCATGGTATTACCGCTTTTGATTGGGATAATTATATCAAATTTATAAAATCCCACTTATATTGAGTGTAATTGAAATTCAAAAAAAATTTATAGTATATTGATTATTAAGCAGTTGTTTTTAAGCAGAAGAGCGCCTAGCGTCATGTTGAGCGGAGTCGAAGCATCCACTCGCAGGGTTTGCTATGCTACGGGCATATCTAATTTGTGAGATGTCTCGTTGCCTCGACATGACGAAAACTCTTAAATAATAACATTATTAGATACTTTTAGACAGTTTCTTAAACTCTATATAACCCGATGCTAATCCTTAACGAAGAGCTGTTAAAAAAGTATCACATTAAAATTTAATTGTTAGCCTTTATGTAATTAAATGCAGGGCTTTTAAATTAGTAGGATATTTTCTATTTCTAAAAAAAAACATACCTTTAAAACAGGATTAGTTTTAAATGATCTGTTTTTCAGAAAGCCAATTTTCGTGATTAAAAAGTCCCTATTTTATTTTCAATTTCTCTCTATTGTTGTACTTATCTTTAACGGTGGAAGTGCCTATGCACAACGTCCTGTATTAAAGTTTCGGCACCTCACAATTAATGAAGGTTTATCTCAAAACACAGTTTTTTGTACCTATCAAGATCATAAAGGTTTTATTTGGGTAGGCACAGAAGATGGTTTAAACAGGTACGATGGCGTAGATTGGTTAATTTATAAACATGAATTAAATGATCCTAAAAGCCTAAGCAATAATCAAGTAAATTCTATTGTTGAAGATGAAAACGGAAATCTTTTAATAGCCACATCAGACGGGTTGAATATTTACCACAGAGATTTAGAGAATTTTAGCAAAATTAATTTAAAAAGCACAACAGATCAAAAAAACGATTTCATTACGTTTTTGATGAAAGATGCCAATGGCGAGTTTTGGATCAGTAGCAGAGACGGTTTAAAATTATTGGACAAAAACCACAAAGTAAAAGCTACTTATAAGTACAAATCTTTAGTAAAAGGAGTTAACCCTTATAAAGTACTCAGCACTTTTGAATCTAAAGACCATCAGCTGTGGGTTAACACCGGTACAGGTTTAAGGCTGTTTGATATTAAATCAAAAAAATTCATCGCATTGCCCAAAGTAATAGCCCAAAATAGCGCTTTAACTTCAGATAATGTGCGCACAATTAAGCTTACAAAATCAGGTAATTACTGGATGGGTACCGAAAGCCACGGCCTATTTTTTTATGATGTTCATCAGCAAACTTTAAAAAATTATAAAGCATCTCCAGAGGCCAATGGCTTATTATCTAACGTGGTACGGGATGTTTTTATATATTCTGAAAATGAATTATGGATAGGTACAAGAGAAGGACTTAGCGTATTTAACATTGCGGCTGGTAAATTTTACAATTACACTTACGATAAATACAATCAAAATAGCTTATCGCATAATTCTGTAAGAAATTTTTTAAGAGACGATGCCGGCAGTACCTGGATTGGAACTTATGCCGGAGGGTTAAATATTTTTAATGAGAACAGTAGGAATTTTTCTTATTTGGGAGAAAAAATAGGGGCTAATTTAGGGCTTAACCACCGAGTGGTCAGTTCCATCATCAAAGAAAAAGACGGCAGTTTATGGATTGGCACAGAAGGCGGAGGTTTAAATTACATCAACCTCAAAACCGAAATTAACCAATACCATACCGTACTGGGCAATATTAATAACAGCAACAATATTGTAAAATGTATGGTGGATGATGGCAAAGGAAACTTGTGGCTAGGTACTTATAACGGTATAAGTATCTACAATAAAAACACAGGTACTTTTGCGGATCTGCTAAAAAGTCAAAATCCGCAAAACCCGGTAGAGCCTTATCAGGTGCATGATTTAGTACTTAAAAATGATAAAGCATACATTGCCACAAACGGCAAAGGCTTGGTTATTTATGCAAACGGCAAGCTTAAAGAGTTTTTTTACGATGTCAAAAAAACTAATTCTATAAGTTCAAATAACCTTACTTCGCTATTAGCTGTTAATGAAAATTTATGGGTGGGCACACAAAAGGGATTAAATTTTTACAATCCGCAAAGCGGTACTTTTACCAGGTTTTTGCATCAAGAAGGCAATCCGCAATCAATTTCTGGCAATTCTGTTTTATGTTTATTTAAGGATACTAAAAATAGGTTATGGGTTGGCACAGAAGGTGGCGGATTAAATCTTTTTAACGCAACAAACAAAACCTTTGGCCACATTACAGAAAAAAACGGACTTGCAAATAATGTAATCCATGCTATTGTTGAGGACAACATGGGGTTTTTATGGGTAAGTACCAATAAAGGATTATCAAAAATCGACCTCAGAAAATATAATGTTAATGCAAATCAGGAATTAAAAATCACTAATTATACCGTGGCAGATGGCTTACAAAGCAATCAGTTTTCTAACGAGGCGGTAGCAAAAGGGGCTGATGGAGAACTTTTGTTCGGCGGAATTAATGGCGTTACTTTTTTTCATCCTAATAAAATTAAATCAAATAATTTTAAACCAAAAGTAGTACTTACAGATTTCCTCATTCGCAATAAAGAGGTAAATATAAACACAGAAAATTCGCCGCTTAGCAAGCAGATTGGAGAAACTGACGAAATTGTACTGTCTTATGACCAAGCATATATTACCATAAAGTATGCGGCGCTAAATTATATCAATTCAGAAAAAAACAAGTATGCCTATAAATTAGAGGGTTTTGCAGATGATGATTGGAATGAAGTAGGCAACCAACACTCGGCAACTTATACAAATTTAAGTGCCGGGACCTACGTTTTTAAAGTTAAAGCCGCTAATAACGATGGCGTTTGGAATAATGAAGTGCGGAGCTTAAAAATTAAAGTTTTACCACCTTTTTGGAAAACTTGGTGGGCTTATTTAATATACCTGTTTATGATTGCGGGTATCCTTTACGTGTATTACATTTATTCTATCAGAACCGCCAAACTTAAAAACGAACTTGCTTTTGAATATAAAAGCCATCAAAAAGATCAGGATTTGGCACAAAGAAAACTGAGTTTCTTTACAAACATTTCGCATGAAATTAAAACACCGCTTACCTTAATTTTAGCGCCAATAGAAAAACTGGTAGAAATGAATGCGGGGAACAATATTGTGCAAAATCAACTGTCTTTAATGCAAAGAAACGGCGAACGTTTGGTGCGCTTAATTAACCAGTTACTTGATTTTAGAAAGTTTGAAAGCGGAAAAATGCTCCTTCGGGCTGCAGAAGGAAATATGGTGCGCTTTGTAAAAGAAGTGGTAATGGCTTTTGATTCTTATGCCAAATATTTGAAAATTAATTTGGAGGTTGAAACCGAAGCTAATAGTATAAGGGCTTATTTTGATAGGGATAACTTCGAGAAAATTCTTTATAATTTATTGTCAAATTCTTTAAAATTTACACCGGAAGGCGGAAATATTAAAATAACCGTTTCCACAGAAAAATTAGCCGATCAAGAAAAAGGATTTGTTTGCGTTGCCGTACAAGACGATGGTAAGGGAATTCCAGAAAAATACACCGATAAAATTTTTGAAGAATTCACTCATTTAGATGCAAATGGAATGAACCCGCTGGGAACTGGGATTGGACTTGCCTTTACAAAGGGCTTGGTTAACCTTCACCACGGAGACATAAGTGTACAAAGCCGGGAAGCAAAAAATGACGAAAAAGGCTTTACCAAATTCACTGTAAAAATTCCTTTAGGTAAAGCTCATTTTTCATCGGCAGAGATTATTGAAAACTACCAGAACAGTGAAAACATAGATCTTTATAAAATTAAGGACGATAACATCGGCAACAGCCAAATTATTTTAAAAAAGAAAGAGGAAATTTTAAAAGAAGCCGGAGCAGATATTCCTATCATGCTGATTGTGGAAGATAATAAGGACGTTCGCGGGTTTTTAGAAGATCATTTTAAAAGTTCATTTGTGGTACATACCGCCGAGAATGGTGTAATTGGTTTGGATAAAGCTTTAGAGCTGATTCCTGATATTATAATTAGCGATGTGATGATGCCCGAAATGAGCGGTACAGAGCTTTGCAGTAAACTAAAATCAGCCGAAGCAACGAGCCATATCCCTATCATACTATTAACCGCTAGAACTCCGCTGATTTATAAGATCGAAGGGTTAGAGACTGGAGCTGACGATTACATTACTAAACCCTTCAGCTTAAAAATTGTTGAGGCAAGAGTATGGAATTTATTGGAGTTAAGGAAACAGTTGAGAGAGCGCTACAGAAAAGAAGTTAGTTTTACGCCTAAAAACATAGCAATCAGCTCGCCCGATGAAAAGTTCATAGAAAAAGTAATGAAGTTTATCGAGGACAATTTAGGAGAACCTACCTTAAGTGTTGAGGAATTGGGAAAAGAAATTGGAATGAGCAGGGTAACGCTTTACAGAAAAATAAAAGCATTGACCAATCAAACCACCATAGAAATTATCAGGACTGTGAGACTGAAAAGGGCCGCCCAGCTTTTAGAAACCGGACATTACAACGTAAGCGAAGTGGCTTATATGGTGGGTTTTGCCGATCTGGATTATTTCAGAAAGTGTTTTAAAGAGCAGTTTAAAAAAACTCCGAAAGATTACAGCATGGTAAGTAATAAGGAATAACTTAAATGTATTTGTAATATATCACCTTAGTTTTGATATTCTCATTTTGAAGATCCGCGTTTTACAAAAGTTTATTTTCTTATTATAGTTTTTAAATAGGATTTCAGCTCCTATATCTTGCAAATTTCTCTTAGTGTTTCATCAATGACAAGCTAATAAAAACAAAAAACGCTCCCATGGAGCGTTTTAAGAAAATTCTATTTCATGTTTATTGAAACATGAACTTTTTGGTTAAAGTTAACCCGTTAATTGATAAGCTTGCAATATGTAAGCCAGCTCCAGCACTTTGGATGTTTAAAGTTATTTCATTGTTGCCAGTATTTAAATTAACGTTTTGGCTAGCTATCACTCTTCCGTTAGCATCAAAAATATTAAGCAATGCGTTACCAACTTGGTTAGCGTAAACATTTACCTTAATTTGTCCGCTTGCTTTGTTTGCATATACAGAAAGATCAGCAGGTTGTCCGTTTACAGTTACTGCCACTGGACCAAATTCTTCGCTTTTGCCATTATTGTCAACTTGGTTTAGTTTGTAATAGTTTGCACCTTTTGCGGCTGTTCTATCTAAAAAAGAGTAGGTCAATGCAACATCAGAATTTCCGTTGCCCGCAACTTCTTCAATTTTATTGAAAGCTTTTCCATCAGTAGAACGTAGTACGTCGAAATAATTGTTGTTTTTTTCTGATGCAGTAGCCCAGCTTAATTGTACGCCGTTTAAGGTACTTTTTCCGGTAAAAGAAGAAAGCTTGATAGGAAGAACAGTTGCAGAGTTTGTACCGGGTGTAAATGCAACACCTTTAAATATTGTATTAGCGGGTGCTGTTGCTAAAAGTGTAATGGTAGTATTAGCTACAGAGATGGTTTTGTTAGCACTTAATGTATCTCTAATTGCAATAAGTTTATCAGCAGTATTTGCATAAACATAAGAAGTATCTCCAATTATTCTTGCTGTAATACCTTTAACACTCAATGCTCCTAAATCTGCTGTAACAACTAATGCTCCTTTATTTACCCAAGTACCAGACGTTAAAACCCATTTCTCAATTGTTCCGTTGCCATCATTGGTATTGTAAATTAAATCAGGTGCGCCTGTCCCAACAGAAGTTTTTAAAAATACAACCTGATTTGGTGCCGTAGGTGCAACTGTAGAAGAGCCCTCTAATCCTGGAAGCGCTACTGGAGCGGTGCTTGCATTTGGACCTGAAGTAGGTAAACCCGAACCAACCGCACCAATATGATAAGCGCCGGCAGAATTACTATTTGTACTTTCATATAACTGCCCGTTAAATATATTCACACTTCTCATAGCGCCTAACGGAGAAGAGTTAACTGCAGCTGTAGAACTACTGCCTAAAACCGTGTACCTAACTCCGCCACCTGAACTTGCAATCCAGAATGCACTCCCATCTACGGTTATTGCACTTCTGGCATTAGCAACTGTTGACCCTCCGGGCAAGCCTGTTGTAGTGTTAATGGATTCATCTGCTTTTACCAAAGCAATTGTTCTAACATCTGTGCCTGCTAAAGTTTTACCTACTGTAATGCCGTAACCGTACATACTTAAAAGATTTCCATCTGGTGATAAGCTAATCAATCCTTCGTTTGAACCGGTAGGAAGACCAGTAAAAGGATAATTTATAGGGGTAGGAGTTTTAATGGTGTCAGTAGGCATAGCTACAGATTTGGTTGATGCTCCAGGAATTACTTTGTATTCTTTTAAAAATACTGGAACCGTAGTTCCATCTATAGGTAACGGATTTACTCCATCTCCATACTGTGATACTACCAATCTACCAGCGGTAAATTGTGCAAAAGCACCAAATGCGAAAGCAATTAAGCTTCCTGTGAGTAATGTTTTTTTCATCGTGTTTTGTTTTTAAGTGTATAATTAATTGCTTATTTATTGGTTGTATAATTTTTAATGGTTACTGTTGCCTGCATTATTTTACTGGTAACTAGTTTTTCATAAGCCTCGTCAATAAAAGAGGTTTCTATATGGCTTTTTACTTCTTCAAAATCATAATCGGCATTTGCGTATATGGTTTTCTTTAGTTTTTTGTAATGCTCCAAAAGCGTGGTTTCGGCAATTGGTCTTGGAAAAATTTTGTCTTTGGTTTTAATAATCGCATTGCTAAATTCATAGTTGTAAAAACTTTTCTGGGTAAACAAAACAGGACCATAAATAACTTTTCCGGCGGTTTTTAGCTTTTCTCGTTCTGCATTTACTTTCTCCATTTCGGTATTTAGTTCCGCACTGTTTTTAAAAGGCCAAAGATTTAGAGAATTAAAAAGTTGTTCTTGCACTTTTGCTTTAATCAAAGCATCCCAAGCTTTCTTTTTTAGGATGTCGCTTGCTTTAACTCCGTCAAATTTTCTCGACCAAAAATTGCTTAAATCTGTAAGGTGATATTGTTGCGAAAGCTCGTTCATTACCTCAGATTTTTGGGTTTCAATTTCCCTTTCAAGCGCTGCATTTTCTACAGGTTGCTGGTTAACGTAGCCTATAATTTTATAGCCTTGCTTCAGCGGGCTATGCGTGATTAAAAATCCTTTTATAAAATTGAATGTCTATGTTTCTAGGTGTTAAAGAATGTCATGTACTAATAAATTCTTCTTAACTGTAAACCGTTTAAAATGGGTATGCTTTTTAAAGCTTCAAAATCTACCGTTACACCCATCCCATTTTTAACGTTTACACTGATTTTTGTGGCATAAGCAACTTCTGGAACCAGCTCGTTTTGTGTGCCGAGGTTATCCAAAACTTTGTTGCCGTTTACATAAACATTAAAACTTCTTTCTGTAAATTTTTCGTTTTCTGCGGCGTTTCCTAAATTGTAAACTAGGCCTTCTTTTTCTTTGTCAGAAAGTAATTCGGCAAAATGAAGGGTAAGTTCATATTTGCCGTCAGGCACATCCAGTTTAAACTGTTTAATATCTTCACGCTGTGTAGCGTAAATGGCATCGTAATCTGTGCCCAATATATTTTTATCGGTTCCAAAACTTTGACGCCCGCTGTTTTTCATCTTAAAAATATCGCCGCCCACATAACCCCAACTTCCCACAGTGTAAGCCTGTTCTGGCAACCAAACTTGCTGTAAAGTTTTATCCATGTAAAAACGAGGGTCGCCCAAGCTTACATTCAGTTCTGTAAACGGTTTTAAATCGGATTTCAGTTTTTGCGGAACAATGATATATTTAATCTCCACAAAATCAACCAGTTCTTTGCCGTTTACCAAAGTCACCGCTTCTAACTGGTTAATGCCGTCTTTAAAAGGAACATCAAATTTTGCGATATTGAAATCAATTTTAACGGTCTCTAAAACTTTACCGTTAACTTTTAAACTAACCTCGGGCTGGTTGCTGTAAATCTCCACTATTTCATGATGGATCAGTTCGGTTTCGCTGTCAGAAATTCCGCTTCTTAAGTTGCGGAGCTGAGAGCCAACTTTTATAAAAGGTGTTTTTAGCAAATGCGACTGGTAGAAATAATATTGATCTTTCGGCTGTCTATCGGTGGTTAAAATGCCTTTGTTATTGGTATGCGGGTCTGTATCGGTACGCTGTTCCGAGTTGAAATCGGCTAAATTCCATATTGCGCTTCCGGCAACAAAAGGGCGCTCAAGCATCGCTTTTAAGTAAAACTGATGATAAAGGTTGGAGTGTTCCTGAGATTTATCAAACCTAATAGGGTTTGGATTATTGAGATGCGGATCAACATCAGCTCCGTATTCTGTAATCATTACCGGTTTTGTGGGCAGTTCTTTATGATGCCTGTCCAGATACGCTGCGAAACCTTGAAAATCGCCACTGTACCAGCCCTGGTAAAGGTTCCAGCCTACAATTTCTGGAATTTGCGTTAAGCCCACTCTTTTGTAAACGTCAAAACTGCCGTGGCAGGGAATCATGGTATAGCGAGACGGATCTTCTTTTCGGGTAATATCCTCAATTTCCTGCGCCAATTTTGCTATCGCTTTAAAGTAGTTTTCCTGTTTTTCGCTGCCTTTATCATAACGTGGCCTCAATAAAACCTCGTTCATATAAGCCCAAATAATTACGCTGGGATGGTTATAGCTTTGGCGGATCATTTCCACTTGCATATTTTTGCAGTTATCGGCGAAAGCTTTTGATTCTGTAATCGTGTTTACGATGGGTATTTCCACCGAAGTTAAAATTCCCAAACGGTCGCAGGCCTCTAAAACTTCGGGATCTTGCGGGTAATGGGCAATACGCAAAAAGTTGCCGCCCATTGCTTTTAGTAACTCCATATCTCTAACGTGTAAAGCGTCTGGCAAAGCGTTTCCTAAATCTTTAAAATCCTGATGGCGGTTGGTACCGATGAGTTTTACGTGTTCGCCGTTTAAAAAGAAACCTTTATCGGCATCAAAACTAAACCACCTGAAACCTAGGGGATTGCTTATCTCATCCAATAAATCGCCTGTTTTTGCGTCTTTAAGCTGCGATAAAATCCGGTATAAATAAGGCGACTCTGGCGACCAAAGATTTGGGTTTTTAACAGACGGAATATTTTGTTCAAAAACTTGGTTGTTTTGTGCCGAAGCTTTTATTTTATTTTGCTTTTCTGCTACTTTTTTGCCGGATGCATCAAAAATTTGGCTGTAAATAATTAAGGATTTATTTTCTCTTTCGGTATTGCTTAAAACGCCTTTTACCAATACAGAAGCCTGTTCTTTAGCTACTTTTGGCGTAGAAATAAATATGCCTTTTGATGCATGGTTGTCCATATCAAAATGGACTTTGTTGGTGGCAATTAAGTAAACATCACGGTAAATACCTCCATAAAAAGTAAAATCGGCAGAAAGTGGGGGAATATCTTCGTTATGCTCGTTGTTTACTTTAATGCTGATGGTGTTGGTCTGGTCAAAATTAACGGCATCCGTTATCGGGAAACTGAAAAAATTATAGCCTCCAATGTGGCTGCCCACAGATTTTCCGTTGATAAAAACCTCGGCAATCTGCGATGCGCCTTCAAAATAAATATAAATAGCTTTGTTTTTCCATGATGACGGAATGCTGACCTGTTTTTGGTAGTAGCCGGTTCCGCGGTAATAGCCAGGTTCATCATCCTCTACATCAATTACGTTCCAAGTATGCGGAATATTTACTTTTTCCCAATCCACTTTAATCTTGGTTTTTGGGAAACCATCAATTTCTCCTTTATGGAAATTCCAGTTGGTGTTAATAGTTTTCTTGATTCTTTCCTGCGCTTTTAAGCCTGTTGCCATTATAATTAAGCAGCAACAGAAAGCCGATAGTTTTTTTAACATGGTTTTTACTTATTGGTCCAGTAAATTAGTTGAGCGCCGTTATTGTCCTCTTTGCTGGCGATATTGATGGTTCTGTTTTTGTCCTCATCGTCACCGGCGTGGCGGGTTTCACGCACTAGCACAAATGTATAATTTTCTGACGGGTGTTTTTTGATCACTTCCGTAACATCCAAATAATGCGTTTTTGCAGTACCATCAAAACTTAATTCGCCAGCTATAAATGCTTTTGTTGCAACTTGCGTAACCAAAGCTTCGGTTTTATCAAGTTGTGGCGCGGTAGCCCAAGTGATGTTGTTTTCATCAAAAGTTTGGCTTGGGATGGCATAAACGTGTATCCTAAAAGTGGTATCGGTGGTGGTCTTTCCGTTTACTGAAAGTATAATTTGGGCCGCATTTTTTGCATCGGTTTTTAAATTGAAAGCCAAATAAGCCACTTTGTTTTTTGCCGGTTCGGCCGCATTTAAAGCAACTTGCAAACTTTTATCATTACCGTAATTTTTGAGGCTATTTGCACCGGCGCTTACGGTTGCATCGTTAGTAACATTCGTTACCTGTTTTACAAAACCTTTGCCCGCAGGAATGGTCAATAAAACCACGCCTTGCGCCGGAAGCGTAATTTCTACCTCTTTATTTGCCGATACAGACTTTACCTGCGAAGCCTCGCCATATAAATCAGGACTCACAGTTTGCGCAATTACCGGGTTGCCTTCGCCAATGTTTAAATCAGCCAAATTAATTTTTAGGTTATAATCAAAACCGTCTCTTTGTACTAACCACATATAATAATTGCCTTTTTTTTCATCGTAAGAAGTATAATGATCAAATTTAGTAGCATCGGTGTTGCTAGTGGTTTTTAATAACGGACGTTCGCCTTTAAAACCGGTAGCAAATAATCTTACAACCTCTGCCGTTCTGTGTAAACCGGAAACATTATAATCATCAGCTTTAAAGTTTTTATCACTTTCTGCAAAAACCTTAATTTCTCTTAGTTTTATGATGCCTGCATCTGAACTTATAAAACGGATTTTACTAGCATTGACCGGATTTTTAAGACTGATAAAGTAACGTACGTATTTGCTGTCTTTAACTTTTCCGTCCGGAAGGGTTTTCCATTGCTTGTCGGAAAAATATTGTATTTCAAAGTTTTTGATACGATCTGGGCCGGTGTAAACGCCGTAAGACGAACCCGAATAAATACTGATGCTACCAATACTTTGCTGTTTTCCTAAATCGATTTCAACCGTTTTTGCATTTGCGGTAGAATCTGATTTCCAAGTAGAAGCATCGGATTTATTACCATCAGTAACAAATTTTAATTCATTTGAATTTCCATTTGTACTGCTAACTTTTGCGTTTAACGCCAAGTTTTTATAAGCATCTTCTATTATGCGCTGGCCTTGCCAAGTTAAATGATGGCCAGATTTTATTCCTTTAGTGTAGGTTGACGAAACGGTATTGGCAAATTTAAAAGCCCACATTCCGTAAGTCTGGTTTTTTAAATTGTTGGCATAGATGCCTGCCCACTCTGTAAAAACAGAAGGAGAATCGTAAGTTTCTTTTTTATCAATTAAAAGCGAGTTCATCCAACGTCCAATTTCAGTGTAAACAATCGGTAAAGTATCGTGAAGCGGATGATTTTCTTTGATAATCTCTCTGATGTCGGACGTACGCGTTGCATAACCTGAAGCAGGCTGATTATAAGAGTGCGTACTAAAAATATCGAAAAGGTCTCTGTCCATTTTTTTTCCATCGTAACCATCACGAATATGATTTACCACGTAAGCCCACCAATCTGTATTGTAACCGGCCGTAATGGGTGCAACAAATTTAGGGTTAAGATTGGTGTGGTATTTTTTGTTTACATCTGCTACGGCACATTTTACAGCATCAGATGCAATTTGTAAACCAAGCATCCAAGTCGGGATTTTCATCGGACCAGACTCTTTATGATTTGGTTCATTTTGCATCGCAAACATCGCTGTATTTCCTTTTTTTGCAGCATAGTAAGCCAACGCATAGTAGCGTTGCCAATGTTCCCATTTATCTTTCCAAGTATCTACAAAACGACGTTCATTAATCTGCAAGACAGGTTGAATTTTTAGTTTTTTAAGTTCGCTAAGCGCATAACCAAAGTTCATTTGATTGCCGCTTTTATCAACTTCAACCTCGTATCTATGGAGCAATGCGTTCCAGTTTATAAACTCGTTTTTTTCTGGTGATGACCGCAGCCGGCTTTTTAATGCTTCAAAATCAGCCAGCGTATTTACTTCATTTTTCTCGTTAAAATCTTTTGTTGGTGCATATTCTGTTAAGCTTGTCCAAACCCTTAGGGAATTTACCTGCGAGTAAGCTAACCAGGCAGAAACATTGCTACCCGGCATATAGTAACCTTGGTTATAACCTACATATTTAAAGCTTTTGCCAACGTTTTCATTGGTTACGGTTACTGTAGCATCTTTTGGTTCTCCAGTTTTTAATTTTAAGACAGTTTCTGGCGCTTGACCAGTAACTAAACTGCCAGCAACTTCAATTTCGGAAATTGCTATTGATGGTGCATTTAAGGCCTCAATCCGTACCATAAACGTAACCAATGCTGGGCTGATAGGGTAGGTGATAACTGTTTTGTTTTTGTCGATTAAGGGTTTAACGTTAATTGGCGTCCAATTGGAATCATCCCAATATTGCACAACAATTTGCTTAGTCAATTTTTCAGCATCGCCAGGAAGGGAATACACTGAGACATTGCTTATTTTATGGTACTTATGTAAATCAATCTCAATAAAATGAGGTGCTTTACTTTGGGTTTCGGTTTGCCAATAGTTTGTTGAGCTTTTAATGCCGTCAACAGTTTTTGATGCTATGTTTTTACCGTCAACAGAGCTTACTTTAACCTGTTTGTTTAAGGCTATATTTTCTGTCTGAGCATTAGTAATAAAGGGAGAAATTGCCAATAAAAGGCAAAGGTATAAGCTGTTTTTAGTATTCATTATTCTGTTTTTTTTGCTTAATCTTTTGCGTTTAATTTGTTGCGGATTGCGTTTTCTTTATCGCTAAGGCACTTAAAATAGGTGTTCCTTGTGATGCGCTAAATGTTAAATTAATTCCTTGATTGCTGCTTGTGCTAATCCTAAAGGTTTTTTGGTATGATTTAAACTCGCCAACTTGCTTATTTAAATTAATATTGTTGATTAGTTCTTTTCCATTGGTACTAACGCTAAAAATCCTATCAATATCTTCCGAAACTTTTTGCTCTACAAAGCCTAAAGTGACTTCATAATTGCCATTAGGCACATCAATTTTATAAGCTTTTAAACCTTCTAAAGAAGAATAATAAAGAGGAACATCATTAGTGCCTTTTATTAGTTTTTTAAGATTCATGGTCACCGGAGTTCCGCCAATGTAACCGAATTGTCCTTTTTGATACGGCTGATCTTCTACCCAGATATTGCCTTCGCGGTCAAGGTATTGTGTATTTGCTCCAATATTTACCGTTAAGGATTTAAATGTGTTACGGTCAATTGCTTTAGGTCTTAGGTTAATTGTTAAAGTATCTTTGATTAAATTTTTACCGTTGTAAGCTGTTGCTTCAATAAAGTTTTTGCCATATTTTAAAGAGGAGTTATACACCGCTTTTTGTACGTCATTTAAGGGTTTTCTTCCTTGTTTTTTTCCATTGATATTTAAAGAAACATTTTTAAGATTACTATAGATTTCTAGAGGTATTTTTCGGTTTTTGTCTCCGGCTCTTTCAGTCCAATCGTGTGACGCTATATGTATCATTGGTTTGCTAGCCCAGTTTGCCTGATATAGATAATAAACATCTTTCGGCGTTCTGTTAAAGTTAACCAAGCCTTTTTGGTTAATGTTAATGATTGTTCCACCGATGTTGGGTTGCGAAAAATCGAATTCGTTCCAAACTGCAGTTCCAGACAGATAAGGCAATTGCTTAAACTGGCGTAAATATTCCTCGTGGTAAAAACGTTGGTACTGTCCGCTAAAATCTAGCCTTTTTGGTTGAGAAGTGTTTAGTCTGCCATCGCTGCCTGCGCCGTATTCGCTTACAAGAAGTATTTGGTCTGGATTTTCTTGATGCCTTTTATCAAGGTAATTTGTCAACTCGTTTACCTTGCCACTATACCAGCCACTGTAAATGTTATAGGCACTAATTTGCGCAGTTTTTGAGATATTAAACTTGTCATATTCTTTGCTTTGATGCATCGCAATTACACTATATCTACTTGGATCTGTCGCCCTAACTAAGCTATCTAACGCTACGCCATATTTCTGCACTTTTTTTACATACTCTTTTTCATTTTCGTGTTCCTGTACGCGTTCCGCATTTTTTCCCCAGAGCAAAATCTCATTCATTGAACCCCAAATAATTACAGAGGGATGGTTATAGCCTTGATTGATCATTTCTTTGATCATATTTTTAGCGTTTGCCAAAAACTCGGGAACAGGGTTCATGTAATTAACTACCGGAATTTCTTCCCAAATGAGCAAACCCAAACTGTCGGCTAAAGCCAAAACCCTTGGAGATTGTGGGTAATGTGCCAAACGGATGAAATTTGCACCCATATCTTTAATCATTTGCATATCTCGCAAATGGTCTTCATTGCTTAAAGCATCACCCTTCCCTTCCATATCTTGATGGCGGTTAGTGCCTTTTAAAATGTATTTAGCTCCATTTAAACTAAACCCTGTTGAGGGGCTAAAACTAAACCACCTAAAACCGAGTGGGGTTTTAACCGTTGCTATGGTTTTTCCGTTCACTGTTAAAGCACTTTCCACTTGATAAAGGTTTGGTATGTCGGGGCTCCAAAGTTGTGGTTTTTGTAGTTCACTATTTAAGTTGATTGTCGTTGATTGATTGGCTGCAAGAGAAAAGTTTTTTGTTAACGATCTTACTAGTTGTTTTTTGTCGTTATAGATGTTATGTGTTAGCTTAATGTTCTGATTTATATCGGTTGTATTTTTAATGTTTGCATCGATTTCAATACTTGCTTTTTCATTGGAAACCTGGGGTGTTTTAATTTTAATCCCACTACCTGCATACACTCCATTAAAGCGAATTGCCTTGCTAAAAACTAGCTTAACCGGACGATAGATACCTCCGTAACTTGCATAGCCAATAGATAAAGGTGGGATAAATGGATTTTGTGCGCTGTTAACTTTTACAGCAATGGTGTTTTTACCTTCCTGCAATTTATCAGTAATGTCAAATGAGAATGCAGTATATCCGCCTTTGTGTTCGCCAACAAAAGCACCATTTATATATATATCTGCAATTTGGTAAACGCCATCAAAATATATAGATACATTATTAGTTAACTGTTGCGCAGAAAGCGCAATAGATTTACGATACCAAGCAATTCCGCGGGCATAAGTTAAATCGTCATCAAAAATATCTTTTGCATTCCAGGTGTGTGGGATATTTACGGTCGACCAAAGTGTATCGTTAAAATTTGGTGTTTCTGCAAAGTCAGTTCCGCCATATTGGAATTTCCAATCTTTAGTTAAAGTGATACTTGGCTCAATATTTTGGGCAAAAGTATTTACCGAAATAAAAAGACAACATATAAAAAAACCAATCGGTTTAAAAATCTTCATAACGTATTTAAAACGGTTTATTCTGTAGTAATGGGTTGACGCTAAAGTATGGGTTTTAAACAGCTTGCCTGCGGTGCATAAGTTGCAAAAAGGCTTGGTAAATGTTGCCGAGGTATTATAGGCCAGCAGATTTCGAAACTTAAGCAGAGTACTTGAAATCGTTCATTTCAATGGCTTTAGCAGGTGACTAATTTGATGCGCATTAAATTACCTGTATAAATGTATTATTTGACAGGTTTTAAAAAACGCGTTTACATGGTATATTTGGAATATAAACTTCTTTAACCAAAAAAATAAAAGATGACCAGATTTCCTGCAAACATTATGTTGGCTTTTACTGCCGTTTTTGCACTAAGCCTATTTTCATGTGCCAGTAAAAAGAATACCAATACCGCCAAAAAAGCAATTGCGAATAAAAACTTAGATATCTATATTTTAATGGGTCAGTCTAATATGTCGGGACGCGGACCTTTAATTGCAGAAGATAGTATCGTACAAAACGAAAAGGTGTTGATGTTTACCAAAAATTTAGAATGGGCTGGGGCGAAAAATCCACTTCATTTTGATAAACCCAGTGTTGCTGCCGTTGGTCCCGGTCTGTCTTTTGGAATAGCACTGCAAAATGCGGATAAAAGCAGAACCATTGCTTTAGTACCAACAGCCGTAGGCGGAACATCAATTAACGCCTGGACTCCCGGCGGTTTTGATAAAAACACTAAAAAATACCCTTGGGATGATGCCGAAAAAAGAATTATTGAGGCTATGAAATATGGAACAATTAAAGGGGTAATTTGGCATCAAGGTGAAAGCGATAGTAAAGCTGAAAGTGCCGAGGCTTATTTACCAAAACTTGTTGATTTAATTAAAAGAGTACGGACATTGGTCGGCAATCCGAACCTGCCGGTTGTGGTTGGCCAGTTGGGCAGATACAATCCACAATATGATAATATAAACAGACAAACCGCAAAATTACCTGCCTTAGTGGCGCATACAGCCATTGCAAGTTCTGAAGGTTTGATTGATAAAGGAGATAATACCCATTTTAACAGAGCGTCTGCCATTATATTGGGTCAACGGTTTGCAGAGAAAATGTTGGACTTACAAAAGGTAAAATAGTTAGGTGTTTTTTACTGCAAAGAAGTCTGTTTTTTGGAGTTTATCGCTGATTCTGTTGTTGAACTTTGGTTTACAGGCGGAATCTCAGGTAAAAAACGTTAATTATAAAATCCTATTTGCTAATAAAAATTTAAGCTTTGATAGCATTCCCAAAAGTTGGGATGAAGCACCTTATTTTGGAAACGGATTTATCGGGTCGATGGTTTACCGCGATACCAATAAAACCAACGTTTTAAAAATCCAACTTTTTAGAACGGATGTCCACGACCATCGTAGTGATTCTTCTGGCTGGACGGCTTATGCTCGTCCTCGTTTATTAATCGGTTTTTTGAACATAGCTTTTAAGGGCAAAATATTAAAAGGTAATTTTAAGCAAAACTTATATACTGCAGATCTAACTGCACAAATTGAAACAACAAAAGGGACAGTAAACCTCCACCATTTTGTGCAGGCTAACAAAGATTTGATTTTAACCCAAGTTATTTGCAAAGGAGAAGAGCGTTATAAATTAAGTTTTGAGCCAGCAGAAGCTAAAACTACGAGAACCATCAATTTTCCGAACACGCTGGAAAACATCAAAAAATATGCGGACGCGTATGGTGATAAATACTTTGATATTTTAAAAATTTATAAACCGAATCCTAAACCCGATTTATCAATAAAAGAAGAGGTTAATTTAAGTACGCAAAATCTGTTAGCCGGCGGATCGTTTACGGTTGCATGGAAACAGCAGAAAATTTCTAAAGCCAAAAGTATAATTAGCGTAACCATTCAGAATTCCTATCCGCAAAAGCACTCAGTAGTTAATGCCTTAACTGTTTTGAACGGTTTTGATAAATCGAACTTAAAAACCGCGTTTGAGCAACATAAAAATTGGTGGGCTAATTTTTATCACAAAAGCTTTATGAGCATCCCCGATAAGAATCTGGAAAAATGTACTACCTGCAATTGTATAAAGCTGGCAGCGCAAGTAGGGCAAACGGACCAATTATGGATACATCTGGACCTTGGTTTCAAGCAACGCCCTGGCCATATATTACCTGGGATTTAAGCGTTCAGCTTTGCTACCGGCTATTAAATACTTCAAACCATTTGGATATTGCACAATCTCTTCCTAATTCTTTGTTAAAAAATCAGGATCAGCTCATCAAAAATGTAAAACCCTTAGCTTGGCAAAAAGACGCCGCTTATCTGGCTCTGGCGACTGCTCAGGATTTAAAGGGATCTGCGGATGATGATACACGTTACTAAAACCTGCATAGTAACTTGCCTTGGGTAATGCACAATGTCTGGCTGATGTATCGTTATAGCATGGACACTTCTTTTTTACGGGAGAAATGTTATCCGCTTTTGAGGCGGAGCATAAATTACTACCTCCATATTTTGGCAAAGGAAAAAGACGGCAAATATCATATTCCGATGGGGTATTCGCCCGAATATCCGGTTGCAAATAAGGGATTTCCCGGCGAAACCAAAGACCCCAATATGGATATTGCGTTGGTCAATTGGGGTTTAAAAACACTGCTGAACGCTTCGGAAACGTTAAATGTAGATGAAAATTTGAGAAATGAATGGAGAGAAGTATTGGAGAATTTGGTGGACTACCAAGTCAACGAAAATGGTTTAATGATTGGTGCCGATTTGCCTTACACAGTTTCTCACAGGCATTATTCGCATTTGCTGATGATTTACCCTCTTTATCTTTTAAACATAGATAACGACAAGAATAGAGCTCTAATAGAGAAATCGTTAAAAAACTGGATTGGCGACCCAAAAGGTTTACAAGGCTATAGCTATACAGGTGCCTCGTCTATTTCATCTGCCATTGGAAATGGGGATGATGCACTAAAATATTTAAAAGGTTTAAACCGGTTTATCCTGCCAAACGGATTATACAAAGAAAAAGGACCGGTTTTCGAAACTCCTTTATCCGCTGCCCAATGTTTACAGGATATGTTGTTACAATCTTGGGGCGGTAAAGTGAGGGTTTTTCCGGCTGTACCTAACCAATGGAAAGATTTGGAATTTAAAAATTGGCTTACCGAGGGCGCTTTTGAAGTGAGTGCGAAACTTAAAAATGGTAAAACAGAATTTATCGAAATTAAAAGCCTAGCCGGTTCCCCCTTAATTATAAAAGCACAGCTTAAAAATCCGAAAGTGTGTATCAATAATAAAATTGTAGTTCTGAAACAGCTATCTAAAGATGTTTATACGTTTGATTTACTTAAAAATCAAATGCTCACTATTCGTAATTCACAATAATTTGCTTTTTGCTTTCCGATAGATTTAGCAGGGTGTTTTGTGCGTTTTAACCGGTTTTTTTAGTGTTATAACTACTTAAATTTGATTAATTCTTTTGAAAAAACCAATTTGTTCGATAGAATTATAAACCAATTTCAATAACCTAATTATCATTTTATGAATCTGAATTACAAAAAATGCAGCTCGGTTGTTTTACTGTTTTTTCTGTTTCTTGGCTTTGGAACATTGTTTGCCCAGCAAAAAGTCACAGGTACAGTAACATCGGCCAAAGACGGTCAACCCTTAATTGGTGTGGGCGTGTCAGAAAAAGGAGTAAAAAACAGCACTTTAACCAACGCGGATGGTAAATTCTCTATCACCGTTACCGGAAAAAACAATTTAGTGTTTTCTTATTTAGGGTTTAAAGCTCTGGAGCTGAAGCCAACAGGTGCGACGCTTAATGTGATTTTACAAGAAGATTTAAACAAATTAAACGAAGTCGTGGTTGTAGGTTATGGAACGCAGAAGCGCAGCGATGTAACCGGAGCTGTGGCATCTATCCCTAAAGAAAGGCTAGAGCAGCTGCCAAACACTAATATTGCACAAGCTTTGCAAGGCTCGGTACCGGGTTTACAAATTAATACAAACGGTGGTGGTGCCGAAGGAAGTAATGTGGAAATTATGTTGAGAGGTAGAAACTCAATTACAGCGGGAAATGGCCCTCTTATTATTTATGATGGCGTACCCTATGAAGGAGGAATCTCTGAAATTAACCCAAATGATATTGAATCTATAGAAGTTTTAAAGGATGCATCTGCCGCTGCGATTTACGGTTCAAGAGGAGCAAACGGCGTTATTTTGGTAACAAGTAAAAAAGGTAAAAGCGGACAGGTTAAAATTACTTATGATGGTTTTTACGGCACACAAACATTGGTGAATAAACCAGATTTAATGACCGGTGCTGAGTTTTATGATTTTAAAACAACCCGATTAAATGCGGTTAATACAATAACTACCCAAGAACAAAGAGTTTATGATACTGGAAAAGGAGTTGATTGGTACAAATTGGCTACCCAAACAGGATCACGGAACCAACATTCACTTGCTGTAAATGGCGGTTCTGATAAAGCAAATTACTACCTTGGTGCAACGTACCTAGATTCAAAAGGGGTAGCCAAAAATGATGAATTCAAAAGATATTCATTAAAGCCAAATGTTAGTATTCAAGTTGCTCCTTGGTTAACCATTACTTCAAATTCGCAATTTTCTTTGCAAAACAAAGATGGTTTACCCGCACAATTTGATGATCCTGATGCTGTGGCAGCGGGTGCAGGTTTTTTTGATCCTTTGACCGAGCCTTTTAATGCAGACGGCTCCATTGCCATTTATGCCAATGAAGACATTAACAAATCAGGCAATCCCCTAGGTAATTTATTGGTTGATAATACTGAAGATTATTATAAAATATTTACGGCTAACAGCGTAGATGTTAAGATTCCTTTTGTTAAAGGCTTATCTTATAAACTAAATACAGGTGTAGAATATGGAAGTGACCACCGTAAAACTTATTATGGCAGAGATGTAGCAAAAGGTTATGAGAAAAACGGCTACGCAGAAAACTATGAAGCTTTAAGCAGAAATTTTACAGTTGAAAATATTTTAAATTTCAACAGAACTTTTGCTAAACATAGTATCGGCGTAACTGCGTTATACAGCAGTCAAAGTTCTGATTTTGACCGCGACCAAGTACACGGAACGGGATTTCCAAATGATGTGTTAACTAACTATCAAATGGAGTCGGCACTGTTAATCGAGCCCTCAAGCACAAACAATAAAACCAATTTATTATCGCAAATGGTAAGGGTGAATTACGGTTATAATAGTAAATACCTGTTAACATTAACCGCTAGAAGGGATGGATACTCTGCATTTGGAGTTGACACCAAATACGGCACCTTTCCTTCTGTTGCTTTAGCGTGGAATATCTTTAAAGAAGATTTTATGAAAAACCTAGCATTTATTAATAATTTAAAATTAAGAGGTTCTTATGGTACAAACGGTAATCAAGCAGTAGGTGCATACAGTTCTTTAGCAACCTTACAAAATCTACAATATTTAAACGGTAGCAATGTTTTGCAAGGTTATGTTCCTAATAAATTAGCAAATGGTAGTTTGGGCTGGGAATCAACCAAGTCACTTTCTGTTGGTTTAGATTTTGGCTTATTCAACAATCGGATCCAAGGAAATTTAGATTATTACAACGCTAAAACCAGCGATTTACTATTAAAAAGATCGCTTTCTCCAGTTCAAGGTATCTCAAGCGTCATTCAAAATATCGGGAAAACCGCAAATAATGGTATCGAGCTGGGATTAACGTCTATAAACATTGTTAATAAAAATTTTAAATGGACTACGAATGTTAACTTATCTCATAACAAAAATAAAATTGTTGATTTATATGGTGACGGAAAAGACGATTTAAGTAACAATTGGTTTATAGGCCAACCTATAAAAATTATTTATGCGTTAAAGTATAACGGTTTTTACCATTCTGAAGATGAAGTTACTGCCGATGGATTGCAACCGACTGCCCAGCCCGGTTATGTGAAGATTGCCGATACTGATGGAGATGGCGTATTAAGCACCAGTGCTGATAAAGTGATTTTGGGTCAGCAAGATCCAAAGTTTATATTCGGTTTTACCAACACATTCAATTACAAAAATTTTAGTTTGATGGTGTTTTTTCAAGGAGCCACAGGTAATATTAAGGAAGATCCGTTTTGGGGCGATGCCGTGTTTGGCGATACTCGAAGAAATACGACCCAGAAAAATTGGTGGTCTCCAACAAACCTAACTGGAGACCATTTTGCCAATGATGCGAAGGCCAATGTGCTTAATGTAGCTCTTTATGAAAAAGCAGATTTTGCAAGGTTGAAAGATGTTTCTTTAGCTTATAATTTACCTGCTAACTTATTAGAAAAAGCAAAAATATCTGGCTTAAAAATTTATGCAACTGGTAGAAATCTGGCGACATTTACTAAATACAAAGCTTTAGATCCTGAATTCACCAATCAATATGCTCTTCCTCTACAAAGAGAAATTGTTTTTGGCTTAACGCTTACTCTTTAATCTAAACATCATGAAAAAAGTAATAATATCATCATTTTTAGCAACCTTGCTTATTTTGCAGATCAGTTGTAAAAAGACATTTCTGAACGAAAAACCCTTAGGCATTATCGCTGCAGATAATCTTTATGTAAGTCAAGATGGATTTGAGGCCGGATTAAACGGCCTGTACGCATTATGGCGTCAGGAGCGGAGAGGAATTGAAGGCCCGAGTAATAGTTTGCCTTTAGCAGCAGCAGTAATCGGAGTAGATAATGCTTTCAGTTTATATCCGGGAACGGATGGAGACAATACATTTAATGATTTTGGTATCAGATTAAATTCAAATTCTGCTTACGTGGGCAATCTGTTTTCCTATTTATATACAGTTATCAACTCGGCAAATACGCTTATAGGCAGGTCAGAAACGGTTAAGTTAAACTGGACAGATTCGCAGAAAAACCAGATAGTTGGGGAAGCCAGATTAATAAGAGCTTGGGCATACCGTCATTTAGTTAATCTATATGGTCCAGTACCCTTAAGTTTAACCGAATCTACCGGTGTGAAAACTGATTATCAGAGAGCGCCAGTTGCAGAAATTAGAAAAGCAATGGAAGCGGATTGGCTTTTTGCAGAGGCTAATTTAACAGATTTGCCTAGCGCACCAGGTAGGGCAAGTAAAGTGGTGGCAGAACATTACCTCTCTGAACTTTATTTAGAAATTGGACAATATCAAAAAGCAAAAGACATGGCTTTGGCCGTTATCAATAACACCAATTATAAATTAATGACTGCAAGATATGGCGTAAACAAAAATAATCCAGGTACGCCATTTACAGATATGTTTTTGGATGGAAATTCAACCAGAGAACAAGGCAATACAGAAGTACTTTGGGTAATGCCTAACGAATATCTATCAACAGGTTCTGAAACTAACTTGATGAGAAGATGGTGGGTAAACCGTTATAATGATATCACCATAACTGTAGGTAGCAAAAGTTATAAGCCAATTACTTACTCTAAAGAGAATGGAGGAAGAGGTATAGGAAGGTTTGCAGCAACTAAATTTGCATTTTCATTATACGCAAATGGTGACGATAGAGGTTCAAAATATGCATGGAGGTTTGCATATCAAATGAACAACCCAAAATCATTACCAACAGGAAGTAATTCTATAGCTACTTGCGTAAAGCCGGGTTATACGGGTGGAACGCTTAGCGATTCTGTTAAACTAAGTATAGATTGTAGTGAGCCATTGCCTACTGCTAATTACAAACAAAATTGGCCAAGTACCCGTAAATGGGATAATGCGCCGGATGATCCCGCTGATGTACAAAATACTTCAACATTTAACGATCAAATTTATTTACGCTTGGGCGAAACTTATCTTTTGCTTGCCGAAGCACAGTTAGGCTTAAAAGATTTTGACGGTGCTGCCACAACATTAACTACTCTAAGAGCAAGGTCACATGCTTCTGCTGTTGTTGGGTCCCAAGTAAATATTGATTTTATTTTAGATGAAAGATCAAGAGAGTTGTTTTCTGAAGAACCACGCCGATATGCTTTGCGTAGGGCGCATAAATGGTTTGAGCGTACACAAATGCATAATATTTATAGTGGATCGTTAATTGCGTTAAGAGATACACTCTTGCCAATACCACAAAGCGTAATTAATGCAAATTTAGGTAAACCAATGGATAACAATCCTGGCTATAATTAGCTTTAGATCCTCAAGTTTGGTTTTTTTAAGAACAGGCTTGAGGATTTATTTGAAGCATATAATCAATCTATGTAGTTATGCGTCCTATGTAGTACCTAATAAATGGAATTTGATATAATAGACAATAAGAATGTAAGTGTTTCGATCCTTGAGAATGTCTATTTTGAGAAAGGTTTAGATTTAAAAATCAAGGCTTAAAGCGTTAATTAGATAAGCTTTCAAATAATAAAATAATGTTATCAATTATTTAAAGATATATTTATATTATTGAAGATGATGAAATCTTAAGAAGATAGAAGTTTTCTGCTTAGCTTTAGAGCGAAGTATTTGGTATTGAAATTATCATTAAGTTAATGTCTAAAAATACAAATTTATCGCTCTTATGAAGATGTGCCGTTTGACAGTTTATTTTTATTAGATTGTCACCCTATTGAACTAGATACTTAACACTAAACCGATTAAACGAATTTATTTTGCTTAATCTACACACAATTGAATAAAAATTTATTAGGTTCTATATAGGCTTGCATGTGTACTAACTGTGTTTCTAATAGTTCGAAACTAATATATTTAACTAGTCTTTTTTCATACCTTCTAAATTAGCAATTTTCTGTAAATCTTCAATAAATTCGTTCGAAAACAATGAGCTTTTGGATACGCCATCTTTCTAAATAGTTCGAAATCAATCTTATCAAGATATTTTCAATCCTTCTCTTTGCGATTCGATTGCAATATGTCATGGGGTGCCCATCGGTCTCTCTACATAGTTCGAAATTAATCTGCTTAAGATGTTCCTAATCTTTCTTTCCGCCGTTTAAACGAGCAATTTTCTTTAAATCCTCCAAAAATTCATTCGAAAACAGTTGGGTTTGGGGTACATTAAATAGCTTTTAAACGTATTTAAAAGCATTATTTATGTTTTTACACACGGTAGCACACACGTTTTCTAATGTCAATGCTTTATTATTTTTAGATTGTAAAGTACTATATTTGAATCGTGTCTCTTTGTTGCAATTGAGATTTATAAAAGGGTTTATCATTAATTTGGTAAACCTTTTTTATTTGACTACTTAGAGAAGCGTAGTAATAACGTCTTGTGATTTTATGGATTGTTTAAAGCTGTTACTATATTAGCGTAAAATAAGTGTTCACAGACGAAAATTCAAGACATGGCTTTCTTTGGAAAAAATTACAAATTTTTTAAGTTATTGCTTTTCATTATTGCAATAGCTGTTTATGCGTTTCTTAATAGGTTTGATTATTCTTACAGAGATAATATCGTGAGAACAAATATTTTTACTGGAGAAGTATCCGTGATTGAGGGGGGAGAAGTTTTAAATTGGAGGGTTCAATCTAAAAAGTAACTCATAGTAAATTTAAATTTCAACTTCTCCGAAATTCTTAACATACCATTTATAAAATTCATCAATAGTGCTTACTATCACATAATTACTTTTCCATAAAAGAATTTCATGATTTTCTGATTGAGAAAGTGATGGTCTATCAATACCAATAATTCTAATTCTGAAAGTTCTGGTTATACCATCAATTGTTTTACCTGTGAAACGTATGTCATCAACCTTTCCAAATCCATTTTGAGTTTTTACTATTTGTCGGGCTTCTTCAAAGCCGGTTAGAATATCTTTTTTTCTTAAAGCAAAAACATTTAGTAGAAAATATCCAATACAATCTTTTAAATAATCCTCTTTATTGCTCATAGCGTACCGGTCAAATACTCTTTTATAAACATGCTCCTTATTTTTTGGCGTAACTCTACTTAGAGATCCTAAAAAATCAGATTTGGTTTTAATATTACTGGTATCTATCATAAGTTACTATTATAAAATCTTTTTTTAATTTTTTTTAAGCACCTTTTTAACTGTGGTTATTATAATAGGTAAGGGGTAATAAAATTATTTCCCAAAGTTGATTCTATTTTATGGGGTGGGTTTGAATAACTTTTGAAACATTTAAATAAAGGTAAGTTGCATTCCATAATTAATATTTAAGTTATAACTAATCTAATAAGTGCGCTATCTTGTCGTTAATGGCACTTTCTAAGCAATCTAAGCTCTGGCGCTTTTCTGCTTCCAAACCGTTTAAGTCATCTTCACCTCTTGAAGTTGAGATTAGAGAATTGTAATACTTTTTAATTAATGGCTCTAAACAGCTTAATTCTGTTAAACTCATTACACTAAGTTTTGATTTTAATTGTTGCTCATTCATTTTATAAAATTTAAGGGTTAATAATTATACTACTTTTTCCTTTTCTCAATTACACTCACTGTTTAGTTTCTAAAAGAATTGTTAAAGTTTAAAGTCCTAATTTGTTTAAAGCTTCAGCTAATAATTTTGCTTTGTCTTCATTAGTAGCTCTGATATACTTTAAGAAACTAGATTCTGTTTTATGGCCGGTAGCACTCATTATAAGCATAGGAGGAACGCCAGCCTTAAACATATTCGTTGCGTAGGAACGCCGGCAACTATGCGAGGTAATTAAACTATAAAGCGGATGTTTAGTTGAGTTTTCTTTGTTGCCTTTAGTGTTTTTGATAGTCCGGACCTCATTAAGCCCTGCCAGCTCCGCAACATATTTAATGTACTGATTAAACTTTTGATTTGATATTGTAGGTAGTTGGTCAGGATATTTTAAAATGATCGGCTTTAACTTACTCATTACCGGAATCGCAACCCTTGCACCCGTTTTAGCCTGTTTAAGCCTTATGAAATTACCTTCAATACTGTTTAGCTCTAATTCTTGTAAGTCGCTGAATCTAAGTCCAGAATAAGCTCCTATTAGATATAAATCTCTTACTCTGTCGAGTGTTGGATAAAATATTTTTTCTCCTTCAATATTCGTAAAGTGCTTTGTGCTATCGGATAAATCAATATTTGATATTTTGTCAATCTCTTCATTTGTCAAGTAAATAGTATCAGATTCATAGCTTGGTAAAACAAAGTCCTTAGTTTTAAATAAGTGTTCGCTTTCACTCATTAATGTTTTGATGTCTTTGATATAGCCGGCAAAGGTTGATTTCTCTTTGTTTTCAATATTGTAGCAAAAATCTCTAAACCCATTATAAAAATCCTTATCAATATCATCAAAGGATAGATCTTTTAATTCTGAATATTCTAAATATCTCTTTATTGCTGAAAGCGAAACGGAATAGTTTTTTATTGCTCTTAGACTGTATCTTGATCCGTTCCTTTTGCCTGTAGATATTAAGCGTTTGCCGGCTTTGCTGTCGTTTATAGCTTTCTCGAAGTATTTTATGAAAGATGTTTCTTTGGGCTGTTCCAATTGTGTGTTATCATCTTCTCTAGGCTTATAAATAGCATCAAGTTGCTCCCGAATGAATTTAGGATTTATGTCATCTCCTTTGGCCTCGGTAGCAAATTTAACAGCATCTGCTTTTATGTTTTTGATTTTTTGATTGAATGATGCTGAATGTAGGGCGGTTGATTTTATAGAGTGTTCGCCGGTATTTTTAAAATCAGTCTTTTTAATGCTAATTCCGGTATAATACTCTAAACGCTTTCCTTGGATAAAATAGGAAATTAAGATTTGATGTTTGCCGTCCTTACTAGGCTTTGGGCGTAGATATACTTTTGGTTGTGCCATGAAATTCTTTGTTGCATCACAAAGATAATAATTTGCACACGGTTTTGCACACGGTTTTAATTTTATTTTAAACTATATCAATATTGCTCTAAATTGTTATTTAGTCGCTATAAATCGTATTAATAAAGGATTTGTTTGTCGTTTGATAGTTTTACTTTGCTTAGTAATAGACTAAAATATACCCTCCTCTTGGGTACAAAAATTGTCAAAAACAGCGTTTAAACCACTTTAAAAACTGTTTTTTGTTTTCTAATCCATTTTTTGGATTGGATTTTTTTATGGAAAAACTGCTTTGAACTTAGTTTGGGTACATAGTATTACATAAGTCCGCTTTAAAGTATTTTTAAAGCGGACTCTTTTTTTCTGTAAGGCTTTTTGAATTGGTCTATTGGTTCAGAGCGTAAAGAAATCAATTATCTATATTAATTTGAAAATTAGTTCAAATATCCAGTGTATTTAGAGTTAACCAATTGTTAATGTTCAGGTTAAAATGATATGAAAATAAAATTACTGCTTGTATGTGCTATTATGTTAACTGTATTTTCAGTTGGTGCACAAACAAAATCTACGTTATCTGTGAATATTGGTATTTCAAAACCACTTGGCGAGTACGCTAAAAAAAGTTCGGATAATGATAATTCTGGAAGTATAAAAGACGGAAATGTATTCGATATTTACTACAATTACAAACCAAGAAAAATTTTTGGCCTTGGGCTGATGTTTAAGAACGGACGTAATCCACTAGATGATGATGCAATAGCTGATAAATTTTATAATGCATATCCTGGGGCTACGGTGGTTATAAATTCTGATGATTTTAAATTTGGAACCTTACTTGGTGGTGTGACTGCTAATTTCCCTTTAGCAGAAAATTTTAGTGTGGATACTAGAGCATTGGCGGGTTTTGCATCATGTACTTCTCCCCAGTTTACTTCAACGTTGAGCGGAAACGGAAGCTCTGGCTATTTTAAACAGGGCGAATCCAAAGCCACTGCATTTGCTTTTTTAATTGGTGCAGGCCTAAAATTAAACGTTAGCCATAGAATTGCAATATTGGTTAATGCAGATTATTTTAGTACTAAACCTAATTTTACAGGGATAAAAAGATCAGATAGTATTGGTACTAATTATCCCGATGAATCTAATAATCAGGAGATAGGTATGGTGAATTTAAGCGCAGGAATTGGGTTTATGTTTTAACAGTAGTTCATTTAATTGCAAATCAAACACATTTAAAAATCGTTCATTACCAAAAAGCATTTAAAAAAAGCTGTTCATAACGAACGACTTTTTTCTCTTGATAGATAAATCTAAATTAAAGATTTTATTAATTTCTCTAGCTCATCCAAATCAAAAGGCTTGGCCAAATGTGCATCTGCGCCGGCTTTTTCTGCTAGGCTTTTAATATCGTTATTCGCTGAAAAATAAATTACGGGTATGTGATTAAATTTCGGATGTTTTTTCAGAATTCTAGTTGCTTCAATTCCGCCGATATCTGGTATCCAATTATCCATCAAAATCGCATCAGGATTGGTTTCTTCAACTTTTTCGATAATATCATGCGAAGTTTCTGATGTGGCAACTTCATATCCACATTCTGTTAAAATTATAGAACACAACTCTAAAATATTAGTATCGTCATCAAAAATGAGTATTGTTTTTTTCAATTAAAATGGGTTAAAGGCTATTGATAAGATTTACAATTTCATCAATATCGGCTACAAAATCTGGTTTAAATAATTTAAGTGCTTCTTTGGGCATTGTGTCTATTTCTGCACTAACTGGATCTTGTACAATTGTTGTTCCATTTTTTTTATGAACGTAAAATATTCCTTCGGCGCCATCTGAATTAGCGCCAGAAAGTAGTATAGCGCCTATTTTTTCTTGATATAAATCTGCTGCAACTTTTAAAGTAATGTCAATAGCTGGTCTGGAGTAGTTCAGTTTTTCAGAATAATCCAAAGAAAATGTATGGTCTTTTTCAATCAATAAATGATAATCAGCAGGAGCGAAATAGATATTTCCAGCAACAATTGGGTCCTTATCTTCGCACTCAAAAACGTTGAGGGTAGTTCTCAGTTTAAAAACTTCGCTAATGCTTGAATTTAATCCACTTTTACGGTGTAAAACAATTACAATAGCAAAGTTTATAGGTGTTTTGATTCTAGGAATAATTTCTAAAAGAACATTGAAAGACCCTGCAGATCCGCCAATAACTAATAATTCTACTTGATTTTTCAGGTCACTTTTCTCCATATCTTTTCTTTTTCGATTTGTTGGTAGCGTCCCTCTAAATGAGAAAATCTAATAGTTTCTTTCGATCCTAAGGCTAAATAACCCAAACTTTCTAAGCTAGAATCAAATAATTGAAAAACTTTTTCTTGTAGATTTTTATCAAAATAAATTAGAACATTACGGCAAAGTATCAATTGAAATTCGTTGAATGAGCTGTCAGAAACTAAGTTATGCGTTGCAAAAATTACACGCTCTCTTAGCCGATCTATAAATCTTACATGATCATAGTTTGCTGTATAGTAGTTGCTGAAATTAGCGGTTCCGCCACTGTTTATGTAATTTTCAGAGTAATTTCGCATTAATCCAATAGCATATATGCCATTTTTTGCCGTTTCCAAAACACTTGGATTAATATCCGTAGCATAAATCATGGATTTGTGTGCCAAGTTAGCCTCGTGTAATAAAATAGATAAAGAATAAACTTCCTCTCCAGTAGAACAACCTGCCAACCAAATTTTTATATGTGAGTGAACGCCTAATTGGGGTATAATTTGCTCTCTTAATGTCTGATAGAAATGCCTGTCTCTAAACATCTCAGTCACATTTACAGTTATTTCCTCAACAAATCGTCCAAAATAGCTTTCATCGTTTAAAACTTTATAACGTAGTTCGGCAAAGCTGGCAAACTTATCTAAAGTACAAAGTCGATTTATTCTGCGAATTATAGATGCTTTACTGTATTCTGTAAAGTCATACCCATATTTATCGGCTACATTGTTCAGTAGTAAATCTAAATCATCATCTCCTACCAAGTTATAGCCAAACATTGTTTTATAAGTATTTTTCGATATAAACCATCACGTGGTCAATATTTACTGGTTTGGATACGTATCCGTCTGCACCTGCAGCTATACATTTTTCCTTGTCGCCACTCATTGCCTGTGCGGTAATTGCAATTATAGGTAACTTATTTCCTTGTTGCTTTAAAATTTCAATAGCTTCGTAGCCGTCAACTTCCGGCATCATCATATCCATCAAAATCAGTCCAACATTTGTGTTTGTTTTTAAAACATTTTGTGCTTCTTTAAAGCCCGTAGCAGTTTGACACTGATATTTTTTTGCTTTTAGAACCATTTTCAACGCAAAAATGTTTCTATAATCATCATCTATTATTAATATTTCTTTTTTCTGCATAAAGAATTCTAGCCTTTATATAACCACACTCTTAGTAAAGACAATAATTGGTCGATATCCACTGGCTTTGATATATAATCCGATGCGCCAACCTTAATACACTTTTCTCTATCGCCAATCATCGCCTTTGCGGTAACAGCAAAAATTGGTAGATTTTTATATTTTGGATTTTCCCTAATGGCGCTTATGGTTTCATAACCATCCATTTCAGGCATCATGATGTCCATTAAAATAATGTCAATTTCCGGATGTTCTTCCAGTTTTTTAATTGCCTGTTTACCGTCAATAGCACTAATAACTTTCATGCCATGTTTTTCCAGTGCTTTTGAGAGCGAGAAAATATTTCTAACATCATCATCGGCAACTAATACAGTTTTATTTTTGATCACCTCGGTTAGTGTTCCTAATTTAATGATAGAGCTTTCTTTTTGGGGCGTTTTGCCTTCATCAATCAAATGCAGAAAAAGTCCAACCTCGTCTAGTACTCTTTGGTAAGAATGAGCGGTTTTAACGATGATAGAGTCGGCGTATTTTTTGATTTTCAGCTCTTCAACTTTCGAGATGTTTTTGCCTGTAAAAATAATGATCGGTAAATTTTCTAAGCCCGGATTTTTCTTAATAGTTTCTAACGTTTCGTAAGCTGTTTCGTACGGAACGCCCATATCCAAAATCACACAGTCCACATCTTTTTCTTGAAGAGCGGCGGCACTTTCAATTATTGTATTTTTTATCTCGGTAGTAATATCAAAATTACCCAAGAAATAGGAAAGTGCATTTGCGTGTTTGTTGTTTTCTTCAATGATCAATACTTTCCGGGGTCCTTTGTTTAGCGCTTCTTCAATCTTTTTAAATACCTCTGCCATTTGCGAAATAGCGAAAGGCTTGTTGATGAAATCTACCGCTCCTTTTAACAGGCTTTCTTTTCTGGCCTGCAAAGAAGACATGATATGTACCGGGATATGTTTGGTTTGTGAATGAGTTTTTAACTGGTCCATTACCATCCAGCCATCCATTACTGGAAGTTGTATGTCTAATAATATGGCTTTGGGCTTGTACTGTAAAGCAACTTGCAATACTAAATCGCCACGAACTATAGCAATACCTTTATAGTTGTTTTTTCTGGCGTATGTAAGTAATGTTTTGGCAAAAAGGGTGTCGTCTTCTACTATTAAAATAACACTATCACCGTCTTTAATAGAAGCTCTATCGTCTTCTATTTCTTTAGGGATTACGTCAATTACATAATTATTGTCAACCAGTTTCCGCTGTTTCTCAAAAGAATTTTCAAACACATTTGGCTTTATCTCCTCTACTATAATCTCTTCTTTCTCTAAAGGAAAAATAGCGGTAAAACAGCTTCCTTTTCCGGGGTTACTTTCCACAGATATTGTTCCTCCTAAAAGCTTAACCAGTTCTCTGCTAATTGATAAACCCAAGCCTGTACCTCCAAAACGTCTTCTTGTGGTTCCGTCTGCTTGTTGAAATGCCTCAAATATGATTCTTTGTTTATCTTCTGCTATACCAATGCCGGTATCGGTTACTTTAAAAATTATTTTCTTGTTTTTGTCTTCGATAGTTAAGTTTACAAAGCCTTTTTCTGTGAATTTTATGGCGTTAGAAATTAGGTTTTTAAGTATTTGCCCCAACCTCAGAAAATCTGTGTCAATTTCTGTAAGCGCAGTGTTCACGTTAATATTGAATTCAATGTTTTTATTTTTTGCTGTTGGTACGAAAAGATTTTTTAGCTCAGTGGTTATGGTGTTTATCGGCGTAGATTCTATATGAACATCCATTTTACCTGATTCGATTTTCGACAAATCCAGAATCTCATCAATTAAAGTCAACAAACCATTTCCAGAACTTTGAATCACTTTTGCTGATTCAATTTGTTCTTCGTTTAAGTTTCCTTCCGGATTTTCAGCGGTTAACCGTGATAGTAACAATATCGAATTTAAAGGCGTACGCAACTCATGAGACATGTTAGCCAAAAATTCCGATTTGTATTTGGTACTTAAAGCCAATTCCTCGGCTTTTTGTTGTATTTCTATATTTCGTTCTATAATTTCAGCGTTTTTTTCTTCTAACTGAGCCGAACGTTCTTCAAGCTCTTTGTTTGATTGTATCAATTCTTCCTGTTGAACTCTTAATTCCTCTTCAGAAGCCTGCAGTTTTTGGGTTTGAGCTTCCAGTTCCGAGTTTAAGTTCTCCAACTCACTCTGTTGAGATTGTAGCTCTTCTGTTTGCGTTTGTGTTTCCTCCAATAAATTTTGGATATGTCTACGGGATTTTGCACTACTAATCGCGATTCCCACGTTTTCAGCTACCCGGGAGTGGAAGATCAAATCAATTTCCGCAAAGGCATCATTGCAACCTAATTCCACCACTCCAATAGGTGTATTGTCCTGCATAATTGGGCAAAGCAATAAGTTAGTGAGTTTGATTGTGCCATTAGCTATGGTGGTTACAAAATTATCTTCCAAAGTGCTCACCACCTTTGGTTTCATATCCTTAAAAACTTGGCCAACCAAGCCTTCACCTTCTTCAAAATAAGGTTTCATAAAGGCTTCATGTGCGTATGCTTTTTTCAGAACAAGCTTGCCATCTTCATAAAGATAAATAGCGCCATTTACACATTGGCCATAAGTTATCATGTGATTGATGGTTTCTTCACAAATAACATCTACGGTTTTATTGCCAACTAATCTTTCATTTAAATCTGCTAGTCCTTTCTGTAGCCATTCGTTATCATTCAACTTATTAAATGATGTTTCTAAGGATGTTGCCATATTATTTAATGACTCACTTAGCTTGCTTAATATTCCTAGGTTCTCACTTTCTATGCGTGTACTATAATTCCCTAAAGAAATTTCATGCGCAATTTCTTCAATTTTTAATATACTACCACTGGTATCCTTGTCTTTACTGATTAAACTGGCTTTTAACTTTTCTCGTTCTGCAAAGTCGTTTTTAATTCTGATGTAGAATACAAGGGTAATGATTAATGAGAACAATGCTGAAAAAAATAGCAAAATAGGAGTAAGGGTAGAAGATCTTTTACTTGCAGCAATTCTGTCCTCAAGTAAATGTCGCTCTATGGCTTTCATTTTTATGATTTGACCTTGCACACGTTCCCATAATTCACGGCCAAGATCAATTTGGGAAGCGCTGTTTTCTTTATTGGCTTTGGTTTGACTAATCAATCCATCCAAAACCGCATCATAATCTGAAAATTGGATCGAGAGTAGCTTTAAGTTCGCTATTTGATCACGATTGTCGGATAACTGAGAACCCAAAGAACTAAGCAAAGAGTCTTGGGTAAGCTTACTGGTATAATATGGTTGTACGTATTTATAGTCTTTGGTCAACAGAAATCCTCGCATTCCTATTACCTTATCTTTAAGATTTAAATGTACATCGTCTAAAGTTTTTAAAACTTTAAGTGAATGTTTAACCCATCCCTGGTTATCTACCAAGTTATTAATAGATATATAAGATGCTGTGGAGCTTAAAATAAGTATGAGGAAAGATACCGCAAAACCTATTTGTAGATTTCTAATAAATTTACTTGCCATATTTTTAGAAGATGTAATTATAAATTGATTGGAATTGAAAAATAAAATTCTGACCCACTGTCTGTTGAGCTACTAACTCCCAACTCGCCATTATGTCTTTTAATAATTTCAGCACAAATGTAAAGCCCAATTCCTAAGCCCTGAAACTTTAAAGACGACTCTTCCACTCGGTAAAATTTTGAGAATATTAAACGCTGTTTTTCGGCAGGAATACCAATGCCGTTGTCTTTAACTCTGATAATTAAGTTACCATCTAAAACCTCTCTGCTGATTTTAACTTTTTTTTGGTTTATGGAATATTTTAACGCATTTGTCAAGTAATTTATTAATACTTGTTCTATTCTGCTTTCATCAGCGTTAATTGTTATTGAAGTTTCGTTTCCTATAACTTCTATATCAAAATCCTCGTGAGTTTGCTGTATGGTTTCTAAAGCCACATTAATCAAATTTTTTGCATCAAAAGGTTGTTTGTTGAGCTTTAGCTCACCGCTCTCAATTTTAGAAACATCCAATAAATCTGATATCAGCTCGTTAAGTTTGCCAACTTGTAATTGTGCTTTTTCTATGTAACTTTTCACCTGTGCAGATTCGTGATCTTTAAGTGACCGGGAAAGCAATTGAATATAGGCCTTTACGCTGGTTAGTGGCGTTTTTAACTCGTGGCTAGTGATACTTAAAAACTCGTCTTTCTTTTTTTCGATTTGTTTCTGGTCCTCAATATCGGTAAAAGTACCTATCCATTTTAATACTTTTTGATTTTCTAAAATAGGCACAATTCGTAAAAGATGGTATCTGTAAAACTGACTGTCTAATTCTCTAATGCGAACTTCTAACTCTAAACTTTCTTTCTTTGGAATTACCTTTTTCCATTCTTTACTAATGTCTATTTCATCGTTAAAAGTCTGTGGAAATTGATCAGCAGTTAGGCTGTATTTAAACCAATTATGATTAACAAACTCTATTCTTCCTTCTTCATTCGCTGTAAAAGTAATTAAAGGAAGTGCCTCCAAGGTGTTTTGTAATTCCTCTACTCTTTCTTTAAGCTCTGCCTGTACTTTTCTTCTGATATCTATCTCTGCTCGTAAAGCATGTTGGGTGTCTTGTAATTCTTTAGTCTGTTTATAAAGTTTTACAAAGTTGTTCACTTTTAACAACAAAATCTCGGGATCAAAGGGTTTTACTACGTAATCTATTCCTCCAGATTCGTAACCTTTGTTAATGAACTGGTTGTTGGTGTTAACCGCAGATAAAAATATAATGGGTATATCTTTTGTTTTGTTAAAACCACTTAAAGTTTCAGCCACTTCAAAACCATCCATTAACGGCATTTGAACGTCTAAAATAATCAGCGCATAATCGGTGTTGAGCACTTTTTTAAGACATTCTTCGCCAGAAAGTGCCGTATCTACATTAAACCCTTTTGATTCTAGTAGTTTTTTTAAAGAGTATATATTCTCTTGCTTGTCATCAACTATTAGAATCATTTAAAATCTTGTATTTGTAAATCCAATCCGCTTAGTCTTTTAAATTAATGAACTCATTTAGCAATAATTACACCAAAAGCCATTTAAAAATATTGATTTTCTTAATTTATTATGCTTGCATAATAAATTAAAGATGTTTATATTTGGTTTCCGACTAAATTAAAAATAAAGAACAAAGAATATTTACCCTTTTTCAATTTTTAAAATTATAAATTAATGAAGCATCAGGAAACCATTGATTATCACTTAAAAGTAACTTGGCAAAATATTGCAAACAGGTACAATCAATTGGCGTCTGAATTTGGCATTACACAATCGATAGGTTATCTGTTGATGAATATAGATGAGGATAACGGCACAACCGTTACGGAAATGGCAACTTTATTAGGCTTAAAGTCCACAAGTTTGAGTCGGATGCTGAACAACTTAGAGAAAATCGGTTTAATATATCGAGAGAGCCATTTAACCGATAAACGGTCGGTTAAGCTGTATCTCACAAACCTTGGTAAAGAAAAAAGACACCTTGCAAGAGTTGTGGTTAAAAAGTTTAACGACTATTTACAAGAAAATTTAGCAGATACCGAAAAAGAACAATTGGTTAATTCTTTAAAACTGATTAACGAGCTAACCACCAATTACAAACCTTGATATTTTAATTTTTATGAAGAGATCAATCAAAAAAGTAGCAGTACTAGGGTCCGGAATTATGGGTTCGCGGATAGCTTGCCACTTTGCTAATATTGGAGTAGAAGTTTTGCTTTTGGATATTGTTCCCAAAGAACTAAACGATAAGGAACAGGCTAAAGGCTTAACCTTAGAAAGCCCGCTTGTGCGCAACAGAATTGTTAATGATGCTTTGGCTTTTGCGGCAAAATCTAACCCTTCGCCTGTTTATAACAAAGCGGTTTTAAATAAAATTAAAACCGGAAACTTTGAGGACAACATTGCGGCTATTTCCACTTGCGATTGGACAATTGAAGTAGTGGTTGAAAACCTTAAAATCAAAAAAATAGTTTATGACCAGGTAGAGCAGTTTAGAAAGCCCGGAACTTTAATTACTTCCAATACCTCCGGAATCCCTATCCATTTAATGGCCGAAGGGCGTTCCGAGGATTTTAAAAAGAATTTCTGTGGAACACACTTTTTTAATCCGCCACGTTATTTAAGTTTATTGGAAATTATCCCAACTCCCGATACCGACAAAGAAGTTATTGATTTTTTGATGCATTATGGCGATAAATTTTTGGGTAAAACCACTGTTTTATGTAAAGATACTCCTGCTTTTATCGCAAACAGAGTAGGCGTTTATTCTATCATGGCGCTATTGCATTTGGTAGAAAAAATGGACTTAACGGTTGAGGAAGTGGACAAATTTACCGGTCCAGCTTTGGGGCGACCGAAATCTGCTACTTTCCGTACTACGGATGTGGTTGGCTTGGATACCATGATTAACGTGGCCAACGGTTTGTCTGAAAATGCGCCTAACGACGAACAGAAAGAAGTTTTTGTTTTGCCTGATTACGTAAAGAAAATGCAGGAAAACAAATGGTTGGGCGATAAAACTGGTCAGGGTTTCTACAAAAAAACAAAAGATAAAGACGGCAAAGCAGAGATTTTAGCTTTAGACTTAAAAACTTTGGAATACCGCCCGCAAAACAAGGTGAAATCAGCTACGTTAGATGCTACAAAACCTATAGAAAATTTGCGTGAGCGAATGAAAGTTTACGCTGCCGGAAAAGATAAAGCAGCAGAGTTTTTCAGAATTTCTTTTTCAGGATTGTTTGAATACGTTTCTAACCGGATTCCAGAAATTTCTGATGAAACTTACCGTATTGATGATGCTATGCGGGCCGGTTTTGGCTGGGAGCTAGGTCCGTTTGAAGTTTGGGATGCTTTAGGTGTAAAAGAAGGCGTGGAGATGATGAAAGCCAACGGCAAAACTCCAGCAAAATGGGTAAGCGAAATGTTGGAAGCCGGAAATACGTCATTCTACAAAATAGAAAACGGTAACAAAACCTATTACGATATCCTAACAAAATCCTATAAAGCAATTCCAGGTCAGGATGCGTTTATTGTGTTAGATAACATCAGAGCTACAAAAACCATCTGGAAAAATGCCGGAACTACCCTGACAGATTTAGGCGATGGCATTTTAAACTTAGAATTCCACACCAAAATGAACACCATTGGGGGTGAAGTTTTAGCAGGAATTAACAAAGCGATTGACATTGCCGAGAAAGATTATAGAGGTTTAGTCATAGGTAACGACGGTGCTAATTTCTCTGCTGGAGCAAACGTAGGGATGATTTTTATGATGGCGGTAGAGCAGGAGTGGGACGAAGTGAACATGGCCATTAAAATGTTCCAGAATACGTCCATGCGATTGCGTTATTCTTCTATTCCAGTAGTGGTTGCGCCACATAACTTAACTTTGGGCGGTGGCTGTGAATTTGCCTTACATGCAGATCACGTTCAGTTAAATGCTGAAACTTATATGGGTTTGGTGGAGTTTGGCGTAGGATTGATTCCTGGCGGTGGCGGAACAAAAGAAATGACTTTGAGGGCTTCTGATGAGTTCCATGCCGAACAGATTGAACAAAACACTCTAAAAGAAAAATTCCTGACCATTGCAATGGCTAAAGTTTCCACCTCAGCTTTAGAAGCTTATGATTTAGGCTATTTATTGAAAGATAAATTCTCTATTTCCATGAACAGAAGCAGACTCATTGCTGATGCTAAAGAAAAAGCTTTAGAATTAGCCAATGCCGGATATACCCAACCAGTGCGTAGAAGCGATATTAAAGTTCTCGGTAAATATGGATTGGGAATGGTTTACGCCGGAGCAAATAGCATGCGGTCTGGAAATTACATTTCAGACTATGATCAAAAAATCTCCCAAAAATTAGGCTATGTAATGTGCGGAGGCGATCTATCTGCACCAACTCTAGTCACCGAGCAATATTTATTGGATTTAGAAAGAGAAGCATTTTTGAGTTTGTGCGGAGAGAAAAAGACCTTGGAAAGAATTCAGAGCATTATTACTAAGGGGAAACCATTGAGGAATTAGCAGTTTGAACAAAGAATAAGGAACAAAGAATAAAGACAAAGAATAAGGAACAAAGAACAGAGAAGTTAATGGACGATTGGTGAGTGTCTTTGTTCCTTACTCCTTCATCCTTAAACAAAAACATAGCATGGAAGCATACATCATAGCAGGATACAGAACAGCAGTTGGAAAAGCTCCTCGCGGAGTATTTCGTTTTACACGGGCAGACGATTTAGCGGCAGAAGTAATCAGAGAATTGGTTGCCTCAGTCCCAAACCTCGACAAAACCCAAATCGATGATGTCATCGTAGGAAATGCCACGCCAGAGGCTGAACAAGGTTTAAACATTGGCAGAGTGATTTCGCTGATGGCTTTGGATACCGATAAAGTTCCGGGAGTAACCATCAACCGTTATTGCGCCTCAGGGTTGGAAACCATTGCAACGGCAGTTGCAAAAATCAAAGCTGGAATGGCAGATTGTATTGTTGCCGGAGGCGTGGAAGTAATGAGCGGAATGCCTTTCGGTGGATGGAAAGTAGTGCCAAACCCAGAAGTCGCCATGAAAAACCCAGATTGGTACTGGGGCATGGGACTAACTGCCGAGGCGGTGGCTAAAGAATACAATGTAAGCCGTGAAGATCAGGACGAATTTTCGTTGAAATCCCACCAAAAAGCAATTGAAGCCATTAAAAACGGACATCTGAAAGACGGACTTTTACCCATCACGGTAAAGGAAAATTATTTGGATGCCAACATGAAGAAGAAAACTCGTGAATACGTGGTAGATACCGATGAAGGGCCAAGAGCTGACACTTCGCTTTCGGCTTTAGCCAAATTGAAACCTGTTTTTGCGGCGGGTGGTTCCGTCACGGCAGGAAATTCTTCCCAAACTTCAGACGGTGCTGCCTTTGTTTTAGTAGTTTCTGAAAAAATGCTGAAACAATTAAATGTGGAACCAATTGCTCGTTTAATAAGCTATTCGGTAGCGGGAGTTCCACCAAGAATCATGGGAATTGGTCCCATTGAAGCAATTCCAAGGGCTTTGAAACAAGCTGATATGAAACTGGAACAGATTGATTTGATAGAGTTAAATGAAGCTTTTGCTTCTCAGTCTTTAGCAGTCATCAGAACTCTAGGTTTAAACCAAGAAAAAGTAAATGTAAACGGAGGCGCAATTGCATTAGGTCACCCATTGGGCTGTACCGGAGCAAAACTGTCTGTACAAATCTTTAACGAATTAAAAAGAAGAAACCAAAAATACGGAATGGTAACCATGTGCGTAGGAAGCGGGCAAGGTGCGGCTGGGATATTTGAGATGTTTTAGTATTGCGATATGAGTATTGTGTATTGAGAACTTTTAGAATTGATTAGATAGAATGCATAACGTCAAAGAATTAAAAATCTGGACTAAGTCGATGGATTTGGCAGTTCAGGTTTATGAATTATCTTCGAAATTCCCTCCCGATGAAAGATTTGGGTTGACTTCTCAAGTTAGAAGGTGTGCTGTTTCTATTTCGTCGAATATTTCGGAAGGGGCAGGAAGAAATACAAAAGGTGAATTTAAACAGTTTCTTGGAATCGCAAATGGTTCCGTATACGAACTTCAAACTCAACTCATCATAGCGAATAAATTGAATTTTATCGATTCGAAATCGATTAATGAGATTTTAGAAAGCATTGATGAAATCCAAAAAATGAATTATAAACTTCAATTATCATTAAGTAAATAAATTATAGTGAGATATGAGTATTGAGAACTTAGAGAAAGTTAGTCATCTCAATACTCAATACGCTCTACTCAATACTTTTAAAAATGGAAAAGCAATCAACAAAAGGCGGAGAATTCATCATCTCCGAAACTAGCTATCAGGATGTGTTCATCCCTGAAGAATTTGATGAAGAAGCTTTAATGATTAAGAAAACTTGTGAAGATTTTTTAGCCGCTGAAGTCACCCCTAATCTAGATCGGATAGACAAGCAGGAAGAAGGCTTAATGGAATCTCTGATGGATAAAGCCGGAGAACTTGGTTTATTGGCGGTTTCTATCCCTGAAGAATATGGAGGCTTCGGAAAAAACTTCAATACGTCTATGCTGGTTACAGATGCCATAGGTGCTGGACATTCGTTTGCGGTTGCACTTTCGGCACATACCGGGATCGGAACATTGCCGATTTTGTATTACGGTAACAAAGAACAAAAAGATAAATATATTCCGAAATTAGCGTCTGGCGAGTGGAAAGCTTCTTACTGTTTAACCGAACCTAATGCCGGATCGGACGCAAATTCTGGTAAAACCAAAGCAGTTTTAAACGCCGAAGCAACGCATTACATCATCAACGGCCAAAAAATGTGGATCACTAATGGCGGTTTTGCTGATATTTTTATTGTTTTCGCTAAGATTGATGACGACAAAAACCTTTCTGCATTTATTGTGGAGAAAGCATTTGGTGGTATCACCATGAACCCCGAAGAGCATAAAATGGGAATCAAAGGTTCATCAACCCGTCAGATTTTTTTTAGCGATTGTCCCGTTCCAAAAGAAAATTTACTTTCCGAAAGAGAGAACGGATTTAAAATTGCGGTTAACATTTTAAACATCGGGCGAATTAAACTCGGCGCCGCCGCCATTGGATCTTCGCGTAAAGTTTTGGACCAAGCGATTAACTATTCAAACGAAAGGGTTCAGTTCGGACTCAATATTTCCAAATTTGGCGCAATCCGTTATAAACTGGCCGAAATGGCTACTCGTAACTTTGCTGTAGAAAGTGCGGCTTATCGGGCCGGGCAAAACATCGATGATGCTTACGAACAACTCGTAGCAAACGGAATGGACAGTGGAAAAGCAAAGCTGAAATCTACCGAACTATTTGCCGTGGAATGTGCAATTATTAAAGTTTGGGGTTCAGAAGTTTTAGATTATATAGTTGATGAAGGCGTACAGGTTTACGGTGGGATGGGATTTTCTGCGGATGCGCCGATGGACAGAGCTTATCGCGATAGCCGTATCAACCGTATCTTTGAAGGAACCAATGAGATCAACCGCCTGTTAATTGTAGATATGCTTTTGAAAAGAGCGTTAAAAGGAGAGTTAGATTTAATGACTCCGGCTACAGCTGTGGCGGGCGAATTAATGTCGATCCCGGAGTTTGGAGATGAGGATGATTCTTTGTTTGCCGTAGAGAAAAAAACACTTAAAAATTTAAAGAAAGCAGGTTTAATGATTGCAGGTTCTGCGGTTCAAAAACTGATGATGAGCCTTTCTAAAGAGCAGGAAATTTTAATGAACATTGCCGATATTATAGGCGTTGTTTATGTTGCAGAATCAACAATTTTAAGGGTCGAAAAATTAGTTTCTATGCGAGGCGAGGAAGCATGTAAAGGCCAGCTGGATATGATGCGAATTTACTTGCAAGAAGCCGTTGATAGAACTTACATGGCAGGCAAAGAAGCATTAAATTCTTTTGCCGAAGGTGATGAACTGAATATGATGTTAATGGGATTACGCCGATTTACAAAAGTTGCACCATTTAACATTAAAGATGCCAGACAACGCGTCGCCAAACAATTGATAGAAGCGAATAAATATTGTTTTTAAGCTTCAGTTTTTTTGATCGATGATAAGCCGTTCAAATTCATTTGAACGGTTTTTTTATGGATAGAGTTAAAACTCTTTTTCATTATTTATTCCAAAGTACCCCTGTGCTTAATAGAATACGGATAGATAGATTTTTTTCGAAAGCTAATCATTGATCTTAATTATTTTTCGAACCGTTATCTATCCAACATAGAATAGCCGCCTTGTCCTCAACTTTTAAGGTTGACCCTTTTGGCATTCTCCCACTATTTATATCTGATTTTATTTGAGTAGCTCCATCATGTGCAATGTTATAATCTGCTAACGAGGGCAAATAATTCCCATCATGGCAATCTGATTTAGCACAATTAGTGATTAATATCGGTCTTACAGTGGCAGAATAACTAGTGCCTGCGTTGCAAGGAGATACTGGCGGGGTAGAAGATTTTTGACAACGGCAGAATGCAACAATGATAACTAAAAATAAAATGTGATTTTTTTTCACTTCTAAAAATTTTGGTTAAAGTAAAGAAGTAATGTAAATTCTAAGTTAACAACTGTTTAAATCTTGTTTAATAATTCTTTGTTTTACGATGTGATGCCTCATTAAAAAGTTACTTCTCTACACCCGATTTATGTACTCACAGACCAAAATTCTATTAGCAAACTAAAGTACTTCCGAAATATGAGTTAGAAATCCAAAATCATCTTGTCCAGTTTGATAAAACTAGCAATATGATGGAATTTCTTTGCGTTTTAAAAATATCCATAATTAGAATTAAAGGTATTTTAGGGGAATTAGATTTAAATTTTGGTTTGTGAGGACACGGGGATTATGGACTTTAATGAAAATTTAATTCAGGCCAAAAAGAATTCAGCCAGTATCCCAATTTTTGATGCAAAACTTCAGCAATTTTAAGCGTTAAAGGTTTTGCCAATTAATAACGCTGAAACGTAACTCCTGCTACTGATCCGTTCTAGATGATTTATTTAAGTTCCGGTGTTTAAATTAACATGGTTTACCTATTTTGGATGGCATTTGTTTTTTTCTAACCGTTTTTTACTACCAGTTCCAAATGGTATAAAACAGGTCAAATAAACCAAATGCAATTAACATCATTGCAAATATATTTTCTATAATCGCTGTCTTTACTTTTAATGCAGTTTTAGCCCCAAGATAGGAGCATGGAATAGAAGTTATTGACAAAAGCAAAACAATGTACCAGTTGATGTGCCCAAGATACCAATGTGCAATGGTACCCGGAATTGCCAAACCCGCGGCCACTATTAAACTGGTTGCTAATGCCCGTTTGGTAGGCATCTTCAACACCCTAATAAACAATGGACCAAATAGCACACCGCCACTATTAGCCAGCAAACCTGCAAGAAAACCTACCCCAATAGCAACGACCGAAATTTTATAATTAGGAATATTAGGTTCTAAATCAACTTTTGCGGGCATAGAAAATAGTAGGAACGAAAATCCTAATCCTAAAATAAATAAAGCCGTTAAAACCATAAGTATTTCTCCGTTAAGCTGGCTGGTAAAGTAAGAACCAATTAATGTAGCCGGAATACCGAAAAGAATACTTTTATAGGCAACTTTAAAATCAATGAGGTTATGATCTTTGTAGGCAAAGCAAGCAGAAAGTGTGGTTGGTAAAGTGGATGGCAACGGAGATGACAATGCAGTATAAGAGGGAATTCCAGCAAATACCTGAAGTGCAGGAGTTGCAATGGCACTGCCACCTTTACCTAAAAGACCAGAAAGAAAACCAACAACTCCACCTGTTGCTAAAACGGCATAAGTTTGTTGTCTGTTAAAGATTAAAGTATTTTGATGAAAAAGATTTAAAAACATCCTGGACGGCTGAATAATATAATTCTTGTGCAAAGATAATAACACCTAATTTTTATTGTGTTAAGATTTAAAATAAATTAAGCAGCTATAACTTAACCCGATGCTTTTTAAATTTAAAGCTAAAAAGGATGTTTTTTTTAAGTCAAACCTTTGCTAAAATAGGCGATTTTGTCATCGAAACAACCAGAATGTTAACTTTGGATTTCGGCAATATATACAAATGGCAACATATCTATTTTCTATCTTATCCCAGCAATTGGGTTAATACTTAACTTTTTAATTTGCTATCTCGTACTTAAGCGTATAAAAGCAGAATAAAAAAAGCTGGTGCCGAAGTCAAACTGAGCCAGTTAGAAGATAAAATAAATACCCTTCAGCTATAATCGCTTGAATCAAAACGAGATCCGCATCTTTTCAAAAACATCTTAAATTCTGTTCAGGCGCATGCTTATTAAACTTATTTTGCTTTAGACAAACCATCAAATGTATTGGATTACATACTTTATGACGGCCGAAACAAGTCTGTTTCTCTAAAAGAAAAAATCGAATTTGCCTTGACCCTGATCGAGATTAATAAAATAAAGATAATTCCATTATTTGAGCTGAAGTGAAGTCTAAAACTGAAGTAGCGCAAAACTTAGCCTTATTACGCCAAATTAAAGCGGGACTTAGATGATTAGTAGTTTGGTTAAATTCGGTTCAAAAATATAATTTAACTTTCGCTATCAACGTCTTAAATTTTAAAACAAAACATCTTCTCAATTGCTCTTTCATTATGAAAAAGCCAGTATTTTTAACTGCAGAATGGCGTAAATTAATTATGGCCAATTATATTGTCCCGAAACAAATTTTAGAAAAATACCTTCCACCTCATACGCAGTTAGACGCCTTTAATGGCAACCATTACGTCAGCTTAATTGGCTTTATGTTTCAAAACACTAAATTAAAGGGTTTTAAAATTCCGTTTCATGTCAATTTTGAGGAGATCAATCTTAGGTTTTATGTTAAGTATAAGGATGGCGAAGTTTGGAAACGAGGGGCTGTTTTTATTTCTGAAATAGTAAGTAAGCCAATGATTGCCTTGGTAGCAAATACACTTTTTTATGAAAATTATGAAGTTTTAAAAACAAAGCATAATTGGGAGAAAGATAATAATTCTGAAAAAATCAGCTATTACTGGAAAAAGAAAAACTGGTATGAGCTATCTGTTGTAGCAAATGATAAGGCCATCGAATTAATTCCAGGTAGTGAAGCTGAGTTTATAACTGAACATTATTTTGGTTACGTCAAATCTGGGGAAAACAAGTGTTTGGAGTACGATGTGGAGCATCCGAGATGGAAAATTTACCACGTAAATGAATTTGCCATCAATGTTGATTTTAAAGATTTGTATGGAGATAATTTCGCATTTTTAGATAGTCAGAAACCCAATTCCGTATTTTTAGTGGAAGGGTCGGATGTTTTAATTAGAGATTCTGTTTCCATTAAATAGAAATAAGAGTACCCCAAGGTTGCAATCGCATCAAAATCTTATATCGCAATAAAATAATATTCAGTCCCATTTTCAAAGTAATTTATGAATTCATCTTTTTTAGTAGGTTCCTGCTTGTTCAAAAAATATTCTAGCGTGTAAATTTTGTATTTGAATTCAAGTGATAAAAACTCAAACATATCACTAGGCGTGGTTCCATAAAAATCACTTGCTCCTTTTCCAAATTCAAATAAAATAATGGGTTTATGATTTTTCAACAGATGGATAGCACCTTTAAGTACCGCAAATTCGCCACCCTCAACATCAATTTTTATGAGATCTATTTTCTGATTTTCAGGGACAACAGCATCCAATCTTTCTTTGGTAACGTTGATTTTTTCGATATCCGGGTTTTCGATGTCATATTTTCGGATTTTAATCCCACTGTAAGCGGGAGCATTTTTTACCAGATGAAAGGTAGTTTTTCCACTACTGTCAGACAGGGCGAAGGGATATAAAGTTGCTTTGTCGAAATATTTAATTTTTAAAGATTGAAATAAATAGGGGATAGGTTCAAAAGCATAATGTTTGCCATCGGGAGCATATTTTAATATCAAATCCAAAATTTCACCTTTATGACAGCCCACATCAATACAATTGAAATTTCGGGTGAGTACTTTTTTCAGAATAACTCTGGTCAATCTATCATATCTGAGGTTTTGCGTAAAATCCAGATGAAAAAGTATTAAAAGTTCTTTAAGGATATTTTTAATCACAATAAAGGAAATCAAGATTGGTCTTTAAACAAAGAAAACCATCCTTTCGGACGGTTTTCGAATGTGATCCCGCTGGGATTCGAACCCAGGACCACTACATTAAAAGTGTAATGCTCTACCAGCTGAGCTACGGAATCGTACTTTATAAAGCCTTAGTGGTTTTGTAAAGTTGTGCAAAGATAGATAATCTGGCTAAGTGTGCAAATGAATTGATATTTTTTTTTGATACATAGCGCTAAACTACTTAATATCAATTAAAATGATTTATCAAGTTGCTTTATTTTAAAAATTTTGAAAAGAAATTTAAAAATATATCTGAATTTATATTTCAATAATTATCTTCAAAACCAAATGAATAAATTTCAAATTGAGCAAAAATTACAACATCGATTGGATTTTGATGGAATGTTTGATTTGGCTTGTGGTACTGCCGATAAAAAAATAAAATGTACCGATATCATCGATTTATGTAATTATCAAAATCAGCAAATTGCTTTTAGGGCATCATGGGTGCTAGAGTTTGCTTTCGGTCTTAATAACCAAATTTTTCTGCGCCAACTCCCGGCTTTTTTAAATCTCTATCCAAAAATAAAAAACAGCAGTGTGCAAAGGAATTTTACAAAAATCATGATACAGCTCACCGAAGAAAAATTTATGGGTAAAGCGAAACTGAAACCTTCAATTTTTGACGAATCGTTAACCGCAACATTTGAATGGCTTTTAAACTCGAAAACTCCCGTAGCTGTACAAGCGAATACTTTGGAGATTATATTTCAGCTTTCGGCTTACCACTATTGGGTTTTGGAAGAATTAACGGTTATCCTCGAACAAAAGCTAATTTCGGGTTCACCGGCACTTTTATCTCGATCTAAAAAGATTCTAAGGCTTATCAGTTTAAAATAATTATGCACTTTTAGCAAATGAAGAGTTTTGATTTATCGGCGTTAAAGATTGATTTATTTAATGTTTGTTTAGATGCCCTAACCACAAAAGGATTGGAAATGAAAACAGAGGTGGAACAGTTAAGAATTGGTATTGCAAACGATTCAAAAAGCAGCATGGGCGATAAATACGAAACAAGCCGAGAGATGATGCAACAAGAAATTAATAGGCTTGAGCAACAAATTGCATTAAATGCGCAACAGATTTTCACGCTTAAGGCAATTAATATCGATAAAACATTTACAAGCGTAGAAAAAGGAAGCTTGGTGGAGACGAATATCGGAATTTTCTTTATTTCTGTTAGTTATGGTGAGATTAAAACAGATCAATATTCCTGTTTTATGATTTCTGAATTTGCACCGCTCGCAAAATTACTGTTGAAAAAGAAAGTGGCCGATACTTTTGAACTCAATAATAAATCTGTTCAAATTTTAAACGTTTACTAAAGGGATGTAAGAAACGTTTAACTTACATGTTGTGAACTGCTTATACGAAAACGAAGCGATAAAGCTTTCGCAATAGCATCAATAAGTGTTGGGTTGATATCACTCAAATCCTGAGTATCACTTAGCGCCCAATTATTGTCTGTTTTGATGAAAATATAGGTTTTGCCACTCATAAAAACCTCCAACTTTGATTGCATAGAAGGTTTTTCGGTAATTACTTGGAAAATAACATCCGCTTTGTTGTGATTGATTCTTAGTAAAATTGGCATATATAAGGACGAATATATTTACTGATAACTTACTGTTATTGGTTTTTTATTAACATTTGTGGATTTCGACAATTAAGGGCTAACAAATAAAAAGGAGGCGAACCTCCTTTTTGTATTAGTTTTTCACCTTATCTATCTGGTGTTCAATACCTCTTTTTATTTTTTGTAAACATTCGTGTATCGCTTTAGAGATGTCGTCTGACTGCGAACTCGCAAAAATTGGATCTAAATTATCTAATCGAGCTTCAATATTGCATTTTTTATCATCGGCTCCACTTTTTTCTCCGCCATTTTCATCACTTAGGTGAACTTCAATTCTTGTTAATTGGCTGTCAAAACGCTGTAATTTCTCGTTAAAAAGGTTTGTAATGTAATGGTTTAACTCTTCTTTACCTTCAATGTGGTTGTCTGTGTTTACTTGAATAATCATAATAATAAGTTTAATAAGCTATGGCAAATTGCGTACCTAATTATAAGCTAAAACATGTCCAATAGCAATTGTTTTACGGTATTTTATTCACGTCGTAGCGGAATTATAAACTAATCAATCGGTTATAATTTTATATTAAAGGCATTAAAGTTGTTTAACACCGTTTAAATATGTTATTATATGAAAATTAAGCAACTATTACTATTATTTGTTACTTCTCTGTTCATGGTAGTGTCCTGTTCTAAGGGCAGACATGAAGAGTTTGGACGGGATTTGGCGAAAGCCTTTAAAAGTAAAAAATACAAAAATTTTGATACTACAGCCTACAATGAAGTTTTTAAACAGCAGTATAAGGTGTTAAAACCCAAACTGCATGATCCAATTTGGATCAGTAAAATTTATAAAGAAGAAGATAAAGGTTTAACCTTATTGGGAGATTTTTTGGTGAACGGCGAACTGGATACCTTGAGTCAATATTTATCAAATGCCAAATATCACGGACTTGATCCTGATTACTTTCATGCCAGCATTATTTCAGATTTGCTAACGGAAGTAAAGACCAAGAAATTTAAATCTGTAGAGGAAAGCTACCCAGTTTTAGCTCAATTAGAACTTTACTGTGCTGATGGATTAATTAACTACGCTGGGATTTTAAAGTATGGCGCTGTAAATCCAAAAACAGTCTTAGCCAGATATTATGTTGATGTAAAACGTCCGCAGATCATTGAAGCGCAACAAGCACTTGATCAAATTGATATCAGTAAGTTTTTATCAGATATACAACCAAAAAATGGTTATTACCAACGTTTAATGAACTTGTTGATTAATGATGGAAAGTCTGATGATGCAAAAAAGCTAAGCTTAGCAGACAGACAGAAAATTTACCTGTCAATGGAGCGTTTGCGTTGGCCAATAAAAGAATACAAAGGGAAATACCTTTTAGTTAACATTCCGGAATTTACATTAAGGCTGATTGATAACAATACAACGGATTTGAAAATGAAAGTTTGTGTTGGAGAAGCAGGTGGACATGAAACTCCAATTTTAAGTGGAATGATTGACAGAATGCAAGTAAACCCGGTTTGGAATATCCCTAAAAGTATTGCAAGTACAGAGATTTTAGACAATTTGAAAAAAGATCCTTATTATTTGGAATCAAAAAACATGGTTGCGTATAAAAATGGAGAACTTATAAACTCTACAGATGTGGATTGGAACAATGTGAATATTTCTGAATATTCATTTAAGCAAAATCCAGGAGCAGATAATTCACTGGGTCAGATAAAATTTATCTTTCAAAATCCTTATGCCATATACTTACATGATACGCCAGCGCAAGCAATGTTTACACAAGATATGAGAGCTGTAAGCCACGGTTGTGTAAGGGTAGAAAAACCAATGGATTTAGCAGCAGATCTGCTTAATAATAAATCGCAGAGCGATAAAATTGTAAAAGAGACAGAAGCTGCATCACGAGGCGAAAAGGTAGAAGCAAGATGGGTAATGGTTAAAGACCCAATGCCGGTGTTTATTTCTTACTATACCGCATGGACAAATGACGATGGAACGTTAATCAGTTCTAATGATGTTTATGGATATGATAAATTGTTGTTGCCAAAGTTTAAGCCTTTTATGGCAAAACTGTAAATGGAACTTAATTTGCCGTTTGTGTTAAAAGCAAGAATTTGTTTAAGGATATTTTATTTTGAAGTATAAAATACTCCCCGCAAAAATCAAGGTAACACCGTTTGCGATAGCAACCGGTAAATCATTAATAGAAATACCGTAAATCAACCAAAGAGTTACACCAGAAACAAATAAAACATACATCGAGAGCGAAATGCTCTTGGTGTTTTTTGTTTTTATAATCTTTAGCGCCTGAGGGATAAATGATATGGTGGTACAACAAGCGGCCATTAAGCCAATTGCTGTGATGAACTGTTGCATAGCTTATTATTTTTTATCAAAATCTAGCCTGATAGAAAATACATTACTGTATAAGCCATCGCTTTGGTTGCCAATATTGGTGAGTGCGTAATCGATAGAGAAATTTTTGATTTTAATACCCAAGCCTAAATTTGGCTGAAATTGGTATTGTTGTGTGCCGTCAAAATCTGTGGTTTTTTGGATATTGCCCACACCTGTCCGCAAGAAAATAGTTTTTTTATAATCAGCTTCTAAACCCATTGTAGGGTCAATACTTACAGGATTGGCAGAAACTAGAACATTTCTTTTTCCGTCAGTAGTGAAATTTAAATCTGCCTCTGCAAGCAGTCCAATTTTTTCTGTGATACTGGTTTCGTAAGCGGCTCCTAAAATTATCCGGGGAAGTGTGGTTTCTGTGGAGTTTTTTGGAATATCATTTCCTGTTGCAGTATAAATACTCGAAAACTTATCCGGATTATAACTCCAAGCGTTAAAAGTAGTGGTGATATCGCGTCCAACTGCAGCAAAAGTAAATTTATTGAGTTTGTACTGCGCAGCCACATCAATACCAAAACCCCAAGAATTCCCATACTCGCCAACCGTACGATGGATAACTTTTACATTAGCTCCGTAACTCAATCCGTTTTCCGTATCTTTTTTTTGACGACGGGCATAACTGAATAGAAATGCGTAATCCGCGGCAGAAAATGATTTTACACGGTCATAATTAATGTTTCCATCTGCATCTATCAGTTCAGAAGTATCAGGGATATCATCTACGCCAAAACGAATTAAAGAAGCCCCAACAACAGCGGTATTGTCTGCAACAAAGGTGGAAAAACCTGCATAATCATATTTTGCAATTCCCGAAAAATATTCTGAGTGCATTAAACTTGCTTGTGATTGGCTTTTCATATTCACCAATCCGGCCGGGTTCCAATAGCCGGAAGTTACGTCAGATGTAGATGCAACTACAGAACCTGCCATTCCAAATGCCCTGGAACCAACTCCAATCTGTAAAAATTCATTGGAGTATTTTCTGGTTTGTGCGTTTAAAAATAAAGGTAAACTCAGTAAAAAGTAAGAGAAAAGGTGCTTTATCATTAATTTATTTGTGCATCAATTTGGTCAAAGATAATTATAAAATCCTCACGTAAATCTTTTTTATAAGCAACTAAACGCTCTGTTATTGCTAATTCTTGCTCAGGTGTAAAGGGGTTGTCCCACAAACGCATGCAAATCCTTTTTAGCGCATAAGTGATTTTGGCTTCATCAGCATAGTTGTATAAATATTGATCTTTTACAAAACCCTTAAAAAATCGCATAAATTTATCTTGTTCTGCTATGCCATTTAGCTGTAAAAAAAGTTTAATTTCCGTTTCATCAACTTGTTCTAGTAAATGGTATAATTTGCTGATTGATATGAAGTTGTTTGCAATTAAAAGATTATCTAACAGCAATTCTAAGCTGATATGCCCAAGGAAAAACGGCTTTACTTGTGAGCCGGTAATTGCTTTTCTAAGGGATAATTTTATCTGGTGTTGATGGTGTTTAAAAAACAACGAGTTATGAAAAAAATCATCTACTGCTAAATGTCTTTTCCAACCTTTTAAAATGGCGGTTTGTGCAGTTTGTTCATTAAATATTCCTTCTTTTTTTTCGGGATGTATGGTCCAACTTTTATCAGCATTTTTTAATAAATCGGGCAAAAGCATTCCAAAAACCTCGTATGGGTTTTCTTTATCTTTATCGAAATAGTAATGCGACAAAAAGTTCATAAAAGCAATGCTGTGATTACGTATAACGTTTCAATATGCAAAATGTTGATTCAGATTGGTATATCAAATTTTTAAGCGTAAAATGCCTTAAATAATTGTGTCAAATAAATTAGTGATGATGAAAGAGTTCTCTGTTCCATTCGCTTGTAAATCCTATATTTGCGCTTTTCCAAGATAATAACAAATTTTAAAATAAACAGAAAATGAATTTTGTTGAAGATTTACGTTGGCGAGGTTTGCTCCACGATATTACCCCGGGTACCGAAGAAGAGCTTTTAAAAGGAATGACTGGCGGTTACATTGGCTTTGATCCAACTGCAGATTCGTTGCATGTAGGCAGTTTGTTGCAGATTTTAACTTTGGTTAGATTTCAGCAAGCCGGACACAAACCTTTTGCCTTGGTAGGTGGCGCAACCGGTATGGTGGGCGATCCTTCCGGGAAATCGCAGGAAAGAAATTTGCTGTCTGAAGACACGTTGGCCTTTAATTTAAAAGGAATACAAAGCCAATTAGAACGTTTTTTGGATTTCAATTGTGGTGCAAACAGTGCAGAAATTGTAAACAATTTTGATTGGTTCAAGAATTATAGTTTTTTAGATTTCATTAGAGACGCCGGTAAGCATATTACCGTAAATTATATGATGTCTAAAGATTCTGTAAAAAAACGTTTGGATAGCGAAGTAGGGATGTCTTTTACAGAGTTTTCTTACCAGTTGATTCAAGGTTATGATTTCTATTATTTGTGGAAAAACAAAAACTGTGTTTTACAGATGGGCGGATCTGACCAATGGGGAAACATTGTTACCGGCACTGAATTTATCAGAAGAAAGGATGGCGGACATGCTTTTGCGCTGACATCTCCACTGATTAAAAAAGCAGATGGAACTAAATTTGGCAAAACCGAAGGAGGAAACGTTTGGTTGGATGCGAAAAGAACTAGCCCTTACCAGTTTTACCAGTTTTGGTTAAATTCTTCTGATGATGATGCCGCCAATTATATTAAAATTTTCACCTTCTTAAACCAAGAAGAAATAAGCAATTTAATTGATGAGCATGCAAAAGCACCTCATCTGCGAGTTTTGCAGAAAGCTTTGGCAAAAGATGTGACAGAAAGGGTGCATGGTGCTCATGCGCTACAAACAGCCTTGAGTACTACAGATTTTCTTTTTGGAAACGGTTCTTTAGATTTCTTAAAATCTATGGATGAGCAACAGATTTTGGACGTTTTTGAAGGAATTGCACAATTTGAAGTTTCAAAGACTGAATTTGATAATGGGGTTGATATGCCGACTTTGTTAGCGGATAAAACAAGTATTTTTCCGTCAAAAGGGGAAGCTAAAAAAATGATTTTAGGTGGTGGAGTTTCTATTAACAGAGAGAAATTAACCAGTGTAGAATTATCTTCAAAAGAATTGCAACCAATTAATAACCAATTTATAGTGATTCAAAAAGGGAAGAAAAACTACTTTTTGATCAAATTAAAATAAATTTTAATTTCAGACATATATTCATTATATTTGTATATATGTCTGAAATAAATAAAAATATTGTTGAAGAACCGTTAGCGGTTTATACTACTCATTTCTATGATGTGGCTCAGCAAATGGTACTATTGTTTGGTGGTATTGGCGCTTTAAATTTAAAATCAAATGTAGTTTCTGATTTTGATTTATTAGAACTCACTCGCCGTGGCATTCCAAAAAAGGCAATTTTAGGTTTAATTAAAAAAATCTCTTTAACTATTCAAGAGTTGGCGGGCATTATGCACATCAATGAAAGAACGTTTCAGCGTTTTAACGATACAGATTTTGTAAAATCAGAATATTCTGAAAAAGCAATAGAACTAGCCCGCTTATACGCCCGTGGAGAGGAGGTTTTCGGTTCATTAGATAAGTTTAAAATCTGGATGAAAACGCCCTCAATAGTGTTTAAAAACAATGCGCCTTTTGCCTTATTAGATTCTTCCATAGGTTTTAGTTTAGTTTTTACTGAGCTTGGCCGTATAGAACACGGCATATTTTCATAAATGGAATTATACAGGTTAGGAGCTTGCCATTTCGCTGGTAATTTGAGCGGAGAAGGTGCGAAAATCTACGGTGGAAGATGGAATTCTGAAGGTGTCCCTGCTATTTATTTTGCTAGCTCCAGAGCATTGGCCGTTTTAGAAGTATTAGTACATTTACCAACTGGCCTGCTTCCGCGTAATTTTTGTATGGCTACTTTTGAAACAAGTGTGGCTTTCACTGAATTTAATGCGGAAGAATTGCCTGATAAATGGCAAAGCTATCCGTTTTTAAAACGCACACAGGTTTTGGGAAACCAGTTTTTTAAAGAAAATAAATCGATGTTGCTAAAAGTCCCTTCAGCAATTGTACAAGGAGATTTTAATTATATTGCTAATCCTTTACATCCGGATATTAAAAAGCTTAAATTTTTGGATAAGGTTAGTTTTTCCTTTGACGACAGACTGCAATAAAAAGCTTAAACAACCATCAAATTACAGCCCCTAATGTCGCTTTCATCAAATCTTCCCAAAACTTCAAATTTTCCGTTTGTGTAGGTTTTGCCCAAATCTTGCGTTGCAATAAATGAGCAGGAGTGCATATTCGCCAGGTCGATAACATTTATTCCTCCAGATTTTCCAGCAGTTAACAAGCTTAATGGATCGTTAGTATCCCGAACAATCACTCTCATCCAAGGCGGGCATTCAAAAATTCCGTCACCTTTAGAGTAAGCTTGTGAAAGCAGTTCGGTCATCCCATATTCCGAATGAATTTTTGGTACGCCAAATCCTGCTGTTAAAACTTGATGCATTTCTTCTCGTACCATTTCCTTGCGCATGCCTTTCATCCCGCCCGTTTCCATTACAATCAATTCGGGGAAATCAGTCCGGTAATTTTCTGCAAAATCTAAAAGGGCATAAGTAACGCCTATTAAAATGGTTTTTTGCTTTTGCTGTTTTAAAAACTTTAAAGTTTCATTAAGTTGGTTATGGTTGTGCAGAAAAAAGCCACTTTTCGGGTGTTTTGATTTCTTTATTAAATCCTCAGTCATATAAATCAAAGAAGATCCCTCGCGTTCTAAATAACTAGGCAGTAAAGCTAAAACGCAAATGTTTTCAATATCTCCATAAAATAGTTTAAACGCTTTTAAATAGCTCTGCTCGTACAGTTTTACATCCTGAACAAAATGCTTGCTGGTAACCATTCCGGTTGTACCCGAACTGGTAAAGACTATATCGGCGAAAGCCTTGTCTTCGATAATTTGATGCGTTTTAAAAAATGAAATAGGCAAAAAAGGTATTTGTGTATAATGTCTAAGCGTATCAGGCTTTACTTTAAGTGCATCAACAAAATCTTTGTAAACCGAAATTGTTTGATACTGCAACTTAAAAACATCCAAACATTTATGGTTAACATCAGTTTCGTTTTGGATGTTAAAAATATTCATAAGCCAAAGGTAGTAAAAGCAAACTTCATTTGTAACTAGCTTCAGGTTGGTATTGGTAAACTATTTGAAAAGTTTTGTTTTTTAAATTAGCTGAGATTTTTCCAATTTTTAAATCACTTTTTTGTGGAGTAGGTTCGCAAACGTAATAGTTAGCGCCTTTATAGGCTATTGGTTTTCCAACAGGTTTATCAAATTTAACAGCCATGGTAATGTGCGTTGGGTATAATAAAGCAATCATGGGCAGGTTATATATTTCCTTTACCAAATAAAAAAATAGTGCTACTCTGTCGTCACAGTCGCTATAATCACTAAATAAGGTTTGTTCTGGTGATAAGCGTTTTTCTTTTCCAAAATTATCCTCATCGTTCTCGTATAAAAACGCGTTTCTAGTAAAGCGCATTAAATAATCCACACCTTTTGTCTGGCTCATGTTTTTTACGTTTTTCTTTAACAAAGGAATTAAAGAACTGTATGTTTCTTTACTTAACGGAATATTAAAGTACGATTCGAAATCGACGATTGGATAATTTTTAAAAATCGTTTCTACATCATTACTCAGTTTTATATTAAAGTTGTATGCTTTCTGGTGGAAATTAAAAGTAATGAGTTTATCGGTATAATCTTGGGGGCTAAAATCTGGTATTTGGGTTACTTTATAAGAGAAAGCGTTTGTTGCTTCTGGAATATAGATGTTTACCGGATTCAATTTATCGGCTAAATAGTTGGTGTTTTTATAATCGTGAAAGTTTAAACAAACAAATTGCTTTTGTTCCGCTTTAAAGAACGGGATATCACTAATGTCTTCATCGCTCCAAATATAAAAAAACAGTTCTTTGTCTTCACCAATGGCCAAGCGGACATCGTAGCCTGATTTTGCCATAAAAAACCACTTGTACAAGGTGTAACGTTCATAATTTTCTTCTTTTGGACTAATCTGTTGAACTGTTTTTCTCACTAATTGATAGTAAAACCAATCGTTCAAATGGTTTTTTGACTTATAATCCATTAATGAATTAAGAATGCTTTGTGTCTTAGCTTGGGTGAGTTTATAATAAAAATCTGCTATTTTATTTTCAGAAACTTTTCCATCAAACTTAATATAAAGGCTAGAATCTGTAGGGATATTAAATGTTTTATTATAGAACTGAAAGGCAATGTTTTGCCCATTCACCATTTTTATCGGAATAAAAAATGTGAAGCAAAAACTGATAAGATATGTTGCAAACCGGGTTTTCAATATATGTTTAAATTAAATTTACGTAAAAATTAAGTTAAGTTTATATTAATTTTTTTGTTTTTTGTAACGTTTTTGTTTTAAAGAAGAAGTAGAAGCAGATGTTAAAACTGGCCATTTTCCTAATATTTAAAAGGTGTGGTTTTTATTCCAAATTTTATAGCTTTGGTTTTAAATAATATGAGCAAGTTTTGAGCATCAGTGTTAAAGCATTAAGCAAGAATTACGGCTTACAAAAAGCAGTTGATCAGATTTCCTTTGAAGCCGAGCAAGGCAAAATTTTAGGTTTTTTAGGCCCAAACGGTGCCGGAAAATCTACCACGATGAAAATGCTGACTTCATTTATTCCTAAAACATCAGGCACTGCAAGTGTTTGCGGTTTTGATATCAGCAGCGATTCTTTGGCTGTTAGAAAAAACATCGGCTATTTGCCAGAAAATAATCCGCTTTACACAGAAATGTATGTTAAGGAGTTTTTGCATTTTGTGGGCGAAGTGTATGATTTAAAAAACTTGAATCAGCGTGTTGCAGAGGTAATTGCTTTAACTGGTTTAGAGAAAGAACAACATAAAAAAATTGGTGCTTTATCAAAAGGATACAAACAAAGGGTTGGTCTGGCTCAGGCCATTATACATGACCCAAAAGTTTTGATTTTAGATGAACCAACATCGGGCTTAGACCCAAATCAGTTGATAGAGATTAGGGCTTTGATTAAAGAATTGGGCAAAACCAAAACGGTTGTTTTATCAACACACATTATGCAAGAGGTGGAAGCCATCTGCGATGAAGTTGTAATTATCAACAAGGGCAAAATTGTAGCTAATGATACTTTAAGCGGACTTTTAGTGAAGCATCAAGAAAAAACTTTAGAACCTATTTTTGTAAAGCTGACCAAAGATGAGGCATAGCTTTTAAAATGAAATTATATGATATTTAAATGTTAACCATTTATAAAAAAGAACTTTTTGCATACCTCAATTCTTTGGTTGCCTACATCACCATTGGTGTGTTTCTGTTGGTTTTAAGTTTGTTTTTATGGGTTTTTCCAGATACTAGCCTGCTGGATTATGGTTATGCAAGTTTAGACAGTTTGTTTAGCACAGTTCCGTATTTGTTTATGTTTTTAATTCCGGCCGTAACCATGCGCTCATTTGCCGAGGAAAAAAAGGAGGGAACGTTTGAACTTTTAGCCACACGACCTTTAACAGATTGGCAAATTGTTTTAGGTAAATATTTTGCTTCGCTAACCTTAGTGCTGTTTGCGCTAATACCAACCTTGGTTTATTATATTTCTATTTATCAATTAGGTGTTGTAAAAGGCAATATCGATAGCGGAGCGGTTATTGGTTCTTATATTGGGCTGTTTTTGCTGGGAGCTACATTTGTTGCCATCGGGATTTTTTCGTCATCGATTACTAAAAACCAGATTATCGCATTTACCATTGCGGTTTTTTTGAGTTTTTTTGCTTTCAGCGGATTTGATTCACTTAGCCAGATTTTATCTCTACAAAAATTTGATAGCTTACTGATTAATTTAGGCATCAACGAGCATTACCAATCTATAAGTAGGGGAGTACTGGATTCCCGAGATTTAGTCTACTTTCTGAGTATGATTTCTGTGTTTTTACTAATTACCAAAACAGTTTTAGGAGGTAGAAAATGGTAAATCAGCAAAGGAAGAAAGATTTACTGCAACTGTTTTTTGTACTGGTTGCAATTGTTTTGGTGAACCTGTTTTCTCAATACGCTTTCACGCGGATTGATTTTACCAAAGAGAAACGTTATACCATTTCGCCCATCAGCATTCAAATTTTACAAAATTTAAAAGCACCGGTAAAAATCACTGTGTTTTTAGAAGGTGATTTCCCATCGGGATTTAAACGTTTACGCAGTGCAACCAAGGATTTACTGATTGATTATAAAGCCTACGCTGGAGACAATATTCAGTTTGAATTTGTAAACCCTGTTGAAGGTAAAAACCAACAAGAGCAAGAACAAATTTATAGCGAATTAAGCCAGAAAGGTATAGAGCCCACAAACTTAAGCGTTAAAACAGAATCGGGCTTGAGCCAGAAAGTGATTTTCCCCGCTGCGATGGTGAGTTTTAACAACCAGAATATTCCGGTAAAGCTTTTACAGAACAGAATAGGAATTAGTCCGGAAGAGGTATTGAACAATTCCATCCAAAATTTAGAGTATGCTTTTTCAGCTGCCATAAAAAAGGCTGTTTCGGGTGGTAAACCGCGGGTTGGTTTTACGGAAGGAAATGGAGAGTTGAGCGACTTGCAACTTCAGGATGCTATGAAATCACTTTCAGATGGTTACGAAGTTGGACGTATTAATTTGACAGACATTACTAATGACGGTTTAGAAAAGCTAAAAGTAATGGTGATTGCAAAGCCAGAAACCAGTTTCTCTGAACTTGAAAAGTACAAAATTGATCAGTTTTTAATGCGTGGCGGAAAAATTATTTGGACCATTGACCAAGTTAACGCCGATTTAGACAGCATGCGAAATTCTTCCCGTGAGGAAGAACTGGCTTTTCAGAAAAAGTTGAATTTAGACGATCAGCTTTTTACTTACGGCGTACGTATCAACTATGATTTAGTGGGTGATATGAACTGTTCTCAAATCCCCGTAAATGTTGGGATGGTGGGTGGACAGCCTCAGTTACAATTAGTGCATTGGTTATTTTACCCCATTATTATGCCTGTAAGTGCCCATCCGATGATTAAAAATTTGGATGGTATTAAAACCGAGTTTATCAATACTATTGATACTATTGCCGTGGCGAACGTTAAACAAACCGTATTGTTGACTACTTCACCTTTTAATCGCGAACTGGAAACGCCAACCATTATCTCTTTAAAAATGATTGAAGATACGCCAGATCCTAAACGTTTTCAAAGTGTTCCAAAACCAGTTTGTGTGCTTTTAGAAGGAAATTTCAAGTCGAATTTTGTAACGCAGGCCATACCAGACGGAGCGGATTTAGGCACTAAAACTATTACTAAAAGTAAGTTTACCAAAATGTTAGTATTTAGTGATGGAGACGTTTTTAAGAGTCAGGTAAGTGCTAAAGATGGCTCGGTTTTTCCGCTCGGTTTTGATATATATGACCAGCAAACCTATGGCAATAAAACGTTTTTATTGAACGCAGTTGATTATCTTACAGATGATTCGGGGTTAATTGCATTAAGATCAAAAGAAATTAAATTGAGGTTATTGGACAAAGGAAAATTAGTGGCAGAGCGGACGCAATGGCAACTAATTAATACGTTAATTCCGTTGATTATTTTAATCTTTTTCGGAATTTTTCAACATCTTTATAGGAAACGAAAGTATGCAGCTTAAAATTCCTATTTTTGATTTTTAAAAAGCGCTAAACAAATAAAAAGATAAGATGAGATTCATTGTTTCTACGTCAACATTATTAAAACATTTACAAGCGGTAAGCGGTGCATTAAGCAACAGTGCGGTTTTACCGATCCTCGAGAATTTTTTGTTTGAAATTAAGGATACTACCTTAATTATTTCCGCTACTGATTTACAGACCAGCATGACCACTTCATTAGCTGTAGAATCTAAAGAAGGAGGTAAAATTGCTGTTCCGTCTAAAATATTATTAGATACCTTAAAAACTTTACCAGAGCAACCAATTGCTTTTTCTGTAGATGACAATACTTTCGCTATCGAAATTAGTGCTGGGGATGGTAAATACCGTTTAAGCGGGGAAAACGGAGAAGATTTCCCTAAAATCCCAACCGTAGAAAATGCATCATCTGTTAATTTGCCTGCTTCTGTTTTGGCCGAAGCCATTAACAAAACAATTTTTGCGGTAAGTAACGATGAGTTACGTCCGGCGATGACAGGTGTTTTCTGTCAGCTTTCTCCACAAAATGTAACGTTTGTTGCTACAGATGCACATAAATTGGTGAGGTACAGAAGAAACGATGCTAAGGCGGATGAAGCAACTTCTTTTATTTTGCCTCGTAAAGCACTAAACCTTTTAAAGTCTTCATTACCTTCAGAAGATCTGAATGTTTCTATAGAGTATAACTCAACCAGCGCCTTTTTTAAGTTTGCAAATATCAACTTAATTTGCCGTTTAATTGATGAGCGTTACCCAGATTATGAAGCGGTAATTCCTCAAAACAACCCAAATAAATTAACTTTAGACAGAGCTTTGTTTTTAAACTGCCTAAAAAGGGTGGTTATTTTCGCAAATAAAACTACGCATCAAGTTCGTTTAAAAATAACTGGGGCTGAGCTAAATATCTCTTCAGAAGATATTGATTTTGCGAACGAAGCACACGAACGAATCAGTTGCCAATTTGATGGTGAAGACATGGAAATTGGCTTTAATGCCAAATTTTTGATTGAAATGTTAAACAACCTATCTGGCGAAGAAATTACAATTGAAATGAGTACGCCTAATAGAGCTGGAATTTTGTTCCCAAGTATTAAGGACGATAATGAAGATATTTTAATGTTGGTAATGCCTGTGATGTTGAATAATCACGCATAATTAATATTTTGAATTTACTGAAATGGCTTGGTGTAATAAACTGAGCCATTTTCGTTTTGTTTGGTAACGATATAAAAAACATGTTGAAATCGGTAAAAAACTTTTCGGTAATTATGCTAAGCTTTTGCGCTTTAGGCTGTTTATTGTACAGCTGTGATCCGGTGGGTGAAGATTTACGTTTGGGACAAGCGAATTTGCGTATTATAAATGCATCTCCGGATGCTAATGAGTATAGTTTCTTTTTAAACGATACCCTGAAAACTGGTCAAGCCTTGAAATTTGGCGAGGGTAGTTCTTATTTGCCAGTTTCTGCCGGTACCAATAGTGTTTATACCAAGGTTAACAATGGTATTATCCCAAACACAAAAATAAATTTGTTTTTACAGCAGAATATAAACTACACTTTATTTTTAGCCGGTTTAGCGTCAAAAGATTCTCTAATTTACATTTCTACATCGGATGCAAACCAAATTTTATCTGATAGCATGGCAACAGTAAGATTTATAAATACATCGCCAGACGCTACTAATTTGAATTTAGTTTTTCAGCAAAATTTGGTCGATAGCGTTAGTGTAATTGGAGGGATTAACTACAGAACTTCATCGCAATATGTAAAAGTTAAACCCTTAAATTATTTTTTACGGGTTAAGCAAACAGCATCATCAACAAGCTTGGCAAATTTGGATAATTATAAGTTAGTCGCCGGGAAAATATATACGATTTGGACTAAAGGTTTAGTGAAAGGGAGTGGGGATTATGCTTTGTCTATTAAAGTTTTGCAAGACAATTAGATATCATTAATTAAATCAAATAAAAAGTTAAACATCATTAGCTTTACTTAAAACAACAAAACCTTGGAAATCATAAAGCACATCATCGACTTCATCTTACATATTGATATTCATTTAAGTGAAATTATCAAAGATTATCGCGTTTGGACTTACCTTATTTTGTTTTTGATAATTTTTTCAGAAACTGGTTTTGTGGTCACTCCTTTTTTGCCAGGAGATTCATTATTGATTGCGGCAGGTGCATTGGTTTCAGTTGGAGATACCGGTATGAATATTTACTTATTGGCTTTACTTTTAGTTATAGCGGCAGTAACCGGCAACGCGGTAAATTATGAGATTGGCCGATATTTGGGCGTAAAAGTCTTTAAAGTAGAAAATAAAATTCTCAAGCTCGAATATTATGAGCAAACACAAGCTTTCTTTTTGAAACATGGTGCAAAAGCAATTATAATAGGTCGCTTTTTGCCGATTTTAAGAACAGTTGTACCTTTTGTTGCGGGTATTGGAAAATTGGAACGTATTCGTTTTAATTACTTAAACTTAATTGGAGGAGTAGTTTGGATTTTGTTATTCCTCTTTGCAGGCTATTTTTTGGGAAGGTTTGAGTTCTTTAAAAAGAATTTCTCTTTAATCGTACTGATTATTATTGTAATTACAGTTTTGCCAGCAATATATGCTTCAATAGCTAGTAAATTCTCTAAAAAGGCTGCTTAAGATTATTGCTAAGTCAAAAAAAAACATAACGATTTTAATATCGTATGGCTTTTTTGTTTATGAGCTGTACTGGATATAGTACTTCTAGCTATCATTTTTTTCTAGAAGCTTTAATAGCACCGCAAAATCTTTTGGATATTCTGCTGTAAAGGTTTTACTTTCATTCTCGGAAATTTTAAAGGTAACTTCACGGGAGTGCAACGCAAAACGTTTCATAATAGGTTGTTCCTCCTCATTTTTGCTGATGCGATAATTTCTCTTGATTTTAGACAAAAATGCTGGTTTTCCACCGTACATATCATCACCGGTAATTGAAGCTTTTTGAGTGGCCAAATGGATTCTAATTTGGTGCATACGACCAGTTACCGGCCGGGCTTCTATTAAAGTATAATGTTTAAAGTAAACCAGCGATTTAAAATAAGTATCTGCTCTTTTGCCTTCACTTTTACTGATAAGCACATTGCCTTTTCCTATATTTAAAATAGGGAGGTCTACCAAAACATCATTAAAACTATGCGTACCATCAACAATAGCATGGTAAACTTTTTTAACTTCGCGGTGTTCAAACTGCATTGAAATAAAGCGATAGGTTTCTGGGTTTTTCGCAATAATCATCACGCCGGATGTTTCTTTATCCAAACGGTGGCAAATTTGTGCATCTTCATAGTATTGCTTTGCCAACCTTAAAATATTTACGTCTCCTCCTTCCCGTTCATCCAAAGAAGAAATAAACGGAGGTTTATTTACTACAATTACGTTCTCGTTTTCAAATATGATGATGTCTTGGAATTTCGGGATTTTCATAATCGCAAAGATAAATTAAAAGCTTAGTTTTTGGCTATCTGTTTAAGCTCAAATGAACCGTTAAATTTTGTAAAAACAAAAAGCAGGAACTTTTGAAAGAACCTGCTTTAATATAATAGTGGAAAATCTGAAATTCGTTTTTGAGCTTTTGTTTAAGCTTGTTTTATAAACTGAACGCTAGCGCTTAATTTAATGTCATCGCCAACAACAATAGCTCCTGCTTCTGTTACTGCGCTCCAAGTTAAACCAAATTCTTTACGGCTAATTTTTCCTGTAAGTTCAAAACCAGCTTTTTGATTACTATAAAAATCAGTAGCAGTGCCGCCAAATTCTACATTAAATTTTATAGGTTTGGTAACATCTTTAACTGTAATATCTCCTGTTAAGATATAATCATCGCCATCTTTAGTAAAAGATGTTGATTTGAATTTTATCGCTGGAAAATGTTCCGCATCAAAAAAGTCCGCAGACTTTAAGTGGTTGTCCCTGTCGGTTTGGTTGGTGTCAATGCTGTCAACAGCTATTGAAAAATCTATTTCTGCATCAGAGAAGTCTTCTTTCTCTGTTTTTAAAGTAGCTTCAAAAGATTTAAAAGTTCCAGTAACAGTTGAAATTACCAAGTGTTTTACTTTGAACTGAATTTCTGAATGTGTTGGATCTAAAATCCATTTACCTTGATTTGCCATGTCTTTTTTAATTTTAATGATGATGTAAAGATAGCGAATTAGATGTTTGAACATCTAATTTTATTAATGTTTTTTTGTTTGTTTACATTTCTGTGATTTTACTGCAAGATAGAGATATTAAAACTATTGGGCAGTTAAATTATTAATAACTAATTGCAAAGTAAAATTTGTGAAACATTGGTGCGATAAGGGAACCTAAAGTGGTTAAACTTGTAAATTCGCGTCACTCTAAAAATTACATCAGATACGATATTTATACATGTCCAACCCATCCAAAAAATATAAAAAAATTAAAAAAGCTCACGAAGGGATAGCCACGGTTTTGGCATTTGCCCTCATTCCATTATCGGGTTTTGCTACCGATGTTTACCTGCCTTCACTGCCAAATATGGCTAAAAGTTTACAGTTGAACGAGCTTCAAGTGCAGTTAACGTTAAGCTTTTTTCTGATGAGCTATGGTGTTTCACAACTTTTTATCGGGAGCTTTTTAGATAGTTTCGGGCGTTTTAAAATTAGTTTTTACTCGTTAATCATATTGGCGCTTTCCTGTATTTTAGTGGCAAATACTCATAATATTTACCTTATTTACTTTATGAGGGTAGTACATGGGATAACAGTAAGTGCCATTGTAGTATCCAAAAGAGCCTATTTTGTAGATTTATTTGAAGGTAAAAAATTACAGCACTACCTAAGTTTGTTTACCATTATTTGGTCAACAGGGCCTATTGTTGCGCCCTTTGTAGGTGGCTATTTAGAAAAATCTTTTGGTTGGGAATCCAACTTTTATTTCTTGGCCATATTTGCTGCAGTATTTGCCATTCTCGAATACATCTTTAGCGGAGAAACATTAAAACATTTTCAGGAGTTTAGAATCAAAAAAATTGCGAATACTTATAAAGAAATGATTTCCACCACCAGTTTCACTTTAGGAATTGTTATGCTGGGTTTAGCGTACAGTATGGTAATGGTTTTCAATATGACAGGGCCATTTATTATTCAGCACCATCTTAATTTGTCGGTGGTTTATGCTGGTTATAGTTCACTTATTTTAGGTTTAGCTTGGATGATTGGCGGTTTAATTGGTAAATCAACAATCAACAGGCCATTTTTCAAGCGCCTTTCTCTTAATTTATCTGTGCAAATGTTTTTTGTAGCGCTGATGGTTGCAAGCTTGGGTTTTATTAGCAATATCTACAGTTTGGTAGGTTTTGCGTTTTTGATACATATTTGTGCCGGCTTTACTTTCAATAATTATTTTACATATTGTTTAGCAAGATTTCCAAAAAATGCGGGAATCTCTGGCGGATTAACCGGAGGCTTAGCTTACGTTATGGTTTCTTTTCTGAGTTATTTTATTGTTGAAATTTTCCCGGCAAAAGATGAAACGAATTTAAGTTATAGCTACTTTTTATTGATTTTAGGCTCCTTGTTGGTGATGTTGTTGATTTATATGCTCGATGATAAAAAGAAGAAAGAAAGTTTAGAGTTGATCAACAGTTAGTTTTAGTTGATGAATTAAAACTTTCTATTGTGAAAAGAGGATGATCTTAAAAAAACAATTTGTTTATGGGATTTATTTCAAATTTCATTCATCACTGTTAAAATGATTGGTTTACCATCTGTAACTACAATGGTATGTTCATGTTGCGCCATAAATCCACCTTTGTTTCCTACCATTGTCCATCCATCTTGTAAAGTTTCAGCGTAAGTGGAAATAGTGGAGATAAATGTTTCAACTGCAACCACTGAGTTTTTTTTAAATCTGGTGTGATTCATCCGATCTCTGAAATTTGCAATTTCATGAGGCTCTTCATGAAGACTTCTGCCTACGCCATGTCCGGTTAAATTTTTGATAACCTTATAACCGCGTTTTTTTGCTTCAGTTTCAATGAGCAAGCCGATGTCGGAAATGCGTACACCACCTTTTATATTTTGGATGGCTTTGAGTAGGATTTGTTTAGAGGCATCTACAATGTTCTGATGTTGATATATATCGTTGCCTAAAACAAATGAACTGCCATTATCAGACCAAAAGCCATTTAGTTCTGCCGAAACATCAATATTAACTAAATCTCCTTCCTCCAATATGTTTTTGTGTGATGGAATACCGTGGCAAAATTCATTATTTACGCTAATGCAAGTAAAACCCGGAAAACCATAAGTAAGGTATGGGGCAGATTTTGCGCCTAAATCATTAAGAATCTGGCCACCATAATTATCCAATGTTTTTGTGGAAATTCCAGGTTTAGCAAATTTTATCATTTCTTTTAAAGCGATGGCCACCGCATCACTTGCTTTTTGCATTCCTGCTAATTCTGAATCATTTGTAATTGACATATCTTTCTGCTTTTATCCGTACAACGGTGTAAATTTCTTGTTTTTTTATTGAAAAACCTTTAGAGGCATTTCTTTTTACATTTATTGGAGACTTGATTGATTAACCCACCTCCTTAAGCCGGATAGCAACGAAAAACCCACAGCGAGTGCAACGGAGCGAGGATTTGCAGTGAATAGCCGGGACAGGCTTTTATAGAAAAGAAAAGCCTGAGTTCTTTCAAAATAAAGAAAACTCAGGCTTATAAACAGTGTGTTTTAGGTGCTAAAATATATAACCTAACACGTAGTAGTTTTCTAAATCGCTTATTTTTTGTTTGGCGTTATCTATATCATTTCTTCCGGTGGTGTGGATTTTTGTAAGATTAGCCCAACCAGCTTTTAAGCTTCCTTGGAAATACAAATGGTGGGTAAAGAAAAACTTTGCACCAACTTTGGCAGATACGCCGTAGCCTGCAAAATTCCAGAAATGGTTTGCGCCAACTCCAAATAAATGCGCATCCGTACGTGGAATAATAAAGCCAGTGCCTACACCGGTTTCTATACTTAAAGACTGTTTTTGGTTTTTAGCTACCCAAGCGTCATCATAACGCTCAACTTCTGCGCTTACATAGTTATAACCGTCGGTATGTTCATAAAGTAACATGTCTTTATCAACGTATAAATCCTGGTTGTGGTAAGTGCCGGCATAATTTCCTGTTGGTATTGCAGGGTTTGAGATTGTAGCACCAATATATCCATCCACTTTTATGGTCTGCGGAATGTCGGCTACGTATTTCATGTGGTCCCAGCCAATAGAAATGCTATAATTGTCTTTAATATAATATCCAAAGTGGAAGTTGAACTGTGGGATTGTTAAATCTAGGGGATTGATGTACGTTAAATCGAGTTTTGTAGGCCGATCTTTTGCAACCACATTTTTAAGTGTAAAATCGTAATTAGGACCTGTAAAATGGATGTCGCTTTTGGCATACCAATCAAAATTATAACCCCAGTGTGCATAAAATTTTCCTTTATTACTATAGTTTCTGGTGTTTTTAATGTTGAAAATACTTTTAGCGGGAGTATTGCTGAGTTGACTTGTTTGATGGGTGTCTTGCGCAAATAGCTGGTTAAATGTTGTAGCAAAAAAGGTATTTAGGATACAAAATAGGGTAAGTTTTTTTGTCATTTAGTGTGAGAATTTTGGGTATAAAAAAAGCAGTCTTAAAAAAAAGACCGCTTTTTGTTTTTTTGAAAGAGGAGCTTATGCGCCAATGTTTTTGCGGATAATATTAAGCGCCGCACCAGCTTTAAACCATTCAATTTGTTGAGCGTTATAAGTATGGTTAACGTTAAATTTGTCAACGCTGCCATCGGCGTGGTTCAACACAATTTCAAGCGGTTTGCCCGGAGTAAAAGTGGTTAAGCCATTGATGTCGATGTTGTCATCTTCTTGGATTTTATCGTAATCGGCGGCGTCAACAAAGGTTAAAGCCAACATCCCTTGTTTCTTTAAATTTGTTTCGTGGATACGGGCAAAAGATTTTACCAATACCGCTCTAACACCTAAGAAACGAGGCTCCATTGCAGCGTGTTCTCTTGAAGAACCTTCGCCATAGTTTTCATCTCCAACTACAATACTTCCAATGCCTGCTGCTTTGTATTCTCTTTGCGTAGCCGGAACCGGTCCGTATTCGCCAGTTAATTGGTTTTTAACATTGTCGGTTTTTTCGTTGTAGAAATTAACCGCACCAATTAACATATTGTTTGAAATGTTATCTAAGTGGCCACGGAATTTTAACCAAGGACCTGCCATTGAAATATGGTCAGTAGTACATTTTCCTTTTGCTTTGATCAAGAGTTTTAAACCTTTAAGATCGGTGCCTTCCCAAGCTGCAAATGGCTCTAACAATTGTAAACGGTGAGAAGTAGGGGATACAATAACCTCCACATTGGAACCGTCTGCTGCTGGCGCTTGGTAGCCCGCATCTTCCACAGCGAAACCTTTTGTAGGCAGTTCGTCGCCGAAAGGAGGGTCTAATTTTACCTGCTCGCCTTTTGCGTTGGTTAAAGTATCTGTTAATGGATTAAAATCTAAACGACCTGAAATTGCAATTGCTGCCACCATTTCTGGCGAAGCTACAAATGCACAAGTATTTGGATTTCCATCGGCTCTTTTAGCGAAGTTTCTGTTGAAAGAGTGAACAATTGTATTTCTTTCTTGTCTTTCGGCGCCAACTCTATCCCACATACCAATACATGGTCCGCAGGCGTTGGTGAAAATGGTAGCATCTAAATCTTCGAAAGTTTTCAATAAACCGTCTCTATCTGCAGTGTAACGCACTTGTTCAGAGCCTGGGTTAATCCCGAAAGAAGATTTTGTACCTAATTGTTTTTCGATTGCCTGACGGGCGATAGAAGCTGCTCTTGATAAATCTTCGTAAGATGAGTTGGTACAAGAACCAATTAAACCCCACTCAACAGTTAAAGGCCAGTTGTTTGCTACCGCAGCTTCTTTCATTTTAGAAACCGGTGTTGCCAAATCTGGCGTAAACGGACCGTTTAAGTGTGGCTCTAATTCAGATAAATTGATTTCAATTACTTGATCAAAATATTTTTCTGGGTTTGCATAAACCTCAGGGTCTGCGGTTAAATGTTCTTTAACTTTATTTGCGGCATCAGCTACATCATTACGGTTGGTTGAGCGTAAATAACGTTCCATTGATTCATCGTAACCAAAAGTTGAAGTGGTTGCGCCAATTTCTGCACCCATGTTACAGATGGTTCCTTTTCCTGTACATGACATGGAAGTTGCACCTTCGCCAAAATATTCAACAATTGCTCCGGTTCCACCTTTTACGGTTAAAATACCTGCAACTTTTAAAATAACATCTTTTGGAGCTGTCCAACCGTTCAATTTTCCGGTTAGTTTAATACCAATTAATTTCGGGAATTTAAGCTCCCAAGGTAAGCCAGCCATTACATCACAAGCATCTGCACCACCAACACCAATGGCCAACATTCCTAATCCACCAGCGTTAACAGTATGAGAATCAGTGCCAATCATCATTCCGCCTGGGAAAGCATAGTTTTCTAAAACTACTTGGTGAATAATTCCTGCACCCGGTTTCCAAAAACCAATTCCGTATTTATTAGATACAGAACCTAAGAAATCAAACACTTCTTTACTTTCTGTATTAGCTTTATTTAAATCTGCTTCTGCACCAACTTTAGCCTGAATTAAGTGATCGCAATGTGCTGTTGAAGGTACTGCAACTTTAGCTCTTCCGGCTTGCATAAATTGCAATAAAGCCATTTGTGCAGTTGCATCCTGCATGGCTACACGGTCTGGCGCAAAATCTACGTAAGAAGCTCCTCTTTCATAAGTTTCTGTTGCCTCGCCGTCCCAAAGGTGAGCGTATAATATTTTTTCGGTAAGGGTTAAAGGTTTACCAACAACTTTGCGAGCTGCTTCTACGCGGTCTGCAAAATTTGCGTACACCTTTTCGATCATGTTTATATCAAATGCCATTTTCTGAATTGGTTTTTGTGTCTTAAAATTTGGGTGCTAATTTATGAAAAAATGTGTTGATGTATGTTAGTTTTATGTAATAGGACAATAATTTGGAAGGTTTCTATATTATTATTTAAACAAGGGTGGTTTTTAGATTGTTTTTTCTCCGTTTTTAGCTAAAAGAATAGCTATCCACAACATTCTGTGCGCCAATTCATGCTATTAAATAACAAATGTCTTGATGGTGGTTTTCCTAAACAAAAAGGAAGTTAAAAAATTTATAAAAGGTTTTATTATCCGAGTATAAAAAACCTTATATTTTATCCAACGGTTTTCGGTTGCTTACCTCCATTGCCTTAAATTCCCTAGGAGATTTGCCTGTGACAGCTTTAAATTGATTAGATAAATGAGCGCTACTGCTGTAGCCCATCTTCCAAGCAATTTCATTGAGGTTGAGTTCGCCGTACTGGAGAAGTTCTTTTACCTTCTCAATTTTTTGCTGGATGATAAATTTTTCTAGGGTAATCCCCTCGTTATCTGAAAACAAACGACTCAAATAACTATAATCTTTATGCAACCGCTCGGTAAGTGCCTGACTGAAATTTACATGAAGCTCTGGCAATTCTGAATGGTGTATAAGTTCTATTATTATATTACGAATACGTTCGATCAGCTTATCTTTATCTTTTTCTATAAGTTCGAATCCGAGTATATTCAGAGAGGAAGCAATTTCACTTAATTTATTTTCAGTAGGCTCAGGAAAAACGAGTGCCGTACCAAGCGAGATTTCCGAGACTTGTAAATCAATATGTTCCAACTGTTGCCTTACAACAAAAATGCAGCGATCACAAACCATATTTTTTATATGTAATAACATTATATTATGAGAATTGAAATAAAATAAGTTGGTATGAAGATGACTATATAAATTTACTGTAATTAGAACGTTGCATCAACAAATAACTTCCCTGATTTGTTGAAATCACAAGTTTAATGGAGCAAACATCAAGCCGAACACTGAAATGGTGTTTGCTAAAAACTGGCTTTAACTATAGTTTTTCTGCGGTGTATCCTGCGCCTTTAAGGGTTTCAACAACTTTTTGGCTCTCCAGTCCACTTTCGCTTTCTATGGTCAATATTTTTTCCGGATTCTGCGTGTCTACATTCCAGTTATCAACGCCAGAAAGGTTATTTAAATGAGGAGTTACAGTAGCTATACATCCGCTACATTTTATGTTGGTTTTAAATTTTAATGTTTCCATTGTTTTTTATTTATGAGGATATTAAATTAATTTGTAAAATTTTAATCGAAGACTGTTGCTTACTACAGATACAGAACTCAATGCCATTGCAGCTCCGGCAATCATCGGATTCAGTAAAAATCCATTTACGGGGTACAAAATCCCGGCCGCAATGGGAATACCGATTAGGTTATAAATGAATGCCCAAAATAAGTTTTGACGTATGGTGCGAACCGTTAGTTTGGATAAACGGATGGCTTTTGGCACCTGCATTAAATCTGAAGATATAAGGGTAATTTTAGCTACATCGATTGCTATATCCGAGCCTTTTCCCATCGCAATGGAAACATCAGCCTGAGCTAATGCCTGACTGTCATTAATCCCATCTCCAATCATGGCTACCACCATGCCTTGCTTTTGTAGCTGCTTAACAAATTCAGCCTTGTCTGATGGCAGTACTTCGGCTTTAAAATCTATAATACCCACCTGTTTTGCAACCGCTGCTGCAGTTTGTTGGTTATCACCAGTAAGCATATAAACGGCAATGCCTTGTTGTAATAATTCCTGTACCGCTTTTGCAGAACCTTCTTTAATTTTATCAGCAATGGCAACAATGGCAAGCACTTGGGTTTGATTTCTAAAATAGATAACCGTTTTAGCCTGTTGTTGCAAGGTTTCTGCCTTATTTTGTAAAGCTTCAGGTACAACCAGGTCTTTCAAAATTTTATGACTACCAGCCCAATAAGTTTGGTCAGCGTAAACAGCCCGTACGCCTTTTCCCGTCATACTTTCAAAATCGTTTACCTGTACAGTAGTACTGCTTTCTGTTTTTAAGTATTTAACAATAGCTTCGGCAAGCGGATGTTCTGACTGTTGCTCCAAGCTGAAAAATATTTCAGTCAGATTTTGTTGATCCTTTTGCGAATTTTCGAGCCAGATCAATTCTGTTACTTCAGGTGTACCTTTAGTAAGCGTTCCTGTTTTATCCAGCACCACAGCGTTTACTTTATATCCCGATTCTAATGCCTCAGCATCTTTAATTAGGATGCCATTTTCTGAACCTTTGCCAATACCCACCATAATAGCTGTAGGCGTGGCAAGCCCTAAGGCGCATGGGCAGGCAATTACCAGTACCGTTACCATTGCAAGCATACCATTGGTAAAGGCATTTTCACTGCCAATAAGCGTCCAAATCAACAGCGTAAGCAAAGCAATGCCCATTACTATCGGTACAAATATCCCTGCAATTTTATCTACCAGTTTCTGAACCGGCGCTTTGGATCCCTGCGCATCCTGAACCATTTTAATAATCTGAGCAAGCATTGTTTCTCCGCCTACTTTTTCGGCGGTAAAACGGAAACTTCCTTTTTGGTTGATGGTACCTGCAAAAACTTTGTCGCCCTTATTTTTTTCGACCGCCACAGGCTCCCCGGAAATCATGCTTTCGTCCACGTAAGAGCTTCCCTGATAAACCTCTCCGTCAACTGGAATTTTTTCTCCGGAGTGCACTAATATCTGATCATTGATACGAACATCTGAAATTGACACTTCCTTTTCGCCATCTTCAGTAATTACCAGCACTGTTTTAGGTTGTAAGCCAATCAATTTCTTTATGGCAGAAGAAGTGTTGGACTTTGCCCTTTCTTCTAGAAGCTTGCCCAGCATAATAAAAACAATCACAACGGCGGCGGCTTCAAAATAAACATGCGGATGTAAGCCTCGTTGATGCCAGAACTCTGGATATAAAGTATTGAATACGCTGAACAGATAGGCAATACCTGTGCTCAACGCAACCAAAGTGTCCATATTGGCCCTGCCGTGGCGAGCTTGTTTAAAAGCACCAATAAAGAAGCTTTTCCCAAACACAAACAAAACGGGTGTGGTTAAAGCCCACATATAATAGTTGCCCCACGTAATATTCATGAAAAACATACCGATGATCACTACTGGTATAGTTAAAACTGCCGCTGCTATGATGTGTTTTTTGAGGGTTTGATAATTGTTGTGCTGCACTTCTGCCTGTTTCTCTTTGCCGTTTTCGGCATCCAATATCAAATCATAACCAATTCCTTGAAGTACCTTTTGAAAAGTGGCTGGTTGAACTTGGTTGGGGTAATAAGAAACTTTAACGGACTGAGTGGCATAGTTTACTTGTGCTTTCTCAACACCAGGCTGCGCACTAATCATACTTTCAACGCTGATAGCACAAGCAGCACATGTCATGCCTAATACAGGAATAGCGAGTGTTTCTATATTTACTTTTTTGTCCATTTTATCCTTGTTTGATATACAAAGGTAAAGCAGGCAGGCACTTGAATTATTACAATATTTCGAGAAAAATTTATATGATTTGGAGTACAATCATTTCAGTATGGATATTCACTCAGTTTAAACGGAGCTGTATAGAGGAGTAGGAATCTATAACTTCAACAAAGGAAAGTCTCTTCTTTATTTTTCCTCTAAAATTAACTCCCTGCCCAATCAATCCCTTTTTTTAACAATGCCATAGTTTTGGCTTCAGCACTATTTGGCAAAGCTTTATAATCATAAACCCATGAAGCCATTGGTGGCATGCTCATTAAAATCGACTCGATCCTGCCGTCGGTTTCTAAGCCAAATTTTGTTCCTGAATCATAAACCAAGTTGAATTCGGCGTAACGGCTTCTGCGCTGAAATTGCCATTGCTTTTCTTCCAAAGAAAAATGCTTATTGCGAGTATTTTTTACCAATTCAGTGTAAATAGGAGCAAAGGAATTGCCCACTGCTTTTGAAAAATCAAAAATTTGTTCCCATGAAATTCCTGTTGATTCTGGTGTTAAACGATCGTAAAATATGCCGCCTATGCCACGTGTTTCATGTCGGTGTTTGATGAAAAAATAATCATCTGCCCAGGTTTTAAATTTCGGATAAAAATCCGGATGAAATTGATCGCAGGTGTTTTTGAGGTATCTGTGAAAATTGATGGCATCCGGCTCAATTACGTAATGTGGCGTAACATCAATACCGCCGCCAAACCAACGCAAAGTTTCGTTTCCGTTGCCCTGCATTTCAAAATAACGGATGTTCATGTGGATAATGGGCACCCAAGGGTTATGCGGATGTAAAACAATAGATACGCCAGTCGCAAAAAAATCTTCCTGATCTGTTTTGAAAGATTTTTTAACTGCATCAGGCAGTTTGCCGTAAACAGCAGAAAAGTTTACACCGCCTTTTTCAATAAGGTTGCCGTTTTGGATCACCTTGCTTTCTCCGCCTCCGCCACCCGGACGCTCCCATTTTTCGGTTTCAAATAAAGCTCCGCCATCTAATGCGGTTAGTTTTTCAACAATGTTGTGCTGTATCGCTTTAAAATCTGTTGCAATGTTGTCTTTAGTGAACATCAGCTTGTGGTTAATTTTAATTTGTCTCTATAAGCGGTTAATACCTTTGTTTTTGAGATAAAGCCGATAAAAGCACCGTTTTCAAAAGCTGGCAAATTCCATAAATCGGCAGCATCAAATTTGGAAATGATTTCGTCAATTCCGTCATCCATATTTACCCTGAATTTAGTGGTTAAAACCAGGTCTTTTACCGTTAGTTTCTGTTGCATTTCTGGGTCTAAAAGTACCTTACGCACTTTGTCAAAAACAATAAAGCCTTGGTATTTTTCCTGCCTATCTTTACAAACAATTATATTTCTGTTAGATTGTCTTAAAACAGTGATGAGCTCGGTTAAGCTGCTATCATCGTAAATTGTTTCGTAATCTTTATCTACTACTTCGTGAAATTTAATAAGGCTTAATATGTTCTGATCATAATCTTCGGTAAATATTTTCTTCTCGGCAGCTAAGTGTTTTAAATCCATCGAATACGGTTCAAAAACTTTTGCAATGGCATAAGAAGTACAGGATACCAGCATTAAGGGAATCATTAATTCATAACCACCGGTAGCTTCAGCTATTAAAAATATCCCTGTTAAGGGCGCATACATTACACCACTTAAAATGCCGCACATGCCAACCAAGGTAAAATTGCTAACTGGCAAATTAACAAAACCTAATTTATTGATGATACTTCCGAAAAAGAAGCCTAGAAATGCACCGTTAAATAATGAAGGTGCAAAATTTCCACCGCTACCGCCACTGGCTAATGTAATGGAAGTTGCAAATACTTTGGTCATGAAAATTAAGCCTACAAATATAATCATGGGCCAATCTCCGAAGCCATCAAAGTTAAAAAAACTACCTTTAAGAATAGCTTCTGGATGTGCAGATGCCAAAGACTTTACGCTACCATAACCTTCGCCAAAAAGAGGAGGGAAGGCGAAACATAAGATGGCGATGATTAGGCCTCCCAATAAAGCTTTTGAGTAATTGTTCCATTTGAGTTGATGTGCAAAAAAATGCTCCACCATGTTGGTGCATTTTGCATAATACACAGAAACCAGTCCGCAAAAAACACCTAATACCAAATAATATGGTACATTGGAATGGTTGAACTCTTTTAAGCTGTTGAAGTTGATCAAAATATCATCATCTAAAATGATTTTTGAAATTAACGCACCACAAACTGCAGCAATAATTAATGGAATAAAGTCTGAGAAAACTACGCCTACCAAAATTACCTCAATGGCAAACATAACGCCTGTAATTGGAGCATCAAAAACCGCAGCAATACCTGCGGCTGCCCCACAGGCCAATAAAAGAATTCTTTCGCGATAGCTAAGCCGATAAGTACGGGCAAAGTTAGAACCAATAGCTGCCCCGGTTACAGCAATAGGACCTTCTAATCCGGCTGAACCCCCAAAACCAACGGTTAATCCGCTGGCAATCAATTGCGAATACATTTTTGACCGGGGCGCCACACCGGAACGCTGAGAAATATCGGTTAAAATTTTAGAAACTCCTTTTCCATCCCGTCCATGCAAAAAGGTTTTTACCACCCAAACTGTTAACAGAATGCCAATTGCCGGTAAAAAGAGGTTTAAAAACGGATATTTAAAAACCTCGAGCTGGTGATCTATTAATAAGTGGATTTGATGAACTACTATTTTAAGCATAACGGCCGCTATTCCGGCGGATAAGCCCACTAAAATTCCAGATAAAATTAAAAACTGACTTCTGCTTAAATGGTTATAAACAAATTTTAGTACAAGCTGGTGATGCCTGAAATATTTCATGTTTTACTTATTCTTCTACATAATTTAAATCCTTACCATAAGTTTCTTCGAGGTTGTAAACCGCAAAAAAAGCTATAACAAGTGTAGAAATACCTACAATTAATGCTGAGTTGACGATGCCAAAGGGAGACTTAAGCCACTCGAAACTCAGTGTAATTAATACCAAAGATCCTCTTATAAAATTGGGAACAGTGGTAGTAACTGTTGAACGTAAATTTGTTCCAAATTGCTCTGCTGCAATAGTAACAAAAATTACCCAAAAACCAGTGGAAATACCCAAAAGAACGCATAAAATACGGTAGGTTTTTACATCAATTCCTTTTGAAAATAGGAAAAGCAAAATGCTACATAAAGTTGCAAAGAGAAATAAGATGACAATTTTTTTTCGGGTTTTAAAAACCTGACTTAAAAAACCGGTAATGATATCGCCAACAGAAATGCCTAGGTAGGTAAATAAAATACCTTCACCGGCAGATAGTTTAGCAGTGGCGCCCATAGCCTTTCCAAATTCGGGTGCAAATGTAATTAAAACACCTACCACAAACCAAGTTGGCAAGGCTATTAACGTACAATTGATGTATTTCTTAAACCTGCCCCAATTGTTAAATAACATCAAGATGTTTCCTTTTGAAACATCTTGATTTTCAATGCCTTTGTACAAGCCAGATTCCATTACGCCTAAACGTAAAACAAGTAGAACCAAACCCATCCCGCCACCAATAAAATAAGCGGTATGCCAAGCAAATTTATCACCTACCAAGCCTGCAACAACAGCGCCCATTAAACCAACAGCGGCAACCACCATTGTTCCATAACCTCTGTTTTTTGTGCTCATGGTTTCTGCAACTAAGGTAATCCCAGCGCCCAACTCTCCGGCTAGGCCAACTCCGGCAATAAATCTAATTATTGCATAAGTGTTAACATCGGTAACAAAGCCATTTGCAATATTTGCTAAAGAATACATCAAAATGGAGCCAAATAAAACTTTTAATCGACCCAGCTTATCGCCTAAAATCCCCCAAATTATTCCACCAATGAGCATCCCAGTCATTTGTGAGTTCATTAGTTTTACGCCCACACTTAGTAAATCTGCTTCGGCAACGCCAATGCTTTTAAGACTTTGTACCCTAATTACAGAGAATAGTACCAAATCATAGATATCTACAAAATAACCTAAAGAAGCAACGATGATTAAAAGAATGATATTTTTTTTATGGTTCATTTGATGAAGGTTTGTAGCAACGAAATTAAAATTTTTAGCGGATTTAGAATTATATTTTTTAAGCAACTACCCCAATGTTAGGTTTATTTAGCGTAACTTAATACGCTGCCAAAAGCTGTACCTGTTTTTTGTCAGCTATTTTAAAATCTACAGTTTAAATTATCACGTATTTATTTTGAAAACATTTTGCAGGTTTTTGGGTTATCATGTTTATGGAAGGAGCAAGTTATCATCACGAAACAAAGATTTTAAAAGGCAGTAATGTTTTGGAGAAGCTTTGCGAAGAATGTTTGTCTTTAGGAGATAAGGTTTTGATCGTATTTTCGGAAGATGCAATTAAGCAGTCTGGTTTATACGCCAGAGTAGTTTCTTTGCTGAATATTTGCGGAATTGACCATATCACTTATGAGTGTAACGGAACTAATTACTCTGCGGAAGAAACTAAAAAGGCCATACAATTAGCAAAAAAAGAAAATGTGCAACTGGTTTTAGCTATAGGCGATGAAGAGCTGATGTATTTCACTAAAATTGTAGCACATGATTTCCACAAGGATGATGTAACTGTGAATAATCAAAAGAAGCATTTACCCATTATAAATATCGCTTCAATTTTAAACGCCAATAAAAAGGAGGATTTTAATTTCGAGTGCGCAAGCCCTTATTACAAACAAATAAAACCCATCGCACTTTTTGTAGATTACGATTTCTGATTAAACAAAAAATCCTAATAAAAATATTAGGATTAATTATCATAAAATATAGACAATTTTTTGAAGTGTCTGATAAATTAAATTTTTTGTTTTGCGATGCTTATGAACGCTTAGATTTCTCTCTGTAATTTGGCAATGAATTAGCAAACATTACAATACCCACGCCTCCAACAGCTAAGCCTGCAAAAAATATCAAAGCCGCCGCATGAGTTCCGTTGTCGGAATCTGCAGGATTGAAAGAGTGAGCATTAGTTAAAACTACTGAACCTACTACTATTAAAACACCAATAATTAGGATAAGGATACCAATATTCTTCATTTTTTTGATTTTATAGGTGCAAATATAATGATAAATTGTTATCCGATTAAACTATCTCAATTTTTTCATTAAGGTTTTTTGATTTTAATTGCATGTATTTAATGTTTTTTTTAAGCGATTTGATAACTAACCTTTGAATTTGATTTTTTAAATTTAAATTCAAAAATTAAAACACGCTTTTGGATTTACCCAATGGAGGAAACGGATTTTATTAAACCACACGAATTTAACCTAACTACTACAACTAAAGTTTTTTATAGTATTTGTACAATTGCGTTACTTGGTTTTGCTGTATTTACTGTAAGCAACGGAGCCATTTTTAGAAACCAATTTTTGGCCTTATTTCCAATAGTTCTTATTCTTGGAGCTATTTTAATTGTTCTAAATCTTAGGCGGAAGAAAGTTGTTATAACCCAAACCAAAATTATTTACACTAATCTTTTTTCGACCAAGGAACTAGATATTGACGACATTAAGGGTTACAGAATTGATTCTAAATCATTAAAAATAGTACCGAAGCAAGCTGAGGATTCATCAATAACAATTGGTAACTATTTTGATTTTAAGGGGAGCAAAGAAATTGAAACTTGGTTGCGCAATAATTTTCAAGATCAAGATGCGGTAGATCTTGAAACCGGATTGAAAGGATTTTTAAATGATAAAACTTATGGACGATCAGAGGATGAACGAAATGCAAAACTTAAATTTTCTAAAGAGTTAGCGCTTGCTTATAATATTTGGGGAGGAGCTTTTGGCTTTATTTTTCCATTTATCAATCAAAAGTTTGCATTCATCGTATTACTGTTAATACCATTAGTTGGTGTCGCTTTGTTATTTTGCTCGGACTTAATTAAGCTTTCAACCATAAAAAGTAGCATTTATCCGCAAATATTTATTGGTTTTTCCATTGCATGTGCGGGCTTACTTATTAAAAATTCTGGATTCAACTTATTGAATCTTAATAAAGCTTGGTTACCGATGATCGTGTTTGGGCTGGTTATTTTAGCATTTCTATACCTAAAAGGTATAAATCGTTCAAGTTCAAATTTAGTCAGTCAAATTTTCATAATGGTGGTTTTGAGTGCAATCTATAGTTTTGGATGTTTTATAACGGTTAATTGTGTGCTGGATAAATCTGAACCATCACTTTTTAAGGTTGCGGTTTTGGGGAAACATATTTCGCATGGTAAAAGCACAAGTTATTATCTACGACTAAATAACTGGGGACCACAACAAAAAATATGTGATGAGCGTGTTTCCTTAAAAATGTTCAGTAATAAACATATTGGAGATTTTGTGACAGTGAGTTTGAAACAGGGTAATTTACAAGCTCCTTGGTATTTAATATTAAAAGATTAGCGTGTAAAATTTCAACTCTAATCTCTAAACCAACCCTTTCTAGCAAAATACCAGATCTGCCCCACGGCAATCAAACCCATCAAAACCAATACATAAATGTACCCGTGTTTAAGATACAATTCGGGCATGTTTTCTGGTAATACTTCTCCTGTTTTTGGGTCTTGATAGGCGAAGTTCATCCCATAAACACCTGCAATAAAAGTAATTGGGATAAAAACGGCTGAGATAATGGTCAAAGTTTTCATCACCTCATTCATCTTATTGCTGATTAATGAAAGATAAATATCTAATAAACTGGTGGAGGTTTCCCGCATACTTTCAATTAAATCAATGATTTGTATGCTGTGGTCGTAAGCATCTCTTAAATAAATACGTGTTTCATCATTGATTAAATTATTTGGAGACCGAATCAAATCATTCAGTTTGTCACGTTCGGGCCAGGCCGCTCTTCTCATAGTAATCATTAACTTTTTCACACCTTGTATCCTAAACATGAGCTGTTTTCTTGGTTTTTCGTAAAGATGGTCTTCTACAGTTTCCAACTCGTCGCCCAAACGGTTTACAATCGTAAAATAATGATCTATAACCGTATCCATAATTGCATACAACATGTACGAAGGGCCTAATTTGCGGATATTCCCAGTTGCATTTTTTCTAAGCCTGTTTCTAACCGGGCCTAATACATCGTCGTAATCTTCCTGAAAGCTGATCAGCATTTTTTCAAAAAGTAAAAAAGAGAGCTGTTCATTTTTTAGCTGTAAACCCTTATCCAATTCAAGCATACGGCTTACAATAAAGTTGTACGCTCCGTAATCCTCGTTTTTTGGTCGTTGATGGGTGTTTACAATATCCTCCATCACCAAAGTGTTCACATTAAATTTTTTCTGCACAAAGTCTAAAACCTCTTGTGTACCCAATCCTTCAATATCAATCCAATGGAAACAATCAGGAGACTTTTCCGTAAATGCAACGGCTTCTGTGATACTGGTAGTTTCTAGCTCCTGCAAAACATCCTCCTTGTATGAAAAAACAAAAATTTTGCTTGGAAAGTCCTTCTCGGTGACTATAAAGCTCCCCGGTATTTGACCAGGAACACTTATTCTTTTCCTACGGACTACATTAATTCGTGGTACGTGGATGTTTCTTAAGGGTAGTTTAATCATCGTTTAAAAGAATTTTGAAGCCTGCGGACCTTGGTTAAATAATAAATCAACAATACTCAAATTATTTTGGTAGCCGTATTTATCCTCAAAAACTTGAAAGTAGGGCTTGCTTTGGTAATTTGACTGGTTCTTCCAGTTTAATGATTGGCGCAAATCCGCCATGTCAACATATCCTTTTTCATATTCGGTAGTGAAATCGTAGGAAATAGGAAGCTTGATTGCCTTTAAAATTACTTCTAAAAGGGCTAGGTTATAATCATATAAAAAATCGAACTTTTTATGATAAAACGGATGGAAAGCATCTTCATAAAATTCAAAGTATGAGGAACTTCTGTAGCTGGTTTCTAAACTTAGCCAATGAATGCGCTGCCAATTGTCTTCATTGCTAATCTTCATATCTTTATAAGGCGTATGGTTGTTGCTTCCTTTTTTTACAGGTACAGCTAAATTTAGTTTGCCGTTTGGACCAGCAATAACCGTTCTGTTTCTGCTGGTTTGTTTTGGGTAGTTTTCGTGTTTTTCAAGTAAAATTGTGCCTTCTTTATAGTTCTGCAGATTTTTAAAGAATTCTACATTGGGGAGATAAAACAAAGGAAAGACTGCGCCTTTTTCCATTTCTATTTTTTTATGTTTGCATTTAATAATGAACGAAATTAATGATAAATAAAGGGCTTTCTAAAGTAATCGTATTTTTTTTGTACGCGTTATCGCTATTGCCTTTGCCGGTTTTGTATTTGTTTTCTGATGTTCTTTTTTACCTGCTCTACTATGTAATTGGCTATAGAAAAGGAGTTGTAGCTGAAAATTTGAGAAATTCTTTTCCAGATAAAAGCCAAAAAGAATTAAAAGCCATTGAAAAAAAATATTTTAGCTATTTGGCTGATTTGATTGTTGAAACTATAAAAATGGTTTCTGCTTCGCCTGCTTTTTTAAGAAGCAGGTATATTTTTTCTAATTTAGAAGTGATTGAAAAGTATGAAAATCAAAATCAAAGCTATCTTTTTGCTGTTGGGCATTACGGAAACTGGGAGTGGAGTGCCGTGGTTATTCCTTTAGTAACTAAAGCTAAAGCACTAGTTATTTATAAGCCATTAAGCAATGAGTTTTTTAATGATTTCTTTACCAAAACCAGAGAGAAGGGCGGTACAAAAATGATTCGGATGAAATCTGCAATGCGTGAAATCATCAAACATAAAAATGAACTTACCGTTACCGTTTTTGCTGCGGATCAAACTCCCGCCAAGGTTGAAATAAAAGAATATACTGAATTTCTGCATCAGCAAACACCAATTTTTATGGGTATAGAGAAGATTGCAAAAAGCACCGATTATCCGGTTATTTTCTGCGATATCACTCGCCCCAGTAGGGGGCATTATAATTGTGATTTTAAGTTGGTTTGTGATAAACCTTCTGAAACGGCAGAAATGGAAATCACCAAAAAGCATGTGCAGATTTTGGAGGATCGTATAAATGCGGAACCTGCTTATTGGTTATGGTCTCACAAACGTTGGAAATATAAACCCGATTAAATGAACAGTCCGAGTGTTGCAGTTGTTATTTTAAATTGGAACGGGAGAACGTTTTTAGAACAGTATCTTCCGTCGGTGTTCAACTCGTCTTATTATAATTTGCAGATCATTGTAGGTGATAACCATTCTACTGATGATTCTGTGGCCTACCTGGCTGAAAACTTTCCCTTGGTAAAAGTGATTAAGAACACAGAAAATTTTGGGTTTTCCGAAGGTTATAACAAGGTTTTGGCGCAAGTGGAAGCTGATTATTTTGTGCTTTTAAATTCGGATGTAGAGGTGCACCATAATTGGATAAAACCGGTGATAGATTTAATGGAGAGTGATGAGAAAATCGCCATCGCTCAGCCTAAAATAAAATCAATTATCAACCGTAAGGAGTTTGAGTATGCAGGCGCTGCCGGTGGTTTTTTGGATATTTTAATGTATCCTTTTTGTAGAGGGCGTATTTTTGATACTGTTGAACAGGATAAAAACCAATATAATGATGATTGTGAGATATTTTGGGCCTCGGGATGTGCCTTATTTATCAAATCTGCCGTTTGGAAACGTGTAAAAGGCTTGGATGCCAACTTTTTTGCCCACATGGAAGAAATTGATTTATGCTGGCGAGTGAAAAACTTGGGTTACAAAGTAATGTATTGCGCTAAATCAACGGTTTGGCACCTGGGTGGCGGAACGTTAGCTGTAGAAAGTCCTCACAAAACTTATTTGAATTTTCGTAATAACTATTACCTCATTCGTAAAAATTTAAAACCAAGTAAAGCTTTTTGGGTTGTACCTTTTAGGTTTTGCTTAGATTTTTTGGCGCTCATTAAATTTATGCTCGACGGAAAGTTCGGAAACGCATCTGCAATATCTAAGGCGCACAGAAACGTTGTTCTGAGTTTTTTTTCTGATAAAATTAAATTCAATAAAGATATTTCAGTTACGCCCAACACAACAGGGATGTATAAAAACAGCGTTGTTTGGGATTATTTTGTGCTCAAAAATAAAACATTCAATAAGCTCCGTAAGTAATAGGTCGTGGCTTAGGTTCAAAGTCAAGAGTTAAAGTAGAAAGTTAAGAAGCATTATCTTAACTGTTGCCAAATTTAAAAATTTAACATACCATTTCTTTATCATTAACAATAAACTAATTTGAATCTTAAAAAATCCGACACGCTGATTATGGCCATTGCCACAGCGTTTATAGTAGCAAATATCTATTACAGCCAACCTTTAATTTTATTAATAGCAAAGGAGTTTAATATCAGTTCGGCAATAGCGGGGCATACATCGTACCTTACACAAGCGGGTTATGCGGTTGGTTTATTGTTTTTAGTGCCTTTGGGTGATATGCTGGAGCGTAGAAAACAGATTGTGTTTACCACTATTTTAGCAGTGTTGTCATTAATTATGGCAGCAACAGCCAAAACGTTTTTAGTTTTAGAGATTGCCTGTTTTTTAATTGGTTTTAGCTCTTGTGTGCCCCAACTTATTTTACCGTTATCAGCACATTTGGCAGCGCCAGAACAGCGGGGTAAGGTAGTAGGTATTATTATGAGCGGTTTATTGGTGGGTATTTTGGCTTCACGGACTTTAAGCGGTTTTATTGGCGAATTATACGGTTGGCGAATGATGTTTTATATTGCTGCCGTAATTTGTACCGCTATTATCTTTTTAATTCAATTTCGTTTTCCGCAGAGTTTCCCAAATTTTAATGGCAATTATAAAAAGTTGATGACTTCTATTACTTCATTGGTGAAAACCGAACCTGTTTTAAGAGAGGCTTCCGCAATTAACTTTTTTGTTTTCATGATTTTTGGAAGTTTTTGGACTAATATGGTTTTATTGCTAGCAAACAATCCATATAATTTCAGGAGTGATCAAATAGGTTTGTTTGGTTTGGTAGGAGCGGTGGGTGCATTTACCGCACCTTTAGTGGGGAAATTGGGCGATAAAGGTAATCCTAGAATTGCAGTAGGTTACGGTTTGGCTTTGCTTTTTATCGCTCAGGTAGTATTTTATTTCTTCGGAGCTCAGCTTTACTTTTTTATTGCAGGCATCATTCTGTTAGAAATGGGGCAACAAGCTGTTCATGTAAGTAACCAAACTAGGGTTTACGCTTTAGATGCAGCATCAAGAAACCGTTTAAACACGGTTTTAATGACAATGAGTTTCATTGGTGCCGCATCAGGTTCGGCAATAGGTTTGGCATTATGGCAATTTAAAGGATGGGAAGCAATTTGTATTGCATCAGCACTTATGGCAGTTTCAGCGTTTTTAATTTATCTTTTTACTTACAAAAACGAGCGAATTGCCAATTCGTAAGATTTTAAGCTGAAACCGGTAATAATTCCCTTGCAGTTTTTAGCCATCATGCTGTGGTGGCGAAATTCTTCTCTGTTGTAAACATTAGAAATATGTACCTCAACAACAGGTGTTTTAATGCCTGCAATGGCATCAGCAATAGCTACAGAAGTATGCGTATAAGCTCCGGCATTCATCACTACGCCATCAAATGAAAAACCAATTTCGTGTAATTTGTTAATAATTTCTCCCTCAACATTACTTTGGTAATAGCTTAACTCAATATCGGGGAACGTGGTTTTTAAGGTGTTAAAAAAACTTTCGAAACCTTCGTTACCGTAAATCCCAGGTTCGCGTTTCCCTAGTAAATTCAAATTTGGACCGTTGATAATTTGTATCTTCATGCGCTCAAACTTATCATTAAATTTTTAAAACAAAAAGTGGATTGGCAATTAGCGAAAAAAGGTTTTAGGAACTACCTCAAATTAGAGCGTTCTTTAGCCAAGCATTCTATTGATGCTTATTTGCGGGATATTGATAAAATCTGCCAGTTTTTAGACGCTAACGAAAATCCACTGCCTCCTTTACAGGTTCAAACTAAAGATTTAAAAGAACTATTGGTTTGGGTAAACCATTTAGGGATGCTGGCCACTACACAAGCAAGGTTAATTAGCGGTATAAAAGCTTTTTACAAATATTTGGTGATGGAGGATTTTTTGAAGCAAAGCCCAGCCGAATTGATTGAAGCGCCAAGAACGATCCGTAAACTTCCGGATGTACTAACGGTTTTAGAAATTGAAGAAATGATTGGCGCTTTGGATTTAAGCAAACCCGAAAATACACGCAATAAAGCCATGCTGGAAACTTTGTACAGTTGTGGGCTGCGTGTAAGCGAGTTAATTGGTTTAAAACTTTCCAACTTTTATCCTGATGAAGAATTTGTCAAGGTCACCGGTAAGGGGAATAAAGAACGTTTGGTGCCAATTGGAAGCACAGCAGTTAAGAATATAAAAATTTACAGAGATACTGTACGGAACAAAACAGTTATTGCTAAAGGAAATGAGGATTTTATTTTTTTGAATAGGAGGGGAAGCAAACTGAGCCGAACCAGTGTTTTTACTTTAATCAAGGATTTGGCCTTAAAAATTGGTTTACAAAAAAACATCAGTCCGCATACGTTTAGACATTCTTTTGCCACACATTTGATAGAAGGTGGTGCAGATTTAAGAGCAGTACAGGAAATGTTGGGGCATGAAAGTATTACAACCACCGAGATTTACACCCATTTAGATAAGGATTTTTTAAAACAGACCATTCAAGCTTTTCATCCTAGAAGTTAAAACTTATTCTAACGCGTTTTCTTAATATCGCTGAGTTTTGTCTTTGCTCTTGGGTTTTAATTATAATAAAAAAGGCTCCGGATAAAAATCCGAAGCCCTAAATTTAAAATAATAATAGAAAAAGTCTATCTATCGCCTCTACGACCGCCACCGTATCCGCCGCCACCGCGATTTCCACCGCCTTCTTTTTTATCATCTCTACGTTTTCCAGAGAAATCTCTGAATCCGCCACCGCTGTTTCCACCGGTTCTTTCTCTGCGTTCTCCGCCGCTTCTGCGTTCGCCACCACCGTATCCGCCACCGCTACTTCTCTCTCTGCTTCCGCCACCGCCTCTGCGTTCTCCGCTACCGTAGCTACCGCTATTGCCTCTGCGTTCTCCGCCACCACTTCTTTCTCTACGTTCGCCACTTTCTCTAGGCGCATCGCCAGAAACTTCAATTCTTACATCACGTCCGTGGAAATCAATTGGTTTAAAAGCTTCGGTAACTTTTTCTACTAAGTCGGTTTCAACTTCAAAGAAAGAGAAAACACCTTTCATATCAATTTTACCAACCGAGCGCCCGGTAATTCCTGTATTGTTACAGATATAACCTAATAAGTCACCTCTTGTAAACTCATCAACCGCACCTAAATTAATGAACAAACGGGTAAAGCCTTCGCTTGTTCCTCTGTCTCTGCGTTCACCTCTTTCTGGTCTATCGCCACGTTCGCCTCTTTCACTATCTCTTCCTCTATCATCGGCGCTAGCATTTAAATCTCTTGCACCTTTGTAATAATCTAAAAAGCGGTTAAACTCTAAAGAAACAAAACGTTTAATGATATCCTCTTTGCTCATATCAACAAACTCGTCCATAATACGTGGCAAGTATTGTTCAATTTGGCTTTCGTTAACTTCTACTGTTTGTACTTTGTGTACCAAGCCAAACAATTGTTTTTCAACAACATCAAAACCAGTAGGAACATCAGCTTTAGTAAATTGCTTGCCAATGGTTTTTTCTATTTGGCGTATTTTACCAGTCTCTCTTGAGTTGATAATTGCAATAGAAATACCCGATTTCCCTGCTCTACCAGTACGTCCGCTACGGTGCGTATAGTTAGCAATCTCATCTGGTAAAGAATAGTTGATTACGTGGGTAACTTCGTTAACATCAATACCACGAGCAGCTACGTCAGTTGCAATTAACAACTGTAAGCTTCTATCGCGGTAACGCTTCATTACCTTGTCACGCTGTTGTTGAGATAAATCTCCGTGTAAAGCATCAGCATTGTAGCCATCTTTAACCAAAGATTCAGCAATTTCTTGCGTCTCAATTTTGGTGCGGCAAAAAACGATACCAAAAATATCAGGGTTATAATCAACAATACGTTTAAAAGCAGCGTATTTATCACGGGCTTTCACCACATAATATTCATGCTCAATATTAACGTTACCTGTGTTTTTAGTTCCCATGGTCAACTCTTTCGGGTCGGTCATGTAGTTCTGAGCAATTGCTCTTACTTCACGGGGCATGGTGGCAGAAAACAACCAAGTCTTTTTGGTTTTCGGAGTCGTTGATAAAATCTCATCAATATCCTCTTGGAAACCCATGTTCAACATCTCATCAGCTTCGTCTAAAACAACGTAGCCAACTTCAGAGAAGTCGATGGCTTTTCTGTTCAAAATGTCTTTCATCCTGCCTGGAGTAGCAACAACAATCTGAACACCTCTTTTAATGTCGCGTAGCTGATTTACAATATTGGCACCGCCATATACTGCTACCACACTTACGTTAGGGAGGTTTTTTGCATAATTTTTAATGTCACTGCTAATCTGCAAACAAAGTTCGCGGGTTGGGCAAAGAATTAAAGCTTGTGGGAAATTTTTCTTGTAGTCTATTAGTTCTAAAAGTGGAAGACCAAATGCGGCGGTCTTTCCGGTTCCTGTCTGGGCTAATCCGACAAAATCGTTGCTGCCTGATAACAAAACTGGAATGGCACCTTCCTGTATCGGAGTTGGTTTTTCAAAACCTAACTCGGTTATCGCATTAACAATATCTTCACGGATCCCCAATTCATTGAATGGGTTCATGATAATTTATAAAGCTTAGCAACATTGCTAAACCGGCTGCAAAGGTATGGCTTTTATTTAGAAACTACAAGTTTATTTAATTTATTGATTATGAGGGATTTTTGATGTTGTTGAATAGTATTTAGTCTGGAGACCCTTTTCTGTTAGGCAGACGATCCATAGAAGCGCTTCGCTAAATACTATAGAAAAACTCCTTGAGAATTATCGTGGATAAAATTTTGTAACCTCTTATTTTTATGTAAATTATAAGAAATTAAAAATAAACAAAGAGATGAGCTGGAAAGAAGAAAATAATGCCCTTAAAACGAGATTTAAATTTAAAAATTTTATAGAAGCTTGGTCTTTCATGACGAAAGTTGCTTTGATTGCCGAGAAAATGAACCATCACCCAGAATGGAGCAATGTTTATAATATTGTAAACATTACCCTATGTACCCATGATAAAGGGAATACCATTACTGAGAAAGACAGAGAATTAGCTAAAAGGATTGATGATTTAATATGATTTTTAATTGTATTATACTGTTTGTTTAATAGCCCTAGAAACTTGTTTTTTTATTGGCTGTTTCGCTTTTTTAGGAGCTGGTTTTTTAGAAGTGGAGCTGGTTTTTTTATTTTCAGCATGTTTGGCTGTATGCGATAGTTCCGCGGCATCAATGGAATGACTTTCTCCGAAATCGCAGTAGTCTTCCTCTAATTTGGCTAATTTTTTATAAAACTCACGAAGCTTGTTTAGTTCTTCTTCATTTAAATCTTCAATATTAACCATTCTATTACTTGCGCCCTTTGTAGCAGCAATAAGTTCATTTAACTTTAGTTGTATTGCTTTACCGTCTTTGTTTTGGGCTTTTTGTATTAAAAAAACCATTAGAAAGGTGATAATAGTTGTGCCGGTATTTATAATCAGTTGCCAAGTTTCTGAATAACCAAAAAATGGACCTGTTACCGCCCATACCACTATTACGGTTACGGCTCCGATAAATGCTGTTGAGCTTCCTGTGAATTGAGTCATGGTGTTTGAAAACCGCTCGAAAAAATTCTGTTTTGTTTTTAACATTTTCTTGGTTTAATTATATTAATTGACTTGGCTTGTTGATATGCAAATTATTTGCAATTCAAAAATGACGCCAGTTTACCTTTATAACTATATTGGATTAAGCCTAATATTACAATTTCAGAAGAAAGTTAAAGCAACAACATAGGAAGACACTCAGTATATCTGATTGAAGGAGAGCGACTAAGAATAGATTTTTCACACAGAAATTAGTACCAACCAAGGTTAAATATATTAAGATTAAAGCTTGATTGTCTGATATCGAGGAGGAGTGTTGACGAGGTATTTGAATTTTCAGATGATAAAAAATATCTCTTTTAAAAAGGTGATTTAAAAACTAAAAAAGTGGTGGAAAGGAATAATCCACTTTTTTGTAATTTACTTATACGGCTTCCTTTGTTTTCGAAATAGCATTATTTAAAGCAACAGAAAGTACATCCCTATATTTAATGAAATTAGCTTGCCTATCAGCTTCTTCGCTTTCTTTTAAAGATTTTTTAGCCACTTTTACCTGTTCTAAATCGATTTGATAAAGCGTTATAAAGGCTTCTGGATTTTTGTTTTTTAATATCCTGACAGAGTGCGAATATTGCTCAAATATATCTGTGATAACTTTAAGACCTTTATCATCATAATTTGTTAAAGCGCTAAGTTTTGTCGCTAGCTTTTCAAACTTTCCTCTTTCTTTTGCGTAACCCATATCTCGGCAAAGATATCATTTTTAGGCATCATTTAAACCTTAGTATGAAAGCAATTCTCAGGATTAAAATTAACAATAGATTGCGAAGAATGAATGGGTTTCTTAAATGGCAGAAACCTTTGGCTTGAGCCGGATAGCAATGGAAGGCCCATCACGAGTGCAATAAAGCGACGATTTGAAATCAGCTGTTGTCCTTTATTGGCGTTGTGCCTAACGGGAACGGGGAGTTGATTATTAGAAGTGAGCAGGGATGGGCGATAATTAAGCCTTAGATTTTTTATACAAGAAGAGAATGTTTCATTGTAAGTATCCGAAATCCTCCTTACTCATCACAGCAAAGAAGGTTAATTACTTTTTTATTCGTTATTTATTTTCCGAAGTTCAGTTTAAAACTAATACCGCCAGATCCAATTTCCAAGTCTCTTTGGCCAAAACCAGCAATTGGATATTTTACAAATGGCTCTACAGAAATACTATTTTTTGTACTTACCGGATATAAAATCCCAAATGAAAAGTTAATGGTACGGGCAAATTGGAAATTACTGAAGGCATTTTCTTTTTGTTCATCAACGGTTCTTAATATAGTAGTACTTGGCGCACTGGTTAACGAATAATTAATTACAGAAACATCATTTGCATAACTTTGATTCAGTAAACTGTAGGAACTGATTCCCGTACTTACAAAGGTTTTAGTTTTGCCCATTAAAATATTGTATTTCAAGTTTAGCGGAATATCAAAACCTATCAATTTAGCATTTATTTGTGTTGCTTCTGGTATAGAAATACTTTGCTTACTTAATGATGTGATCAGCGTACTAGGAGATGATGCTACCGCAGAAAAGCCTTGTGATCTTGAGCTTTGATTATCGGAACCTTGATAAATGGCGCTTTGCCTGTTGATGCTTATTCCCGAATTAACGCTTAAATGTTTCGTTAATCTGAACTCAGATAAAAAACCCACACCTAAATTCAAATCGTTATTTACACCGCCAGATGTAAAACTATAATAGGTGTTTGCATCTACCGAAAAATTCAGAATCGCGGTTTTATCTTTTTTAGCGACATCTTTTTTTGGAGAAACAGATTTAGGTTGCATATTCCTATCTTTCAGCAAATCATTGTTGAAAGCTAAATAATCTTGTTTTTCTGGTGTTTGGATATTTGTTGCTAGTAAGTTTCGTTCGTCTATAGTTATAAAGGGTTGTTTGTAATCTGTTTCTAAGGTGTGCAACACTTTTTGATGCACATCAAGTTTAGCAACGGGATATCTATCTCTATACGTCGCTTTTTTTGCCACTACAAAAACATTGCTGTTTTCTGCTTCATTTAAATTACGATTTAGGCTTGTGTTTTTAGGCTTTGCAAGCTCCATCTTTCCTTTATTTATATTAAAAATTGGCTTTTCGATTGATGGGTTTACGTTTTTCGGTACGGCTATCGTTTTGTTTTTTGCGATGAATTTGTTTTCGTGTTTTACCACATCATTTGTTGTGGTATTAAAAATCCATAACAGCGCTAAAGCAGCGGCAATCCCACTTGGTAAAGCATACCAAAAAATAAGACCACGCTTTTTTCTGTTTCTTTGCTTATTAAACTGCTTCCACCCATCATCCGCCATTAAATCATCGTAATGATCAAATGTATCTCTAATGTGGTTTCTTAAAGCTCTGTCAAATTGCTCGTTCATAATTCAAATAAAAGTGAGCTTTTACCAATTTTCTTAATTTCTCTTTTGCTCGGGATAAATAAACCCTTGAACTGCTGGAGGGCATTTCTAAAATATCTGCTATTTCTTCGTGGGTGTAACCATCAATCTCGTAAAGATTGAAAACAACCCGGTGCATTTCTGGCAATTTGTTTAATAAATCCAGAATTTCATCGGCATTTATTTTACTGATAATTTGAGCGTCTTTAATAGGTTCATCTGCCACTTCAATATCTAAAACACTTGCATGTTTTAAGTTTTTCCTTCTGTTGTCAATGGCAGAATTCACCACAATTTGTCTAAACCAAGGTTTAATCAATCTATTATCCTCAAATGTTTTAATGGTTTTAAAGAGCTTCATAAAAGCATCGTTTACAGCTTCCAAAGCATCATCTCTATTAATGCAATACCTTATGGAAATAGCAATAGCATAGGCATAAAAACGCTTATAAAGCATTTCCTGCGCTTTAGTATCCTCTTTTCTGCACTTGTCTATCAGCTCCTGCTCGCTATATTCGCTATAAGGTTTTCCCATTCAGTACTATGAAAATTTGCTATTTTAATATTGTTAATGTAGCAAACTTTACACCTTCATTTTTGCTATTCGGATAAGGATTAACTGCATAGAGCAAGGCCTGATAGTTTTTACTGTTAAGTGTAAATTTTACAGTATCTGTTTTGGAACTCTTGACCGGATCAATTTTTAAATCCAAACTTACAGAATCCTTTAAATCTGTTGCGAGTAATTTTACATTTGCTTCGCCTGCCCAAATGCACTTCACATCTTCGGGACATCTGCTGTCCATTATTTCGTTAATCTTTATTTGTATTCCCGTTATTGTATCAGCACCAAACCAAACATTGTCTGATTGTTGGAGCACTACTTTTTCGCCAAAGCCAATAATTTTACTGGTCTCAGTCGTTTTTTCGCAGGCGATAAAAGAAAGTAGACCTAAAATTATAATGCCAAAAGTATAAGATTGATAGTTGTTTAAATACATAACGGCCTTGTTTTAAATAGCATTACGGTAAACGCCAAGGAAACGATACAACGGCTACAGTTTTTTTGCTTCGTTCCAGAAAACGTCCATTTCTGCCAAGGTCATGTCTTTTAAATCTTTGCCCATTCCACTCGCTTGTGATTCTAAATACTGGAATCTTTTGATGAATTTCCGGTTGGTTTTCTCCAAAGCATCTTCGGGATTGATGTTGATGAAACGAGCGTAATTAATCAGAGAGAACAACAAATCTCCAAACTCGCCTTCCGCTTTTTCTTTGTCTATTTCTTTGCCATCTGCCACGTTAAATTCGTCTTTAAACTCCTGTAATTCTTCTTCCACTTTCTCCCAAACTTGCTCTTTTTTGTCCCAATCAAAACCAACGCCTCTTGCTTTTTCTTGAATGCGGGAAGCTTTCACCAATGCTGGTAGGGAGGAGGGAACTCCGCCTAAAACTGATTTATTTCCTTCTTTCAGCTTAATCTGCTCCCAGTTTTGTTTTACTTGCTCTTCAGTTTCCGCAACGGTATCGCTATAAATATGCGGGTGACGGTTAATCAACTTTTCGCAAATCCCGTTTAATACGTCGGTAATATTAAAGTCATTGGTTTCTGAACCAATTTTGGCATAAAATACCAAATGCAACATCAAATCGCCCAATTCTTTTCTAATTTCGGTCATATCGCCTTCTAAAATGGCATCAGAAAGTTCATAGGTTTCTTCAATAGTCAAGTGGCGTAAAGTTTTTAAAGTCTGCTTTTTATCCCAAGGACATTGATTTCTCAAGTCGTCCATAATGGCTAAAAGGCGTTCAAAAGCTTGTGCTGGCTGCTGTTGTTGGTCAAAAACGTTCATTTGTTATGATTTTTGGTAAAGGTAATTATGTTTTTTTTAACAGTAGATGGGAAATGGAGGTTTCGACATAGAAAGCCATGAGTTTTTTAGCCACAGAGATTCTGTGTTGATTTCTGAGTTTCTTTGCATTAAAAATACAATAGACCATTTTGCTTTTCAAAAACGGGACGAACGCCTAATAAATTATCTCAAAAAAAACCAAAATAACAGCGCCTGCTGTTTATCTCGTGAATAAATTGCGAACGAAATGGCATGTTCACGCGAGTTAACTCACGACTTTTAAAAAGACAAAAACCGAAAAGAAATTTTTGCTTTACCGGAACCAGTTAAGTTACTACCAACTTTGTGGTAATTCGCTCGTAGTGTGACAATAGTCACTAACGGATATTTATGATTATTGCACCTTTGTTTTGTAAGGAAATTAGCACAAAACACAGTCGCAATGAAAGCAAACATGGATACCAGAAATAGAGTAATCCATATAAAATATGATTTCAAAGGTCCTGCCGAAAACCAACAAACTGCCTTAAACGCAGTAAACGATTCGCAAGAAGAATATTGCGGTGTAAGTGATATGCTTAAAAAAGTTATGCCCATTACTTGAGAAGGTAGCTACAATGGTGAGCTGGTTTTAACAATGCAATACAGTTGGCACAAGAATCTAACTAAGATGAAGTTTGTAATTAAGTATAAAAAATGATGAAAATTAAGATTATAGATGTAAGAACTCCCGAAGAATTTATGGGAGGTCATGTTGCAGGAAGTATCAATATTCCTTTGCAGGAAATTGAACAACGTATAGAAGAAATTAAAGCGATAGATGAGCCGATAATTTTGTGCTGTGCGAGCGGTAACCGTAGCGGACAAGCGAATGCTTACCTAAAAAGTTTAGGGATAAACTGTGAAAACGGCGGAAGCTGGACAGCTGTGAACCATAATTATCAAAATAATTAATCAATGTTACAGACGTTAAAGAATTTATTAGGTTTTGGTCCTAAAACGGATTATAAAGAACTTTTACAACGCGGAGCGCAATTAATTGATGTACGTACAAAAGCCGAATTTCAGGGCGGACACATTAAAGGGGCTATTAACTTGCCCTTGCAAACTTTGCATGGAGATTTAGCTAAGCTTAAAAAAGATAAGCCGGTTATTGCTTGTTGCGCTTCTGGAATGCGCAGCGCATCAGCTAAAAGTTTGTTAAAAGCCCAAGGCTTTACCGAAGTTTATAATGGCGGATCGTGGATGAGTTTACAAAATAAAATCACTTGATTATGAAACAGCGAATTTTAACCGGTTGGACATTTGGCCGTGGAGTTTATCTAGTTTTAGGGTTGGTAATTGTTATACAATCTGCAATGGATGGGCAGTGGCTAGGTGTATTGTTTGGAGGTTATTTTGCAGCAATGGGCTTATTTGCTTTTGGTTGCGCGGCAGGTAATTGCTTTGGCGGTAACTGCAACGTAGAAACCAAAGTACATACTAACAATAACGTAAAAGATATCAACTTTGAAGAGGTAAAATAATATGGCAACGTTTTTCGAAATTATAAATTCAGATAAACCGGTTTTGGTCGATTTTTTTGCGGAGTGGTGTGGTCCATGCAAAATGATGAAGCCTATTTTAACCGAATTGAAATCAAAAATGGGTGATACGGTTACAATCATTAAAGTTGACGTTGATAAAAGCCCTCAAGCTTCCAGTAAATACCAAATTCAAGGAGTACCAACCTTGATGATTTTTAAAAATGGCGAGGTTAAATGGAGACAGTCTGGAGTTGTTTCTGCAAACCAGTTGGCGCAATTGATTAAACAATATCAATAAATAAGGGAAAACACTTTTCATTTTTGTTCGTAGCAACGCTTATTGTATGGAGCAGTTGTGGAGTTGCAAATCGGCAAAGCTCAAACGCAAATCTTTCTGCTACAGCTTTTGCCGAAAAAATTAAAGAACTTCCAGACGCAACGATTTTAGATGTGCGAACGCCAGGTGAATTTGAAGACGGGCATTTAGATAGTTAGGGCTACTGATTATAAGAATCTATTTTATTAATGATATTGCAGTAGTTGCCTAATTATTTCATGTATTGACCAATTAAAAGATTTGTAAGTAAGAATGTTTGATTATAAGCTATTTTTATGAAATTTGCGTCTTAACAATCAATCCGTTTTAATTGGAAATTTATATCAATTACGCTTTCTTTTTACTCTTACAGCTATGCTTCATTGTTCAGCTTTATTACCTGTTGGTTATTCAAGGCAAATTCCGCAGTTACCAAGTACAAGATTTTAACAAGCCGTTCATTCAGGATGCTGTTTCTGTGATTATATGTGCCAGAAACGAAGCTAAAAATCTAAACAAGTATCTTCCAGACATTTTAAATCAGAACCATCCAAATTTTGAAGTTATTGTAGTCAATGATTGCTCTTTAGATGATAGCGAGGACCTGCTTAGGGTATTTCAATCGCAATATGAGCGTTTGAAAGTAGTAACCATAACAGAACATCCTAGGTTTAAAACTGCCAAAAAATTTGCGGTAACGCTAGGTATTAAAGCGGCAAGTAATGAGATTTTATTGTTTACCGATGCAGACTGTAAACCGCAATCTTCCGATTGGATTAGTTTAATGGCTCAGCATTACAGCAATCCACAAATAGGAATTGTTTTGGGTTATTCTCCTTATCAAAAAGTGAGAGGACTTTTGAATGCTTTAATCAGGTATGAAACTTTTCAAACCGCATTAAACTATTTTAGTTTTGCACTTGACGGAATGCCGTATATGGGTGTGGGTAGGAATTTATCATATAAAAAAACTTTGTTTTTTGATGGTAAAGGTTTTGCTGCGCACATGCACATTCCGTCTGGTGATGACGATTTATTTGTAAATCAGAATGCAACACCTATTAATACGGTGATAGAAGTCGCGCCAGCATCACATACCTGGAGCGAGCCGAAAGAGACTTGGGCAAGTTATTGGAAGCAGAAAACGCGACACATGGGTGCTTCTAAAATGTATAAAAGCAACCATAAGTTTAACTTAAGTTTGCAGGCTTTGTCTGCCATGGGTTTTTATCTTTTTTTAACGCTTTGCTTGGTGTTTAAGGTTGAGTTAACTGTGGTTTTGGTTGTTTTTTTATTCAGATTTGCCTGCCAAACTTTTGTTTATTACAAGTCTTTAGAAAAGCTTAAATACAAAGATCTGATATGGTGGTTTATAATATTAGATCCATTTTACTATATTTATTTAATAACGGTAAGTATAGCTAATCTCTTTATTAAGAAAATGACATGGAAATAAATCCAAATTTCTCCGATAACGCTAAAAATGATTTTTCTTTAGTTGAAAAAGCTAAGGAAGGAAATCAAAAGGCGTATGCCGAGTTGATGCAGCGATACAAGGATTCTATATTTTTCATGGTGTTGAAAATGGTGAATAATAAAGATGACGCGATGGATATTACCGTCACTACTTTCGCGAAAGCTTTTGAAAATTTAGAGAAATACCGCCCTGATTATGCCTTTAGCACCTGGTTGTTTAGGATAGCAACCAACGGAAGTATTGATTTTATCCGTAAAAAGAAAATTGCCACCACCTCAATCGATGGAATGAGTTTTGAAGGGGGAGAAGATAAAGTTTTTGAAATAAAAAGCGATGGTTTAAACCCCGAGGAGCACTCTATAAAAAAGCAACAAACAGAGCAGTTAAAGGAAATAATAGATAAACTTCCTACCAGATACAGAACATTAATTATTCTGCGTTATTTTGATGAACTCTCTTATGAGGAAATTGCCGAACAATTGGATTTGCCCTTAGGCACTGTTAAAGCACAATTGTTTAGAGGGAGAGATTTATTGTCAAACGTACTTAACCGCAGAAAAAAAAGCCCAAAAAGTGACTTCTAGTTTAATTCAACATTATTTTAAAAATTTAACGCCTATACAAACTAAGCAGTTTGATATGCTGTTTGATTTGTACCAAACCTGGAACTCGAAAATTAATGTGATCAGCCGTAAGGATATTGATTTACTTTATGAAAGACATATTTTACACTCTTTGGGTATTGCAAAAGTTGTGCGCTTTTTACCCGGACAAAATATTTTAGACGTAGGTACTGGTGGAGGTTTTCCCGGTATTCCATTGGCAATTTTGTTTCCGGAGACTAATTTTTTACTGGTAGATTCTATCGGAAAAAAAATAAAAGTGGTTAATGAAGTGGCTACGGCTATTGGTTTAACAAATTTACAGGGTGTGCATAGCAGGGCTGAGCAGATAGATCAAAAATTTGATTTTATAGTTTCAAGGGCCGTTACACAGCTGAAAGATTTTTATCCTTGGATTCGCGGTAAATTTAAAAAAGGGGCAAATGGCAACTTTAATAATGGCGTGTTATATTTAAAAGGTGGCGATTTAAAAGAGGAGCTAGATGCATCTAACCTAAAGCAAATAAAATTGTTTCCTTTGGCAAACTATTTTACAGAAGAGTTTTTTGATACTAAATATGTAGTTTATTTTCCGGCTCAATAAAAATTATGTTGCACAAAATTGCCCTTACTTTTGTTAAAGGAATTGGTGACATCACCATAAAATCTTTAGTGAGTTATTGTGGCAGTGCAGAGGAAGTTTTTAAAGCCAAGCAAAGTACATTAGAAAAAATCCCAGGAATTGGACCAAAAACGGCGAAGTTAATTTCCAACCATGAAGTCTTTCAAAGGGCAGAACAGGAGATTGCCTTTATAGAAAAATATAAAATAGAACCTATATTTTATACTGATAAAACTTATCCAAAGCGTTTAAAAAACTGTGTGGACTCGCCCGCATTACTGTATTTTAAAGGTAAAACTAATTTAAACAACCAAAAAGTGATAGCCATTGTAGGCACTCGTAATGCAAGTACTTACGGGAAAGCTTTTTGCGAAAAGCTAATTGATGGTTTAAAGGAGCACAATATTTTAATTGTGAGTGGTTTAGCTTATGGAATTGATGTTGCCGCTCATAAATCAGCGGTAGCTATGAACCAGGCTACGGTAGGAGTTTTGGGTCATGGCTTGGATAGAATTTATCCGGCACAACACAGGTCGGTTGCAGAAAGTATGCTTGCTAACGGGGGCTTGTTAACAGAATTTCCTTCGCAAACCAACCCTGATCGTTCAAATTTCCCAAAAAGAAATAGAATTATTGCCGGTTTGGCTGATGCGGTAATTGTTGTTGAGGCAGCAAAAAAAGGTGGCGCACTCATCACCGCCGAAATAGCTAATTCTTACAATAAAGATGTTTTTGCTTTGCCCGGTAGAAATGATGACGAGTACTCTGAAGGATGCAACTTTTTGATTAAAACCAACAGAGCAAATTTAATTACGAAACCGGAGGACATTGAATATATTATGGGTTGGCAGGTAAACCCAGCGCTGCAAAAAAAAGAAGAGCCCAAGCTTTTCATCGATTTAACCAAAGATGAGCTATTAATTGTGGATTTGATAAAAGAAGCGAGAGCAATAGCTATTGATGATTTGCAGTTGAAGCTAGAAATGCCTCAAAGTAAGCTGGCGATGTTGTTACTGAATTTAGAAATGCAGTCTGTAATCATCGCACTCCCAGGCCGAGTTTACAGAATGAATTAAAGATTTATCATCCTATTACTTCCCAATTACCACTCCAGGTTTATTTATAAACGGGACTTTAATTAAGTTAGATTCTACAATGCTTTCGGGTAAAAAAATGAACTTCTTATCAAAAATCTCTTTACCAATATAGTAGCTCACCCAATATTCATTATTTAATCCGAACACTTGCTCGTCAATGGCTTCAATTTTAGCAAATGAATATGCTTCAATTTTATCAATCATGTGGCGTAAGGTAGATGTTTTAACATCAACACCGTCTTTTAAACCGTAACCTTTAGAAGTGATCAATACGGTTTCAATGGCTATATCTTTCAGGTTAACGATATAAACATTCCAGTCTTTACTGTTAGGCGTTTCGCCTTCTAAAACTACTGCAACGACAATGTCTTCAACAATATGTTCTGGAATGTCTTTCTTCATTTTAATATAATTAAAGCTATTTTTTCTTAGCGAGGACTTTTTTTGCAGGAGCTTTCTTTTTCGCTTTTACTTCAAAAGCATCCGGAACCTGCTCGGTAATCAGTTTTTTAACCTCTTCTAAAGAAACCTGTGTTAAATCTTCGGGTGTATATTTTTCTCCGGTTGCCGGATTTTTGCCCAATTTTAACATCTGTTTTCCAAATCTAATGAAAGGTCCCCAGCGTCCGTTTTCAATAGCTATTTTTTCTTTTTCCCATTGCTGGATATAACGGTTTGCTTCTTTTTCAACCTTGGCAGAAATCAGTTCCTCTATTTCTGCTTTTGAAAGATTCTCGAAATTATAACGCACAGGAACGTTGATGAACAAATCTTTCCACTTTAAAAAAGGCCCAAATCTGCCTTTTCCTTTAGTAACTGGTTCTCCTTTAAAGCTGGCAACAGGAGCGTCGGCCTCAATTTTTTCATCAATGATTTCCTCGGCTCGTTTTTGATCTACTTCTAAAGCATTTTCGTTTTTCGGGATAGAGATATAAGTATCTCCCCATTTAACATACGGACCAAATCTCCCAATTCCCACAGAAACCTCTTTTCCTTGGTATTCGTTTAAAGCAAAAGGTAATTTAAAAAGCTCTAAAGCATCTTCTAATTTAACCGATTCTATAGATTGCGATTTCAATAAGCTGGCGTAAATTTTTTCGTCATCGTCGGCTTCGCCAATCTGTACAATAGGGCCAAATTTACCTACTCTGGTATAAACGTTCTTTCCTGATTTTGGATCAATACCTAACAAACGTTCGCCACTAGCTCTATCGGCATTAGCCAATGTATCTTCAACTTCTAAATGAAAAGGCTGGTAAAAGTTTTTAAGCATGGTGGTCCATTCTTTGTAACCTTGCGCAATCTCATCAAACTCCTTTTCTACATTTGCCGTAAAGTGGAAATCAACGATCCCTTTAAAATGCTCAACTAAAAAGTCATTTACCACTGCGCCAATATCAGTTGGGAAAAGTTTCCCTTTTTCTGCACCGGTAATTTCAGACTTTATTTGCTTTTTTATTTCTCCGTTTTTTAGCTGGATAACTTGGTAATTGCGTTGTTTTCCATCACGGTCTTCTTTTACTACATAACCACGGTTTTGTACGGTTGAAATAGTGGGAGCATAAGTTGACGGACGGCCGATTCCTAATTCTTCTAATTTTTTAACTAAAGCGGCTTCACTATATCTTGCGGGTGGACGGCTAAAACGTTCTGTAGCGTTCATCTCGATTAAATTGAGGTTTTGCCCTTGGCTTAGCGGAGGCAAAATGACATTTTCTGATTTATCGTCTAAATGCGAATCAGATTCTTCATCTTCACTCTCAAGGTAAACCTTTAAAAATCCGTCGAATTTAATCACTTCTCCGCTTGCGGTTAATTCTTCTTTTCTGGTGCTGATGCCAACTTTAGCGGTTGTTTTTTCGATAATCGCTTCACTCATTTGCGACGCAATTGAACGTTTCCAAATCAGTTCGTACAAACGTTTTTCTGATGAATCTCCGTCAGTTAAAGTATGCCATTCAAAGTGGGTGGGGCGTATCGCTTCATGGGCTTCTTGCGCTCCTGCAGATTTGGTTTTGAATTTTCTTGGTTGCAGATATTTATCGCCATAAGCAGATTTAATTTCTTGTGCGGCACCTTGAATTGCAGTTTCTGATAAGTTCACCGAGTCGGTACGCATATAGGTGATTTTACCCGTTTCGTACAGTTTTTGCGCAATCGTCATGGTTCTTGAAACAGAAAAACCTAACTTTCTACTTGCCTCTTGTTGTAGGGTAGAAGTGGTAAACGGTGCTGCCGGATTTCTTTTTAACGGTTTAATATCTAAACTGTTAATTTTGAAGTTTGCCTTTGCACAATCTTCTAAAAATTGCTGTGCATCAGCTTCTTTATCGAATTTGCCAGATAATTCGGCTTTAAATAATTCTTTTTTATCAGTAGAAAAAACAGCAACAACACGGTAAGCGGCTGTACTTTCAAAACTGTTAACTTCTCTTTCTCTATCAACAATTAATCTAACAGCAACAGACTGTACACGACCGGCAGATAAAGATGGTTTTACTTTTTTCCATAAAACTGGAGAAAGTTCAAAACCCACTAAACGGTCTAAAACACGTCGGGCTTGTTGCGCATTTACTAAATCGTAATTAATTTTTCTGGGATTTTCAATTGCTTTTAAAATAGCAGGTTTGGTAATCTCATGAAAAACGATGCGTTTTGTATTCTCCTCTTTCAAGCCTAAAGACTCAAATAAATGCCAAGAAATGGCTTCTCCCTCACGGTCCTCATCGGATGCTAGCCATACCATCTCTGCAGATTTTGCTAGTTTTTTTAATTCGGTAACTAAAGCTTTCTTGTCTGGCGAAATCTCGTAATGTTGTTTAAAACCATTGTTTACTTCAATTGCGCTATCATCTTTTTTTAAATCACGGATGTGCCCGTAGCTTGATTTAACTAAAAAATCTTTGCCCAAGTATCCTTCAATGGTTTTGGCTTTCGCCGGAGATTCTACAATCAGTAAGTTTTTTGCCATTTAGATTTTGATTTTAACGCAAATAAAGGATAATAAATTTAGTTATCCCAAATTTTAACGCAATAAGGTTTATTTTAATAATTTGGTTTTGTTGTAAAAGGACATAAATAATATAACCAGATTTACTTCGTACAACCCAAAAAATAGTGGTTTTGAACTAAAAACAAAACGAGCTTCTTGTTTTTGTAAGAAGCTCGTTTAATTGGCTTTAGTTGTGCATCATTCTAATAAATGAAGCCAGTTTCGTTTTCATTTGTCGTCGATCTACAATAAAATCTAAGAATCCATGTTCCAAAACAAATTCAGAGGTTTGGAAACCCTTTGGTAAATCTTTTTTTATGGTTTCTTTAATTACCCTTGGTCCGGCAAAACCAATTAAAGCGCCAGGTTCGGCAATATTAATATCACCAAGCATTGCATAAGAAGCTGTTACGCCGCCCGTTGTTGGATCTGTTAATAAGGATATATAAGGTATTTTTGCCTGACCCAAAAGTGCTAATTTAGCCGATGTTTTAGCCATTTGCATTAATGAAAATGCAGCCTCCATCATTCTGGCACCGCCAGATTTTGAGATCATTAAAAAAGGAATTTTGTTTTTGATGCAATAGTCGATGCTTCTCGCAATTTTTTCTCCAACTACAGAGCCCATTGAACCGCCAATAAAGCTAAAATCCATACAGGCAATCACTAAATCCTGTCCTTCAATTTGTCCGTGAGCTGCTCTTAAAGCATCTTTTAAACCTGTTTTTTTGTATGATTCTGCCAAACGCTCTGGGTAAGTTTTAGAATCGGTAAAATTTAAAGGATCGCCAGATGTCAAATTTGCAAATAGTTCAACAAAGCTATTATTATCAAAAAGTACTTCAAAGTATTCTTTAGAGCCAACTCTTAAATGATAATTGCAGTATTGGCAAACGTATTTATTTTCAACTTGTTCTGTATAGTGTAATGCTTTTTTGCAGTTTGGACATTTATTCCATACGCCGTCCGGAGCTTCTTTTTTGTCTTCGGTAGAAGTGGAAATGCCTTTTGTATTTCTTTTAAACCAAGCCATATTTTAAAATAGTGTGGCTACAAAGAAACAAAAAAATGATGAAATTAGTTAAATCTAATCCTTTAGTGTTATAAATATCCTGATTACCGTTTATTTGTGGCTTATTTTTAGCCTTTTGATATTTTTTCATAACTTCGGTGCTAAGAAACAATTAACAAAAATGAGTTTAAAAGATTTTAAAGGAGTTATTACAGGAGACCAAGTTCAGGAGCTTTTTGAAGTTGCAAAACAACATCAATTTGCCTTGCCTGCTGTAAATATTATTGGAACTGATTCTTTGAATGCAGTTTTAGAAACGGCTAAAGCTGTTAATTCGCCAGTTATTGTACAACTTTCTAACGGTGGTGCACAGTTTTATGCTGGTAAATCATTACAGAACGATAAATTACAGGCTTGTATTTTAGGTGCAATTTCTGCCGCTCAACACGTACATTTAGTGGCTGAGCATTACGGAGTTGCAGTGATTTTACATACAGACCATTGCGCTAAAAAATTATTGCCTTGGATAGATGGATTGTTGGATGCAAGCGAGAAACATTTTGCAGCACATGGCAAACCACTTTTCTCTTCTCACATGATTGACTTGTCTGAAGAACCCATTGAGGAAAACATCGAAATCTGTAAAAAATACCTACAACGCATGAGCAAAATGGGTATGACTTTAGAGATTGAATTGGGCGTAACCGGTGGAGAAGAAGACGGTGTAGATAATACAGATGTAGATTCTTCAAAATTATATACTCAACCAGAGGAAGTTTCTTACGCTTATGAGGAATTGAGCAAAATAAGCGACAAATTTACAATTGCGGCCGCTTTTGGTAACGTACATGGTGTTTACAAGCCAGGTAACGTAAAATTACAACCGGTAATTTTAAACAATTCACAAGAATATGTTAAAGAGAAATTTGGTTTAAGTGCTGCAAAGCCTGTTAATTTTGTTTTCCACGGCGGTTCTGGTTCTTCTCAGGAAGAAATTAGAGAAGCAATTTCTTACGGAGCAATTAAAATGAATATTGATACCGACATGCAATGGGCAATGTGGGAAGGCGTTTTAAATTACTACAAATCTAAAGAAGCTTATTTGCAATCTCAGATTGGTAGTCCAGATGGTGAAGATTCTCCAAACAAAAAATACTATGATCCACGCGTTTGGTTAAGAAAAGGCGAAGAACAGTTTGTGAAAAGATTAACTGATGCTTTCGCTGATTTAAACTGTTTAGATGTAAATTCTAAATTATAATCACTCGATTTTATTTAATAATGGAAAAGCCACCTTTTTGGGTGGCTTTTTTTGTGGTTTTAATTGAAAGTTAGTTCGCCTAATCTTTCGTTTTTAAGTTCTTTTGTCTTGAAACAAAAGAACCAAAAATTCAAGGCTTCCGAATCTTTGTTCACCGCAATAAATCTTTGATCGCAATCCAAGCCGCTGCATTTACAGCGTTTGTTCAACACTTTTACGGATTGTTGATGGTTGTCTGTAAACAAAGGTTCTACAAAAGATTTATCGGGTTCCAATCCAAACATTCTGAGACTGGAATGCTAATTTGAACTGCTGTTTCCATTACAATCACGCTTGTTTGTAAGCACAACCATTAGTGACCGATAAATTCGCCCTTGGCGGTTGCGGCAGTGATGCAGAAATAAAAGTACTACCATTGTAGCAAGTGGCGCAGGCGAGAGTTTTTTGGTTACTTTTTTGCGGAAAAAAAGTAACTAGCCTTCCGGGCGGCAATGAGCCGGGAAGATTTCACTGTTTAGTTTAAGATTTATTCATGTACAAGAGACGCAGAGTTCTCGAAAAAGAGAAACCCCGCTTAAACTAATTGAAACCTATTCTTTTGGAACAGCAGCCGTAAACAACGCTTTCAATTCCGTAGCTTCATCCGGATTCATCCGTCCAGCTAAAATTAAACGAAGTTGCCTGCGCCTTAACGCCCCCTCAAAAAGTTCCTGTTCTTTTTCTGTTTTAGGTTCAATGGCAGGTACCTGTACCGTTTTTCCGTTTTCATCCAGTGCAACAAAAGTATAGTAAGCTTCGTTTGATTTTACTTTTTCGCCAGACGGAATATTCTCTGCCCAAACTACTAGCCTAACTTCTACTGAAGTATTAAACGCCCGAGTTACCCTAGCGTGAATTGTTACTACATCACCCAGTTTTATAGGATGCTGAAAAGACACATTATCAACCGATGCTGTAACCACAATTCTGTTGCAATGTTTTTGTGCGGAAATCGCCGCTGCGATATCCATCCAATGCAATAATCGTCCTCCCATAAGATTGTTCAGGGTATTGGTGTCATTGGGTAACACCAACTCGTTCATCATGGTTAAGGAATTCTCAGGGGTTTTGCTTGTCATTTGGATAAGGTTTATCTACAAATATAAGATAATGTTTAAAAGCCAATTTAATTTGAGGAGCGCATTGTAATTTTTATTAAGGATATTTGCGGAAATGACAGACTTAAATAGCAAAGCTCAATTTTTAGAGCGACTAAATATTACGGCACTTAACGAGATGCAGTTGAGCACAGAAAAAGCAATTTCTTCGGGTAAAGATGTGATGGTTTTATCTGCCACAGGTTCCGGAAAAACACTTGCATTTTTTTTGCCCTTAGTTGCACAGTTAAAAAAAGATTTAAAGAAAGTTCAGATTTTGGTCATCGTACCCTCGCGGGAGTTGGCTTTACAGATAGAACAGGTTTTTAGATCTTTACAATCTGGATTTAAAGTGAGCTGTATTTATGGCGGACATTCTACCAAAACAGAGGAACAAAGTTTATCAGAAACGCCATCGGTTATTATTGGTACGCCTGGAAAAATCAGCTATCACATCCGTAATGAGAATATTGACCCAACAGAAGTAGAATTTTTGGTTTTAGATGAGTTTGATAAATCTCTGGAATTAGGTTTTCAGGATGAAATGGAACTGATTATTGAGGGCTTGTCGGGCTTAAAGCAAAAGATTTTAACCTCTGCCACTAAAATGGATGAGCTCCCCAACTTTGCAAGAGTAGATAATTTAGCGGTAGTTGATTTTTTGAAAGATCAATCGAACAAGCCAGAATTGGCATTGAAAGTATTGCATACACCATCAAAGGATAAGTTGAAATTATTGATGCAGGTAGTTGCAGAGCATCCGGAAGGACCAACTTTGATTTTTTGCAACCACAGAGAAGCGGCAGGCAGGGTAAGTGATTTATTGTGGGATAAGGGAATGTCGAACGGGATTTACCATGGAGGCATGGACCAGCCCGACAGAGAAAAGGCTTTGGTGAAATTTAGGAACGGAACGCATGCCGTTTTAGTAACCACAGATTTAGCTTCAAGAGGTTTGGATATTCCGGATGTACAGCAGGTAATTCATTACCAAATACCATTTACCGAAGAATCTTTTACGCACCGTAACGGACGTACCGCCCGGATGAAGGCTAGCGGAAAAGCGTATCTGTTATTGAGCGATGACGAATATAAGCCCGCTTATATTGATGAAGAAGTAGAAGAAGTTGCAGTTACCGAAGATTTTAAAATGTTTGATGCTTCGCCTTGGGCCACGCTTTACATTGCCGCGGGTAAAAAGGATAAAATTAACAAAATTGACGTGGTAGGTTTACTGTATAAAAAAGCAAATCTGCAAAAAGAAGACATAGGCCTAATTGAAGTTTTTGACCACATGGCTTACGTTGCTGTTAAACGTAAAAAAATACAATCCGTAGTTCAGTTGCTTAAAAACGAGAAAATTAAAGGCAGAAAATACAAATTGGGTGTTGATGAATAAATTATGCCGGTTAAGGATTGAAGCGACATCCTTTTTGTTTTTTCAAAAAGATATAGCGTAAAGCCTGTTTAAACGCCCAACCTAATTACTCCATATCTTTAAATTGCTGATCTAAACGTTCTAAATCCTCAATCATTTGGTGGAATTTTTCGTCTTCTTTTTTTATGTAACGCTTTAAAAAATAAAAGTAACTCAAAATAAACCAAATAACTGTAGCTGAAAAAACAGTAATAGTAAGTATGAAATTGAGTTTATAAAAAGGCTCAATAAAATATAAAACTAAACCCAAGCTTAAAAAGAAAGTGTAAATTTTATAATTTCGGGTATGTTGTATATGCCTTGATTTCCTAAAATTCTTTAAAAACTGGATATGATCTTTTGGTTGGTCAAATAAAGTATTGCTATCTGCAATGCTTTTAATATTTATCAATTGCATCAATACAAAATAAGTACAGCAAAGCACTATTAATACCAAGCCTGTATAAGATGTCCAAAAATCAAATTCGCTGGTTAAGCCCACGTAAGTTATTGCTATTAAAACAAAAAGCATCACCAAAACCTCGCGTACCAGTTTTAGACTCAATTTATTCCGGCTTGTTTTATATTGAGTGATGATCTCTTTATAATCAAGCTTTGGAGCAGTTTTCTGCTCGTTCCAGATGCCAACTAATGAATCAAAGTCTTTCATGCTGATTATATAATTCGGTAAGCTTGTGTTTAATTCTGTGTATTTTAACTCTTAAATTCCCTTCAGAAATACCTGAAACCTCTGCAATTTCTGGGTACGGAATTTCGTCCATCACCATGGTAATGATGATTCTTTCGTTTTCATCCAATTGGGCAATGCATTTGTAAAGCGTTGCTACCTGTTCGTTTTTTTCGGAAATTTCTTCTTCTTTGTTTTCGATGATGTTTGGCGTAAGTTCTTCTTTTCCCGCTCTTTTTTCTTTTTTAAGATAGGTAAGGCAAGTGTTTACCGCAATACGATAAATCCAGGTAGAAATCATTGCCTGATTTCTGAATTTTTCTAAGTTTTGCCAAACTTTCAGAAAAGTTTCTTGTAAAAGATCGTTGGCCGAGTCACTGTCTCCGGTATAACCCAAACATAAGTGATATATCTTTTTAGAATTAGCCTTAAAAATTTCCTGAAAGACTTGTTCTTTTTCCGACATTGGACGCTTTAATTTCTGTTTAGATGAGAAACCGGTAAATTTGTTACAGATTAATGTAAGTCCCTTTCAGAGAAATCTTTCCTTCTCCTTTTTAACAATTGTATCAACTCATCAAACTGTTGCTGGTAATCAAACTGATGGTCATCTTCCAGTTTCGGGATTACCCTGATCAATCTTTTTAACTGACTTATTAAAATGGCAATGGTAGCTTTTTGATTGATGGTAATAATAGGATGCGCTATAAACTCTTTGCAAAAAGCCAAGGCAATTTCTGCTTCTAAATGTTTGGTGGCTATAAATTTAATATGCTTGTTAACTAAGCGAAGCAATTTTCTAATTTGTTTGGTAGCTAAATAAATACTTGGATGTAGGTTGTCAAATTCGTTAACAATCAAATTTTTAACATCTTCTACATATTCCTCTTTTTTATCAGCATAAAATAACAGAAAGTTTAGCAACTCCTTGTTTTCTGTCTTGTGTTTGGCAAGCCTTAAACACAATTCCTTAAGTTCTGGCGCTTGTAAAAAGTTAAGTTCTTTTTTTAATTCGGCTAATTTTGGGCTTTCTATCATTCGCTTGGTCAACTCAGTATTATAAATCCGAAACTAAATTAATGAAAATTAAGTCAATCTGGTTGAGAAGGCGAATTGTAATTTGTGGCTTTTTTAGACCTCATTAGCTATTTCTCAACATGTTTCGGTAATATACAGCTCCTTAACTATTGTAGCGACATCGATTTGTAGTTGCCTCCGCAAGAGGTTTTTAATACAGGTTAATTTAAATGTGACTACACTTTATTTGTCTTTAGCTGCTATATTTGCGGAATTAGATGATGCTCCAACATCTGTAATATTTTAAAACTGTTTAGCAACGGTAGTGATTGCCAAATGGGAGAATGAATTTCACAATAATACAAGCCATAAAGAACTAATAGAATTATAATGAGCGATAAAGGAAAAAAGATTTTTTTAATAATATGTATTACCCTTCCGTTTTTGTTGTACTGCGTTTACTATTATTCCATAATGATCAGAAATGCACCGTTTAAGTTTTCTGAATTTGAAAACATAACAATACAAGCAGGATCTGGAGGGCATTTGGATAAAAGCTTTTCTTCAAAAACTGGAGATTATCAGTTTGTAAACAACCAAGATTCTTTAGTTAAAGAAAAAGTAATACTTACAAAAGATGAGCTGCTTTACTTACACCGCAAAGCTGTGGATTTGGGTTTCTGGAATATGCCAGAGAAAATGATAGGAGATACCAGTGGTAAATCTCCTCGTTATTTAATTGAATACGACTATCAACGCAAAAAGAAAGTGGTTGAAATTGACGGAGCCTATGACGGGGATATGAAGTTGAAAGATGCCGCTTCAGAATTAATTAATACCATCAATAAAACTATAAACGACGCTGCCTATAGGAGCAAATAGGGCCTCACCCCAGCCCTCTCCGAAGGAGAGGGAGTTACCTGCTAACAGTAATGAACTCAATGAACTAACTTAACCAACGTATTAGTTGCTAATGAACTCATTATATGCCCGATTGAAAGATTGCTAATGAACTCAATGAACTAACTTAACCAACGTATTAGTTGCTAATGAACTCATTATATACCCGATTGAAGATTGCTAATGAACTCAATGGACTAACTTAATAAACGTTATGGGTACTAATGAACCAATGACTAATGAACTCAATGAACCAACTTAATAAACGTTATGGGTACTAATGAACCAATGACTAATGAACTAACCAACTACCTTACTTCTTCGTTCAAATAAAACAATATTGTGCCATACGCCATCCAAAACGCCTAAGCGTTCACGGTAGCCTACTTCTCTAAAACCAGAGTTTTTGTGCAAGCGGATGGTGGTTTTATTATCTTCAAAAATTTGTGCCTGCAAAGTCCATATTCCATTTTCTTCACTATGCCTAATCACATGCTCCATAAGCACATATCCCAATCCCATCCCTTTACAGGCCGGATGCGCATAAATACTAATTTCGGCAACACCAATTTCCACACATTCATTTTGCACTTCTCTTAATGCAACCCAAGCGCCAACCCGTTCATCAATCTCACAAATTAACCGTGAATGTTTTAAGTGTTTAGCGTTCCACTCTTTCCAGCTGGGAGCTTCGGTTTCAAAGGTTGCTGTTTTTGTAGCTATCCCTAATTCGTATATCTTCTTTACAGATTCCCAGTGTTTTTGTTCTAATGGTTTTACAAGCATAATTTATTGTTTTTTGATAAAATCTATCAGTAGTTCTCTCTACTAAAAAAGCATCAGCTTAGCTAAAGTAACCCCGAAACAATCTCTTTCAAATTAGGCAAAACATCTTGTTTAAACCAAGGATTTTTTGCTTGCCAAATGTTGTTTCGCCCGGATGGATGTGGTAAGGGAAAATACATTGGAAGGTATTCTTCATAATTTTTAACAGTTTCTGTTAAACTTGATTTGATTGCTTTTTTAAGATAATATTTTTGGGCGTATTGTCCAACTAATAAAAAGAGCTTTCTCTCTGGCATTAAGTTTACTATTTGGTCATGCCAAGCAGGGGCACATTCTTTTCTTGGCGGTAAATCTCCGTTTTTTCCCGTTCCCGGATAGCAGAAAGCCATTGGCATTAAGGCAAAATAATCTGTATCGTAAAACAGTTCTTTATCAACACCTAACCAAGTTCGCAGGTTGTCTCCACTTTGGTCATTCCAGGGAATACGTGTTTCATGCACTTTTCTTCCGGGTGCTTGCCCCACAATAATAATCTTGCTTTTTTCACCAGCAAGCATCACCGGATTAGCGCCAAAAGGCAAATGCTGTTCACAGATTCTACAGGCTTTAACCTGGTCTAATAATATTTTCATCGTCACAATTAAACATAATAAATATTTATTTTCCGATCACCATTTTAGCGTCCGTATTTAAATAGATGATATTTAACCGACAAAATAGACGGTTTAAGAAGCTAATAAAAGCACATTTGACCATCCTCAAACATTTGAATCTGTTTTTTGATTTAGCTTTGTAGCATGATAAATAAGAAGTTGGAGATTATTTATGTTTACGATGCGCTTTGTGGCTGGTGTTATGGTTTTAGCGAAGTCATGTCGAAACTCTATCAGGAATATAATGATGATTTTAGCTTTGAGGTGATTTCTGGAGGAATGATTTTGGGAGATAGGGAAGGGCCAATTTCTAATGCTGCGGAGTTAATTAAAACGCATTTGCCACGCATTGAAGAAACTACTGGAGTTGTTTTTGGCGAAGGGTTTTGGAAAGTTTTGGAAGACGGCACTCAGTTTCAGAGTTCAGAAAAGCCCGCCATAGCTTTAGCGGTATTTAAGTCTTTTCTTCCCGAGCAGGCGGTACTGTTTGCCGCCGACTTGCATAAAGCAAAATTTACCATAGGTGCTGATTTATCGCTTGACGAATCTTACCTGCCGATTATCAGTGAATACAAAATAGACGCAGCAGATTTTTTGCGAAAACTAAATAGTGAGGAGTTTAAACAAGCCGCATATTATGAATTTGCTTTAGCCAAACAATTGCAAGTAAGCGGTTATCCGGCGGCGTTTATTAAAGTTGATGATCGTAATTTTCACATGATTGCAAAAGGTTACGCTGATCACGATACCATGAAACTGCGAATTACAAACGTGTTAACCCAGCTGTCGGAATGAAGAATATTGCTATAATTGGTGCCACCGGTTTATTAGGCAAACCAGTTACCCATCAGCTTATTTCTGCAGGTTTTAACGTTACCGTAATCACAAGAAATATTGAAAAAGCGAAGGCTATTTTTACTGAAGCCAATATTGTTTACGGTGATCTTGCCGATAAAACCTCTTTAATTAATGCTTTAAAAGGACAAGAAATCGTATATCTTAACCTGCATGTGAAGCACAATGTTAGGCGGAAAGATTTTATTGCAGAAACTGATGGCTTAATGAACTTTTTGGAGGTGGCAAAGCAAATAGGGATAAAAAGAATTGCATATTTATCATCGATGGTTAAAGATTTCCAATGTGAAACGATGTTTAAATGGTGGGTTTTTGAGGCTAAACAAAAGGCAGTACAGCTTATAAAAGGAGCGGGCTTGCCTTACACTATTTTTGTCTCCAGCAGTTTTATGGAAAACTTTACTAAGGATGGCGGTTTTATGAAAGCCAATAATTTGAATTTGGTAGGAAAATCAAACGTAAAGTTGTTTTGGATAAGTGCAAATGATTATGCCAAGCAGGTTGTTAAATCTTTTGAGTTGTTGACCGATGAAAATCGCGAATATTATATTCAAGGTCCGCAAAGCTACACAACAGAAGAGGCTTTAAATATTTTTCGTCAGCATTATAGTTTAAAAAAGTTGAACATTGTAAAAATTCCAATGTTTAGTTTGTTTGTAATGAGCTGGTTTTCGTCAAGAGTTAATTACGCTTACAGATTATTACATGCAAAAAACCATTACGATGAGAAGTTTAAAGCACAGTTTACTTGGGATGAACTTGGCAGACCAACAGAAACCATTGAAGCATTTACGCTTCGTATCCAAAAAAAATCGAACGCGTAGTTTTAGAATTATTCTATATTGAAGCTATTTGCCTCTGTAACGGGTAAATTTTGGTAGTTTCGGTTTTAAATTAATTTAAGATGTCTAAAACAAAAATTACAGTTAATAATAACGGATCTTTAAGAGTGCAAGGCGATTTTGAAGTGGTTGATAAAGAAGGTAACGTGTATAACTTACAAGAAAGAGATGTGATTTCTTTTTGTAGATGCGGTTTATCACAAAACAAACCATTTTGTGATGGTGCCCATAAAGGTCACTTTGAGCATGAAGCGATAGCTTTTGATTTGCCTCCAAAAAAAGTTTAATACTATAAAGGCTTACATGGAAAATTGTAAGCCTTTAGATTTTTTCATTATTGCAGAAATACTAATTTCCGTCCGGCTTTTTCTCTCCAGCTTTCTGCCATCTTCTTAAATTTCTTTTAAAACCTCTCTCATTATAGCCACGCCTTCGTCAATATGTTGGTTTTTGATGATCAAAGCAGGCCTAAAACGGATGGCTTGGTTTCCACATCCTAAAAACATCACATTTTTATCCATTCCTTTTTTGATAAAGTTGTTCCGTAATTCCGGATTTGGGAAATCAAAAGCGGTCAAAAGCCCTCTACCTCTTACATTTTTAATTCGAGAATCTTCTTTAGCAAGATCTGCCAATTGATATTGAAGATAATCGCCCACTTTTGCAGCATGATTACATAGGTTGTCTTCGGCAATAGTTTCCAATATTTTACTGGAACGTACCATGTCAACCAAGTTTCCTCCCCAAGTTGAATTAATGCGTGAAGGCACTTTAAAAACATTATCTTCAACCTCATCCAACTTATTGCCTGCTAAAATACCGCACACCTGCATTTTTTTGCCAAAAGCAATAATATCCGGACGGGCGTTTTCCCCAAAATGTTGGTGACACCAAAACTTGCCCGTTAAACCCACGCCGGTTTGCACTTCATCGTAAATTAGCAAAGCTTCGTTTTCGTCGCATAAAATTCTAAGCTGTTCTAAAAATTCCTGCCTAACATGGTTGTCACCACCCTCAGATTGGATGGGTTCTATAATAATAGCACAAATCTCATCTTTGTTTATGGAGAAGGCATTTTTAATTTGCTTTATAGCTAATTCTTCACTCGTAATTACGTCTTCTAAGTTTCTGCCTTCGAGCGGAAATTTTATGCTTGGTACACTTACTCTTGGCCAGTTAAATTTAGCAAACCATTTTGTTTTATTGGGCAAAGTATTGGTTAAACTTAATGTGTAGCCAGTTCTGCCATGAAAAGCATGTTCAAAATGTAAAACCTTAGTTCCCTTTTCTTGCTGGTAACCTTTGGTAAAGTTTTTTTGAACTTTCCAATCCATTGCTGCTTTAAGTGCGTTTTCAATTGCCAAACCTCCGCCGGCTACAAAAAAAGCATGCGGCAAATAATCCGGAATGCCAATTTTAGAAAAGGTTTCTACAAATTGTGCATATTGTGTGGTATAAATATCTGAGTTGGAAGGATTGGCAATAGCAGCCAAAAGCAAGTTCTTTTTAAACTCCTCATCTTCCATCATTTTTGGATGATTGTAACCTAGAGGCACAGAAGCAAAACAGGTGAAAAAATCGAGTAAAAATCGCTTGTGTTTCGAATCGTACATTCGTACGCCATGGCTTTTTTCTAGATCGAAAGTTAAATCGTAACCGTCTGTTAATAAGTGTTTACTTAAAGATTTTTTAACTTGATCTGGCGCTACGGATAAATTATACATACGGTTTTAGTTGGTCAAAGCTACCCAAAAACGCTTATATTGTCAAATTAGCGTACCTTTAGAAGGTTTGTGGAATTCTGATCTAGCTTTTATTTAAACTTTTCCAACATGCCCAATATCCCGAATAAACCGCCGGTATGTATCATTAAAATTTTTGATTGTGGCTTGAAATAGTTCTTTTCGGCTAAATCCATAATCGCGAATAAAACTTTCCCGGTATAAACAGGGTCTAATAAAATACCTGTTTCTTGGCTGAAATTTTTAATAAAATCTATAAGTACAGGTTTCGTTTTTGCATAACCCCCAAAGTGATAGTCAGTATGTAAATGGTAAGGATGCACTGACGTTAATAAAGCATCAATTTCTGGTTTTAAAAATTCACCACCTTTTAACGCAGGTACAATGTTTATTTCTGCGGTTAACTTAGTTTCACTTACTCCATTTATAATTCCCGCTGCTGTTGCACCAGTTCCTGCAGCACAGAATAAATAGTTGTATTGGGTTTTTAATTCAGCTACAATTTCCCGGCAACCTTTTTCGGAATCCCTCCCATAGCCGCCTTCATCAATAAAAAAGGTGTTAGTGTCGTTATGGAAATGCAATTGGTATAAATCCTTTTTATTTTTGTAATCCTCACGACTTACAAAAATTAGCTGCATTCCAAATATTTGACAAAGGTTTAAAATAGGATTGTCTGCTTCTTCGCCACGAATAAAAGCGCTTGTTTTAAAACCGAATTTTGCTCCGGCAGCAGCGGTTGCCAAAATATGGTTGGAGAAAGCACCTCCAAACGTGACTAAATGTTTTTTATCCTCTGCTTGCGCTTTAATTAAGTTGTATTTAAGCTTTCGCCATTTATTGCCAGAAATAAAAGGATGAATCAGATCATCCCTTTTAAGAAACAGTTTTACCTGATGTTTATTGATTGGTTCAAAATAAACTTCTTCTTCGGGGCTGTAAAAATCTAACTCAATCATCGTAAACAAAAAATCCTGATTAAAACGAATTTAACCAGGATTTATAAAAAATTTAGAAATTCTATTTTCCGATACCGAAACCAATCCCAGCTGTAACAGCCTGATATTCTCCTACGCTATAAGAACCGTAAAGTCTAAAGAAAAGTAAGTGTAGTTCAAAACCTACGTTTGCTCTTACACCAGCGATGTCTTTTTGGTTAATATGAATTGGATCTGTTAAGCTACTATATTTTGGACTGCTTGTGTCTGGTGTGTTTGCCGGAAACGGTGGAGAAGGAAAGTTATTGTACCCAGATTGAAAGGTGTATTTGCCTAAAACATCGAGTTGTGTTTTTGCAGTATTGTAACCCACAGATACAAAAGGTGTAAAAATGGATAACTTTTTGGAAAGTATAGCATCAACTGTAAAACCGGAAAATTTAGCTTCAACTCTTTGATTTAAATCTTGCCCTTGAGTGTTTGGATCTTCATTTAATTGGTCCGCAACTTTAATGTTGTATAGGTAATTTAATTGGTTATAACCAACTGCCAAGGCAATATCAACAGGGATTAATTTTTCCGTTTTCCCTGGAAACAGGTATTTTGTGATTTCATGCTTTGCGCCAAAACCAAATGCATCACCTGATCCAAAATCATTACTTTTGATTTTAGGAGTGTATCTTAAAGAAACTTCTGTATTTTTAATTAAGCCAACAGTTAATTGAATTTGGGGAGAAGGTACAATGTGAAAACCCGTTCCGTTCGGTAGATTAAATTTAACGTCATTTCCATTTTGGTCTTTTAGTATATTACCGTTGTCGTCTTTTATTTTAATTTCTGCGCCGGTTTCGTCTTTTCCAAAAAAAGTTGGACTGGTTGCATTTTGATTGTAAGAAAGTTTTGAGGATAAGCCTAAGTCAGACAAGTTGAAACTTTGATCTTTAGTTGGCACTAACGCTCCAGAGCCTTGAATGCGTAAATCAAATTTACCTAGTTTTTTTGTTTTTGCAGAGTTAAACCATGCACTGTTCATCCCAAATCCAAAACCTTTAAAGGCTGGAGAGAAGTAAGCCTGAGTAAGTTTAGTTGCATCGGCTGGGCCAGACTTTATCAATTCAGATACATCCTGAGCCTTTAGCGTATTTATACTGCCCACTGTAAAAAGCGCAGCTAATACTAATCCAGAAAATTTTGAGCGTTTTTTCATTTTCTTTGAGAATAAATTATTCTCGAAAGTAAATCTTTCTAATCAGAAACGGAAAAAAGTTTAAGAAAATGCTGACGTTTTTAGTAAAATCTTTCATTTTAATAAGTATTAATTTTTTAAACAGTACGAGAGAGTATCCAAATATGATACCAATTATTTTTATATGATTGAGTTTTATTTAAAAGGTTTAATTTTACCCAATGAATTTTGAAGACGAAGCTGTAGCGCAAGAAGACAATGATTTATATGAGCATTTTAATATTGCAGTAGATAAAGGACAATCGCTTTTACGCATAGACAAATTCTTGATGTTGCGTATAGAAAATGCTTCACGTAGCAAAATTCAGAATGCAATTGAGGCCGAAAATGTACTGGTTAATAAACGCCCTATAAAAGCCAGCTATAAGGTAAAGCCTTTTGATGAAATAAGTATTGTTCTTCCTCATCCGCCGAGAGACAATGAGGTTTATGCCGAGGATATTCCTGTTAATATAATTTATGAAGATGATGATGTGGTTTTGGTAAACAAAGCTGCGGGGATGGTTGTCCACCCAGGTTACGGCAATTGGAATGGTACTTTAGTTAATGCTTTGGTGCATCATTTTAATCAATTGCCACAATTGCCTGGTAATGACGGTAGGCCCGGATTAGTGCACCGGATAGATAAAGATACTTCAGGACTTTTGCTCATCAGTAAAAACGAAAGAGCAATGACCTATTTGGCAAAACAGTTTTATGATCATAGCATTACTCGCCAGTATTTAGCTTTAGTATGGGGAGATTTAGAAAATGATGGAAAAGTTGAAGGTTATATAGGCAGAAGTGCAAAAGACCGTAAGGTAATGGACGTTTACGATGATCCTGAAAAAGGAAAATGGTCTGTAACACATTATAAAGTCATAGAACGTTTTAATTATGTTACCTTGATACAATGTGAGCTTGAAACCGGACGTACCCATCAAATTAGAGCTCACATGCAACACATTGGCCATCCCTTATTTAGCGACGCACCCTACGGAGGTGATAAAATTAGAAAAGGAACCTTGTTTGCCAAATATAAAGCCTTTGTTGAAAATTGCTTTTCTATAATGCCAAGGCAGGCTTTACATGCAAAAACCTTGGGATTTCTGCATCCAACTAAAAAAGAATATGTTCATTTCGAAACAGAAATTCCAGAAGATTTTAGTGCAGTATTAGACAAGTGGAGAAATTATATAAAAAATCCGGTTTAGTATTATAAAGCGGAATCCAAACCTTAGCTTTGCGACTTATGCAAAAAAACTTTATCAATTATAACGGAGAGATTTTAGAAGAGGATGATAAAATTTTCACCATTGCTAACCGAGGTTTTAAATACGGGGATGGCTTGTTTGAGACCATGCGGGTATCAAACGGTAAACTGAATTTTGCTGATTTACATGCAGATAGACTTCATTTGGGAATGAAGACATTGAAATTAGAAGGTTATTCTAATTTTGATACCTATTTTTTACGGGAAAAAATTGATGAACTTTGTAAAAGAAACAAAATCAATAAAAACGCAAGGGTAAGATTTAATGTTTTTAGAGATTCAGACGGATTATATACACCTACCCAAAATAAAAGTGCTTATACAATAGAAGTATCACAATTAGACTCTCCTTTGTATGAAATTAATGGGAAAGGTTTAATTATGGATATTTATGAAGATATTCATAAGCCTATAAACAAGCTTTCTAATTTGAAAACCTGTAATGCGTTGCCTTACGTAATGGCGGGTATTTATAAGCAACAAATGCGTTTAGATGAAGCTTTTATTTTAAACCAGAATGGTTTTTTGTGCGAGACCATTAGCGCCAATGTTTTTTTAGTTTATAAAGGACAAATTTACACGCCTGCTTTAAGCGAAGGTTGTATTGCAGGTGTAATGCGTGGCGTAGTAATGGAGTTAGCTAAGGAAAACGATTTAAATATGATTGAAGCACAAATTAACCCCGAAATACTTGATGAAGTTGAAGAGGTTTTTATCACCAATGCTTCAAAAGGTATTCAATGGGTAATGGGCTTTAACCGTAAAAGGTATTTTAATGAGGTTTCCCGACTTTTAGTTGATAAACTGAATAAAAAAATAAAAAGTTAGTCTTTGACAATTCAGTAAAATAAAAAAAACAGCTTTTGTTGCTAAACAAAAGTTGTTTTTTTTAAAAGGGTTTAACTAAAGCTATTTAAACCAATTCTCCGTATAATTCCAAACGCTGTTGTTTTACAGTTTCATTGGTGATGTATTCGTCATAATCCATCAATTTATCCAAAACTCCTTTTGGTGTAATCTCAATTACTCTTGTTGCAACGGTTTCTGTTAACTCATGATCTCTTGAAGTAAATAAAATCACACCTTTAAAATCTTTCATTCCGTTGTTTAAAGCGGTAATTGATTCCAAATCCAAATGGTTGGTAGGCTCATCAAACAATAAAACGTTTGGCGCTTCCAACATCATTTTAGAGAACATGCAACGCATTTTTTCTCCTCCAGAAAGTACACTTGATTTTTTGAAAACTTCTTCGCCAGAAAACAACATTCTTCCTAAAAAGCTTCTGATAAAGGTTTCGTCTTTTTCATCTTTAGAGTACTCACGTAACCAATCCACCAAATTATCGTCTTTTCCTTCAAAATAAGTGTGGTTGTCAATGGGTAAACTGGACGCTACTACGGTAACTCCCCATTTAAATTCGCCTTTAAAATCAGTATCTCTTCCAGCTAAAATATCGTGTAAAGCGCTAGTTGCTAAAGAATTTTGCGAAAGCAAAGCCACTTTATCTCCTTTATTGATGGTAAAACTGATGTTTTTGAAAAGCGTTTCGCCGTTTACCACTTTAGTTAAGTTTTCAACCTGCAAAACCTGGTCGCCCAACTCGCGGGCCATTTGGTTAAACATAATGGCCGGATATTTACGGCTAGATGCTTTAATTTCATCTATGTTAATTTTATCCAATGCTTTTTTACGCGAGGTAGCTTGTTTTGATTTGGAAGCATTTGCAGAGAAACGGCGGATAAATTCCTGAAGTTCCTTAATCTTATCTTCTGCTTTTTTATTCTGATCAGAACGTTGGCGCAAAGCTAGCTGGGAAGACTCGTACCAGAAACTGTAGTTACCGGTATAAATATTCATTTTACTGAAATCAATGTCAACAATATGCGTACAAACGGTATCTAAAAAGTGCCTATCATGAGAAACCACCAAAACGATGTTCTGGTAATCGGCTAAAAAGTTCTCTAACCAACCAACGGTTTCAATATCCAAATCATTGGTAGGCTCATCTAAAATTAAAATATCAGGGTTTCCGAAAAGCGCCTGAGCCAATAAAGCCCTAACTTTTTCATTACCGTCTAATTCTTTAATTAATTTATAGTGCTTATCTTCTTTGATTCCTAAATTGCTCAGTAGGGTAGCGGCATCATTTTCTGCATTCCATCCGTCCATCTCTGCAAAAAGATTTTCTAACTCGCCGGCTCTTAATCCGTCGGCCTCTGTAAAATCCTCTTTCATGTATATGGCATCTTTCTCTTTCATGATGGCGTAAAGCTCTTTCCATCCCATCATTACAGTTTCTAAAACTGTAAAATCATCAAAAGCGTAATGGTTTTGGTTTAAAACTGCCATACGTTCGCCTGGTGTAAAACTAATTGAACCACTTGTTGGATCAATTTCACCAGCCAATATTTTCATAAATGTTGATTTCCCTGCACCATTTGCTCCGATAACTCCGTAGCAATTTCCATGTGTAAACTTGAGGTTAACGTCCTCAAATAATGTACGTTTTCCAAAACGTAATGATAAATTCGAAACTGTAATCATAATTAGCGCAAAGGTAAGGTTTCTGTATTACAAATTTTAAGCGTAAGCCTATATAATGTAGCAATTTGTATTTTGCTGATAAAAAGGAAGCGCAGAAAATAAAGTTGTTAAGCTATTGATTTTTAATAAGTACTCGTTTAATCAGCATAAAAATAAGTACAGAAAATAATATCCAAAAAGTAATGAGGGCACTCTTTGAAATTAATGTGTTTATTCTGAGATAAGCAAATAGAAATGCGACGGACGTCAAGAAAGCAATGGTATAAATTAAACGCATTTGGCGATGATTTTCATCTAAGTTAAAAAAAGCTTAAAAACAACGCCGATTGACAGCCTTTTAGACTAAAATTAATGCCAATTGGTATATTTTATTGTTTTTCGTCCTCGCCATTTTTTAAAATCTTATTAGAAAACTCTTTTGGATTAATCTGATATTTAGCTTTAAATAACCTCGAAAAATAGCTTTTATTGGCAATGCCGATATTGTCCGCAATCTCGCTGATGTTCAATTCACCAATCATGAGTTGGTCGCGGGCGTATTCTAGTCGTAATTTGTTTAAGTAATTGTTTACTGTTAAACCAAAAATGTATCTAAAACCTTCTTGTAACTTGCTGGGGTTTGTGCCCACTTGTTTGGCTAATTCGGTAACGGTTAAAGGCGCACTTAAATTTTGTTTAAGTGTGGCTGCTGCTTTTTGAATGGTCGCTGTTTCAGATTTTCGTAGAATCTGTCTTTTGGGTTCCGATTTTCTGTCGTCTTGATAATCTTGTATCTGGATACTTAAAATCTCATTTGATTTACCTTCTAAAAATAGTCTTCGGGTAAAACCGTCTAACTTGCTTGATTTTATATTATCGATACAATCAGACATTGCCATACTGTAGTTTCCATGGTAGTAAAATAAATTTCGAGCATTTAGGTCCCTAAAAAGCTTTCGCAAATTAACGTCTACATGGTTTAAATCACAGTCTATTTTGTTTTTGAAATCCTTTCTGCTGATTTCTAAACTATTTAATTGTATTTTTTTATAACGCGGAAAAACCAATATATGCCCGTTTTGAGCTGTGCTTGCAACAATTACATTTTGGAATTGGTCTATCAGATGAAGCGAATCTTTTTCTTCAAATTTATGTTTAACCTCGCCCTCAGAACAATAAATGAATTTTAAAGGATGTGTTTTGTTAACAGAGAAGTGGACAGAGAGGTTTTCTTTAAAAGTACAGCTGTATTCTATCAGTCCAAAACCGCTATCGAAATTTATTCCTCTTATAAACCCACTTCCATATTTCTCGGGAATATTGATTTGGTATTCATGGCACCGATTGAAATATACAGTATCAAAAGCTTCGGCCAGATTGGCAATCACATCTTTTAACGGTAAGGATTTTACAAAAATTTCGGTCATAAATTAAAATTTAACCGAATTTATAGATAAAAAAATGAATTTCAATACACTTAATAGGCTGTTATTGTCTTTAAGATAATTGTTTACCTAACTAGATCATGCTTTCATTTATTTAACTTTATATATAAGGCTTTATAACAATAACTTATTTCGGGAGGTCAAAGTTAAAAACTGATGTTTGACTCATTTTTTTTTTTTTTTTTTTTTTTTTAAATTTTAAAAATTTTTTTTTTTTTTTTTTTTTTTTTTTTTTTTTTTTTCATTAACTGGTTTTTTTAAGTTTTATTCTGTTTTTTCCTTGTTTTTTAAGCGAATTGCTCTTATTTTTTTATGATTTCACTTTATTTTATCATTTAAATATGTTTTAATTGAAATATTATCGATTTTTTTAATTTAAATTTCTAAAAAACATGTATTATTTTTAATAACATTAATTTTTTTGATTAATATTAATATTATTTTTTAATAAAATCATAAAAGTTGTGTTTTTTTGTTAATTTTTGTGCTATAAAATGTTAAAATTTATTTTTTTATAAAGTTTTTAATCATATTTGTTAAAATATTATTGTTGTTTATGAATTTTATACTAAAAACAATGTTATTAATACGATGTAATCAGTCTTTAACTAAATAAAACAAGTAATAATCTTTAAACAAACTCAATTTATCACAATTAAATTAAAAAAAATGGGAACAATATCAGTAAAAAAAAGAGTCTCGCTAGGTTTTCCGAAACTTACAAGAGAAAAATGGGTACTTGGTGCAACCATCTTAACTGGTAAAATGATTGGTTTGGCGCTCGTACTGTTTACCATGGTCTCCTTACCTGGATTAATTTCTACACCTGTCCATGCGGCAGATGCAGTTCCTTCAGCTGTAGAGACTACGCTTATGAATACTGCTAATACAATATGGACACTTGTAGCTGCGTTTTTGGTATTTGGTATGCAAGCAGGTTTTGTAATGCTCGAAGCTGGATTCGCTCGCAAAAAAGAAACCGTAAATGTATTAATGGAATGTATTTTTGATACTTGTCTTTGCGGAATATTATTTTGGGCAGTAGGTTATGCTTTTATGTTCGGAAGTGGCAATGGTTTTATTGGTTGGCATGGAGCTGATGGTAAGCCATGGTTTTTCTTACAAAACATTCCTCCAACCTACTTGGCCACAGGTATACCTGTTCTCGCTCATTGGGTTTTCCAATATGCTTTTGCTGATACTTGTTCAACAATTGTTTCAGGTGCTATGATTGGTCGTACAAGTTTCCGTGGAGATATTTTGTATAGTATTGGGATTACAGGATTTATTTATCCTATTATAGGTCACTGGGCATGGGGTCCTGATGGATGGTTAATTGCTAAAGGTTTCCTTGACTTTGCAGGATCAACAGTAGTACATACTATTGGTGGTATTGCATCACTAGCTGGCGCATTGGTGCTTGGACCACGTTTGGGAAGAGTGTTCAAACGCGATGGTGGAGGTATGCCAGCTCCACATAACATTACACTGGCAGCTATTGGAGGTTTCCTTCTTTGGTTTGGTTGGTATGGCTTTAACCCTGGAAGTACCTTGTCGGCAATGGATGGTCAAGGTATCGGAAGAGTTGCAGCAAATACAACTTTAGCAGCTTGTGCCGGCGGAATAGTAGCGATGTATTTAGCTTTATGGTTTGGTGAAACTAAAGGTAAATTTGATGCAGCATTCACAATAAACGGATTTTTGGCCGGCTTGGTAGCAATAACTGCTCCTTGTTATTGGGTTAGTCCTTTAGGTGCAATTGCACTAGGCGGTGTGGCTGGCGTTGTTGTTTATTTAGGGACCCAATTGCTTGAGCATTTACGTATTGATGACCCAGTTGGCGCAGTCCCAGTACACGGATTTTGTGGTATTTGGGGTACGTTATCTTTAGGATTATTTGCAAGTGGAGAATATGGTTTTACAGGCCCAACAGGACCGGATAATTCACACCCTGTAACTGGCTTGTTTTATGGCGGAGGATTTGATGTTCTAAAATCGCAATTAATAGGTAGCGGAACTATAGTGATAGGGACTTTTGTAATAGCCTTCATCATGATGTATGCGATTAAGAGACTTCCTCATCCATGGAGCTTACGTGTAGAAGCACATGGAGAATTGATGGAAGGTGGTTTAGATATGTTCGATCATGGAACCTCTGCTTACCCACCACAAGATGATGATAAAATAATTATCGATAGTCATTTTGAAAAGCGAGTTACAGCTTCGGTAGCTTAACTAATTAAGATATAGAGGAGTGCTTAACAATTTCAAACACTCCTCTATTTTAAACCCTTATACAAGTTGCTTATATTTCAATTTAGAAGTCTCGGCTTTTTGGTTCTTGGTTTACCATCCAAATCCTTGAGTTTTTTATTTTAGATAATTCAATTATTGAATTTATTTTTAATGTCCATGTCTTTTGAGCCACTTATGCAGCGCTTATAAGGGTAGTTACATGTTGTGTACTTGTTTTTACATTATGTACATCTTCTTTAAAGTTTTTAATAAAATAACTCCTAATTATTAAGTCGAAATAGCAGAACTTGATATGCCTGGAATGGATGTTGTTGGTTATGTAGATTAATAAATTGAGATAGTGAAGATTAACCTAAGGCAGTTTACAAGACTTCCTGAAAAGTAAATTTCAAGTGGAAAAGCCTGGGATATTATTCCTCAGGCTTTTTTATTGCGAAAAACTATCACTTGAAAACCGAACAGTTATTAATAAATAGAATATTAGGCTTTCTAATACATCCCTTACAAATTCCTGTTAGAAATAAGCGTAAAACTAGTATTTAGATGGACTTTGTTTTTTTAACTATATTTGTTCCATACTAAAAACAGATTTTTTTGAAGTTCGAAGATTTTAATTTTGTTCCTTCTTTACAAGAAGGGCTTGATACCATGGGGTTTACCAAACCTACCCCTATACAACAAGAAGCAATCCCACATATTTTAGCAGGTAAAGATATTATTGCCTGTGCGCAAACCGGTACGGGTAAAACAGGTGCTTATTTATTGCCCTTGTTGCACAAGATAGAGGAAGAGGATAAAAGCGTTATTGATACGCTGATATTATCTCCAACCAGAGAGCTCGCTTTGCAAATTGACCAGCAAATTATGGGCTTAGCCTATTTTACAGGCTGTACTTCTATTGCTGTTTATGGCGGAGGAGACGGCTTTAGTTACGAACAACAAAAACGTTCCTTAACAGATGGTGTAAATCTTATTGTGGCCACGCCCGGTAGGCTAATAGCCCACCTTACATCAGGAACTATTGATTTAAGTCATTTAAAACATTTAGTTTTAGATGAAGCCGATAGAATGATGGATATGGGTTTTTACGAAGATATCGTAAGAATTATTAGTTATCTGCCTGCTAAGCGGCAAAATATATTGTTTTCTGCCACCATGCCTCCAAAAATACGGTCGCTTTCTAAAAAAATATTGACAGATCCGGTGGAAGTAAATATAGCGATATCAAAACCTTCTGCAGGAATTTTGCAACAAGCTTATTTAGCTTTTGACGAACAGAAATTAGCATTATTAACTGCAATACTGAGCAATATCGAGTACAAAAGTGTAATTGTTTTTGCATCCAGAAAAGAGATTGTTAAAAAACTGAATTCTACCCTGAATCGTAAGGGAATACCGTCTGAGGCTTTCCACTCTGATTTGGATCAAGATGCCCGTGAAGATATTATGATGCGTTTTAAAGGAAAAAAATTAGCGGTTTTGATTGGTACAGATGTGATTTCTAGAGGGATTGACGTAGAAGGAATTAGTTTGGTTGTAAATTACGATGTTCCGCCAGATCCTGAAGATTATATCCACAGAATTGGACGTACGGCTAGAGCAGAAACTACAGGTGTTGCAATCACCTTTATCAACGACAAAGACCAATATAAATTTGGCCGAATTGAAGAGTTGATTGGAAATGAAGTAATCAAAATTCCTTTACCAGAAGGTTTTGAACCCGGTCCGGTTTACCAACCAAGCGTAAGGCAAAAAAAACCTTCAATGCGGCCTGGAAAAAGAAAAAGCCTCAACACAAAAGACCGCCACATAAAAAAGCTTAATCTTTGAAGCGGTCTTGTGAATAAGTGATTTCCGTTTTTCCGTGAGGTACGGGATTAAAATTCTCGTCAATGTTTACAAAAACAATTTTGTTGATGGTTAAAATACTCTGACGGGTTATTTTATTACGGACTTCGCAAAATAAGGTAATCGAGGTATTGCCAAAACTAGTTGCTATTAAGCCCATTTCTATAATGTCACCTAATCTGGCAGAGCTTACAAAATTAATTTCTGACATAAATTTTGTTACCACTTTGCTGTTCCCTAACTGACACATCGCATAAATGGCAGCTTCCTCATCAATCCATTTTAATAAGCTGCCGCCAAACAAGGTTCCGTTTGGATTTAAATCTTCTGGTTTAACCCATTTTCGGGTATGGAAATTCATTTTGTTCATCAACTATTTTATTTTTTTGATACAGGAGCGTAATGTAACAATTATATATCACCACCTTTATAATCAAATATCGATATAAATGCCTGAAAAATTGAAGTCTGTTTTAAAATATCAGATGTGAACCTACACGCAAGCATTCCTATTGATATAAATAATTTCTTTATAATTTATATTTGTATTTATAGTGATTTTTAATGGATTAATTTTTTCTTTATTAAAAATATTAAGGCTTCTTATCTGGAAATTATTAATTTCAAAGGTTTTTTATGAGGAAAAGTTTTACTTTTTTTTCAAATTAAATTGTTTAAACAAATAAAATGTTTCTATATTTGTAGTGCCCTCCCAAAGGGCATGTTTTTCATAGGTAGATGTAGGGTCGAATATTTATATTCGGCCCTTTTTTGTTTTTAGAACCTTTTAGTATTTACTTTGTTTATATCGCGTATGGAAAAGAAAAAAGTAGTAATTGCAATTACAGGAGCAAGCGGTTCAATTTATGCGAAATTATTGTTAAAGCGCTTAATTGATTTATCTGCCCAAGTTGAAGAAGTGGGTGTGGTAATCTCTGATAATGCAAAGGATGTTTGGCGTTTTGAACTGGGAGAGGAAGATTTCAAGAACTATCCATTTAATTTTTACGATAAAAACGATTTTATGGCTCCGTTTGCATCCGGTTCTGCAAAATATGACACAATGATTGTTGTGCCGTGTTCAATGGGGACTTTAGGGCGAATTGCTTCGGGCATTTCAAATGATTTAACCACCAGGGCGGCAGATGTAATATTAAAGGAAAGAAGAAAATTGATTTTAGTAGCCCGGGATACGCCTTTAAATTTGATCCATATTCATAACATGAAAACCGTTACAGAAGCTGGAGGGATTATTTGTCCCGCTGTTCCATCTTTTTACAGTCGGCCTAAAACCATTGAAGAAGTAGCTTTAACCGTAGTTGATCGGGTGATGGATTTGGCAGGTTTTAAGACAAACAGCTATCAATGGGGTAAAAATCAGGCTTAGTTAGTACAAATTTTATATCTTTGCGCTCAATTTATTATGAATAAAAAAGTAGCGTTTTACACCCTTGGCTGTAAATTAAATTACTCCGAAACTTCTACTATTGGTAGACAATTTAATCAGGCGGGATTTGATACCGTTGATTTTACTGACGCTGCCGATGTATATATCATCAATACTTGCTCCGTTACCGATAATGCTGATAAAAAATGCCGGAAGGTAGTTAAAGAAGCCTTAAAACATTCGCCGAATGCTTATGTAACTATAGTTGGTTGCTATGCACAATTAAAGCCTCAAGAAATTGCAAATATTGAAGGGGTTGACATGGTTTTAGGTGCTGCGGAAAAATTCAGGATTGTTGAGTATATCAGCGATTTAACCAAAAATCCAAAAACTGTAATTCATAATAGCCCAATCGCAGAAGCCACGCAATTTATCGCATCGCATTCTTTTGGCGACAGAACGCGGACTTTTTTAAAAGTGCAGGATGGCTGCGATTATTCATGTACTTTTTGTACTATTCCATTGGCTAGGGGCGAAAGCCGTAGCGATACCATTGAGAATATTGTTAAACAGGCACAAGAAATTGCGGAATCCGGCATTAAAGAAATTGTGCTTACAGGCGTAAATATTGGTGATTTTGGCTTAAGAGATGGTAAAAGAGAAGATAAGTTCTTGGATTTAGTAAAGGCTTTAGACCAAGTCGAAGGGATTAATCGCATTAGGATTTCATCCATTGAACCCAACTTGTTAACGAACGAAATTATTGAGTTTGTAGCACAGTCACAACGTTTTGTGCCACATTTCCATATCCCGCTACAATCCGGCTCAGATAAAATTTTAGGTTTAATGCGCAGAAGGTATAAAAGAGATTTATATGTTGACCGTGTTAATGCCATTAAAGCCCTAATGCCAGATTGTTGTATTGGTGTGGACGTAATTGTAGGTTTTCCAGGCGAAACACGTGAGGATTTTATTGATACCTATAATTTCTTAAACGAACTTAATATTTCCTACCTTCACGTTTTTACCTATTCGGAAAGAGAGAATACACCAGCTATTGATATGGAGGGAAGTGTTCCGGGTTCGCAAAGAGCCGATAGGAGCAAGATGTTGCACATCCTTTCGGAGAAAAAAAGAAGAGTATTTTATGAGACACAAATTGGTAAAGAATCGGAAGTACTTTTTGAGGGTGACCATAAAGAAGGCTATATGCATGGTTTTACCAAAAACTATGTAAAAGTAAAGGTAAAATACGATCCCGTTTTAGTTAACGAAATAAAAGCCGTAAAATTAGAAGCTATATTACCTGATGGAGACGTGAGTGTAATTGAAGCTGTTGAGCTATTAAAACATTAAAAACAAATACATGTTTCCAACCTTATCACACCTTATCGAATACCTTTTTGGCATCAACATCCCATTACCTATACAAACCTTTGGTTTTTTTGTTGCAATGGCTTTTATTGCGGGCTATTGGGGTTTTTCTGAAGAATTAAAACGCAGAGAAAAATTAGGTCAACTACATCCTGTAAAAAGAGATGTAGTCATTGGCGCACCGGCTTCTGTCTCAGAGCTTATTTTAAATGGGGTTTTTGGTTTCGTTGTAGGATACAAAATTATTTACGGATTATTAAATTATACAGCTTTTGTAAATGATCCTCAAGACTTTATTCTTTCTACTAAAGGAAATATTATTGGTGGGGTTTTGATTGGAGCCTTGTTTGCTTATTGGGCTTACCGCGATAAAAAGAAAACACAATTGCCGCAACCTAAAACGGTAACAGAGGTGGTTCACCCATACCAAATGATGGGCACTTTTATAGCTTGGGCAGCTATTGCAGGTATTATTGGCGCAAAGGTTTTTGATAATTTGGAGTATTGGGACAGATTTATGCAAGATCCTATTCAAAACCTATTGTCGTTTAGTGGTTTAACCTATTACGGAGGGTTAATATGTGGTGGCATAGCCGTGTTGTATATCTCTGGCAAAAACGGAATTAAAGCGGTACACATGGCAGATGTTTCTGGTCCGGGTTTAATGTTAGCTTATGGCGTAGGTAGAATTGGTTGTCAGTTAGCAGGTGACGGTGATTGGGGAATTAACAACATCAATCCAAAACCAAACTGGCTTTCATGGGCACCTGATTGGATGTGGTCTTTCAAATATCCACACAACGTAATTAACGAAGGCGTTGCCATTCCCGGTTGCGACGGTAAATTTTGTCACGAACTGGCGACGGCGGTTTATCCAACTCCGTTTTATGAGTGCATTGTTTGTATCTTATTGTTTTTATTTTTGTGGAGTATCCGTAAAAAAATTAAAACGCCCGGTGTGCTTTTTAGTATTTATTTGATATTGAATGGTTTCGAACGATTTTTTATAGAATTGATTAGGGTAAATTCTAAATATCATATCGGTGGTTTCGCTTTTACTCAAGCCGAAATGATTTCCTCATTTTTGGTTTTAGGAGGTGTAATAGGGATGTTTATTTTTATAGCTAAAGACAAAGGGCGAAAGGTTATTGCTTAAATGGATTCAGAGATTACAAACGAAACAGATTACCTTTATAAAATTATTAATAATAAAGTAGTTAGGTTTTTTTTATCTGCAGGTATAGCTACTTTAATAGATGTGTTTATTTACTTTATCGTTATCAATTACGTATTCCATTACCGAAGAGTAAATATTGCAGGACATACATCAAGTGCACATAATTTAGCACTTTGCATATCATACTCATGTGGTGTGGTTATTAACTTTTTGCTTACCAAATATGCGGTTTTTAACGAGTCGAATATAGCAGGCAGAAAGCAGTTTCGCAGGTTTGCATTAATTGCCTTCATTGGTTTTTTCGCAAACTATGGTTTGCTGAGGCTTTTTGTAGAAGTGTTTGGATTTAACCCAACACCATCTAGGGTAGCATCGGCGTTAAGCCTAGGCGTAGCCAGTTACTATATTCATAAACTGTTTACCTTTAAAATAAAATAGTCACAAAGAATAATAACTTAGTGCCTTGGTAGCGTAATAAAGAAACTTTAAATAGAAACGGCCATAAAGTCACGAAGCCACAAAGAAAAAACTTGGAGTCTTAGTGCCTTGGTGGCATAATAAAAAAATAAATGAATTACGAAGCTTTGTGTAATGAAGTGATTGCAGTAGCTAAAAAGGCTGGTGCTTTTATCTTAAGTGAATCTAAGAATTTTAAGACTGCAAATATCGAATATAAAGGACTAAACGATATGGTTTCTTACGTGGATAAAACCGCGGAGAAAATGATTGTTGAGCAACTTTCTGTACTTTTGCCAGACGCCGGATTTATTGCCGAAGAAGGCACCTCAAACAAAATTGGAGAAACTTATAACTGGATTATTGACCCGCTTGATGGCACTACAAATTTTATCCACGGAATTCCGGCTTTTGCGGTGAGTATTGCATTAAAGCAAAACAATGAACTCGTGGTGGGCGTGGTATATGAGATTAACCAAGATGAATGTTTTTACGCTTGGAAAGAAAGCAAAGCGTATTTAAACGGAAAAGAAATTCGCGTTTCTGATAATGAATTGGTTTCTAAAACGTTAATTGCAACCGGTTTTCCATATTATGATTTTAGCCGGCAGGCAGATTATATTAAATTATTTACCGATGTAATGCAAAAATGTCATGGCTTACGCCGGATTGGGGCGGCTTCCGTTGATATGGTTTATACCGCTTGCGGTAGATTTGACGGATATTTTGAATATAATTTAAAACCTTGGGATATTGCTGCCGGTATTTTAATTGTACAGCAGGCAGGTGGCGAGTGTTTTGATTTTGTTGGAGCTCACAACATTTTAGAAAGTGGCGATATTGTTGCTACAAACGGAAAGATTTCGGAAGAACTTAATCAAATAATTCACAGTTATTTTAAAAAATAAAGTCATGGTAAAAAAAGTTTTGATAGGGATAGCGGTGATATTAGTTGTCATCCAGTTTTTTCATCCTGCAAAAAATATAGATAGTAGCGTACAAAAGAATGCTATTGAAACAAAGTATAATGTTCCGGACAGTATAAAACAGGTTTTAACTGTCGCCTGTGCTGATTGCCATTCCAATAATACCAGATATCCTTGGTATAATAACATTCAGCCTGTTGCCTGGTGGTTAGCAAGTCATGTAAACGATGGGAAAAAGCATTTCAATTTAGACGAGTTCACAACTTATACTTTAAAAAGGCAGGACCACAAACTTGATGATTTAATAGAAACTCAGAAAGATCATTCGATGCCGTTGGAATCTTACAGTTTAATTCATGTTGATGCTAAATTATCAGAAAAGCAGCGTAAAGCATTGATTGATTGGGCAAATGAAACCCGAAAAGTTATTCAGGCTGATAGTTTGTTTGCATCGTCGCCAGCGAAGTAATTTCGAAGCAAAATAAAAGTAAATTTCCTTCCAATTTGAGAGCATTAGCAAACCAATGATGTATTGCGTTGAGGAATGAGTTTTAGGTGAATTATTATAAAAAAAATCAGCAAGATAAAGAAAACAGTAAAAGCTAAGTTCCCTCTTCGTCTTTTATTAAAGAATGACCGCTTGAAAAGTGCAATTTTTTAAAGTAACGCTCTAAATTGTCTTGAAATTTGAAATATCAAACTTAAAATAAGAAAAGTAGTAATCACTCTTTTTAATCCTATTTTGTTATAAATCTTTTTTCTTGAAAACACGCAAAGAAATCCATAGAGGTGCTAAAAACCAGACCATTAACATAAATAATGTAAATGCAACGCCCAAACCACTTCCAAAAAATTGTTGGTATAATGCACCGGTATAGCCCATTAAAGCAGCAATATCTAATTGCAATAAAATCAGTATTCTAGCTAAGTCTATGGGGTTAAAGGCTGTAATGACGATCAATATTTTTTCTAAAGGATAATCGCTCAAGGCAAATAAAAACACCAGCACTAATCCGTCAAAAATGATGGAACAGTAAAACCACATCATTAGAGCTAAACCAATTCCTTTTGCCTTATCTCGCATTAATACGGATGATAAAAATGCCAAAGAAATAAAACACAACGTTAATAGGCTACCGGTAAGAATCAAAGTTAAGCCGGTTGCTGAAAAGGCAAACAACAATATCGGTACACCAATACCTAATAGAAATGCGCCTAAAATCGCAATGCTAATACCGATGTATTTACCCATCAAAATATTGGTTCTACTAATGGGTTGCGATACCAAAAGTTCTGTAAATTCCGAAGCATTAAAATAATAAGTGGTAGCATAAACTACACTCACCAAAGGCACAATAATTAGCATTACGGTGGTGATGCTCACCAAGCCTTTTGTTACATCTTCATCTGCCATAAAAATACTTACGCAAATAGCGGCCAGCAAAATGGTATAAGCAATTATGACTTTGCTTTTGATGATGTCCAACGAAATATATTTGGCTATTTTAAACATGTTATGATAATATTTTAGTGAGCGCTTTACCTAATCTTTGTTCACCGGTTTCGGCTTTTAAATCGGCTAAAGTTTTATAAAATTTAATGCTTCCGTCTAACAGGTACATCACTTTATCTGCCAGTTCATCTACCTCATTTAAAATGTGCGAGGTAATTAAAATCAATTTTCCTTTTGCTTTCTCCTGTAGGATTTTGTCTTTTAAAAGCTCGGCAGAAAGCGGATCTAAACCTGCGGTGGGTTCATCCAGTATCAAAACAGGCGGGTTAAACAAGAAAGCCAATGCGGCGCTTACTTTTTGACGAGTTCCACCAGACAGGGTGTGCATGGCTTTATCCGTCATGGTATCTAATCCGTAGGCTGTTATCAAATCAGTATCTAAATTATCATGAACATTTCTGAGGTCTTTCATCATTTTAAACAGATCGCCAATTTTCATATTATCCGGGTAACGGCCAATTTGTGGCATATAACCTATCTCTTTTTTGTATTCGAAACTGTGGGCTACGGATTTTCCATTGAATAAAATTTCACCACCATCAGGGATCACCATCCCTAAAATGGATTTGATGAGCGTAGTTTTCCCTGAGGCATTTGGACCTAAAATGCCTACAATCCCACCACGACTAAAGTCGCAATCAATTTGTTTAAGTACTTTTAGCTTGCCAAAAGATTTTTGGAGCTGCTTTATTTGGATAATATATTCCATGGCTTCATTTGTGGGCTGTCGTCTTTTACTGATAAAGGAGTGATGGAAGGGATGGAACGTTCAACCTTATCTAACAGGTTAACAATAAAACTTCTCATCAAAATTACTGCTTGTGGCACTCGCTCTATAATTTGTGCATATAAACTTATTGGCCGGTAGGGCACATCGCCTATACCGTCTTTATTTAAATCATACCCTTCGTATTTGTCCCAAAAGTTGTTGCTGAATTTGTTTTCCAGCAGTTCGCCGTTGGTGGTTACATCAAAAGTATTGCCTTTGAAATTGTTTTTTGTGAAGTTATTGTCTTGGCAATCAGATAAAACGCGTAGTCCCCATCCATTGTTTAAAAAGCTATTATTTTCAAAGTTATTGCGGTTACAGCTTTCCATAAAAATAGCCGAAGTGTTTTTGTAGAAAGTATTGTAAGCGATATGGCTATCTAAAATTTCTTTTAACAATAAGCCGTAAATTGAACTTCCCCAATTCTCGTTAAACTGATTGTGGGTCATTTTTATTCGTTTAGAGTACATCACAGCAATGCCCGCTTCGTTGGTTTTAAAGATATTGTACAAAAAAGAATTATCACTTGAGAACATAAAGTGCAAGCCATAGCGCATGTTGTGCTCGCTAATGTTTTGAAAAACTTTAGCGTTTTTGACAAACTCAAAATAAATTCCGTCGCGGTGACCGGTAATGTGGTTTTTATAGATAATTATACTGTCTGATTTCCAGCCTTGTATTCCATTACCGGATTTTATGTGATTAAAAGTACCTGTAAGTTTGTTGTTGGCTACAACTACATGGTGAACATCCGAAAGATAAATGCCAAAGAAATTGTTGATAAGTTCATTGTTCGTGATCGTGACGTGACTTGCTTCAAAAACTCGGATTCCTGCAAAATCCCGCAAGTCTCCAACTTTAGTATTTTGTACCACAAAGCCATCAAATTTCACATGGTTAGCGGTAATAGTGACTACTTCTTCTTTAAAATGTGCATCTAAAACAGGCTTTTCTTCACCTAAAATTGTAAGCTCCTTGTTAATGAGCGTATTGTAAGAAGCGTAAATTCCTTTCTTTACTATGATGGTATCGCCATTTGAAGCCAATGCAACAGCAGTTTTTAGTGTAGCAATTCTTGTGTTTGGCGCTACCACAATGGTTTTAGCAATAAGATTGTACGGAAGAAATCCCATCAAACAAATCAATAGTACCTGAAAATATATGCTGTTATTAAACATGGTATTGGCTTATTTTCTGTCTTTAAGTGCTTCGGAAAAAGTTAACACCTTAGCATCTGGAGTAATCTGATTGTTATCCGCTAACATTTCGTTTTCAAAAGGTAAAATATTACCGCCCATTGGAGATTTGTAACCTTTGTCTTTTAAATAAAAAGCAGTTTTTGCCTCTATCAGTAGGGTTGGTTTTGCAAAGTTGATGACTAAAAGGTGAGCATTTGTAGTGTCAACTTTTTGAGTTTTGTCGGATATAAAATCCATTAAGCATTCAGCAGAGTCAAACTTATAAACTTTGCCTTTTTTGGTGATCATTTCTGCACCGTATTTTTCATCTGCTATCACCATTTTACAGTGCTCGCATACGTCTTTTCCGTAATTAATAGCCTGTGGCTCTGTACTGCAACCAGTTGCCACAAATAATATCACCAAACTGGTGTACAATATATTCTTCATAATTAGATAAATTTATTTTGCTATGCCGGATTTGCTTTTCCATTTTTGTTCAAAAAACAGAACGCCAATTGCAATAAATCCGCCGAATCCAACAAATATTCCTCCGACATCAGGTAAAGAACCGGCCAAGAAATTAAGTAGCTGTTTGTACCCGATTAGGGGTGGTTGGTAAGTCATACCTTCAACTTTAATGGCCGCATGTGGGTCTAAATGATGTCCGTAATCATACTCCCAAAGATAAAAATCGGTAAACCCGAAAATAGCGAAGGCAAGCAAAATACCCAGCCAAATGTACAGGTAGTTAATTTTGCCTTTCCAGGCTACAAAAAAGCCAATGGCAATAATTACAGCATATAAATAAGGCAATACTTTAAATTCCCAAAAATTGTTAACCACAATGTGTTTCATGCCAATGTAGTGGTTTAATCCATTAATCTGATCTACGTTGCCCGTTATACCGGTTAGCCATATTTTCATTTCTAAGCCTTCTGGGTATTGAGGGGCTTCTAACAAAATTTTCCAAAGCGGAAAAAAATAAGCGCTAAACATGAATAAAGCACTTAGGGCAATTAGTAGTTTAGATTGAGTTTTCATGATTGTTTGTAAAAATATCCGCCTATCAACATTGAGATAGGCGAATATATTTTAAAAGTTATTTGGTGACCATTTTAGCTCCGATACCATATTTTAATGGCGTACTTGAACCTTTTGGAGACACTCTTAAATATCCTTGCATTTCTTGGTGAAGTGCAGAACAGAAATCTGTACAGTAGAATGGGAACATTCCGGAACGATCTGGCGTCCATTTTAAAGTATTGGTTTCTCCAGGCATTACCAATAATTCTGCTGTATTTGCACCTTTAATCGCAAATCCATGAGGTACATCCCAATCCTGCTCTAGGTTGGTTAGGTGGAAATAAACTTCATCGCCTACCTTTATACCTTCAATATTATCAGGAGCTAAGTGGGAACGTATGGCCGTCATATAAATATCAATTCTGTTGCCTGTACGAACCACACGAGCATCATTTTCTGATCTGGTTACATATTTATTTCCGTTTTCCTCTATTTTATAAAACCTCACTTGGTTTTTTAGGATTTTTTCTGCCGGGATAGCTTGTGCATAATGAGGCTCGCCGATGGTAGGAAAATCTAATAGTAACTTCATTTTGTTACCAGTAATGTCAATCAACTGGGCCGACTGTGTAAGTTCTGGACCTGTTGGCAGGTAACGGTCTTTAGTGATTTTATTTAAAGCAATTACATATTTACCATAAGGTTTTTTAGAGTCGCCACCGGGTACGCATAAGTGACCTGGAGAATAATAAACCGGGATACGATCAATGATTTGTAGATCTTTAATTCTCCATTTCACAATCTCAGAAGAAACAAACATAGTGGTGTATGCAAATCCTTTGTCATCAAACTCGGTATGCAATGGGCCCAAGCCAGGTTTTTGTACTTCGCCTTGTAAAACAGACTCATATTTTAACACAGGAAGGTTACCTGCAACTTTGCCTTCATAGCTTTTGTTTTTAATGGCATCCAACATTTTTTGGAAAGAGAATACTGGCAATGTTGCGGCTAATTTACCACTGGCAACCATAAACTCACCGTCTGGAGTAATGTCAACCCCGTGTGGGGATTTAGGACAAGGTATATAATAAATCAACTCTGGGTGATCCTTTACGTCCAACACCAAAACCGAACTTTCTATAGTACTGCTTGCGGTATGGCTTTTCTCGTTTAATACGTTATGAGCGTATCTTGCTGGTGTTTTTTTGCCTTTACCTTGAGCGATAAGTTCTTCTGCTTTTTTCCAGTTTAAAGCCATTACAAAATCTTTATCTTTTTGGCTGGCATTAACTTCTAACAAGGTATGTGCTTGTTCGGTATTGTACGTGGTAAAAAACATCCAATCATGAGAAGGACCTTTACCTGCATGGGCTAAATCATAATCAAACCCAGGTACCCTGATTTGGAAAGCCAGTTTCATGGTTCCTGAATTTTTATCCACACTTACAAAAGACACGTTACCTTGGAAATTGTCTTTATAAGAATCAATCGGCACATCGTCATTGCCTTCGTTAGGGATAGAGAAACGGGTGTTTCCTACTAAATATTCGGTATTTTCTGTACAAAATGGAGAAGCGTGGTTACCCGCAGAGTTGGGCAATTCAATAATTTCTGCAGTTTTAAACGTAGCCAAATCAATACGAGCAATACGGGGTGTGTTGTTTCCATTGATAAAAATCCAACGCCCATCGTCCTCTCCATTTGTTTTACTTAATTCGGTATGGTGCGCATCATCCCATGGAATAAAACCGTGTGAGGTATTCAGCATGGGTTTAGTTTCCTCATTATAACCCCAGCCGTTTTCTGGATCCTGTGCAAAAACGGGAATTACTTTTAACAATCTGCCAGAAGGAAGACCATAGGCCGCAATTTGTCCGCTAAAACCTCCAGAAGTAAACAAGTAAAGTTCATCATGCTTGCCGGGCGCTACATAAACTTTTTTTGCGGCATCAGCATCGGTAGTTTCACTCACCTTACCCGGTTTGCAACCTAAGGCAAGCAAAAAAGGCGCAGTAAGTAAAAGAATTAATGATTTATTTGATTGTAAATTCATTGCTTTGAATTTTAGTGTTAAATAATACTAGTCTTTATCGTTCTGACGCAAATACTCATAAATTTCACGAGTTTGTTTGTCGTCAACGTTTTGGAAAGTCATTTGTACCAAGTGTTTTTCAAACAAAGCTTTAGCAACCGGATCTTTCTTTGTCATTTCTTCTGGGTTGGTAATCATGTTCATGATCCATTCTGGTGTACGTAAGTTGGTCACATTTTTTAAACCGGGTCCAACAAGTTTCTCCTCAGTTGGTTTGTGGCAAGGCGTACATTTAGTTTCAAAAACGGCTTTACCTTTTGCGGCCATTTCCTTATCGATAGTTGCCCCCACATCTACTTTGGTAAACTTGCCTATACCTTTACCGTCGCTTTTTGCATCCGGATCAAGTACTTCTGTAGCAGAACTTTCGGCAGTAGTGTTTGAAGCTTCTGTACTTGCATCTGTTGAATTGCTGTCCTCAGATTTAGTGTCGCTTCCGCCACAAGCACTAAAAAATGCAATACCCGCAGAGAAGCTGAATACGGTGATGAATAGTTTTAATTTTCTCATAACTTTTATGTTTTTTTTGATAGATAAAAGTACCAGAATACTTTTATTGGAAAAATGACGAAGAAAGCCTGAAAATGTGACCTAGGTTATATTTTTGACGATTGAAAAGAATGCGGTATTTGCAATGTTATATTAAGAAATAGGGGAGGTCATGCACATTGGGCAGGACTAATTAGGTTTTTCCTCATCGGTAGGTTTTTCTACCAATTCATCATCAAATAGTATCCTTACCGATGGTGTATATAAATCTTTATTTTGCCCGCTATTGTGCGACCAAAAAAATGCGCCTAAAAAAAAGAGGGCTAAAACAATGCTGCAGGCAATCAAAAAGAAAATTATACTCATGATAAAAGTTTATGTTTTTTAGCTTGTAAATGTGTGCTGATGCTGGTAAATAAAATAATGCTAACGGTACTTAAAGGCATTAATATGGCGGCAATAAGTGGTGATAATTTCCCCTGAATGGCAAAGCTGAGCCCGATTACGTTATAACAAACAGCGATACAAAAAGACAGATGAATAATGGTTACTGTTGCTTTAGAGAATTTAAGAAAATTAGGTAAAAGATGAAAAGATTTTCCGTCTAAAATGGCATCACTACCAGGCGTAAAATTGTTGATATTGTCTGTTACCGCGATACCTGCATTGCTTTGTTGTAAGGCGCCGGCGTCATTAAGTCCATCTCCAATCATTAAAACTTTAGCCTCATTTTTTTGCTTTTTTGCGATAAAATCCAATTTGTTTTGTGGCGACTGCTGAAATAACAAATGGTTGCTATTTTTAAAATACTGTTGCAACAGCATATTATCCTGATTGCCATCCCCAGAAATCAAATAAGTATCATAATGTTTTTTCAGGTGATTCATTAACTTACCTAAAGCCGGCCTAAGTTTTTGGTTGATTTTAAAATACCCCAAATAACGCCCATCAATACTAATATGAACCTGCGGAAAATCTGCTTCCTGTGTTGATTTTTCCAATACAAAATTGGCACTGCCTATTAAAATTTTTTGGTTGTTGTAATTGGCACTTATTCCACGGCCGGGCAGTTCGTTAAAATTAGTAATAGCCAAAGGATTTGCTGTATTTAAAAAACCGCAAATTTTACGGCTTAAAGGGTGCGAAGAATTTTTACAGGCACTGTAAATGATGTTTCGTTCGGTTTCATCCATATCACCAAAAAACTCAACAGAATTATTTTCTGCCAAGGTTACGGTTCCGGTTTTATCAAAAACAATGGTATCAATAGCGGCTAACTGTTCTACCACGTCCGTGTTTTTTAAATAAAACTTGTTTTTGTCGAAAATGCTTAAAACGGCGCCCATGGTAAACGGAGTGCTTAATGCAAGTGCGCAAGGGCAAGCTATGATAAGTATGGCAGTAAAAGCATTTAAGCCGATTTGCCAGCTTTGGGGCAACCAAAACAATAAAGTAAATGTGGCCAAAGTAAGCAAGATGATGCTAAAATAATGGCTAACTTTTGTAACAAAGGTTTTGGTTTTGGTATCGTTTGCTTTTTGAAAACTTTCATTGTTCCAAAGCCCGGTAAGGTAGCTCTGAGAAACAGGCTTAATCACCTCAAGTTCTAAAGAACCGGCGGTTTGTCGTCCGCCGGCATAAATAATTTCTCCCCATACTTTTTGTACAGGTTTTGATTCGCCGGTAACAAAACTAAAATCCACCAAAGCGTTTCCGCTTAGTAAAATAGCATCAGCCGGAATAATTTCCTGATTTTTAACCGATATCCTGTCGCCCGCTTTGATGTTTTCTAAAGCTACCGGAATAGTTTCTCCAATTTCGTTGATCACATCTACCGCAACCGGAAAAAAAGATCGGTAATCTCTTTCAAAAGATAAGTGGTGATAGGTTTTTTGCTGTACAAATTTGCCGATCAATAAAAAGAAAACCAAACCGGTTAAGGTGTCTGCAAAGCCTTCGCCTAAACTAAAGGTGTAATCTGTAACTGTTCTTATCAGCAACACTCCAATTCCTAAAGCCAGCGGAAAATCGATATTTAAAACACCTTGTTTTAACGAATAAAATGCTCTTTTGAAGTAATCTGATCCGGCGTAAAATACAGAGGGAATACAAAACAATAGATTCAGCAAGCTAAAAAACTCGCCAAAATGCTTTTCGGAATTGGTTATCCCAAAATAAGAAGGAAAGCTCAAAAGCATCACGTTTCCAAAGCAGAAACCGGCAACGGCAATTTTTGGAATTAATTTATCTTTGTTAGCTACGTCCTTATTCACCACATCCTGCAAACTAATAAGTGGCTCGTAACCAATGCCGGTGAGGAGTTGTGCAATCTGTTGTAACGTAATATGCTTATGTTGAAACTGTAGGTATACCTGTTTCTTTAAAAAGTCAACCCTACTTTCCACAATCCCGGCATCTAAAGTGTTTAAATGTTCTAACAACCAAATACATGAACTGCAATGGATGGCGGGCAGGTAAAAGGTAACAATCGTTTTTTCGGCATCTTTGTAATTGACCAATTTGGCAGCAATCTCCTCAACATTTAAGTAATCAAACTGCTGATTTTCTTTTTTTTGTGATGCGCCTGGATGCTGATTTAGCTTATAATAGTTGTGCAAATTGCCCGCTGACAAAATACTATAAACATTTAGGCAACCATTGCAACAAAAATTCCGCTCATCCTTAACCAATAATTTCGATGAACAGTCATCGCCACAATGATAGCATACCTCTTTTGTTATTACAGCCATAAATCAAAGGTGAGAAAGAATTGCTTCACAAATAATGATAGCACATTGGCACAAAAATGACGAAAATCAGTTTTTTTATGAGCTGATGGAGTATAAAGGCTTAATTGGTTTGAAAACGGTTTGAATGACTTGTTTTATGTGATATCAAGTAAACATTTTCACTAATTATGGTAACTAATTCAAATCTTTTAAAATTTTGCAATGTTTGATAAAAGAGCTATCTTAGTAAAAATGCACTTCAACAATTCAACATATCAAGTTACTGCTTTATCTATTCCTGCCAAGGGGTTTAGGTTTTCGGTGCTACGTGTTGTTTCCGCAATGGTACGAGAAAGCATCGCCGCTTTTATTCTTTTCCAAAACAATAAAGATTTTATTATTTAAGCCCCGCTTATTTTTTGTTTGGGGCATTTATTTACCTCAAATCATTAATGTTTAAAATTTTTACTGTGAAAAAAATCAGATACATATTATGTTGCATAAATCACTGTTTAAACCGCTATTTAGCAGTTTGTAAATTGTGCTGCAGTAAGTTCTTTCACTTTATTTCCACAAATAATAAGGCCTTTATTAATTTGGCCCCATAAATTTTATGGGGCGGTATAAATTATTTCGGGTAATTTATAGGCTAATCTTCTGGCAAATGTGTTTTTATTAAAAAATAGTTTTTTTTTATAAAATGTGTTGTTGCTTGTTTTTGATAATTACCCCATTGTTTATTAAAGTAGTTCAAAATTAAAAATTAACGCCAGTCATGGTAAAAGAACAAATAATCATTGGTTTAAGAGAATACCAGTTGTTAGAGAAGCATTTGAAAGGCTCTAACATGTCAAAATACAATAATGAGAAATTAGAGAATGAGCTGAAATACGCTAAGGTTGTAAAAACAAGCGAATTGCCAAGTAAAGCCATCATTCTAAATTCGATGGTAGAAATTGAGGAAACTATAAGCAATAAAAAATTTCATTTTCAGGTAGTAATGCCCAATGAAGCAAATATCAGAGAAAATAAAATTTCGGTTTTTACGCCAATGGGTGCAGCTGTTTTAGGATACTTAGAAGGTTCATTTGTAGAATGGGAAATGCCTAATGGCGTCCAAAAGTTTAAAATCACAAAGGTTGAACAACCTTTAGTAGAATAAGTTATAGTGTGTGTTTTGTAAAGAGTAGCGAGGTATTTATTGCCTCGCTTCTTTAATAATGTGAATATGAATAAAGCTTTACGTATAAAATACTAAACTAAAAAGATGCTTCTGTGGATATAAAAGCAATTTATCATGATGATATGTAAACATCAGGATTACGCTTGTTTTAAACAGGTTAAAGTGCCAAGGTGAAAATCCGTTATTTTAAAAGTTAATTAGGAAAAGTTGAAACACAAGCTTTTTTATGGTTAATGTATCTAAGTTCTTAAACAGATCATCATTCATAATATCAGTAAGAAAAAAGATTGTACTTATTGTGCAACAGTACCTGGGATTTCTGCAAATTCTATGAGCGATGTTTAACTGCTAAAAGTGCTTCCGTTTTGACCGAAAATCTAAAAAATGAAATGATCAAATCGAGTAGTTTCAGATGTTTTTTTAGTTAAAAATCCTATAATTGTACTCAATTTAATTTGGCTTATATGTTAAGTAATCAATTAACAAGTGATTCTTTGGTAGCTTGTGGCAACTGCAAGGCTCATCAGATTCATTCAATAGCCACTTCTAGCGGTCTTGGCGTTCAAATTCAGAGTTTTTTTTCAAATTTATTTAGTACAAGCGATTGGCCTGCTCGATGGCATTGCGGTACTTGGTCTGATTTTCATGGCTGGTTATATATTATCTCTGACCTAACCATTTGGGGAGCTTACTTTGCTATACCTATTTTGCTGTTTATTATCATTAAAAAGAGAAAGGATATCCCTTTTTTGAATATGTTTTGGCTGTTTATTGCCTTTATTCTTTTTTGTGGATCAACTCATTTTATAGATGCAATAATTTTCTGGTGGCCAGCATATAGGCTCAGTGCTTTGCTAAGGTTTTTTACTGCAATTGCCTCTGTAATTACCGTATTTAGCTTATTTAAAATATTGCCAGTTATATTTAATTTGAGAACGCAAGAAGAATTGGAAGTTGAGATTGAAGAAAGGAAAAAAGCTGAAGAAGAGACTCGTCTTCTGATGATTAGGCAAGAAGCAACAAAAAATTTAATGAATAAAAAGGATGAGTTTATGAGTATTGCCAGTCATGAACTTAAAACACCAATTACCACTTTAAAATCTTCTTTACAGCTTTTACAAAGGATGATTAAGGTTAGTGATGAGGCCGAAACCACAAAGTTGCTAATTGATAAAGCAGTTAGACAAACCGGAAAACTCACCAATATTATTAATGATTTGTTGGATGTAACTAAGATACAGGCCGGTAAAATGTTATTAAAGAGAACAGATTTTAATTTGTTAGACTTTTTAAAAGAAAGTGTTGAAGAATGTAGATATGAAGACAGTAAACACGAAATAAATATTGTTTGCGATGCCAATTTGATGGTTAATGCCGACAAACACCGCTTAGATCAGGTAATTTGTAATTTGGTTACAAATGCTATAAAATACTCGCCGGATGCAGACAGTATAGATATAACAGTAGAAAAAGAAGAAAGTGGCAAAGTAAAAGTATCTGTAATAGATCAGGGAATTGGAATTCCGAAAGATCAGGAAGAAGAAGTTTTTGCAAGGTTTCACCGAGTAGAAAGCACTTCCCAAAATTTTTCTGGAATTGGTTTGGGCCTTTATATATCCTCAGAAATTATTAAACACCACGGAGGCGAAATAGGAGTAAAGAGCGAATTGGGTAAGGGTTCTGCTTTTTGGTTTTCTATCTAAAAATCAAAAGCCATCAATTTGTTTTGATGGCTTTTGATAGACAGACTATTTTTTTATTACGCATTCATAAAAACAAACTTTTTATCAAATACATCTAATTTGATTTTGCTGTCCCTGTCAATAGTGCCTGCTAAAATTTGTTTGGATAGCTCATTCAATATCCTTTTTTGCACAACTCTTTTCAACGGACGGGCACCAAACTGCGGATCGTAGCCCAACTCGGCCAGCCAGTCCAAAGCTTCTTCTGATGCTTCGATGCCGATGCCCAGTTCTGCAAGTGACTTTTGCACACCGACAAATTGGAGTTTAACGATGTCTCTAATTTCATTGCGGTTTAGCGGTGTAAACATAATTACCTCATCAATCCGGTTTAAAAACTCAGGGCGGATGGTTTTTTTCAATAATTCAAAAACCTCGTTCTTGGTTTTGGCAATCACTTCTTCTCTGTTATCATCCACTAAAAGACTGAAATTTTCCTGGATCAAATGAGATCCGATGTTTGAAGTCATAATAATGATGGTGTTTTTGAAATTTACCACACGGCCTTTATTGTCGGTTAAACGTCCGTCATCCAAAACCTGTAACAAGATATTAAAAACATCTGGATGCGCTTTTTCAATCTCGTCTAGCAAAATCACTGAATACGGTTTTCTTCTAACAGCTTCAGTCAACTGTCCGCCTTCATCGTAACCTACGTATCCCGGAGGCGCACCAATCAGCCTGCTTACGGCATGGCGTTCTTGATACTCGCTCATATCAATACGCACCATATTATGCTCATCGTTGAACAAGAAATCTGCTAAAGCTTTAGCCAATTCGGTTTTACCCACGCCAGTTGTTCCAAGAAAGATGAACGAACCCAAAGGTTTACGTTGGTCGCTTAGCCCAGCCCGTGATCTACGAATTGCATCAGATAAAGCTTCAATTGCTTCATGCTGACCGGCAACGCGTTTATGCAGCTCGGCTTCAAGACTTAGCAGCTTTTCACGTTCACTAGCTACCAGTTTGTTTACCGGAATACCGGTCCAACGGGCAACCACACCGGCGATATCTTCAGAAGTTACCTCTTCTTTTAACATCCGGCTGTCGGATGTTTTACTGTGCAATTCGGTTTTTAGTTTTTCAACTTCTTCCTGTGTTTCTTTAATTCTTCCATAACGGATTTCGGCCACTTTGCCATAATCGCCGGCTCTTTCGGCTTGTTCGGCTTCCAGTTTTAAATCTTCAATTTTTTCAATTTTGGAGTTTAAATTATCAACCAGATCTTTTTCGCCTTGCCATTTGGCTTTTAGCTCATCACGTTCGGAAGTTAAATCAGCAATTTCTTTGGATAAATCGCTCACTTTGCGTTCATCTTTTTCACGTTTGATGGCCTCACGTTCAATCTCCAGTTGCATAATTTTACGGTCCAACTCGTCCACCGCTTCTGGTACCGAATCCATTTCCATGCGGAGTTTTGAGGCGGCTTCGTCCATTAAATCGATGGCTTTATCAGGTAAAAACCTATCTGAAATGTACCTTTGAGAAAGCTCAACGGCGGCAATAATGGCTTCGTCTTTAATCCGCACTTTATGGTGAGTTTCGTAACGTTCTTTTAAACCCCGTAAAATAGAAATCGCATCTGCGGTATCTGGTTCTTCTACCATTACTTTTTGAAACCTGCGTTCTAAAGCTTTATCTTTTTCTAAATATTTTTGGTATTCGTTCAAAGTAGTTGCACCAATGGCTCTCAATTCGCCACGGGCTAAAGCAGGTTTTAAAATGTTTGCGGCGTCCATAGCGCCTTCGCCACCGCCGGCACCCACTAAGGTGTGAATTTCATCGATGAATAGAATTAAATCGCCATCGCTATCAGCAACTTCCTTCACAACAGCTTTTAAGCGCTCCTCAAATTCGCCTTTATATTTTGCGCCGGCAACCAAAGCGCCCATATCTAAAGAATAAACGGTTTTAGATTTCAGGTTTTCGGGCACATCACCTTTGATAATTCTAAAGGCAATTCCTTCTGCAATAGCAGTTTTACCCACGCCAGGTTCTCCAATTAAAATTGGATTGTTTTTAGTACGGCGAGAAAGTATTTGAATTACTCTCCTGATTTCTTCATCTCGACCAATTACAGGGTCTAGTTTACCAGATTCTGCATATTCGTTTAAGTTGCGGGCGTATTTGTTTAATGCGTTATAAGTAGCTTCAGCATTTTGGTCGGTTACTTTTGCATCGCCACGTAAATCTTTTACAGCTTTTTTAAGATCTTTTTCGGTAACACCCTGGTCTTTTAAAAGTGAAGAGGTTTTATCGCCCGAAGCTAAAATCCCTAAAAGAAGATGCTCAACAGATACAAACTCATCTTTAAATTCCTTTAAGTAAGAAGTTGCTTTTTGTAAAGTTGAATTTGCCGCCGAAGAGAGGTAAACCTCGCTACCGCTAACTTTAGGATAGGTGCTAATTAATTCGTCTAAAGACGTGTTCAGTCGGCTAATGTTGACGTTGAGTTTTTTAAGAATATATCCCACTACATTCTCGTCAACAGATAGTAAACCTTTTAAAATGTGTGCGTTTTCTATAGCTTGTTGCTGAAAACCTTGTGTAATCTCCGAAGCTTTTTGAATAGCTTCCTGAGCTTTGATTGTGAAATTATTAAAGTTCATAATATTTGTTCCTCGGGAAATAGGCAACAAAAATTTAACCAAATAACGGTTTAATCGTTAAAAGTGATGAATGTCTCAAATTGAAGTAGAGTAGTGACTTTTTGTCTTCTGAAATTGGTTTTGAATGTCAAAAGTTCAGGTAATAGATTAGGTGCCAATATTTTTATTCAATTTATAATCATCGTAAAAAGAATAAACGTGGTATATGGTATGGATGCAAATACAAAAGAACGTAAAAAATATTGCTCTTGAAAAGATCTGCTGTGAGGGTTTAATTTTGGAAGGAATTAAGATTAGGAATATCGGTAAATTTAAAATGCCGAAAATTCCTAATCTCTATTTTATTTATGAAAATGCTTTTGCTAAAGCGCTGGTTTGGTGATCTACTAATTTCTGTAGCGGACCACTGGCCATCATTTTCATCATCATATTTAGTTCAGCTGACACAATTAGCTTTGCTGTTGTGCCGTCAATGTCGGCAGCTACTAACCATCTCATGCTTAAAGCAAACGGTGCTTCTTCTGATGGCTCAATTAGTATTTCGGAATTCTCAACTCTGGAACTTACTTTTAAAGCTAATTTTGCCATGTTTTGTATGGTAAAACGAGCTTCATCCTCTGTGCTAGTCCAGTTGTAAATGTTCTCAGGCATTAATTGTTGGTGATTGTTTAAATCGCTTAAAAAAGCGTAAACTTTTTCTATGGGTTGTGCAATGCTTACGCTACTTTCAAAAATCGTCATGCCCTTATGTTTTTATTTACCCCAAGCAGATGGATTTTTTCTCCAGTCGCTTAATAGTTCAATATCATTTTTCTGAATAAAATTGTGTTCAGCAGCATACTCAATTAATGCGCTGTAATTAGAAAGCGTGTTGAATCTGCATTTGGCCTCGGCAAAGTTTTCTGTAGCGACATCAAATCCGTAAGAAAATATGGCAACTAAACCGGCAACTTCATAACCAGCATCGCGTAAAGCATTTATAGCTTGTATACTGCTTTTACCTGTTGATATTAAATCTTCTACCACCACCACACGCTGGCCGGGGTTGATTTCGCCTTCAATTAAGCTTTGTGTGCCGTGTTCTTTGGCTTTAGCTCTTACGTAAATAAATGGAAGACCTAGCTCTTGTGCTACCAATGCGCCTTGTGGTATCCCAGCTGTTGCAACACCGGCAACTACACTGCAAGACCCGTACTCTTCTTGTATCAGTTCAGAAAGTTTCTGTCTGATGTAAGTTCTGATAGACGGATGAGAGAGCGTAATACGATTATCACAATAGATGGGAGATTTCCAGCCCGAAGCCCAAGTAAAAGGATTAGTAGGTTGTAATTTAATTGCTTTAATTTGCAACAAAAACTCAGCAATTTTCTGTTCAATCTCACTTTTGTTGTACATGGCGCAAAAATACAATATTTATATTAACGAGAAGTCTCTAATTATAACTTCTGAAGTTTCTCCAGAACTTAGCAATTATCAATTGATTGAGGTTCAAGGGTTTGATTTTGAAAAATTTTATCAAGCTTTAGCTAAAAATCCAAAATCTTTGTTTGTACTGGTTTGCGATGAACCTGAATTGGCGTTTAAAGCGATAAAAAAGAAAATCCGGATAATTGAAGCCGCGGGCGGTTTGGTACGCAATGAAGACGGAAAATACTTGTTTATCCATCGTCACGGACGGTGGGACTTGCCAAAAGGTAAGCTGGAACGTAACGAGAAAAAGAAAGACGCGGCAGTGCGTGAAGTGGAGGAGGAGTGTGGTTTAAAAATCAAGAAGCTGAAAGATAAAATCACGAAAACTTACCATGTTTACGAAATTAAAGGAAAGCCTGTTTTAAAGATTTCGCATTGGTATGCGATGGAAGCGAAAGGAAATCAAAAACTGGTTCCGCAAACAGAAGAAGGAATAACCGAAGTGAAATGGTTTGCCAAAAAAGATTTTGCTGTAATAAGGTCGAATACTTTTGGGAATATTTTGGAGGTGATTGGATCGGTTGGTTAGTTTGTTGGTTTTTAGGTGGTTAGTTTGTTAGAACTTTCCTCATGGCGATTTAGTTAGTTTGTTAGGTTTTAGGTGGTTAGTTTGTTAGAACTTTCCTCATGGCAATTTAGTTAGTGCTCCCTCTCCGAAGGAGAGGGCTGGGGTGAGGCTCTCCTCTTCGATTTTTCCCATGCTGCAGATTGGCTTCCTTTAAAATACCTAAATGTGCCGGCAATGGTTGCATAATTCATCATACAGAAATAAAAAGGGATGAAAAGCACTTTAATTTTAATGGATTTTGATTCTAAAACGGCGCCTATTATGGCTGCAATATAAAACAACAATTGTAGCGCCAATATAATTTGATAAATTGCTAGGTTAGGGTAGCTAACAGATATGGCAACATTCAGCAACAGTACAAAAATCATTAACCAAGGAGTAATTGTCCACCTTAAAACGCGGTGACTGATGTACTGAAAAGTGAGAATTGGATTGCAGAAAGGATTTGCGGAATTTTTTAATCTAAAGATAGATTGAATGCCGCCTGCCGCAATTCTAATTTTTCGTTTTAACTCTTCTTTTGTGTTGGCAGAAGCAGTTTCTAAGGCATAAGCATTTGGCTCGTAAGCAATAATGTATCCTTTTTCTGCAATACGCATAGCAATCATGTGGTCATCCACAATCGTGTCAGATTCTACAGGCTGGTAAAGCGCAGTTATAATGCTGAATAGTTCGCCCGCTGCGCCAACGTTTGAGTACAGCTCGTAATCCCATTTTTTTAAAGTGGATTCATATTTCCAATAAAAACCTTCTCCGGCAGCGCTTGCATCGGCACTTTGTGCTACCATAATCCGTTTTTCGCCGGCAACTGCGCCAACTTTTGGGTTTTGGTAGTGTTTTACCAATTCTTTTATTGCTACTGCATTTAAAAAAGTATTGGCATCGGTAAAAACAGTAATCTCGTTTTTGATAAGCGGAATGGCCCTTTTTATAGCAGCCATTTTGCCTGCCCGGGTATCTTCGTGTAAAAGCGTTACTTCGTGGTATTGGGCAACTAAATTTGGTGTGTTATCAGATGATCCATCAGTAATAAAAATAATCTGTAGCTTTTCTTTTGGGTAGTCCAGCGCTAAACAGTTTTTAATTTTTTCTACAATAATGCTTTCCTCGTTAAAGGCGGCAATTAGTAAAGAAACTGTCGGTAAACTGGCATTAGGCAAAAATTCAAAAGGTTTTACAAACCGTTTTTTTAATTTAACAATTGCAAACAGAAATATTCCGTAGCCAAAAAAAGTATAAAAAATTATAAAAATACAAATCCAAAAAAGTACAATCATTATTTTGTTTTAAAGCCCAATTCTTTACTGTTTTTTTGATGTGTTAAGTTCCATAAAATGGCTTTTAATACCCATTTAATAAGATGGGTTTTTCCAGTTATGGCATATTTCATCATGGTTTTTGGGCAAGCAATTAAAATGTAATAAACACTAAAAAATAAGGTGTTTAAAATAGCTGTGTTTTTTCTGATGAACAGCATCCGGTTACGGGTTATAAAGTAGGTTTTAATGGCGCTATCTTTCCCTACAGACATTGATTCTTTGTGATAAATGTAAGTTTTGCCCGTAAAATAAATGCCTTTGCCTATTTTTTTAAACTTTTCGCACCAGTCCAATTCTTCATAATACAAAAAATAATTCTCGTCCATTAATCCTGCTTTTTGCAAATCAGCCTTTCTGCACATTACCGCTGCGCCGTGGCAAAAACCGGTTTCTATGGTTATTCCGTTAAACTGGCCTACGTTTTTATCAAACTGTCCAATTTGCTTGTTTCGGGCTGTAAGGTAGTTTAAAGGCGTGTAACCTGCGTATTGAACAACGGTTTTGTCATCATCATAAAGAATTAATGGCGACAAAAGCCCAATGTGTTCATTGCTTTTAAATTCTTCTACAAGTAGGCTGATGCAATTTTCCGGAACCTCGGTATCGTTGTTTAGTAAAAAAATATAATCACCTTTTGCAATATTAATTCCCAAATTATTGCCTCCAGCGAAACCTAAATTGACTTTTGTACGAATAAAGGTAAGATTTGGAAAGATATTGTTGAAGTCAGTTTCGTGATTTTCATCACTTGCATTGTCCACCAGTATTACTTCAAAGTTTGCAGCATCTTGTTTTTTTAAAGATTGAAGCAATGCGATAGTTGCCTTAGGCTGATTATAGTTTACGGTAATAATTGATACAAGCTCCATCAACAATGATTAAGATGCTAAAATTAATAATTTGTTTTAAAGCAATGATACAATTAACAGAATGGAAAATTCAATAAGTTTTAAAAATATGCAGGAGGCTTCCGTTGATGAAAAACTGAATGATTTGATAAGGGTGTTAAATCAAACCGATATCAATTCTGATAATATCAAAAATCTGCAGACCAGGTTTAATAAAGCAATTGACAATAAACTGAGCGAATCAGAACTGATTGAAGAATTCAAGAAAATTGACGACGATGATTTATCACGTTTAGAAAAGTTGGATAAAATAGAATCAATTTTGAAGAACAATTATATTGATACCAAAGTGGTGAAATCCGTTGCTGTTAAAAGGTACGTTGAAATGCTTATTCCGGTAGTTATTGGTTTTGTTATGGTAACTTTAGGATTTGCGATGATTATTTTACCTGCGCCACCATACTTTGAAATGTTTACAATTTTTTACTTTAGCGTTAATGACGGTTTTACTGTAATGGATTTAATTTCGCTAATTATTGTTTTAACCGGTGTTTTTCTAATAATTAAGTCGTACTTTAAATTTTCAAACCAATAATTAATAAGTGAGTAAAAAAATTCTTTTAGTTGATGATGAACCTTTTCAGCTTAGGCTGATGCAGAAAGTGTTGGAACAAAACGGCTTTGATGTAGCCACAGCTATTTCTGTAGCGGAAGCTTTTGAAATTTTGGAAAAGAATATTCAGGATTTAATTATTTCTGATATTGAAATGCCTGAAGCGGATGGTTTTGATTTTAGAAAAAGACTGTTACGGGATAATAGACTAAAAGACATCCCATTTTTATTCCATACTTCGCATAATAAGGAAATATTAATTGACAGGGGATTAGCCTTAAAAGCAATTGATTATATAGATAAAAACACGCCTATTGTGCAATTGGTTGCAAAAATTAAAAATATTCTGGCTACCGTTGTTGAACAAAAGGAGAAATCGATAAATGAACTTAAATTAGTTGCAGATCGCTTAAATTTAAAAAATGTTCCTAATAAAAATTTAAAGCTTAAAAAGTTTGAAATAGACGTATTCCATAAAACATTCCAAAACCATCCGGGCGGAGATTTTATTGATTTTATAAGGATTGATGACCGTTATACTTTTATTGTACTGGGTGATGTGATGGGAAAAAAATGGGGCGCATGGTTTTTCTCTTTTACTTTTTTGAGTTATATCCGTTCTGCAATAAGATTATGCGTGTTTGATGGCAACCTTTCCGTTGCACAAATTATGCAACGCATCAATCAAGTAATTCATGTAGATGAGTTTTTGGATGATATTTATTCTACCCTTAGCTTACTTTTGATTGATGATGATGAGGGAATTATTACTTATTCTGGCGCCAGTGATTTGCCGTTGTTGAAATATAGTAACGAATCCAAAGAAATTACCCAATTTAAGTCAAAAGGCTTGCTGTTAGGTTTTTTCAAAAACGGAAACTTTAATGAACAAATTATAGACTCGCAACCAGAAGACAGGATTTATATCCTATCTGACGGAGCGATAGATTTTGAAGCCAACGGAGTAAAAAAAACCGATTTAAGAATCTTTGTTGGGCAGCTTAAAACATATTTAAACCAAAACTTACCTTTTACACAAATTACTGCAAGCATATTTAACAGCCAAAAATACCAGGTTGATGATTGTAGCCTAATACAAATTAAACGCCTTTAAAATGGATTACAAAAAAGAACTCATAGACGATGTTGTAGTGATAGCTATTAATTTGTCGGAAGCAAGCCTAAATCAATCAGAAGATTTTAAGAAATTTTTATACGATACCACCGAAGTAACGCCGCCTAAACTGGTTTTAGACATGGGTAAAATAGAATATATGGACAGCTCTTTTATTGGTGCTTTGGTTGCGGGCTTAAAAAATGTATTGTCAAAAGGAGGAGAGATGGCCTTGATAAACATTAATAGCGATGTAATGGCTTTATTTGAGCTTACCCGTTTAGATAAAGTATTTAAAATTTACCGTAACAAGGAAGAAGCAATCCAACAGCTGAAATAATGGTCTTTAAATCCCAAAAACTTACGCTTGAAATCCCTGTACATATAGGAAGCTATAAAATTTTTATAGAAACCTGTTGTAATTTCGTGAGTGATTTTGAGCCACTTTCGGGCGATTTTAAGCGCTTGTCTAAATTTAAGTTGGTCATTATGGAATTGCTTACCAATGCCATGAAACACACCAAAGCAACATCTTTTTTAGAGTTGGAAAGGTTTGAGGATGAAATAGTTATTAAAAAGATTGATTCTGGTAGCCGTTTTTCTTTTTCTGATGCTAAAACGGGGAAAGCTTGCAATTTTCCATTAACCGATTTTACATATCCAACCCAAATAACAGCCTTGTTGGGTAATAATTACAAGCTGGATCTTATTGTTAAAGATGAATGCCTTATTGAATTTTTAGAACCACCAGAAATTGATTATTTGACTTTAAACGAAGTTCCAGAAAATTTTGGATTAATGGTGATTAGACAGTGCGCCACTTCTTTTCATTACCATTATAATCATCCCGAAGGGAAAAATACTTTCGAAGTAGTTTTAAAATTTTAAAATAGATGCGCTCTTTTGAAATTAACCGTTATTTTAGCGAATCTAAACTGTCGTAGAAATTAATGATTTCAATAGCCTTAGCAAGCAATAACAATTATGCCGTTTTAATGGCAACGCTAATTAAGTCTATTATTGTCAATCATCACGCCAGTGAACCAGTTACTTTTTATATTTTAAACGATAATATTTCCAAAGCCAATCAGGCAAAAGTTAATTCGTTAATAGAAAATCCTCAAAAGTTTCATATCGTATGGAAAAATGCCAATGAGGTATTTCCGCCAAACGTCCAGTTTCCAATGGACGATTCGGCCTTTCCTTTTACAGCTTATTTAAGGTTATTTGCGCCATTTGTTGTCCCGAAAGAGGTAAAAAAGTTGATTTATTTTGATGTGGATATGGTAGTGCTTGCAGATGTTGCTGAGCTTTGGAATACAAATATGCAAGGTTATACCATGGCAGCGGTACTTGATGTGGGTAAAACAGCAGGATGTAAATGGGGCGGAATCCCAAATTATAAGGCTTTAGGTATTGATGCCGATGCGCCCTATTTTAACTCGGGTATGATGCTGATAGATTGTGAAAAGTGGATTGCAGAAGATATCCCGAATCAGGTTTTTACAGCAATGCGTGACAATATTGCATACGTAAACTATGCAGATCAATACGGGTTAAATGTTGTTTTTTCAGGAAAATGGCTGGAGGTAAATCCTTTTTGGAATTGGTTTGCAAACAACTATCATCCAAATCCAAAATGTATTCATTATTTAGATATCAAACCCATATTTAAATCTTACAACTCTGATCAGGTTTTAAGAAAAGAGTTTTTTAAATATTTAGAATTAACTCCTTGGCGTGGAATGCCTTTGAAAAGCGACTTTAGCAGATTAATTGGGAAAGCAGTAATTAAACTAAAAAAGAAGGTTAGGGCATTAATTTCTTGAATTATTTTTCTTTAATTTATGGCATAGTGCCCAATTTTAAGTGAACATGGCCGTTTTTGAAGATATTTCTGTACTCATTACCCATTATAATCGTAGCAAATCTTTAGAAAGGCTTCTGAAAGGTTTACAGCAACATCATCTGCATTTTTATCAAATTGTAGTTTCTGATGACGGCAGCAAACCCGAACATCTTGAATTTGTTGAAACGTTGCAGAAATCTTATCCTTTTAAACTGGTAAAAGCCCCAACAAATAAAGGTTTAGGCAACAATATCAATAAAGGTCAAAAAGTTATAGAAACTCCCTACACCTTATATATACAGGAAGATTTTGTTCCGCAGGCTGGTTTTTTGCCAAAGTTGGAAAAAGCACATCAGTTTTTACAGCATGATTCAACTTTGGATTTCGTTCGTTTTTATGCCTATTTCAAATTCCCAAATTTAACGCCAGTGAGTGATGGTTTTTCTGAAATGCATTTTAGCCATGCGAAATTTTGGGAGGGCTACCGTAAGTTTTATGTTTATAGCGATCATCCTCATTTACGCAGGCAAAACTTTTTTGATAGATTTGGAGAATATCCAGAAGGTATAAAGCCAGACCGTACAGAATATAATATGATGATGCAGGTATTGGCCGGAAAGCCTAAAGCATATTTTTACGATGACATCAATGTGTTGCTATCGCAAGAGAATATGGCTGAAGAACCAAGCACCGTAAAAAGAAATTTTCTGCGCAACAGTAATCGTTATTTTACGGTTTTTGCCCGAATGGTTTACCGTTATGTTAGGTTTAATCTCGAATTGTTTATCTTTAAAATAAAGCGTAAAATTTATGGCCGTAGCCTTGTTTAAACTCCCTTCGTGGTTAAAAAGGCATCTTTATTTTAATAAAGGATTTTCTGATTTGACCCAAGCCGAGCTTACCGATATCAAAACCAGAATCAGCAAATTTGAGGATGTGGCACCTGAAGTTTCTATCATGATTCCTGCATGGAATGAGGAGAACAATATTTTCAGAACACTATCCTCTTTGGCGTCAAGTACTACTAAAAGAAAGGTGGAACTTGTAGTCATTAACAACAATTCAACAGATAAAACCCAAGAAGTTTTAGATACATTAGGTGTAAGAAGTTATTTTGAAGAGAAGCAAGGAATAACCTTTGCCCGGCAGTTAGGACTAGAAAAAGCGAAAGGCAAATTCCATTTATGTGCAGATTCGGATACCTTTTATCCGCCGGGATGGATTGATGCAATGGTTGCTCCTTTAGAAAAAGAGAATGAAATAGTTGGTGTATATGGCAGATATGCGTTTATCCCAGAGAATGATTACAATAGGTTTTTCTTTTGGATTTATGAACGCTTTGCCGGTGTGATTATAAGATTAAGAAAACGCAAACGAGAGCATATCAACTTTTTGGGATTTAATATGGGTTTTATTACAGCAATTGGCTTGGCTAATGGAGGTTTTAAAGTTAAAAACGTTCGTAAATTTGACAATGCCATTGGTAGCGAATATTATGTAGATGAATCTGAAGACGGCCGCATGGCAGTAAACCTGATGAAAACCGGAAAGCTAAAGTTAGTAACCAGCAATAAAGCCGCGGTTTTCACCTCTTCGCGTAGGTTAATTGCCGAGGGTGGAATTTTAAAAGCATTTAAGTATCGTTTAAAACTTCACTCAAAGCGCTTAACAGAATATTTAAACGGGAGCAAGATTTGAAACCACAGCATATACCCAACAATATTGTAACTAAACTCATCAGCTTATATGTTAGGCTAAGGTTTGGTAAGCTTCATTGGGATATAAGGTATTATTACAGAGACACTTATTACTGTCAATTTGTACAATTAAAATACGTTTTAAAAGATTACTTTTTCAAGAAGAAATATAAGGTAATTTCTTTTGATGGCGAGTTTGCGCCCGAACTCGAATTTGTAATTCCCTTTGCTTATTGGCACTATAAAAACGGGACTTTATTGCGTACGGAGGGTGCTAAATTTACCTCAGAAATGTATTTTTTCTCGCCCAACCATCAAGAGGTTTATGATGTACGAACCAACGAGGGCAATTATAATTACGAAACCCCGCGGATTTTATACAGCCATAATTATGATATGAAGAAATGGGAGAAAGTGCCATTTAAAGCCCATTTTAAAAACACTATTTATACTTACGATAAACCCATTCTAGTGGTCGCCAACCGTTACAATACAGAGTGGGACGGTCCGCCAATCAGTTATTTTAGTATAGAGATGCTGAAATTTATTTTTGATCAGCTTGGCGCACATTACCAAATTATATATAACCGTCCGCGTCCGGATCAAATTACATCAGATACCAGCGAGGTGAATGATTTAAACGAATATGATTTCATCAAAGAAAAATACCCGAACGTGATTTTGATGGAAGATTTGTACCGCGAAAACTTGATTAAAGCAAATAATTTCAACCATTTTCAGCTATGTGTTTACGCTAATGCTACTAAGTTTTTATCAATACACGGCGGAACTGCCGCATTGGCAAGTTGTTTTGAAGGCGAAAACATCATTTTATCAAAAAAAGGACCCGAACATCATTTCGGGTGTTTCCAAAAGCTTTTCCCAAAATTGTCAGGCGCAAAAATACATCATGCTAAAAACGATGAAGAAGTTAAAAACTATATCACTAAATTTTACATTCCGGTTTAAACTATGAAAGGAGAGGGGAATTACTGGTTAAAGTCGGGATTGATTAACGTTTTCCAGAATATGGCTAGCGTTTTATTCGGTTTTGGCAGTTTTTTCTTTTTGGTACGTGGTCTTTCTGAACATGATTATGGAGTTTGGACAGTTTACATGACTACCATCACCATTTTAAATATTTTTAGAGACGGTTTAATCAGAAATGCGTTAATTAAATTTTTATCTGGCGCTAGTAAAGAAGAAAAGCCCAAGGTCATGTCGGCCGCATTAACTGTTAATTTACTGATTACTTTTGCAATTGTGGTTTTAAACCTTTCATTAGGCGCAGTTTTAGCTAAAATATTAAATTCACCAGAACTGGTTAATCTATTTTATCTTTTCAATATTGTGTACGTTTTGAATGGCTTTTTAACTCAGTTTAATTGTATAGAACAGGCTAACTTTAAATTTAAAGGCGTATTTGTTTCAAACACTGTTTTTCAGGCGGTTTACTTTGTGTATGTGCTTTATTGTTATGTTCTTAAAATTAATATCCAACTTACCCATTTAGTTTTGGTTCAAATTATAGGTTCGGTAATAGCCATGCTGATCGCTTTTTTTTACACCAAACCTTTTTTAAATTTTGCTATTGGCATTTATAAAACATGGATGTTAAAGCTGTTTAATTACGGGAAATATGCTTTTGGTACATCCATTAGTTCTATTCTTTCTGGCAGTGTTGATCAAATGATGCTGTCTAGTATCATTTCTCCAAGCGCTTCGGGTGTATTTAACGTAGCGGTAAAAATTGTAAACTTAATAGATATCCCAACAAGTGCGGTTGCCAATATCGTATTTCCGCAAAGTGCAAAACGGATAGAAACAGAAGGGAAAGAGGCTATCAAATATCTTTATGAAAAATCTGTTGGAACCATTTTAGCAATTTTAATTCCAGGATTAATTTTTATTTATATTTTCCCGAGTTTTGTGCTTTACCTGCTGGCCGGCGAAAAATATACAGATGCGGTTCCATTGCTTCGGGTTACGTTATTATATACGCTGTTAATCCCATTTGGAAGGCAATTTGGGATTATATTAGATTCCATCGGGAAAACAAAAACCACATTTTACATTGTTGTTGTAACGGCAATACTCAACTTAACTTTAAACTACTTTTTTATTTTACATATAGGTGTTTTGGGTGCGGCTTATGCAACTTTGGCATCAAACGTAATTGGGTTTATCATTGGGCAATACATTTTACGGAAAGAGTTAGGCGTTAAATTTTATCATACTTTTGTTTATGCCTACAGGTTTTATCCAGAATTTTATCTGCAATTTGTAAAGCCACAGATTGTGAAATTTAAAATCAGAAAAAAATCATGATTGGGGTAAAGTTTGACGGACGTTTGGGTAACCAACTATTTCAATATGTGTTTTTAAAATATGTAAAACAGCGTAAACCTAATAAAACCGTTTTTTTTATCAATCCACACCATGCTTATATTGAAAAATATTTTGAGTTAGAAGGTAAAGATAATTTGTTGCTAGCGTCCAAACCCTATTCTGCAATTACCAGAATTTTGCCTTTGCTGTTAAAACTTAAACAGGTTTACATCCATAATTGGATTATACCTAAAGAATTTCCGATAAAAAACTGGTCGGTTTATGTAGGTTATTTCCAGTCGGATTATTATTACAAGCAACTTCACGAAAAACCGATTTTCAATATCAAACAGCAGTACCAAACAGAATTTGAGCATTTATACGGAAAGCTTTACCGCGAAAATAAAATAGTGGTGGTGCATATCCGCCGTACCGATTATATGAATTACGGAGAGCGGAGAAAGCGGGATATTTCTTTGCCGATGGCTTATTTTAAAAAGCGTTTAAACGCGATAGAAAACTTGCAGGATTATAAAGTGATTTTTGTGAGCGATGATATTAAACACGTAAAAGAAGTTTTTCCGCGGCAGGAGAATTATATTTTTTCTGATAACAATGAAATTATTGATTTTCAACTGATTCAGAACGCCGATATTAGCATCATCTCCAACAGTACTTTTGCATGGTGGGCATCGTACTTAAGCCCCAAAAAAAACACCGTTTACGCACCTAAAAACTGGTTTGGTTTTAAAATAAACGCAGAACATCCGCGTGGAATTATGACGGATAAGTTTGTATGGTGCGATGTCTTAGAAGAAGATCAAAAAAAGTCAAAGTAAAAAGACTTCTCTTTTTGATAATCATTGTTGTTTAGTTTAGAGATGTTCGTCATGTTGAACGATAGTGAAACATCTCACAAAAGGTTTCCGTACTCATTACCACGAAAATAAGTCCTGATAATAATTAAAAACAATTTCTCTTTCATCTTGTTGCTCGTAAATAAGCTTTTTGCTTTAAGTCCAAAAGCTTGTTAAAATAAAATTATCTTTGCACAAATGATGTCAGAAAACGTTACACCTTACAAAGATCAAAAGGTTGCCAAAAAAGAACAGGTGGCCACCATGTTCAATAATATTTCAAAAACCTACGATTTTTTAAACCATTTTATGTCACTTGGGATTGATATCATCTGGCGAAAGATGGCCATTAAAGAACTTTTGAAAAACAAGCCACAAACCATTTTAGATGTTGCTACGGGTACTGGAGATTTCGCTTTTGAGGCTTTGGAGATTTTAAAACCAGCGAAAATAGTAGGTGTAGATATTTCGGAAGGGATGCTTGCTGTGGCGAGAGAGAAAATCATCAAACGTAAAAAGTCAGATGTTTTTGAGGTAAGGTTGGGTGATTCTGAGAAGTTACTTTTTGAAGATGACAGCTTTGATGCCATTACGGTGGCTTATGGCGTAAGAAATTTTGAGAACTTGGAGAAAGGTATTGCGGATATGCTTCGTGTTTTAAAACCAGGCGGAAAAGTGGTGATCCTAGAGTTCTCGAAACCCAAAGTATTCCCTGTAAAACAACTTTATAATTTTTACTTCCACTACGTAACGCCAAGTATTGGAAAAGTTTTTTCTAAAGATGCTAGTGCTTATTCTTACCTGCCCGAGTCCGTAAATGCTTTTCCTGATGGAAATGTATTTACGAATTTAATGGATAAAGTGGGTTACAAAAATACCAAATGCCGTCCCTTAGCGTTTGGAATTTGTTCTATATACACGGGCATTAAATGATCAAAATAAAAACATTTATTTGTTTTATTATTTCAATTTTATCTTTAAACACCTTTGCTCAAGGTAATTATGGCGGTGGAGTTGATGATCAGAATCTACATTTTGGTTTCGGTTTCCAGTACATTAGTTCCGAGTATAAAATCCAGAAATTTGCAAATTGGCAAGCCCCTTTTTTAGAAAATGGAGTAGCTGTTACTAAGGGACTAAAGAGCATCCGTTCCATTCAAAATCCAGGTTTTGGGATTGGTTTTGTTTCCGATTTATACATCACACCAAATGTAAATTTAAGATTTACCCCCGTTTTTGTTTTTGCGGATAGAATTATTGATTATCAGTTTACCGATAGCGCACAATATGACAGGCATAATGTTAAATCCCCAGATGGCTTTACCCGAAGAACCGTCAACTCCACGATGTTTGATTTTCCGCTGGGTATAAAATTAAAGTCGGACCGAAGAAATAATTTTAGAGCCTATATTTTGGCAGGTGTAAAATATGGTATTGATATCGGTGCAAAAAAGAATGCGGATGATGCAGGAGATATTGCTATACAGAAACAGCTGAAAAACACAAAAGGTATTTTATCTTATGATGTTGGAATAGGTTTCGACTTATATTTCGAATATTTTAAACTATCACCAGAGATTAAGTTAAGTAATTCCGTAAAAAGCGTTTTGTTAAGGGAGGATCATCCTTACTCAAGCCCGATAGACAAATTATTCCTGCGAAACTTTGTTTTTAGTTTATATTTTGAATAGGGCTTCTATTTAAATTAAAAAAACAACGCTACTAGGATTATATTGTTAAAAGTCTGTTATAATAAATGGATTATCTGATAATATTTTGTATTTTCTTATATTTGTTTATACCACGCAATTAAATTTTAAAATGATGGAAAGTATAACTATTTATCCAAAAAACGAAAAACAGAAATCTTTATTAGAATCTTTGTTTGCCGAAATGAAAGTTCGTTTTAAGGTGGAACCTGATGAAACAGAAATGAGCAAAGAAGAGTTTTTTGCAAAAATTGATAGAGCTAAAGAGCAAGCCAAAAGAGGAGAAGTGCATGAACTTACTCCGGAGTTTAAGGCAGAACTCTTTAAAAGTATTTTATGAAATACAAAGTAGCTTTAACGTTTGATGCAGAACTGGATGTTAAAAAAATTGAAAAATCGGGCGACAAGAAATTATTAAAAAAGATTTATTTGCTTTTAGATGAATTAGAAGAACACCCTACTTCTGGTACAGGTAAACCAGAACGCTTAAAATTCCATGAAACTACAACATGGTCCAGAAGGATTTCCAGTAAGCACCGCTTAGTTTACCAAATTGAAGAAGAAGTGGTAACGGTATTAGTGCTTTCTACATGGGGCCACTATGGTGATAAATAAAATCCTCGCTTACACTTTTAATAGAGTGGTATTGAAACAATTTTTTACTGATGCTTCCGTATAAATTTCATAAATTCACAACATGTCAGGAGATTCAAAAATAGTACTTATAACCGGTGCGACAGCCGGAATTGGCGAAGCTTGTGCCAATATTTATGCAGAAAACGGCTTCAATTTGATTATTACAGGTAGGCGAGCAGATCGTTTGAAGAAGCTTAAGGAAAAGTTGGAGAGCAAATTTAAAATAGAAGTGCTCGCCTTAAATTTTGATGTAAGAGATAAAGCCGTGGTAATTGAGCACCTTAACGGAATCCCCGAAAAATTTAAAAAAGTAGATGTTCTAATCAATAATGCTGGTTTAAGTCAAGGATTTGATGCTCTTCAAAACGCAGATTTAAATGATTGGGAAACCATGATTGATACTAATATTAAAGGACTGCTTTACGTTTCTAAAATTGTTTCCAATTGGATGATCGAAAACAAAAAAGGTCATATCGTTAATTTAGGCTCAATTGCCGGAAAAGAAGTTTATGCAAACGGAAATGTTTACTGCGCTACAAAACATGCGGTAGACGCATTAAGTAAAGCCATGCGCATAGATCTATTGAAACAAAAGATTAGAGTTACGGCGGTACATCCGGGTGCAGTTGAGACAGAATTTTCTGAAGTGCGTTTTCATGGTGATAAAGAGAAAGCAAAAAAAGTGTATGAAGGTTACCAGCCTTTACTTGCAAAGGACATTGCCGAAACTATATTTTTTGCCACCAGCAGACCACCGCATGTCAATATCAATGATCTGGTAATTATGCCAACCGTTCAAGCATCTGCTTTTTATTGGGATAAGGAGTAGTTGATTAGTCATTGGTTCATTAGTCATCTAATAATTCTCTCAGTCAAAATTCTATCATTCACTCATTCAAAACTCACTCATTCAAAATTAAAATCATGTTAGAAAACACTATAAATCAAGATATCAAAACAGCAATGCTGGCCAAAGAAGAGGTTACTTTAAGAAGTTTAAGAGCTATTAAAGCAGCTTTATTGGTTGCTAAAACAGAAAAAGGTGCCTCGTCAGAAATTACGGAAGACACAGAAATTAAAGTACTGCAAAAGTTAGTGAAGCAACGTAAAGAATCTGCAGAAATTTACAAAAGTCAAAACAGAGAAGATCTTTATCAAATTGAAGCAGAAGAGATCGCTGTTATCGAAAAATATTTGCCAAAACAATTGTCTAACGAGGAGTTAACCTCCTACATTAAAGCCCTGATAGAAAAACTGAATGTAACCAGCGTAAAGGAAATGGGAAAAGTGATGGGCGTTGCAAATAAAGAGCTTTCTGGCAAGGCAGATGGCAAAGCCATTTCCGCAGCTATAAAAACTTTGTTACCTTAAAACTAATTTTTTAATTTAAATAGGTTAAATCATATTTTTTTTCTCAATTAGTAGAGTTTTTATACTCAAATTGAAAACAGACTATTAATTTAGCACAATTAATGTATAATACCTTTTGAATATTTTATGGAGTACTTAGTTAAAGAAGAAGACGGTTTTAATTACATTGAAGAAGGTGAGGGAGAAGTATTGCTTTTACTCCATGGTTTAATGGGGGCGTTAAGCAATTGGGAACATGTAATTGAGCAATTTAAAGGACGTTATACTGTGGTAATCCCTATGCTTCCTATATATGATTTGCCTTTGCTAACTACCGGTGTTAAAACACTTTCAAAATACGTACATAAGTTTGTTAAATATAAAAAATACGAAAAGGTGACACTTTTAGGCAACTCCTTAGGTGGGCATGTTGGCTTAATTTATACTTTGGCTCATCAGGAATACGTTAAGGCTTTGGTGTTAACAGGTAGTTCCGGTTTGTACGAAAATGCCTTTGGTGGCTCTTTCCCTAAAAGAGAAAGCTATGATTTTATAAAAGAGAAAGTAGAATATACATTTTATAGCCCTGCAACTGCAACCAAAGAACTGATTGATGATGTTTACGAAACAGTAAATAACCGCAATAAGGTCATCAGAATTTTAGCAATGGCAAAATCAGCCATCAGGCATAACATGTCAAAAGATTTGCATAAAATTAAAATTCCGGTAGCGTTAATTTGGGGTAAAAATGATAAAATTACGCCTCCAGAAGTTGCAATAGAATTTAACCAACTTTTACCAGACTCTGAATTAAACTGGATTGATGAATGCGGTCATGCGCCAATGATGGAGCAACCACAAGCTTTTAATCAGTTGTTAGAGGATTTCTTAAAAAAACGAGGACTTTAATGATTGCTAGTGAACTCATATCTACCGCAATATCTCCGCTAAAAACTTCTGATAGTATCCAGAAAGCATTAGATAATATGGCGGAATTTAGAGTTTGCCATTTGCCTATCACTAATGGGTCGCAGTTTCTAGGTTTATTGTCTGAAGATGATTTGATTGACGAAACTGACCATCAGGAACCGGTTAGCGCAATCACCCTGTCATTAATTAACCCTTACGTTTTAGAAAGCCAGCATGTTTACGAAGTGATAAAAGCGCTCAACACTCAAAAATTGAGCGTTTTGCCAGTGCTTGATGATAAAATGAATTATTTGGGTTCAATTGTTATAAATGACGTGGTAAGTTATTTGGCCACTATAACAGCTGTTGCAGATCCTGGAGGCATCATTGTTTTAGAGATCAGCAATAGAGACAATTCTTTAGCACATATAGCGCAAATTGTAGAATCAGATAATGCGCAGATATTAAGTTCTTATGTGGACGAGCTTCCAGATTCTACCAAGCTAACAGTGACCTTAAAAGTTAATAAAGTGGATATTACGCAGATTGTTGCATCCTTTTTGCGATATGATTACGTAGTATTGGCTACTTTTAACCATACCAATCAAAAATCAAATGATGCAGACAGGTATGACTCTTTGATGAATTACCTGAGCTTTTAAAAAATAAACAGATGAAAATAGGTGTTTACGGGAGACAATTTAACAACACCGTTATCCCATACGTTCAGCAGGTTTTTGATTGTTTAGTATCCTGTGAAGTTGAGGTTCTAATTTACCACGATTTTTACGACTTCCTTAAAGATAAATTGTTTTTGCCTAAAACTTTCAATGCTTTTAAATCTCATCAGGATTTGGTAGATGAAAAAGTGGAGGTGATGATTAGTTTAGGTGGAGACGGTACCATGTTAGATACCGTTGCGCTGGTTAAAGACTCGGGTATTCCAATGATTGGGATCAATTTTGGCCGATTAGGTTTTTTAGCCAGTATCAACAAAGAAGGAATAAAAAGTGCAATTGAAGGTTTAGTTAATCGGGATTTTACATTGGATGTAAGGCGATTACTAAAAGTTGAAACCTCATCTGGTTTATTTGGAGATTTGAACTTCGCGTTGAATGATTTTACCATTATGAAACGGGATACCTCTGCCATGATACTTATTCACTGTTATTTAAACGGAGAATTTTTAAACTCATACTGGGCAGATGGGCTAATTGTTGCAACGCCAACAGGTTCAACTGCTTATTCTCTAAGTTGTGGCGGTCCAATTGTTTTTCCGCAGTCTGGCAATTTTGTAATCACACCAATTTCTCCGCATAACTTAAACGTAAGGCCGGTAATTCTTTCTGATCAAAATGAACTTACTTTTGAGATAGAGGGAAGAAGCCCTAAATACTTAGTAAGTTGTGATTCAAGAACAGAAGTATTTAGCCCAGGAACACAGTTGCGCTTAAAACGGGCAGATTTCGATATAAATTTAGTAAGGCTCAGCAATCAAACCTATTTATCAACGTTAAGAAATAAATTGCTTTGGGGTATAGATACCAGAAATTACTAAGCCATCTTAATGACTCATTTTATCAAAGTATTTATACTTTTTTTTCTAGGTAGTACGGCTTGTGCTGTTGCGCAGACTTGGGAGGTTGGCCTAACCGGCGGTGCAATGGGATATATGGGAGATTTAAATCAAAATAATAACTTAGCATTAAATAGTCCGGCTTTGGGTTTAGTGGTCAAAAGAAATATTGACAGCTATTGGGCAATACGCTTTTCGGTTTTGCGTGGAAAAATTGGTGATGATGAGTCAAAATCTAAATATCAACAAGAAGTAGATAGAAACCTGAGCTTTTATTCTCCAATTACCGAGGGCGGTGCCATGCTGGAGTTTAACTTTTTTGATTACGGATTCGAATACCGGCAGAAACGCTTTACTCCCTTTTTATTTGCAGGTATTGCTTTAACAGGTTTTAACCCTAAGGTAGATTACGGCGGACAAACTTACGAGCTTAAGTATTATAAAACAGAGGGCCAGGAACAAGAATATAAAACAATTACTTATTCTATCCCATTTGGTGCGGGCGTGAAATATAATTTTGGCCGTTACCTTAATATAGAAGGTGAAATTGGCTATCGAAATACAAACACAGATTATCTGGACGATGTGAGCGGTGTTTACCCATCTGCAGCAGCTTTACAGGAAACAGATCCTAATAAAACAGCTTTAAGGATGGCTTTATCAGACCGTTCAATTAATAAAATTGGCGTTGCAGGTACTCAACGGGGCGATTTTAGAAAAAAGGATAGTTATGTGTTTGTGGGTATAACCTTATCTTATACCTTTGTGAGCCAAAAATGTCCGTTTTAAATTAAAAAATTGCTTTTTAATAAATGAGTTTCAAAGAGAAGTTAAATCTTGACAAATTGCCAGAACACGTTGCCGTAATCATGGATGGCAATGGTAGGTGGGCTAAAGAAAAAGGAAAACTACGGGTTTTTGGGCATAAAAACGGAGTGTTTGCTGTTAGAGATACGGTTGAAGGCGCTGCGGAATTAGGCTTAAAAAACCTTACATTATACGCGTTCTCTACCGAAAACTGGAACCGCCCAAAATTAGAAGTTACGGCTTTAATGGAACTTTTGGTGAGTACCATCAATAAAGAAACAAAAACGTTAATGGAAAATGATGTGCGCCTAAATGCGATTGGCGATTTAAAATCACTGCCAAAAAGATGTTATAATGAGTTACAGGAAGCCATTGCGAAAACAGCAGAAAATAAACGTTTAACTTTAACATTGGCACTTTCCTACAGTTCAAGATGGGAGATCGTAAATGCAACCAAACAAATTGCAGCAGACACCGCCAGCGGGAAAATAAAGCAGGAAGACATTACAGAGAAGCTGTTTGAAAGCTATTTATCTACCCATGATTTGCCAGACCCTGAATTAATGATTAGAACCAGTGGCGAACATCGCATCAGTAATTATTTATTGTGGCAACTAGCTTATGCAGAGCTATATTTCACGGCTAAACTTTGGCCAGATTTCAGACGTGAGGATTTATTTGAGGCCATATTTAATTATCAACAAAGAGAACGCCGGTTTGGTTTAACTAGCGAACAGATTAGCTAATTTTACTTTTAACAAAAATTAACAAAGAATAGGAGTATTTTAGCCCCATAATCAAGTAAATGAAGAATTTTTTTATAGTTATATTATTAGTTGCCCTTTCCGTAAAAGGGTTTTCTCAAACAATTCCATCTTTAAGATCCTCGCGTTCTACGCCAGAAAAGGAGAGTAAGGAGTTAGATTATGCAAATCCAAAAGAATATGTTATTGGCGGTGTAAATATCAATGGCGTAAAGTTTTTAGACAAATCTGTGTTGGTTACAATCACAAAGCTTGAAGTTGGCGATAGGATTTTAGTCCCTGGCGATGCTACATCAAGTGCAGTAAAAAACCTTTGGGCGCAAGGCTTGTTTGATGACGTTTCATTAGAAATTAATCACATCAGTAATGATTCTATCTATTTCGATATCAACTTAGATGAACGTCCCCGCGTTTCTAAAATTGTGCTTAAAGGGCTTTCAAAAAGCGAGACGACTGATATTCAGGAAAAATTGAACAATCAGAAAGGTAAAATCGTAAACGAAAATCTTAATAATACCATTAACAATATTATCAAGAAGCATTTTGGCGATAAAGGCTATTTAAATACAGCTGTAAAAATTACTACTGTAAAAGACACCACAGATGCCAATAGTAAAATCGTAAATGTAGTGGTTGATAAAAAGAGCAAGGTAAAAGTTCATTCGATAAACATTGAGGGAAATAAAGATTTTAGCGACGCTAAACTGAAATCGTTCATGAAAAAAACTCATGAGCAAGCTTGGTACAAAGTTTTTGGATCGGGTAAGTTTATGCGTGATAAGTACGAGGAAGATAAGGAGAAGATGGTAGCTAAAATGCGTGAAAAGGGTTATCGTGATGCCGAGATCATTTCAGATTCTGTTTACAGATTTGATGACAAAGCAGTTAACATCGATATCAAATTAAACGAGGGTAAAAAGTACTATTTTGGTAATGTTACTTTTTCAGGAAATGCAAAATACCCATCAAGCTTATTGCATCAGATACTTAAAATAGAAAAAGGCGAAGTTTTTTCAGAAGCTAAGTTGGATAAAACTTTAAGAAGCAGCGCATCCAGTAATGATGTTTCTTCACTTTATTTAAACGATGGATATTTAACATTTAATGCAGACCCGGTTCAAACTCGTATTTATAACGATACGGTTGATCTGGAGATCAGAATTTACGAAGGACCGCAATACACCATTAACAAGATTCTTTTAAAAGGCAACGAGCTTACCAATGATAAAGTTATTTTAAGAGAGATAAGAACCAAACCAGGTCAAAAATTCTCAAAAGATGCACTTGTTCGTTCACAACGTCAAATTGTACAGTTGGGTAATTTCGACGAACAAAAAATTGATATCAAACCTATTCCTAACCCAGCAGACGGTACGGTTGATATCCAATATACCGTGGTTGAGAAACCATCAGATCAAATTGAGCTCTCGGGTGGTTTTGGTGGCGGTAGGGTAGTTGGTACCTTGGGCTTAACTTTCAATAACTTTTCCGCAAAAAATCTTTTCAACTTAAAAGCGTACAAGCCATTGCCAAAAGGCGACGGACAAAAATTAAGTCTTAGAGGACAAACAAACGGTAAATACTACCAGTCTTACAGTTTCTCTTTTTCTGAACCTTGGTTTGGAGGTAAAAAACCTATTTATTTTGGCATAAGTGCATTTACATCATTACAAAGTAATGGTTTAAGCAATAGTAATCCTAGCTTACAAAAAATCAGGTTAAATGGCTTAACGTTTAGTTTGGGTAAACAATTAAAGTGGCCTGATGATTATTTCCGTGTTGATTATGCGGCAAATTTGCAACAGTTTAAGTTAAGAAACTATTCTGGGTACCTGTTTGAAAACGGTGATTCTTACGATTTAAGCTTAAGTCAGGTAATAAGTAGAAACTCAGTTGATGCACCTATTTTTCCAACATCTGGTTCACAGATTAAATTTACAGTACAGGCAACTTTACCTTACTCGGTCTTTAACGGGAAAAATTACAACAATATATCTACTGCCGAGAAGTATAAATTTGCCGAATACCACAAGTGGAAGTTTGAATCTCAGTTTTTCCAAAAAATATATGGTAAGTTGATTTTGAAAGCACAAGCACAATTCGGTTTCTTAGGTTATTACACTAAAAGTGTAGGGCAAGCACCATTTGGTCGTTTCAAATTAGGTGGCGACGGTTTGCAAGGGTTTGACTTTTTACAAGGATCTGAAGTAATTGGTTTACGTGGATATGCAAATAATTCAATTGTACCGGAAGGTGCTCCATCTAGCGCTGGTTCCCCAATATTTAGCAAATATGTATTGGAGTTGAGGCATCCAATTACTTTAGGCGAGTCTGCAACCGTATTTGTTTTAGCTTTTGCTGAAGGCGGAAATACTTGGAATAAGTTTTCTGAATTTAATCCGTTTAATGTTAAACGCTCTGTGGGTGTAGGTGCTCGTATCTTCTTGCCAATATTTGGTTTGTTAGGTATTGATTATGGTTACGGATTTGATAAAATCCCGGGGCAACAAGATGGAGGGCGTCAACCATTTACTTTTAGTATAGCACAACAGCTTGGCGGATTTTAATACGTTTAAAAGTTTTGTTGTTAAGGGGTAGGTTTAATGCATTATGGTTTTTAAAAAGTTATAATTATATTGGCATTTTACTTATTTAATTACAATATTATGAAAACATTTTTTTTTAAATTTAGCTTCTTAGCTATTTGTTTACCTTTAATTTTTACATCATGTAAAAAAAATGATTCAATCCCCGAAAAAGGGGAAACGGGTATCGAAGTACGAGAAGGCATGCTTTCTTTTTCTAATCAAGAAGTATTTTCGAATACGCTAAAAATGTTGAGTGCTAAAAATTTGTCGGAAGTTGATACCTGGCTATCACAGTTTGGTTACAAAAGTTTGAATTCGGACACTACTGATGAACAAAATAGGATTTTTATCTATGATCCGTTATTTAGAAGGATATTGAACGATAAATATTCTGTAAAAATTGGTAATGATATCTTTTTTATAAAAGATGGAAGCGAATATTTAATTAACGATGGAAATATGTCTACTTATAGTACCTTACAAAATGGTGGTTCTGAAGGAAGTGTTAACAATGTTAAAATTAAATCTTTAAATCCTGCGAGTGTCGAACTGAAAGTCGAATCAATTTCGCCGTTTCAAGGAACTAGAGGTTATTATTCTCCAGAATATGATAACGGACGTCCTGAAAGAATTTATATGGAAATTTATAGTCAGAGTTTTGCAGTTTATGCTTCACAAGGGGTTTTAATAAGAGGGCAGGCTTACAGAAGAGGTGGGGTTTTTGGTAGTAAGAAATGGAGAGATGATGAAATGTATAAAGCCAGGATAAGTGGTATGGAACCAATTCCTAGTTCTGCCTTTGGTCAAGCCCCTTTTGATACAGGCTTGCAATTTAATCAGACTGAGATAAATCATACTATCAGACGTTGGGATGCATCAAATGGAACTATACCTGCAAATCCCGTATTGAGAAATTTAGATGTTACTTTTGAGTACCAGAAGGGAACTAATAACCCTTCAGGGTCTTTAACAGAACGGGTTGATAATTAATCTTTAAAAGAAAAGCTCAAGATTTCTTGAGCTTTTCTTTTAATATGAACAAATAAATAGATGAAAAAGTATATCATTCTTCCTATATTCATCGTTATGCTTTGTTTAACAGCAAAAGCACAGCGTTTGGCTTATGTGGATTCTGAATATATATTAAAACATATTCCAGAGTATTCATCCGCACAAAAGCAACTTAACGCTTCTGCGCAAAAATGGCAAAGCGATATTGACGCTAAGTTTTTAGAAGTTGATAAGATGCGTAAAGATTTTCAGGCAGATCAGGTTTTATTGACCGATGATATGAAAAAGAAACGCGAAGGAGATATTTCCGCAAAAGAAAAAGAAGCCAATGACCTGCAACAGCAGAAGTTTGGTTATGAAGGTGAATTGTATAAAGAAAAGCTGAGATTGATAAAACCCATACAAGATAAGGTGGCAAAAGCCGTTGAAGAGTATGCAAACTCAGAAAGTATTGATATCGTGATAGATAAAAGTACAGTAACCCTGCTATTTGCTCGTCCAAACTTTGATGCTACCAATCAGGTAATTGTTAAATTAGGATATAAGCCAGGCTCATTTGCTAAATAGCAATATTTATTATAAACTCGTAGAATTAAATTAACACACAAAAAGAAGAATGAAAAAATTATTTAAGATTGCATTAGTAGCAGGAGGATTATTATTTGCAGGTAATTTGGTTAATGCACAGCAAAAAATTGCTTATGTCAATTCAGCAGAATTAATTAAGGCTATGCCAGAAGTTGCAACAGCTGATAAACAATTAGCAACATTTAAAGAGTCCTTAGATTCAGATGGAAAAACCATGTACGCAGAATATCAAACAAAAGTTCAGGATTTCCAAGCTAAAGAAAAAACTTTGAGCGATGCTTTAAAAGATGCTAAAGTGAAAGAAATTCAGGATTTACAAAAACGTATTGAAGAATTTCAACAAAAAGCCGGTGATGACTTCGAAAAGAAAAGAAGTGAATTATACGATCCGATTTTGAAAAAAGCAGAGGATGCGGTTAAAGTTGTAGCTAAAGAAAAAGGTTATGCTTACGTATTTGATACTACACAACCAGGTATTGTTTATTTCGACGGTGGAATAAATATCATGGCAGACGTTAAAGCAAAATTAGGTTTAAAATAATTTTGCCAAAAGCCGAAGGCTGAAAGCAAAATGCGAAGTGGATAGCAATCTACTTCGCATTTTTGTTTTATAGCATTTTCATACCCAATAACTTTTTGCCATAAACATTAATTAGTATTTTCGCTCCACAGCTTTCAGCCTTTAGCTTTTAGCCTTTAGCTTACAAAATGCAAAATCCAAGTCCAATAGGAATTTTTGATTCGGGTATAGGAGGCTTAACAGTCGCAAATGCCATGCGTAAGGTTTTGCCTCATGAAAACCTAATTTATTTTGGCGATACTGCACACATGCCTTATGGCGATAAATCTGCCGAGGCTATTAAGTATTACAGTTTAAAAATCGGGAAATTTTTACAGGCACAAGGTTGTAAAGCAATTGTTATTGCTTGCAATACGGCATCATCTTTAGGTTATGCAGATTTAAAAGAGTTTTTAGGCGATACACTTCCAATACTAAACGTAATTGATCCCGTTGTGGAGTTTTGCGCTACTCAAAAGCATTATAAAAAAATTGGAGTAATTGCCACAAAGGCTACCATAAAATCAGATATATACGCTATAAAGATAAAATCAGCGATAGCTGGAATTAAAGTGCAATCACTCGCTACACCTTTGTTAGCGCCTATGATAGAGGAAGGATTTTTTGAGAACAATATCAGTAAAACAGTTATTAACGCTTATTTATCGTCTTCTAAACTTAAAAGTATTGACTCGCTGATTTTAGCTTGTACGCATTATCCGCTGATTAGAAAAGAGATTGAAGAATATTTCCATGGAAAGGTAGAGATTTTAAATTCAGCAGAGATAGTTGCCGATGATGTGAAAAAGAAATTGACGGAATTAAACCTTCTTAACAATTCTACGGAGAAGCCTAAATACCAGTTTTTTGTGTCTGATAAAACGAGTTCATTTGAAACGAGCACACAGCTTTTTTTTGATGATAAAATTAATTTGGTACAAAGGAATATTTGGGAGAAATAATGGTCTTGAAATTGGCTTATCTCTAAAGATATTTTAAGACTAACTATTAATTGCGCTAGTTCCGCAACAGAAATTTTTCTCTAATCAGTAGCTAATTCCTCATCGTCGAGATGATATCATCAGATTTACACAAAAATCTGAGTTAACGAAACAAATTATATCTATACCAAAAAATGGATAAGAAATCAAAAAAAAATAAACCTGGCATCTTAAGTCTGCTAAAACCCTATTCGGGTTTAGTGTTTTTGCTGTTGCTTTTTACTTTATTGAGTAACGGATTAAACCTTTGGATTCCAAAGATTATTGGCGATGGGATAGACGCTTACAGCAACGGAAAATTTGTGTTTGAATCGTTAATCATCAAATTTTCTATTGTTGTGGTGGTCATTTTTATTTTCACTTATCTGCAAAGCATCATCCAAACCTACGCATCAGAAAAAGTTGCCCGAGATTTACGAAATACACTTTCAGATAAAATCTCCCGCCAAAGTTTCGCTTTCATCGAAAAAACAACGGCTTCTCGGTTACTAACCAACTTAACTGCGGACGTAGATTCGATTAAGGTTTTTGTATCGCAAGCCATTGCATCTATCGCTTCTTCCATCATCATTATCATTGGCGCAAGTGTTTTATTGATTACCATTAACTGGGAGCTGGGATTAACCGTTATTACCATCATCCCAATTATTGGGGTAACGTTTTTTCTGGTTTTAAGAAAAGTAAGAGCGCTTTTTGTTAAAAGTAGGGAAGTGGTGGATTGGCTCAATAAGGTGATTAACGAAAGTATTTTAGGCTCCGCTTTAATCCGGGTAATTAATTCGCAACAGCTAGAATACAATAAATTTTTGGATGCAAACACCAAAGCAAGAGGTTTTGGACTTTCGATATTGAAATTATTTGCAGGTTTAATTCCGCTGATTGTATTTACGGCAAACTTAGCTAGTTTAACCATTTTGATGTTGGGAGGTCACTACGTGATTACTGGAAATATGAGTCTCGGAGATTTTGCAGCCTTTAACAGTTACCTGGCGCTTTTGATTTTCCCGATTTTGGTCATAGGGTTCATGAGTAATGTGATAGCACAAGCCAGTGCATCTTACTCACGAATTGAAGCTGTTTTAAGTGCTGATATTGAGGAGCGTAATAACGGAATTAAAGCTGTTTTAAAAGGGGACATCGAGTTTTTGCATTTGAACCTTTCTTATGATCAAAAACCGGTTTTAAAGGATATTTCTTTTCGGGTTAAAGCCGGGTCTAAAACCGCTATTATTGGGCCAACGGCTGCCGGGAAAACTACTTTGCTGAATTTGCTGACCGGTTTAATTAAGCCAGATTCGGGAAGTGTATCTTTTGATGGGCATTCTATTGATGAATATGATGCGGAATCTTTTTACAGTCAGGTTGGTTTTGTGTTTCAGGACAGTGTTATATTTAACATGAGCATTCGGGAAAATATCGCTTTCAGCGAAATTGTAACAGACGAATCTTTAGCGAAAGCCATTGAAACCGCAGAGCTGAAAGACTTTATAGATAACCTCCCCGAAAAGTTAAACACCATAGTTTCTGAGCGAGGTTCGAGTCTTTCGGGCGGACAAAAACAAAGAATCATGCTGGCAAGGGCTTTGGCCATTAACCCAAAAGTTTTATTATTGGATAATTTTACTTCCAGAGTGGACAACCCCACAGAACAGCGCATATTGGCAAACATTCAAAAAAACTATCCGTATTTAACCTTAATCTCCGTCACGCAGAAAATATCTTCTATTGAAGCTTATGAGCAGATTATTCTATTGATGCAGGGCGAAGTTTTAGACGTGGGGACTCATCAGGAATTGGTAAAAACCAGTCCAGAATATATTCAAATATTTAATTCACAACAAAGCACCAGCAATTATGAAGTACAATCTTAATCAGCGGGAAGCAGAAGCCGAAAAACAATCAACTTTTGTAGCCATTAAAAATTTGATTAGGCTGATTGTTGATGAGAAAAAGAATCTGCTGATGGCACTTTTGGCTATCCTTTGTAATTCGGCTTTAAATTTATCGGGACCTTTTTTAATTGGATACACCATTGACCATTATGTAGTGACCAAGCAATACCACGGCGTGTTGATGTTTTCAGGTATTTTATTAGCGATTTACTTAATGGTTTTGGTAACGAGCTACCTGCAAACCAAACTGATGGGAACGGTAGGTCAGCAATTGTTGTTTACTTTAAGAAATGCCATCTTTAATAAGTTGCAAGAACTACCTGTTGCTTTTTTTAATCAGAACAAAGCCGGAGATTTAATTTCAAGGGTAAATAATGATACCGATAAACTGAACCAGTTTTTCTCGCAGGCTTTGGTGCAATTTATTGGAGGAATTGCTACCATGATAGGTGCTTCCGTTTTTTTATTGATGATTAATTTTAAGCTCGGTTTGGCTACTTTGTTTCCTGCCTTGTTGATTTTTATCTTCACCAATTTTGTTTCGCCCTGGGTGAAAAGAAAAAATGCGGTCAATCTAAAAAGCGTTGGTGGCATGAGTGCGGAAATTCAGGAAAGCTTAGGTAATTTTAGAGTGATTGTTGCTTTTAACCGTCGCGATTATTTTAGGAAACGCTTTAGCAAAGCGAACGAAGCCAATTATGGCACTGCAATAGGAGCTGGCTTGGCAAATAATTTACTGCTACCGGTTTACGGCTTGTTTTCCAGTTTTGCGCAACTGATTGTACTAGCTTACGGTATCCATTTGATCATTATTGGCGAGTTTTCTGTGGGTTTGCTGATCAGTTATTTGGCTTATGTGGTTAACTTTTACAATCCATTACGTCAGTTGGCAACTTTATGGTCCAGCTTTCAAGTAGCAATGGCAAGTTGGGACCGCATTTCCAGCATCTTAACCCTCGAAAATGATTTAGGAGTTAAAGTTCTTGCGGAGAAAGAAATCGAAGCTTCTTCTTCTTCTTCCTCTGTTTTGGAATTTAAAGACGTTCATTTTGCTTACCCATTCGGAAAGGAAATTTTGCACCATATTAATTTCAATTTAGAAAAAGGTAAAACTTATGCATTGGTTGGTCCAACTGGTGGTGGCAAAACAACCACAGCTTCTTTAATGGCGAGGTTGTACGACCCAACTTCTGGTACGGTTTTATTAAACGGCAGAGACATCAAAACCTATCAACCGTTTGAACGCTCTCAGAAAATCGGATTTATTTTGCAGGAACCTTTCTTGTTTACCGGAACGGTACGAGAAAATGTACTTTATGGAAACTCAGCTTTTGATAAAGAAGAACAAAAGCAACTGGATCAACTCATTAAGAAAAGAGGATTGGAAGAGTTGATTTCCATTTTTGAACAAGGTTTAGAAACCAAGATGACTTCTGGTGGAGATGGAATAAGTTTAGGTCAGAAACAGGTGATTGCTTTTATAAGAGCCGTTTTAAGAAATCCCGAACTCTTGATTTTGGATGAAGCCACTGCAAATATTGATACCGTTACTGAAATGTTGTTGGATAAAATATTAAAGAATTTATCGAAAGAAACCACTTTAGTGATTATTGCACACCGTTTAAATACGATTGAAAGCGCAGATGAAATATTTTTCATCAATGCCGGAGAAGTAACTTTGGCGGGTTCTTTTGATGATGCGGTGAGTAAGTTGACAGAGGGGAAAAGGGCGAGTTAAGAATGACTTGTCAATCAACGTCGTTATTACGAGTGAAGACCAGAACAAATTTTTTTTCTGCACCGTCTTTACTTTTTACGTCACTACGAGGAGTGCAACGACGTGGTAATCTACAAGCTACGGAGGTTGAATTTATGTTAAAGCACAGGGTGAAATAAAGATAGTGTTGGATGGAAACACAAAGATTGCTACTCCGCCAACCGGCGGAGTTGAAAACACCTGTAACAAAACGTCCGAAGTAAAACCCGCACACCATTGTTACTTTGCCAACCTTCCTCAAAGCCTTACTAATTCTTACCTTTAAACCTCCAAAACAGAAAAAATTTCATGAAAAAAATACTATTCTTAGGTTTCTTATTCATCAGCGCAAGCACATTTGCACAAAAAAGTTTAACGCCCGAAATGCTTTGGCAATTGGGCAGAGTAAGTGGAGAAGTGCTTACGCCAGATGGAAAGTCGGTGATATTTGGTGTTTCCAATTATGATTTAGCATCCAACAAATCAGAAAGAAATTTATACAGCATTCCATTAAATGGAGGAAATGCAAAACAGCTTACCAAAACCACAGGTTCCGAGAGTGTGTTGGAAATTAATAAATCCGGCGGAAAAATAATTTACACTTACAAAGGCCAGCTTTGGGAAATGAATGCCGATGGAACTGCATCCAAGCAATTAACAAGTTATGAAGGCGGATTAGAAAACGTTCGTTTATCGCCCGATGGAAAACATATCCTCTTTACCAAAGACGTGGCTATGGTGAAAAACATTGCGAGTGAAAAATATCCGGATTTACCGAAAGCCAACGCCTATATCTATACTGATTTAAGCATTCGTCACTGGGATACTTGGGAGGACGGTAATTTTTCTCATGTTTTTGTGGCGGACTATAAAGACGGTAAAATCAGTGATGAAATAGATATCATGAAAGATGAACCTTATGATTGTCCGCAAAAACCTTTTGGAGGCTTAGAAGACGTGATTTGGTCGCCGGATAGCAAAGCAATTTTGTATGTCTCTAAAAAGAAATACGGTAAGGAGTACGCACAAAGTACCAACACAGATATTTACCGTTACGAGCTGGAAAACAAGCATACTTTTAATTTGACAAGCGGTATGTTGGGTTACGATACGCAACCCGCTTTTAATAAAGATGGTTCTAAATTGGCGTGGACATCCATGAAAGAAGATGGCTATGAATCTGACAAGAATGATATTGTTGTTTTTGACTATAAAACCAACGAATGCCATAATTTAACCAAAGATTGGGACGAAACCGTAAGTAGTTTTGTTTGGAGCGAGGATAATTCTAAAATCTATTTTTTAGCTGTAGATAAAGGGACAGAACAGATTTTTGAGCTTACTTTAAATAAAAACTTGAATACAAACACCGCTGAAAATATCCGAATGCTAACTAAGGGACGTTGGGATATTGACGCTATGGTTGGACAGGTAGGAAACACAATGGTAGTTTCGCGTACAGATATGAACCACTCGGCCGAGCTGTTTAAAGTGGATTTAAAATCAGGAGATTTAAAAGAATTAACTCATGTAAATAAATCAGTTTACGATAATTTGGCAATGAGCGAGATTGAAGCCAGAACCGTAAAAACCACCGACGGTAAGGACATGCTCACTTGGGTAATTTATCCTCCCGGATTTGACCCGACTAAAAAATACCCAACCTTATTGTATTGCCAAGGCGGACCGCAATCGGCACTTTCTCAGTTTTACTCTGTACGGTGGAATTTCCAATTGATGGCTGCGCAAGGTTATATTGTAGTTGCACCAAATAGGAGAGGAATGCCCGGTTATGGTGTGGAATGGAACAAAGAAATTAGTGGAGATTGGGGCGGACAGGCAATGAAAGATTACCTTTCAGCTATTGACGATGTTGCCAAAGAGCCTTATGTGGATAAAGACCGTTTAGGTTGCGTGGGTGCAAGTTATGGAGGCTATTCGGTTTATATGTTGGCCGGAATTCACCAAAACAGGTTTAAAACTTTCATCGCTCATGATGGTCTGTTTGATTTAAAAAGCTGGTACGGAACCACCGAAGAACTGTTTTTTGCAAACAAGGACATCGGTGGACCTTATTGGACTAAGGATGCGCCTAAATCTTATAAAGATTTTGACCCGTCAAATTTTGTAAAAAACTGGGATACCCCAATTATGATTATCCAAGGTGGTAATGATTTTAGGGTACCGATTGAACAGGGTTTGGAGGCTTTCCAGGCGGCGCAACTGAAAGGGATAAAAAGTAAATTATTGTATTTGCCGGAGGAAAACCATTGGGTACTTTCTGGGCAGAACGGAATTGTTTGGCAACGAGAGTTCTTTAGTTGGTTAAAGGAAACGTTGTAGTTGTTTTTTAGAAGCTTTTTTACCGGTTTATTTCGATCCGCCACCCGGCGGAACGAAATGACGTGACGGGCACTCCCTAAACCCTCATCCCTAAATACACACTATTGCTTTGCCGGCTTCGGTCATGCCGGATGAAGGCGGTCCAAATGTGAATGCCTGCTTTCAGTTGCTGAGGTAAGTAACTGAATTTCCCATTTGAACGATAAGCCTGCAGGCTGTACTCACAGGTGCTGGTTTCTTCGTCCCAAATTACCAAGAGCAACTGGTCATCTCTTCGGGCATTTTCTTTCATAGTAGCATCCCATTCCAAATGAATACCAGCATCATCCTGAGAAAAGCTGATATTTTCCGGTACATATACTTCACCTTGGGCAAGTCGCACCAGCGAATAATCCAAAAGCAAATCCGGAAACTCGCCAGTGATGGCGTTTTTCTTGTTATAGGATAATGCACTGTTAAAAGCTGTGGGAATAATGCTTTCATCCCTAAACCCAATCCGTACTACTTCCACCATTTGTTTAAGAAAAAGTTGCGCCAATTTCATTTTTAACTGGTTGGCGAGCTGTTTCTCGCTAAATTTTTGGGGCGGACGAGGTTTGGAGCGTATGATTTCTAAACCACGCCAGGTGGTCCCGACTACATTTCCTACTTTGCCACTAAAGCCTCCGTTGATTCCGTTTTTGATAATAGCCATAATTTCTCAATAATTATATAATATATTCAAAAGTTTAAATAAAAACAAAATAGGGATTTAATAGTTATAATTAGCTATAAATCCCCTAGAAAGTCCCTATAAAACCCCTGTAAATCCTTAAGTAATTTATGTTAAAGTTTAACTGAATTTTAGAACTTGTATAGCTAAAGAGTGCGCTGAGCTTTATTTCTAACGTGAACTTCCGGCAGTGGAAGCTGTCCAAAATAAATACTCTGGAATACTCACTTCGTTAACCATCTGTGGTTGCGCTTCGCTTAACGATCCATACAGATTATAATTTTTTTCCATTCATCTGAAAAGAAATAGCCTTCCCGTTAGTTGGCGGAGAAATTTCATTAATAAAGCGTACAGCAAAATTTAAAACAACATTAAAATTTCACGCATTTTAATTAATTTATTGATATTTAAGGGCTGAAACAGGTTACAGCCTTTTTAGTATTAAAATATTTTTTTCGAAACCTAAACTATAAATGACCGCTAAAAACGATAAAAAAATCATCAAAGCTTGGGCGATGTTTGATTGGGCAAACTCCGCTTACAACTTGGTAATTACTTCTACCATTTTTCCAGCTTATTATACGGCAATAACCACTACACAAATAAATGGGGTGATGAATGATAAAGTGACTTTCTTTGGATTTCGATTTGTGAATACGGCACTTTCCAACTACGCTTTAGCGGTGGCCTATTTAATTATCGCTTTAATTACACCATTGTTAACAGCAACTGCCGATTACAGAGGAAACAAGCGTTTATTCATGAAGGTTTTTACGTGGATTGGCGCACTGGCTTGTTGCGGACTGTATTTTTTTAAGATGGATACGTTAGAACTGGGTGTAATTCTATTTGCCATTGCCGCCATTGGTTATTGCGGTGGAATTGTGTTCAACAACTCTTATTTGCCAGATATTGCCACACCAGATCAACAAGATAAAGTGAGCGCAAAAGGTTTTGCTTACGGATATATTGGGAGTGTGATTTTGCAGATCATCTGTTTTGTTTTTGTGCTGAAACCAGATTTATTTGGAATTACGGATGCTTCCTTTCCGGCAAGACTTTCGTTTTTATTGGTGGGTATTTGGTGGATAGGTTTTTCTTATATTCCTTTTACCGTATTGCCAAAAAGCAGTCCGAATTACAGTAAGGTACTTAAAACAAAAGTTTCTAGTGGTTATGATGAGTTAAGGAAAGTTTGGAACCAGTTAGGCGAAATGCCGGTTTTGAAAACTTTTTTATTGGCCTATTTTTTTTACGCAATGGGTGTACAAACGATTATGTTGGTTGCTGCAAATTTCGGCGAAAAGATCTTGCATTTGGGCACTTCTAAACTGATTGGAACTATCTTGATTATTCAGTTGGTAGCAATTTTAGGTGCTTATTTAATGTCGAGGTTATCGCAGGTTTTTGGCAACATAAAAGTGTTAATATTTGTAGTTTTTATTTGGATGGTCACTTGCATAGCTGCTTATTTTATCCAAAACGAATACCAGTTTTACGGTTTAGCCGCGGTAGTGGGTTTAATTATGGGCGGTATCCAGTCGCTTTCCCGCTCTACTTTTTCAAAATATCTTCCAGAAAACACACCAGATACGGCTTCTTTCTTTAGTTTTTATGATGTTACCGAGAAGCTGGCTATCGTAGCCGGATTATTTTCTTTTGGATTTATTGAAGAGCTAACCGGTAACATGAGGAACAGTGCGCTTACTTTAGGGCTGTTTTTTGTAATTGGTTTTGTAGTGTTGTTTTCGGTTTTGAAGAAAGAAAAGATTGCTGTTATGTTGAACTATAGTGAAACATCTCGCACATAGGTAGCAAATTCTATGAGCAGACCTTGCTTTGTGAGACGTTTCGTTCCTCAACGTGACGATTTTTTTTAAAAAATTAATAGCTTTTTCATTGAGCAGGAGGATTTTGAAAGTTAAGATAAAAAAGCAAGGTCTTCTTCGAAAGACCCTGCTGTGACATAAGTTAAAATACAAAAGCAGGTCTCCTTTTAAGGAATACCTGCTTTTAAAAAAACTTATAAGTGAGATGCTTCGACTCCGCTCAGCATGACGATACGGGAAAAAGCAAATACAAAACCTAAACGATCTTCCTGTACTTAATCCGTTTTGGAGCAATATCACCTAAACGTTTCTTCTTGTTCTCCTCATAATCAGAATAGTTACCTTCAAAGAAGTAAACTTGAGAATCGCCTTCAAAGGCTAAAATATGCGTACAGATTCTATCTAAAAACCACCTATCGTGAGAGATTACCACCGCACAACCACCAAAATCATCTAAAGCTTCTTCCAAAGCTCTTAAAGTATTTACATCAATATCGTTGGTTGGCTCATCCAGTAATAAAACGTTGCTTCCTTCTTTTAAAGTAATGGCCAAATGCACACGGTTTCTTTCTCCACCAGATAAAACACCCACTTTCTTTTGTTGGTCTGCCCCGTTAAAGTTAAAACGCGAAACATAAGCTCTCGAGTTCACTACTCTATTGCCTAACGGGATATTTTCTAAACCGCCGGTGATGTTTTCCCAAACTGATTTATTGGGGTCTAAATCATCATGACTTTGGTCCACATATCCCAATTTTACTGTTTCGCCAACTTTAAAAGTTCCGCTGTCCGGCTTATCTTGTCCGGTAATTAACCTAAATAAAGTGGTTTTACCAGCTCCGTTGGGGCCAATGATTCCTACAATTCCGGCCGGAGGTAAAGAGAAGTTCAAATTATCAAACAACACTTTATCGCCAAAGGCCTTGGTAACGTTGGTTGCCTCAATTACCACATTTCCTAAACGTGGTCCCGGCGGAATGAAAAGCTCCAATCTTTCTTCACGTTCCTTAGTTTCTTCAGAGGCTAGTTTTTCATAGTTAGACAAACGGGCTTTAGATTTTGCATGGCGGGCTTTTGGAGCCATTTTACTCCATTCCAACTCACGCTCTAAAGTTTTTTGGCGTTTGCTTTCCGTTTTTTCTTCCTGTGCTAAACGTTTTGATTTCTGGTCTAACCAGCTACTGTAATTTCCTTTCCAAGGTAAACCTTCGCCACGGTCTAATTCTAAAATCCAACCGGCAACATTATCTAAGAAATACCTATCGTGGGTTACTGCAATCACCGTTCCTGCGTATTGCTGTAAATGCTGTTCTAACCAATCAATAGATTCAGCATCTAAGTGGTTGGTAGGCTCATCCAACAATAAAACATCGGGCTGTTGTATCAATAAGCGACAAAGTGCCACTCGTCTGCGCTCTCCTCCTGACAATGTGGCTATTTTTGTGTCTGGCTCTGGGCAACGTAAAGCGTCCATTGCTCTTTCTAGCTTGGTATCTAAACTCCAGCCATCTACTGCATCAATTTTATCCTGTAACTCGCCTTGGCGGTTCATCAGTTTTTCCATTGCATCGGCGTTCTCATAAACCTCGGGCAAACCAAATTTTTCGTTGATTTCCTCGTATTCTTTAATGATATCCGTAATTTCCTTTGCACCTTCCTCTACAATTTCTTTTACGGTTTTTGTAGGGTCCAATTCGGGGTCTTGCGCTAAATATCCCACAGTATAACCCGGAGCAAAAACTACTTCGCCTTGATAAGCCTTATCTAAACCTGCAATAATTTTTAATACAGAAGACTTTCCAGAACCATTTAATCCGATGACGCCAATTTTTGCTCCGTAAAAAAAAGAGAGGTAAATATTCTTTAACACCTGTTTCTGAGGCGGGTAAATCTTGTTTACGCCTGCCATTGAAAATATTATTTTTTCGTCTGCCATTTTTTCCTTTAAATAATTGCTAATATCGTTTTTTTGGTCAAATTTGGGTAATTAATCTCAATTTGGAAACGGATATAGGGTTTTCCACGTAAATGGTAGTATTGTTGATAAATACAAGCAAGAATACCTTTTCGGTTTATAAAACAATTTTATACATTGGGGCGTTCAACACATTATAGAGAAAGGTTTTATTATGGAAGCTAAATTTTCACCAAGAGTTAAAGACGTAATCTCTTACAGTCGCGAAGAGGCTTTAAGATTAGGTCACGACTATATTGGCACAGAGCACTTGTTACTTGGCTTGATTAGGGAAGGAGACGGAATGGCGATAAAGATTTTAAAATCTTTAGGTGTTGATACTTCTAAACTACGTAGGGCAGTGGAAGATGCCGTTAAAGGCAATTCGGGAACTACGGTTAATTTAGGGAATATCCCATTGACCAAACAGGCCGAAAAAGTTTTAAAAATCACTTATTTAGAGGCTAAAATCTTTAAAAGTGATATTATTGGCACAGAACATTTACTGTTGTCTGTGTTGAGAGAGGAAGACAATATCGCTTCACAAATACTAGCGCAGTTTAATTTGAATTACGAAATATTTAAAGCGGAAGTAGAGCATAATAAAGATGGGTTTAGAGATGAGCCTACTAATTCTGCAACCGAAGGCGATGATTACAGAGACGATGATGCTTTTACTGCGCCTAAAAAGGTATCGGATATTAAATCCAAAACTCCTGTTCTAGATAATTTCGGAAGAGATTTGACCAGAATGGCTGAGGATGGAAAGTTGGATCCTATTGTTGGCCGCGAGAAAGAAATTGAGCGTGTTTCGCAGATTTTATCTCGTAGAAAAAAGAACAATCCAATTTTAATTGGTGAACCTGGTGTGGGTAAATCTGCCATTGCTGAAGGTTTAGCTTTAAGAATTGTACAACGTAAAGTTTCCAGGGTTTTATTTAACAAAAGAGTAGTTACGTTAGATTTAGCTTCTTTAGTGGCTGGCACAAAATACCGTGGTCAGTTTGAAGAGCGGATGAAAGCCGTAATGAACGAGTTGGAAAAATCTCCGGATGTGATTTTGTTTATCGATGAAATCCATACGATTGTTGGCGCTGGTGGCGCTTCTGGTTCATTGGATGCTTCAAATATGTTTAAACCAGCTTTGGCTAGGGGAGAAATACAGTGCATTGGTGCAACTACTTTAGATGAATACCGCCAGTACATTGAAAAGGATGGGGCTTTGGACCGTCGTTTCCAAAAAGTGATGATTGAGCCTGCAACGCCTGCAGAAACAACAGAGATTTTAAACAGAATTAAAGATAAATACGAAGACCATCACGGGGTAACTTATACAGAAGAAGCAATTAACGCTTGCGTAAGTTTGACTTCAAGATATATTACCGATCGTTTTTTACCCGATAAAGCGATTGATGCTTTGGATGAGGCTGGTTCCCGTGTTCACTTAACTAATATTCATGTTCCGCAAGACATCATTGATATTGAGGAGAAGATTGAGTTGATAAAAGTTGAAAAAAATCGGGTAGTAAAAAGTCAGAAATACGAAGAAGCGGCTAAACTCCGCGATACCGAGAAAAATCTTTTAGAGCAGTTGGAAGCCGCTAAAGTGGCTTGGGAAGCAGAAACTAAAACCAAACGTTATACCGTTACGGAAGATAATGTGGCAGAAGTAGTTTCCATGATGACCGGTATCCCTTTACAACGCGTTGGGCAAACCGATAGCGCTAAGCTGTTGAATATGTTCGATAAAATCAATGAGAAAATCATTGGTCAGGATGATGCGATTAAGAAATTAACTAAAGCCATCCAAAGAACAAGAGCGGGTTTAAAAGATCCTAAAAAGCCAATTGGTTCGTTTATTTTCCTTGGTCCAACTGGAGTTGGTAAAACTGAATTGGCTAAAGAATTAGCAAGATTTATGTTTGATTCTGATGATGCTTTGATTCAGATTGACATGAGCGAATACATGGAGAAATTTGCAGTTTCACGTTTAGTTGGAGCGCCTCCGGGATATGTAGGTTATGAAGAAGGCGGACAGTTAACCGAGAAAGTTCGTAGAAAACCTTATGCAGTAATCTTGTTAGATGAGATTGAAAAAGCACATCCAGATGTATTCAATATCTTATTGCAGGTTTTGGATGAGGGACAGTTGACGGATTCTTTAGGTCGCAAAGTTGATTTTAGAAATACCATTGTCATTATGACTTCAAACATTGGTGCTCGTCAGTTGAAAGATTTTGGTCAAGGTGTTGGTTTTACCACTTCGGCGAAAATTTCACAGGCAGACAGCCACAGCAGAGGCGTAATTGAAGGTGCTTTGAAAAAAGCTTTCGCTCCAGAATTTTTGAATAGGGTAGATGATGTAATTGTTTTCAACTCCTTACAAAAAGAAGAAATCTTCAAAATTATCGATATCGAATTGAAAGCTTTGTTTGGCAGAGTTCAAACTTTAGGTTACGAAATCAAATTAACTGATGAAGCCAAAGAACACATTGCAGAAAAAGGCTTTGACTCCAACTTTGGTGCAAGACCTTTAAAAAGAGCAATTCAGAAATTTTTAGAAGACCCAATTGCTGAGGAAATCCTAAAAGGCGAATTAGCCGAAGGGGATACCATGGAGGTTGGTTTCGATAAAGAAAAGGAAGAGATTACCATTGTTGCTAAAGCTGCTAAGAAAAAGAAGAAAAAAGAGGAAGAAAAGGAAAGTGGTGCAGAGTAATTAGCGCTTGGCAATATTTAAAAGCTGTTTCGATGTAAATCGGAACAGCTTTTTTTATTTGATGACAGAAATAATTTAGTGAAAACTAAAATTTGGTAGCCAAGAATCTGCTGGCTAAACTAATTTTCTAATCACCCTTGCCGGGTTACCCACCGCCATTGAATTATCCGGAATATTTTTGGTAACTACCGATCCTGCGCCAATTACACAATTATTTCCGATGGTAATTCCAGGTAAAATTATTGCACCTCCGCCAATCCACACATCGTTACCAATGTTTATTGGTTTTCCGTATTCCAATGTTTTTCTAAGCTCTTTATCAACGGGATGGGTGGCAGTGTAAAGTTGTACGCCTGGTGCAAACATTACATCGTTACCAATGTTCACTTTTGCAACATCAAGCACTACGCAATTAACGTTAAAATAAACCCGTTCTCCACAGTTAATGTTGTAACCGTAGTCGCAGTGGAAAGGCGGTTCAATATATAAGCTTTTAGTACCGTTCGGGATAAGATCTTTTATGATCTGTTTCGCTGTTTTTGTGACTAAATATTCGGTAACATTCAACTGTCTTAGCAGGCGTTTAGCACTTCTCCGGTCTTTTACCAGTTGCTCGTCATTAGCGTTATACAGCTCACCGGCTATCATTTTTTCTTTTTCGGTCATCTTTTAAATCAAACAAAAAACGGAAAAAGCTGGCTTTTTCCGTTTAAATATATTTGCGAATCGGTTTGAAACTTTAATCTTTTCGTCCTCCAAATACAGAGAAGCTAACATAGCGTTTAGGATTTGCCTTTACGTCTATCATTAAATTATCTAAGTTTTTAGCGGAGTTGTTCAAGTTGTCATAAAGTTTATGGTCGTTCAATAGCAAAGCAATGGAGCCTGTACCGTTGTTTATTTTATCAACCGCAGTTTGCAGTTCAGTTACTGCTTTATTTGCATTGTCAATTGTGGTCTTAATTTGAGTGTTAGCTAACTGGTTAGAGAAAGAATTCATATTGCTCATCATGGAGGTTATTTTCTCATTGTTGTTTTTCAGGTTGCTTGAAATGGATTCGGCATTTGCTAAGATCACATCAATTCTTTTTGCTTGTATGCTTACTGTACCGTCAACTGTTTTAGATGTTGATTCTAAATTTTCTAAAGTTCTGGCAATACTTGCAAAGCTTCTGTTCACATTTTTCTGAAATTCAGGATTAAGTATGGTGTTAACTGAGGTTAGTAAAGAATCTAGTTTTGAGATGATTACTTGCGCTTTCTTTTGTAAGGGTTCAACTTTTTCCATTAAGTTAGCCTGTACATTTGCATTTAAAGTATCTCCGTCTGCTGCATACTTTAAACTGTTACCTAAATCGAAAACTACTGCCTTGCTGCCCAATAAGTCGGTGCTTTCTAAACGAGCAACAGTATTTGAAGGGATTGCGTACTTAGGATCAATTTTAAACTCTGCTAAAACTTGTCCGTTTGCCTGCAACGTAAGTGCAGATACACGACCTACTTGGTAGCCATTTACCAATACAGGTTTTGAGATGGCTAAACCATCAACTTTGTCATACTTTGCGTAAAACTGGTTTTCTCTAGAAAAGATGTCGTTTCCTTTCAAAAAATTATAACCTACAATAAATATTACAATTGCGAGTGCGGCTAAAATACCTACTTTGGTTTCGTTAGAGATTTTCAAATGGAATTAAATTAGTTTAAACTTTCAAATTAAATTTAGTTTTCAACCAGCTTTTTATACCTGGTAATAGCACCTAAAATATTTTTTACAACCTCGGCTTGACCTTCGTCTGAGTTGATGTATCTTTCTTCATCGGGATTGCTGATAAAGCCAATTTCGGTTAAAATTGCTGGCATTCCAGCTCTTTGCAACACGGCTAAGCCTTGTTCTTTAACGCCTCTATCAATCCTTCCTGATTTTACGTACTCTTCTTGCACTAATGATGCCAATTTTATGCTTTGGTCTCTAAAAGCATTCTTCATTAAAGAAAATATAATGTAGCTTTCAGGGTCGTTAGGGTCAAATCCATCATAGTTGTTTTTATAATCTTTCTCTAATAAAATAGAAGCATTTTCTCTAATCGCAGCATCTTGTTCACCCAAACGCTTATAACCTGCCACCCATGTTTCAACTCCTCTGGTATCTGGATTAGGAATGCTTTTGTAAACCGCTCTACCATTTACAATAAAACGTCGCCTAACCAAAGGCATAGAATTGCAGTGTATAGAAATAAATAAATCTGCTTTTTCTTTGTTAGCGAGACCAATTCTATCGTATAATTTCACAAATACGTCGGTTTTTCTTGTGTAAATTACCTTAACGTCTGGAAGATTATCCTCGATAGCTTTACCTAATTTTAGCGCTACTTCCAGGGCCACGTTTTTTTCTTTAGAGATAGCTCCATGCGTGGCACCGTCTTCACCGCCATGTCCGGCGTCAATTACTATCGTTTTTACTTTAGAACCTGTGGATAAATAATTTTTATCATCATTGGATTTAAGCGAACTAAACAGTAAGAAACTAAAAGTTGTTAATATTAAACATTTAATAAACCTTCTTGATGTTGTAATTTTCATTAATTTTGGGCGTTTTTTGATAATCTTTACTTGCAAAAATATTATTCTTATTCGATTTTGAAATTTAACTATATATTTTTTACATGTGTCTTACTATTTGTAAACATCAGTACTAAAGCCAATGTCTTCTTTGCGCAAGATACACTAAAAAATATAGTGGCAACAGATAGTGTTACCGTTGTTAAAACGGATAGCTTGAAAAAAAAGTCTAAAGCAGGGCAAATTACGGATGTTATAAAAGCTGTGGCTTCTGATTCGTCATTTTATGATGTGAAAGCAAATATGATGTACCTCTTTGGCAATGCCCGCATTACTTACGGCGAAGCTCAGGTTGATGCAGGTTATATTAAAGTTGACTATAATAAAAATACCGTTTTTGCAAAAGGGATAACCGATTCTTTAGGGCACTTCTCTGGCTTGCCGATTTTTAAAGACCCATCTCAGGGCACTTTAACTGCCGATTCTGTTTTTTATAATTTTAAAACTGCAAAAGGGAAAATTTTCCAAGTTTACTCTGAGCAGGAAGGAGGTTATATCACCGGTGGTAAAATCAAGAAACAGCAGAATGATGAAGTCCATATGAAAAATGTTGTTTACTCAACATGTGACCTCCCTTCGCCACATCAACATTTCGGGATTGTAATTACAAAAGGAATCGCTACAAAAAACCAGATTGTTACCGGGCCGGCTTATATGTTTATAGAGGGCGTTCCGTTACCCTTTATTCTTCCGTTTGGTTTTTTTCCAAAGCCTAACAAAAGAGCATCCGGAATTTTACTCCCCCAAGTTGGAGAAGATGCTACTTTGGGTTTCTTTCTTAAAGATTTTGGGTATTACATAGGTTTGAATGATTATTGGGATTTAACCTTGAAAGGAGGAGTTTACTCAAAAGGATCTTACGAGGCTAATGCAGCAAGTAGGTACACCAAGCGCTATAAATACAGTGGAAACCTTTATTTGGCCTTCTCTTCACGTAAATACGGTGTAGAAGGTACTCAAGAATATGAGCACCCAACTAAGGATTTTCAAATTAGGTGGTCGCACCAACAAAATCCAAATGCGCATCCGGGAACTAATTTTGGTGCTTCAGTAAATGCCAGTACCAGAGGAGCCTTTAGAAATGTACCCGGTTACAGCTATCAACAAATTGTACAAAATCAACTGAGTTCAAGTATATCTTACAGTAAAAATTGGGCAAATACGCCTTTTAGCTTATCCACGGCTTTAACGCACCAACAGGATTTATCAAGTGGAAATGTATCCCTGAGTTTACCAAGCTTAAATTTTAGCATGACCACTTTAAACCCCTTTGATTCTAAAGACCGGGTAGGTGAGCAAAAATGGTATCAGCGAATTGCGGTGGGTTACTCCTTACAGGCAGATAATCAGTTAAGTACTTTTGACTCATTACTTTTCAAACGAGAAAGTTTAAAAAGAGTACGTAGTGGAATTCAACAAAACATCCCGATTTCGATGTCATCTAAGGTGCTTAAATTTTTCCAGTTTAGCCAAAGTATTAATTATAGTGAGAAATGGTATTTCCAAACGATAAGAAAAAATTATATAGCAAGACCAACTCCTACCGGAACCATAGATTCAACGTCAACAGACACGATTCCAGGTTTCAGACGGGCATCTGAATACAGCGTTGGCGGAAGTTTGAGCACCAAGATTTATGGTATGGTCAACTTTAAGAAAGGGAAGTTAATGGCAATCCGGCATGTGATTACGCCCAATATCGGATTTTCTTATCGGCCTGATTTCGGTCAGCCTAAGTTTGGTTATTATGACAGCTTACAATATAACCAGTATGGTGCAAAAAGAGCTTATTCCATTTTTGAAAACGGCATATACGGCGGTCCGGGAAACGGAAAAAGCGCCGCTATAAATTTTGGAGTTGATAATAATATTGAAATCAAAGTAAAGAGTTCTAAAGACACCACCAACAATGGAATCAAAAAGATACCAATTTTGCAGGGTTTATCTATAAACGGTTCTTATAATTTCGTTGCCGATAGTATGAAGCTTTCACAACTGAGTTTTGGTGGACGAACGTTTTTTACAGAAAAGCTAGGTGTTAGTTTCTCCGGCTCTTTAGACCCCTACGTTTTTTACAAGGAAACAGTGAGCGGAAGAGTTCAGGGTAGGGATATAAATAAGTACAGATGGCAGGAAGGGAAATTGCCTCGATTGACTAATTTTAATTTTTCGTTTGATTATAGTTTAAATTCAAACTCGTTGGGAAAAAACAATAAGGCCAATAACCCGCCTCCACAGGCAAATAACGCTGATTTGTTCAATAGGGTTAATGCAGAACAGGCAGAACAGCTGCAGCAAATCAGTAGAAATGCAAATGCTTTTGTTGATTTTAATATTCCATGGAACCTGAGTTTTTATTATAATTTTAATTACTCCAATAGTGGGCTAACTACACAATTGGTGCAAACTTTAAATGCCAATGGTGATTTTAATTTAACGCCGAAATGGAAAGTACAGTTTAATACCGGTTATGATTTTAGAAACAACGCGATCAGTTTAACGTCTTTCTCTATTTACAGAGATCTGCATTGCTGGGATATGTCCATCAGATGGATTCCTTTTGGTCCTTATCAAAGTTACAGCGTAGATTTAAGAGTTAAATCGTCTATTTTACAAGATTTAAAACTGAGCAAAAGAAGAGAATATTACAATCAATTTTAAGATATGCAGGCAGAGTTAATTACCATAGGAGACGAGATTTTAATTGGGCAAATTGTTGATACAAATTCTGCTTGGATGGCTACCGAGCTTAATAAAATTGGTATCAAGGTAAAACAGATCAGCTCCGTTTCCGACGATGTACAGCATATTTTAGAAGCTTTAGCCGAGGCTGAACAAAGGGCAGATATCATTTTGATTACCGGTGGTTTAGGACCCACCAAAGACGATATCACAAAAAAAACCTTAGCTAAATACTTTAACTGCGATGAGTTTGTGGTCAACCAACCTACTTTAGAAATAGTAGAACGTATTTTTGCAAAGTACAACAGGCCATTGTTAGATGTTAACGTACAACAAGCCATGGTTCCTAAGATTTGCGAGGTAATTTTAAATCCGCAAGGAACCGCACCTGCGATGTTGTTCAGAAAAGGAAAAAAGGTGTTTATTTCGATGCCCGGCGTTCCTTATGAGATGAAGAATATCATGACTAGTTCTGTTATTCCTTTGATTCAGGAAGCTTATCATTTACCCGCAGTTTACCACCAGACAATTTTAACAGCTGGCGTTGGCGAATCTTTTTTAGCAGAAATTTTAGAACCTTTAGAAGACCAGCTTCCTAGTAATATCAAGTTGGCTTACTTACCAAAATTGGGTTCGGTAAGACTGCGTTTAAGTACAACCGAGGAGGCATCGCCAGAATTGATAAAAGAAGTTGATTCATTTATTGATAAAATCACCGAAGCCATTCCAAATTATTGGGTAGCAAAAGAAGATTTACCTATTGAAAAAGTGATTTTAAAGCTGATGCAAGAAAAATCGCTCACTTTGTCTGTTGCAGAAAGTTGTACGGGTGGCGATATCTCAAAGAATATTACACAACATGCTGGCTGTTCATCAGTTTTTTTAGGAGGCGCAGTTACTTATTCTAACCAATTGAAATCAAAAATCCTGGATGTTAAGTCTGATACATTAGAGAAATTTGGAGCGGTAAGTGAGGAGACGGTAAAAGAAATGGCAAAAGGATGCCTTGTTAATTTTGACTCGGATTATAGCATTGCGGTTAGTGGAATAGCCGGTCCAGACGGAGGGACAAATGAAAAACCAGTGGGTACTGTTTGGATTGCAGTGGCGAATAAAGACGAGGTGATTGCCCAAAAATTCACTTTCGGTAATAAACGCATCCAAAATATTGAACGGGCAACTATGGCTGCTTTCACGCTTTTATTCCGATTTTTAAAGTCAAATAGTTAACTAGCTCAAATCAAAAGATATTTGATATCACCTATCCTGTCAATAATTTGTATTTAAGCATTCATTTTTTACACAAAACAGTTTGGCATTTCTTGATGTTAAAAGCATTATATTATTAATTTTGATTTAAAACTTATAAAATCCATGGCTCAATACGAACTTTTATTACCAAAAATGGGTGAGAGCGTTGCGGAAGCAACAATTATTAAATGGGATAAAGAACCTGGAGATCAAATAGAAATTGATGATAGTGTTTTAGAAATTGCAACAGATAAAGTAGATTCTGAAGTTCCATCACCTGTTAGCGGTAAATTGCTGAAGCAATTGTTCAAAGAAAACGAAGTTGCGCAAGTAGGCGATGTAATTGCTATTATAGAAATTGATGGCGATGATAATGTTGCCGAAGAAATAAAGCCAGAAGTAACGACTCCTGAAAAAGTTGAAACTGTAGAAATAAAGCCAGAAGATATTCCCTACGTACCGGAACTGGGGACGATAGAAGTTACAGAAGAACATCCTAATTTTTCAACATCTGAACGATTTTATTCGCCACTGGTAAAAAGTATTGCACAAGAAGAAGGGATAAGTGTTGCGGAACTGGATCAAATTAAAGGTTCAGGAAATGATGGTAGGGTAACAAAAGATGATCTTTTAAATCACATTGCAAATCGTGGAAATCAAGCGACTGTAACCAATGCTTATGTTGAGCCACAAAAAAACATTGAAAATTTTGTAGATAAACCAATTATAAAATCCCAATCTGTTGAACCAACTCAAGTTTCGTCGGCCAAATCAATGTCTGATGAAATTATTGAAATGGATCGGATGCGGAAAATGATTTCTGAACACATGATTGCGAGTAAAGAAATCGCGGCACATGTAACCTCTTTTGTAGAAGCAGATGTTACCAATTTAGTTTTATGGAGAGATAAGGTTAAAGGGGCTTATGAAAAACGTGAAGGAGAGAAAATTACTTTTACGCCAATTTTTGTAGAAGCTGTTGCTAAAGCAATTAAAGATATGCCAATGATTAATATCTCTTTAAATGGTACCCAAATCATTAAAAAGAAAGACATCAATATAGGAATGGCAGCGGCTTTGCCAAATGGAAATTTAATTGTTCCGGTGATCAAAAATGCTGATCAATTAAATTTGGTAGGCTTAACCAAGGCAGTAAATGATTTGGCTAAAAGATCTAGAGAGAACAAATTACAGCCAGATGAGGTGAAAGGTGGCACTTTCACTTTAACAAATATTGGTGGTTTCGGCAATATAATGGGCACTCCAATTATTAACCAGCCACAGGTTGCTATTTTAGCCGTTGGTGCTATCAAAAAGAAACCCGCTGTTTTAGAAACCCAATATGGCGATGTAATTGCAATTAGGCATATCATGTACCTTTCACTTTCTTATGACCATAGAATTGTAGATGGTGCCTTGGGTGGTAGTTTTGTAAAACGCGTTGCCGATTATTTGGAGCAATGGGATGTGAATAGAGAGATATGATAACTAAATACCCATCAATAAAAAACGGGCTGTTTATAATTAAAAACAGCCCGTTTTTTATTGAACAGGAAAAAATTAATTTTCTTTAGCTGGCGCTGGTTGGTCCATGTGCGGAGCTTGTTGTGCTTTTAATTCTTTTTGTTTAGCTTTTTGCTCTTCAGTTAAAGTGGCTTTTACAACATCGCTGTACTTTTTGCCAATAGCTTTCATTTGCTCGGCATCTGGCTTATTGCCTTCTCCAGCAGCTTCCCTTAAAGCATCTACCGCTTTTATTTTTTCTACTGTAGCGTTGTAAATGGTTGTTTTTTGTTCGGCAGTTAGCGACAGATTTTTTTCCATCATTTCTACTGGCTTAGTTGCTCTTTCTTCAGCCGTTTTCTTTTGCGCAAAACCTGCGGTGCTTACAGCTACAAACAGGGCAATTGATAAGAAGTATTTTTTCATTTTTTATATGGTTTATTTCTTTATGAGTGATAAATATATAAAAGGTTTAATAGTGATATTTATTTTTTTTCTTGTTGTAGTTGACTAATGGAACGTTGCATTTGCGACATCATTGTAGTTAAACTTTCCATAGTTGGCTCTGGCGTTGGCTGTGGCATTTCTGTGGAAATATAACCTTTGGCTTTCCAAATTTCCATAATCTCATTAGCTGTGATATAATAAGGCTCGTATATTTGGTTGTCTGATACTAATTTCAATCCTTTGTCGGCTTTAATCTTTGAACCAATACGTTTATAAACCACACCCTCATTACTACTTATAATTACTGCAGTTTCGCCAACTTTCAAATCGTTCCAGTTCTCAACATATTCTGATATGATAATAGAACCAGAAGGTAGCGGCAACATAGAATCACCTTTAATTTCAAAAGCTCTGTAAGTGCCATGTTTAAATATAGGCAAAGAGAATTTCGGTAACGAAGCAACATATTCGGGGTCGCTGTAGCCGTTTAAATAACCAGCGCTAGCTTTAACCGGTACAAGCTCAATATTTTCGTTATCGTCCTTATCTACCGTGATACTTAAAATGCGTACGTTTGAAGCGTCGCCTTTTGGTTTCGGCTTCCAAGCTGCATCGATTTTTTCGTTAATGAGTTCGTCAATGCTCAGTTCAAAAAAATCGGCAAATTTTTTCAAGAGTTCATATTTTGGCTCGGCCCGATCTTCCTCATAAGCACCAACTAATGATCTCTTAATTTCCATCGAGTCGGCAAACTGTTGCTGCGTAAGTCCTTTTTTCTTTCTTAGAAACTTGATGTTATCTGATATTTTTCCCATTTCAAAAAAATATTTGTTTTTACTAAAAATGTTAGTATTTTTATGCCAATAAAATTAGTAATTATTTTTTGATTTTCACAAAGTAATTTTAAATCATTTTTAAACCTTATAGTATGAGCACTTTAATCAGTAAAAAAAGCAATCACACAAATACCAAGAAGTATGTATTTATAGTTACCGACCGTAACAGAAACAACTTACACGTAGGTTTAAGTGCAGATATTTTAAAAACGATGGATTTTTATAAAAAAATGCCAAGTTTAATGTTTGATGCAAGCCAGCAATTAACTCGCTTAGTTTATTTTGAGGAATTGAATGATGAAGCAGCTGCAACGGCTAGGTTTAATTTGCTTAATAAATATACGCGTATTCAAAAAGAAAGAATGGTAAGGTCTGTAAATATGGATTGGTTAGATTTAACACTTGCCTTAAAGCATGAAAATTTAGTAAATACTGTTCGTTTGCCTCAGCATATTTTAAGTTTTGCGTCGTGATTAAGGAATGAGAGAATTAATGAATGATAGAATGAGTGAATGATGGAATGAGAATGAATTTTTATACATTATGCGTTCATCTCAAATCACATGTCTCAAACCTCATGTCTTTTGTCTAACATTTCGGTTGAAAAAAATATTCTAATTATCTCTATATAAAAATTTCAATATTTATTACTTTGCGTAATATTATTGATGATGTTTATCCCTTTTTTATAGATGAAGTTTTTTTATAAATTATTAATTTTATTTATAAGCTTCGTTTTTACCTTTCAAAAAGCTTCAGCTCAAAATGTTACTAATGAAGGATTAGAGTTTTGGGTATGTTTTCCGGACCATGTGCCGTCTGGAGACAATTTGGCCACTATGTCATTATTCATTACTTCTAAAAGTAATTCAAGCGGTGTGGTATCTTGTGGCGCCACTTATTCGCAACCATTCACTGTACAGGCAAATACCGTTAAAGAAATACTTGTTCCGCGGAATGTTTCTTTTATTGGAACAGGTACTGGAATATCAAAAAACAAAGGCATAAGGGTAAAAGTGGACGATGGGCAAGCTAAGATTGTGGTTTATGCACACGTTTTTGCAGGTTTCAGATCTGCAGCTACCTTAGTTTTACCTTATGAAGCTTTAGGAAGAAAGCATTTTGCAATGGCTTATAATCAACTCCCAGCAGGAGATCCAACTTTTCATTCTCAGTTAGAAGTTGTGGCCGTAGAACCAAATACAACTATTAATATCAAGCCTGTTGTAAATGGGGTTCCACAGCCATCATTTTCTCAAACATTAGTTAATGTTGGCGACGTTTATCAATATCAGAATCTTCAGGATATTACCGGAACGCAAGTAGAGGTTGATTCAGTAACTTCCGGATGTAAGCGGATTGCGGTTTTTTCCGGAAGTTCCGGTATAGCAATTAATACACCTACCTGTGATGTTTTTCCCGACCATCCGTCATTAGACCCGCTTTTACAACAGCTTTATCCTATTGAAAGTTGGGGAAAAACTTTTCCGCTAGTTCCCTTCTATAACAGAAACGCAGGGAGTATTTATAGAGTAATTGCTTCAGAAGATAACACTACAGTTAATGTAAACGGCGTAACCACGGTTTTAAATGCAGGCAGTTTCTATTCTTCGCCACCAATTTATTCAGTCTCTTTAATTACGGCAGATAAACCCATATCAGTTGCACAGTTTGCCATCAGTCAGTTTTGCTCTGATACTAGAAACCAGTTTGCGGATAACGTTGTGGGTGATCCTGATATGGTGATATTAAATCCACTGGAATATAGCATAGATAAAATTACCCTATATTCTTCATCTAAACTGGCCATTACAGAACAATATTTGAATGTTGTTATTCCTACCGCAAAGGTTCCGTCATTTACCATTAATAAAACCAGTTTTTCAGCCAGTTTTGCTCCTGTGCCAACGAACGCCGATTATTCTTATGCACAGATTGCTTTAACAGGTTTAGGCTCTAATTTTAGTTTGGCGGCAGATACAGGGTTTAACGCAATGGCTTATGGATTTGGTCCGGTAGAATCTTATGCTTATTCGGCAGGCACAAGTTTAGCTGCTACCACTATAGTTAACGCACTAAAATACGGTACAGACGATATTGTTGAAGAGGCCTGTGTTAACCAATCCTATGATTTTAAGTTGCTATTGCCTTACATTCCCACTAAATTGGTCTGGCAGTTAGAAGCAAACACGACCCCCTTTGTTCAAAACCAACCTAGCTATACACAAGTTGTCGTCAATAAAAAATTATTGTATCAGTTTAAACTATCTGCCAATAAAGTTTTCACAAGTAGCGGAACAAAAAACATTGTTATTACATCTAGTATTCCTGTAGGTGCAAACGTATGTTCAACTATAGATGAGGAAAAGATAAATTTCACTTTTGAAGTGAGTGATTTGCCTATTGCAGAATTTACGGCTCCTGCCAAAGTTTGTATTACCAAGGCTGCTAAATTTACTTATGTAGAAAAAAATATTGGAGAACCTGTTATTTCTTGGCTCTGGGATTTTGGGGACGGAAGTACCTCTACCGAACAAAGTCCGTCGCATACTTATGCTTCCTTAGGGACTTATAAAGTTAAATTGAGTTTAGCCAGCAAAATTGGATGTAACTCTTTGGTGACCGAAAAAGATATTTCAATTATTAAACCTTTGGTTAATGAGTTTGAAATTGTTAGCCCTTTATGTACCAATTCCAGCATATCTTTTGTAGATCAGAGTACTTCAACAGATGGGATAAGCGGTTGGTTATGGGATTTTGGTGACGGAACCACATCAAGTGATAAAAATCCCTTCCATGTTTTTTCTAAAAGCGGTAGTTATAAAGTCACCCTAAACACAACATCTCAAACTGGATGTACAGAATCAATCAATAAAACAATTAAAATTGTAGATCCTCCTGAGATAGATTTCCCTGATCCAGGGTCTTGTATAAATGATTTGGTTGCTTTTCAAGGACAAATAAAAACGGGAAATGTAAGTGCATGGCTATGGGATTTTGGTGATGGTGCTGTTGATGCCATTGAACGCGTGAAACAAAATCCACAGCACAGATATTTAAGCACAGGAACTTATAACGTAACTTTAAAAGCCACTTCTGCCGAAGGCTGTACAACAACTTTAACAAAAAGCATTACCATAAGTGGCTCAAACCCTAAAGTAAGCTTTGAGGTTTTAGATAAGGATAATTTATGTAGCAATACCGAGGTGAATTTTAAAAATACATCCACAATTGTATTTGGAAACATTGTTAAATTAGAGATCATTTACGAAAATAAAGCTGGAGGCACACCGGTGGTTTTTACCGATAATGCTCCCGAGTTGAATAAAATTTATACCCATAAATACCCATCTTCCTCCTTGGACCAAGATTATCAAGTGGTTTTTAAGGCGTACTCAGGGCAATCCTGTTACCAGGAATCTATCCCGGTAACAATAACCGTACACGGCAGTCCGGAGGTTAAGTTTGATAATGTTGATCCGGTATGTTTAAATACGCCAAAATTTTTATTGTCGACGGCAAAAGAAATAACCGGAATAAAAGGCACCGCAAAGTTAGATGGGGAAGGCGTTGTAGGTGATTTTTTTGATCCTGCTTTAGCTGGCGTAGGGAGTCATATTATAACCTATACTTTTACTTCAACTAAAGGCTGTCAAGAAATTACGTCAAATACTATTAAAGTATTTGATATCCCAACAGTAGATGCTGGTGCAGATTTAGATATTTTATTGGCCGGCGAAAAGCAAATTAAAGCTAAGGTTACAGGCAATAACATTAAATACAAATGGACACCGGCAATAGGTTTAAGTAACGATACTATTGTTGACCCAATTGCATCGCCAACGGAATCAACTAAATATACTTTAGTAGTCACCTCTAAAGATGGTTGCGCTGTTGCTGATGAAGTAAATGTAACGGTGCACATTGATCCAATGATACCAAATGTGTTTTCTCCAAATGGAGATGGCATTAATGACACTTGGTCTATCAAATACTTAGAGACTTTCGTAAAAGCCACTATCCGTATTTTTAATAGGGGCGGTCAACAGGTGTTTTTCTCTAACCAATATACCACACCTTGGGACGGCAGGTTCCATAATGTTGATGTACCGGTTGGGGTTTACTATTACATTATCGAACCTAATAACGGGCGTAATCGCTATACAGGTTCTGTAACTTTGCTTAGGTAGGATGAAGAAATTAATATTAATTTTCCTTCTCTTAGCCAATGTGGCGTTTGGCCAGCAAAGGCCATATTATACGCAGTATCTGCAGAATATGGAAATCATTAACCCTGCTTTAACAGGAATGTATAAAGGCATAAATGCAAAAATGGGTTTCCGTAACCAATGGGTAGGAATAAAAGACGCTCCAAAAACTGCTTATTTGACCGTGAGTACACCATTAAATATTGATGGCAGTGTGTTAACTGCTGGCTCTGCTGATTTTGGAGTTGAAGAACCTTATACTCGGTCTGATAAAGATTCTTACGTGTCGTCTGATAATCATCACGGTGTGGGCCTAAGTTTTATAAATGATAATACGGGTCCAATTAACCGTACAACAGCCAACCTTACCTATGCTTACCATTTAATGGTGGGCGATATTGCAAATCTTTCTTTTGGAGTAGGAGCAGGTGTAAGCAGGATTGACTTGAACACTGCCGATTTGGTTTTTGAAGATCCAAATGACCCGGTAGTAACTAGCGGGCAAGTAATAAACTGGACGCCTGATGTTAACCTGGGTTTTTATTTTTATGGGTCTCAGTTTTTCTTCGGCGGATCTATGCAACAGGTCATCAAACAAAAACTCTCGTTTAATAATATTTCTGATAAAAGTGCCGAGGTACAACATTACTTTCTAACGGGCGGTTACCGGTTTTTTATTGGCGAAGATGTTTCTGTTACCCCATCAATTATGGCCAAGTACGTTGCGCCTTTTCCTACTTCGTTTGACTTAAATCTGAAAGTTTCTTTTAGAAACAACTTTTGGTTGGGTGGTTCGTTTCGGAAAAATGATTCTTTTTCGGTACTGACAGGTTTTACTGTTAATAAAATGTTAGCTGTTGGCTATTCTTATGAAAGCAACATTTCTGTTATCAAAACCATTAATTCTGGCTCGCATGAGTTTGTGCTGGGCGTGAAGTTTTAAAAGTAATACTTTTCTAAAATGGTTTTAATATACCTTAAAAACAGCTCAGAGGTCATTAACAAATTAAAAAACAAGCTTTTTAAGTAGCTATTTAAGTTCAATTTTTCTGTTTTTCACTGAAACAGAAGACTTGAATTTAAGGATCTCATTTCTTAATTCGTTTAAAATGGTTTCGAATTTTTCTGTCTGTAGTTCTAATTCCTGCTCTTCCACACCAAAAGTTGATGAATATTTTGATTGAACTTTCCAAAGCTCATTAATCTCTGATTTGTTTAATTGCTCGTGTTTAAATTTGCTAATGATAAGCACACTTTCGTTTGCTAAATTATAGGCACATTTGCTAAATATCAATTTTTCTTTGTTTACAACAAGATAAATATGGCGAAAATCTATTGTTTGAAGGTTTTCTACTTTTGAGCAGATGACGATATCTTCTTTAGCTAAATTTAAATCTTTTAAGTTTTTACTAATTTCAAAAGCTCTCAATTTAGTTTCTAAATCTAAAACAGGGAAAGAGATTTGGGGCAGTTTCTCTATAAAATTGTTGTCATTAAATTTGGTAATATATTTTTTGTGATATTGGGCGGTTACTAAATCAACAAAAGGAAAGAAATTTCGTTTACCAACCGATGTTGTTTGTTTTACCGAAAGCTCAGGTTCATCATCTTCACTGTTTAAAATCCAGTTGTAATCTTTATTAAAATGTTTACACAGTAAATGCAATGATTGATAGGTAGGATACTGCTTTCCTAGCTCGATTTGTGAATAGTTGCTTCTTGAAATTCCTAGAATATTAGCCAGCTCTTCTTGAGATAGTTGCTCTGTAATTCGTAAAAATTTCAATCTATTGCCAAGTCTTTTTTTTGACGCTATTTCTTGCATTAATATTTTATAATAGCTAATTTCGTTGTTGTTATTTCTTGCATGCTTATACCTATAAATTTACAAAATTATATAAAAACAATTTGAAGCATTTGAACAATAATTATAATGATTTTCTGCTTCAATTTATCCTAAATTAAAATATAAAAACACAATTCAGCACTCCATTCCTTTATGCAAAAGCCTAATGAATCTTTACTAACAGCTGCAGAGCTTATGGCTGTTTTTGACAGTGCCGTTAGTGAATATTATATATTAATTAGCCCTGATTACAGAATTCTTTTTTTTAATGAAACTACTAAATCGATTTATTTTAAAAACACTTCAGAAGAATTAATTCAAAACACAAACATTTTAGATTACATCCCAGAAGAATACAAAAATATATTTTCGAAATGTTTTAAAATAGCCTTAAGTAAAAAAGCACATGTTGAAGAAATTGAGTTTTTTAATGTTACTTATAATACTACTACATGGCTAGAGTTTAACTTTAACTCAGTATGCATTGATGATAAATTGTTCGGTGTATCAATTATTATTAGGAATATATCGGGCCAAAAAAGCAAGGATTTTGCGCTTATCAATAAAAATAAAACCTTACAGGAATATGCTTTTCTTACTTCTCATAAATTAAGAGCACCGCTAACAAATATTTTGGGGCTTTCCAGTTTAATTGAAGATTTTGATGATGAAATTTATTCGGAAGCAAAGTATCTGTTTAAAAACATCCAAAATCAGGCAGAGATTTTGGATAATGTTATCCATGTACTAAGTAAACTGATATCCGATAATCAAGAGATGGAATTCAATAATAGTCAAGAAAGAGAAATAAAGCGGATTATCTTAATAGATGATGAACCTATTGTAACCATGCTTAACAGCAGAATGATAGAAAAAGTAAATAAAAATATTGAACGCCTTTCTTTCAATAACCCAAAGGAAGCCCTTAAATATTTAGAAACTAATAAAGCAGATCTTATTCTCTTAGATATAAATATGCCCGAAATGAACGCATGGGAATTTTTGGGACACATGCAGGATATGTTGTTGCATCACACAGTAATTATTGTTTCCTCGTCAATTAACCCGCAAGATCGGGTAAAAGCTTCAACGTATGAGAATGTTAAGGGTTTCCTTAATAAACCGTTAATGGTTGATGATTTAAAGCTTTTTTTATCTGAAGCATAATTGGTCAGCATTAAAGTATCAGAATATAAAATACCCTGAGTTAGCTAAATTTCAAAGCAAACGCCTTTTTGTGGGATGATAACTTCCAGTTTGTTCAATTCTAGGTTTACTTTTAGCGCTTCCATGCTTTCGCGTTCGCCATGCACCAGAAAAACTTTTTTTAAAGAACGGTTTGGGATTCTTGAAACATATACCATTATGTCAGAATGATCGCCATGTCCGCTCAATAAATCTGTTTTTTTGATGGTAGCCATTACCGAAAGTTCTCTTCCTTTAATGTTCACAAACGGGTCGCCTCGTAGCAAACGATGCCCTAAAGTACCTTTTGCACAAAAGCCAATAAAAAAAAGCGTAGCGTAAAGGTTTTCTATATTTCTAAAAATATGATCTTGGATTCTTCCACCTTCCAACATTCCCGCGGAAGAAATAATAATGCAAGGTTCAAAATGGTTTGAGATTTCCTTACTTTCTTTCAACTCCCGAACGTAGTTTAGGTTTTCAAACTCGTACTCGTTACCATGTTGTTTGTAAAAAGATTTTGCTTCGTTATTTACATATTTATGGTGTTTACGATAAATATCCGTAGCCATTGTAGCCATTGGGCTATCTACAAAAACCGGAATAGGGGGAAGCAAGCCCGTTGAAAAAATATTATTCAATGAAAACACCAGTGATTGTGTTCTGCCAACGCTAAACGCGGGTATAATTAATCGCCCGGGTTGGTCAATGCAGGCCTCAGTAATTACGTTGATTAAAGTATCTTGTAGGTTTGCCGTGGTGCTATGGAACCGGCCGCCGTAGGTGGATTCGCAAACTAAATAATCCGTTTCTGGCAAAAATTCAGGGTCATTTAAAACCGGATAATTTTTCCGGCCGATATCTCCGCTAAAAGCAATTGTTTTTTCTACGCCATTATCGTTAATCGTAAAATGTGCTGCGGCAGCGCCCAATAAATGTCCGGTTGGTACAAGCTTTAATGTAATGTCTTTATTGATTTTAAAAGGTTTGTTAAACGCAATTGCCACGGTTTTGTCGGCCGTATCATTTACATGCCTTTGTAAATATAAAGGTTGATTGTGGTTGATAAATCTGTTTTTCTTGAATTTTCCACGACCACGTTTTTTATCTTGTTGCTTGCGCATAAAAATATTTACCGAGTCGGAGAGGAGCAATTGCATTAAATCCGCAGTTGGGTAGGTGCATAAAACCTGCCCTTCAAAACCGTTTTTTATTAAAGTTGGGATGTTGCCACTATGGTCAATATGTGCATGGGTTAAAACCACCACATCAATATCTGCCGGCGAGAAAGGGAAATTTTCATTCTCTGCAAGCTCCACGCCGCCTTCGTAATTTAAACCGCAATCCACTAAAATACGGTAGTTGTTCACTTCCAATAAGTGCATACTTCCGGTAACTTGCTCGGCGGCGCCCCAAATGGTCAACTTCATCTACTCTTGATTATGAAGAATATTCGAATTGTAATGAGCTCAGGCGTTTGTACAAACCTTCCTCAATTTGCGATAGCTCTTTATGGGTTCCGCTTTCGGCAATTTGTCCGTGGTTTAAAACGATGATTTTATCCGCTTCTCTAATGGTCGAAAGTCGGTGAGCAATAATGATGGAAGTTCTGTTTTTCATCAAAATCTCTAATGCTTCTTGTACCAATTTCTCTGATTCAGAATCTAAAGAAGACGTGGCTTCATCCAAAATTAAAATAGCCGGATCTTTTAACAAAGCTCTTGCAATAGCAATACGCTGTCTTTGTCCTCCAGATAATTTAACACCTCGCTCGCCAACAACAGTTTCGTAAGCTTCGGGGAAGCCCGAAATAAACTGATGGGCATTGGCTTTTTTTGCGGCTTCCATAATTTCCTTATCGCTTGCGCTGAGTTTTCCGTAAGCGATATTTTCTTTAATGGTTCCACCAAACAAAATAACGTCCTGAGGTACAATGGCCACTTGGTTTCTGATATCGGTTATTGCAAAATCTTTGATGGATTGCCCGTCAAACAAAATTGAACCTTTCTGTAAGTTGTAAAATCTTAAAATTAAGCTGGCGATGGTTGATTTCCCGGCACCAGAAGGACCAACTATGGCAATTTTTTCTCCTGCTTTAGCTTCAAAAGAAACACCGTTTAAAACTGCAATATCCGGACGAGATGGGTAGTTGAAAAAAGCATTTTGGAAACTGATGTTTCCTTTTAAAATATGTTTAATTTGGTTGTCTGTGTGATTTATAGATATAGGTTCATTTTCCTCATCTAAAATCTCCAAAACTCTTTCGGAAGCGCCGATGGCTTTTTGTACGTTGGCATAAAGCTCTGGAAAACTGCCCATTGCTGCACCTACAAAAAACGAATAAAATACGTAAGCCAATAAATCGCCAACAGATAAATCACCTTGTTTTACCAAAAATGTTCCGTACCATAAAACGCCCATTATTGCTCCAAATAAACAGAAAACGATAAATGAGGCAAACATTCCTCTGTAATTTGCGCCTCTTAATGCAATTTGAACAACTTCGCGAAGGCTTTTGTCATATCTATTAGCCTCGTAAGCTTCGTTAACGAAAGCTTTTACGTTTGAAATTCCCTGTAAAGTTTCCTCAACAATAGTGTTAGATTCTGCCAATTTATCTTGCGCACTTTTAGATATCTTACGCAATGCTTTACCAAAGAAAACGCCAGCAATAACAATCACAGGTAAAATGCACAAAAGAAATAAAGTCAGTTTGCCCGATACATAAACCAAAATTCCAATGCCTCCCACTAATAGAATAATTTGGCGAATCATTTCTGCCAAAGTGGTAGTTAAAGTATCTTGTATTTGTGATAAATCTGCCGATATTCTGCTGTTTAACTCACCAACCCTGCGGTTAGCGAAAAAGTTCATCGGTAAAGTAACCATCCGAAAATAGGTGTCACGTCTGATATCGGCCAAAGCTTTTTCTGCAACTTCAACAAACAATCTTATCCTAAAAAAGGAAACAAATGCTTGTACAAATAAAATAGCGAAGGCAATTAAACCGATGTCATTTATAGAGTTTGGCAAGCCGTATTTTGGTGCTTTGTCCGTTGCTACATCAACCATTACCTGAATGATCGCCGGAAATGCCAAACCAACCACACTTGATAATAGCAAAAATATCATCCCAATAGCAAATTTACCTTTGTAAGGTTTTAGGTAAGCTATTAAAGCACTTATTTTCTGAAGATTTTCTTTGTTGATTTTTGATTTTGTGAACTCCTGAGCAGGAGTGGAACTGCTATTTAATCCGTTTCTGGCCATTTACTAGGTGTGTTACTAATTTGCAACGAAAAATAATTCCGGTACAATGGCAACAAAACTAAGATATAATTTGGCTTACTGTCTTTGTTTTGATGAAATTTTACGGAACACAAACAGTGCAAAACTGATGATAGCCAGTGCCAATGCGAAAGATACCAACTGATAAAACTTTTTACCATGCCTAACTTCCTGAAGGTCTTTGTTTAAGGTTTCGTTTTGGGTTTGTAGTTTGTTAATGGTGCGCATGTATGCTACATTTCTAACTTCCGATTCTTTCGACTCGGAAACTACCTTGTCTTGTTGGTAGGTTTTAAAATCCACCAAAGTTTTGGTTTCTTTTAAAATGGAATTGTCGGTTTCTATAATTTGCGTTAAAATGTCCATGCTTTTTTGCATGTCTTTTTTGGTTTTAAAACCAAAAATCCCAGTTTTCTGACTTAAACTTTCAGTGAATTGTCCAAACTTAGCTACGCGGGCATTCAGCATTGAATTTATTTTATTCCGCTGCAGCTGGTACGCCAAACTATCAGAGTTTTGGAAACAAAATGCCGGTAATGTGAATATTGTTAATAAGATAACTACAAATACTTTCATTGCGCTTTATTTAGGTGTTCAAAGCCGTTTAATTTCAGCTTTTAATAAATTGCTAATCTTTTTTAAATTCAATCAAAACTGTATCATTCGGCTTTAATCCCAATAATCCGCTGGCGTTTCCTTTATTAATTGCAATCTCCAAATGGTCTGATATCCCGAATAAACATAATTTATCACCTTCCGGAACCTCGTCATAATGCCAAGAGAGCTGGTTGATGGATTCTCCACGTTTAAAATGCAGTTCAAACTTTCTGCCAGCCTGTACTTTGTTAAACAAATCTTTGGTGATATTGGTGATTACGTTTTCAAAAGAATCGATGAAAATAACGCTTCCTTTGATAATGTTTTTTTCAATCACCGGATGAAAATTCATTTTTTCTTCTATTTCAAAAGTGGTTTCTCCAATGTCTTTTAATGCACCTCCTGATGCTAAATGGCAGGCTGCTTTTACAAAAATATCTGCCAAAGGAAAATGCAGAAACTTTAAATCCTGTAAAATATTCAACTCTACAACTTCTTGCGGCGTTTCCTCAAAAATCAGGGAAAATATGCCATTATCAGAACCTACAAAAAAATGATCGCGGTATTTTACTGCCAAATATTTATTGGACGAACTGTAAACGGTATCAATCCCAATTAAATGAACGGTATTTTTAGGGAAATAGTGGAAGCAATTTTTTAAAAGAAAGGCTGCTTTTGAAATATTAAATGCCTCAATCTCATGCGTAATGTCAATAATGTTAACGGACGGCAACGTATTTAAGATACTACCTTTAAGCGCTGCCTGATAAAAATCTTTATAACCTAAATCTGTGGTTAAAGTAATAATTGCCATTAATATTATGAATATTTATTCTTAATCTTGTATCACAAGATTAATGCTACAAATATTAAATTTTTAATTCACATTCATATCAGAAACATAAAATCTATACATTGAACGAACTGATAATTACTTTAGAAGCAGTGAACCCAGCAGTGCTTTGGGGACCAAATAATGAGTATTTTGAGTTGATAAAACGTTCTTTTCCAAAACTTAAGGTTGTTGCCAGGGGTGATGAAGTGAAAGTTTTAGGCGACGAGCAAGAAATAAATCACTTTAATACTAAGCTTACCGCAATCATTAATCATTTGGATAAATACCAAAATTTGTCCACTAATGATATTGAATCCATTTTAGGGGAAAATGCGAGGCCTCTTCCAAAATCAGACACTGCGGAAGGAGGTTCAACAGAAGCAACTGCCTCATCTGAGGTAATTGTTTTTGGTCCTAACGGGATTATGGTGAAAGCCAGAACTGATAATCAACGCAAAATGGTGGGTAGCATCAATAAAAATGATGTGATTTTCGCCATCGGTCCAGCTGGTACAGGTAAAACCTATACGGCAGTTGCATTGGCAGTTAGGGCTTTAAAAAATAAAGAGATCAAACGTATTATTTTAACGCGTCCGGCGGTGGAAGCAGGAGAGAATCTAGGCTTTTTACCGGGTGACATGAAGGAAAAAATAGATCCATACTTGCGCCCGCTTTATGACGCATTAGATGATATGATTCCTCCTGACAAACTAAAATTATATTTAGAGAACAGAACAATAGAAATTGCACCTTTGGCATTTATGCGTGGGCGTACATTAGATAATTGTTTTGTAATTTTGGATGAAGCACAAAACGCAACGGATATGCAGTTGAAAATGTTTTTGACGCGTATGGGCCCTTCTGCTAAATTTATAGTAACCGGTGATGTTACTCAGGTAGATTTACCTAAAAAGCAAATGTCAGGTTTATTTAATGCACTTCGTATTTTAGAAGGTATTAAAGGAATTGATATTATTTATTTAAGCGGTAAAGATGTGGTTCGCCATAAATTAGTGGTTAAAATTTTAGAAGCTTACGGAGACATACAGTAGCTTAGATTTAAGATGCTAGATATGAGATATGAGAGGATTTGCAAAATGAATTTTGGTTTATATTTCATAAAAAAGAAATAATTAATAATGAGTATGGATGTGGAATTGCAGATTTTAAAATCTGCAATTCTCATATCTCATTACTCATATCTAAATAATTAAATAATGGGTATGGATGTGGAATTGCAGATTTTAAAAGTTCTCAATTCTCATATCTCACTACTCACATCTAAAATAAAATGCAAGCAATAAAAGAGACAAATTTTATACTCCCTAAACAAACAGGGTTTTACAAAGGCAAAGTAAGAGACGTTTATACTGTTGACAATAAATATTTGGTAATGGTGGTAAGCGATAGAATTTCTGCTTTTGATGTGGTTTTGCCAGAAGCTATCCCTTATAAAGGACAGGTTTTAAACCAAATTGCGGCCATATTTTTAGAAGCTACAAAAGACATTGTGCCGAACTGGGTGGTTACAGTGCCAGACCCAAGTGTGACCATTGGTACTATTTGCGAACCTTTTAAAGTTGAAATGGTAATTAGAGGATATTTAGCCGGCCATGCCGCCCGCGAATATGCACTAGGTAAAAGAGAAATTTGTGGTGTTAAATTACCAGAAGGTTTAAAAGAAAACGATAAATTACCACAACCTATTATTACACCAACAACCAAAGCATCCGTTGGGCATGATGAGGATATTTCAAGAGAAGCAATTTTAGAGAGAGGTATTGTTAGCGAAGAAGATTATTTAAAATTAGAAAGCTATACCAGGGCATTGTACAAACGGGGAACCGAAATTGCAGCAGAAAGAGGATTAATTTTGGTAGATACGAAATATGAATTTGGAAAAGTTGATGATGTAATTTATTTAATTGACGAGATACATACACCAGATTCTTCAAGATATTTTTACAAAGATAGTTACCAAGAATTACAAGATAAAGGCGAGCCACAAAAGCAATTATCAAAAGAATTTGTACGCAAATGGTTAATTGAAAACGGTTTTCAAGGAAAAGATGGGCAAAAAGTGCCATTTATGGATGCGGAAAGGGTGGCGTCTATATCGGCCAGATACATAGAGCTTTATGAGAAAATTACAGGTAATGCTTTTGTTAAGGAAGATGCAGATGATGTTTATGTGAGGGTAGAAGAAAACATTTTAACTGCTTTGGAGGGTCTTTAATATTTATATTTTTTTTTAAAAGAAAATAAACTAACTTAGACAAATAAGTCACTATATGAAATTCACCGTAGATAAACACGAAAAATATATCTTACTTAAGTTGGATGAGACGAAACTAAACTCATTGGTTTCGCCTAAATTAAAGTCAGAATTAATTTTAACCAATACAGAAGGGCAGCGCAATATAATTTTAGATATGTCTGAAGTTAAATATGCTGATTCCAGCGGTTTAAGCAGTCTTTTAGTTGGTCATCGCTTGTGTAAAAATGCAGAAGGTGTGTTTATTTTAACAGGCATTAACGATGCAGTTTCAAGGTTAATTACCATTTCTCAGTTAGATAACGTGATTACCATTGTGCCTAGTGTTGAAGAAGCTATTGATCTGATTTTTATGGAAGAAATCGAGAAAGAATTAAAGAAAGAAAGCTAAGAAGAGATCATTCTATCTCCGAAAAAATATATCCGAACAGATGAAATTTGAGGTAACGATTTTGGGCAGTAGTTCGGCAACACCTATTTTTCATAGAAACCCTACTTCTCAGATACTAAATATTAACGAAAAGCTAATGATGATTGATTGCGGCGAAGGCACTCAGCAGCAAATGCTCCGTTATGGAATTAAGTATCATAAAATAGATCATATTTTTATCAGCCATTTACATGGCGATCATTTTTTTGGATTGATCGGACTAATTTCATCCATGCATTTAAACGGCAGAACAAAACCGCTGTATTTATACGCTCCAAAAGAAATTAAAGAAATCTTAGATCTTCAGTTTAAACATTCCGGTACCATCATTAAATTTCCGATAGAATATAACTTTACCCAAACAAAAGAACGGGAAGTTATTTTAGACACCAGTGATTTAACAGTGGAAACGTTTGTTTTAAACCATAGAATCCCTTGCACTGGTTTTATTTTTAGAGAAAAAGAGCGACTCAGGAAAATAGACAAAGTACAAGCGGAAGAGCTAAAAATTCCCCAGCAATATTATGCGCTATTAAAAAAAGGGATCGATTTTATTGACGAAGCAGGCGTAAAGCACAAAGCTGCTGATTTAACATTAGACCCTGATGAACCTAAAGCCTATGCTTACTGTTCTGATACCGTTGCCGACGGTTCTTACGATGAACATTTAGAAAGTGTTGATACACTTTATCATGAATCTACATTTATGCATGATATGGTAGATAGAGCTAAGGAAACATTCCACACCACATCTTATGAAGTTGCGAAAATTGCCAAAGAAAGAAACGTTAAAAAGCTACTGATTGGTCATTTTTCTGCTCGCTATCGCGATTTATCGCCAATGTTGTTGGAAGCCAGAGAGGTTTTTCCTCAAACGTATCTAGCGCAAGAAGGCGAAACGTTTATGATTTAACCGTTTTGACTAAATAGCTAGGTTTGTTAGTCAAAAGTCAGCTACATTTTCTTCTTTTTTTGAGTAAATATCATCACTCAAAGAAATAACAGTTAAATTTTACGGTAAATTGTTAATCAGTTTAATATTATTGGTTTTTCGTTATCCATAATATAAAGCTTTTAGCTATTTTAGCCCGCGTTTAAAAACAGTATAAAAATTAAGATTTTATCATATTAAATAATGAAAGTTTTAAAATTTGGAGGGACATCTGTAGGTAGTCCGGAGCGGATGAAAAAATTGTTGGATATCATTAATCCAGCAGAAAAACAGATTGTGGTATTATCAGCGGTTTCTGGTACAACCAATAACTTAGTGGAAATTTCTCAGGCATTTTTAGCCTCAGATAAACAGAAAGCGAATGATTTAATTAAAACGCTAAAAGATAAGTACGAAGTTTTTATAAAGGAATTGTTAAGCAAGCCTGAGTTTTTGGCTCAAGGAAAAGAGGTGATTGACTATCATTTTGATATTCTTTACGATTTTTCAAAAGATTTGTTTACCGCAGTAGAAGAGAAAGTTGTTTTGGCTCAAGGCGAGTTATTATCAACAACGCTTTATCATATTTATTTAAAAGAAATTGGCGTTCCGTCCGTATTATTGCCGGCGTTGGATTTCATGAAGATTGATGAAGATAATGAACCGATTGTTGATTACATCACCGAGCATTTACAGCCACTTTTGGATAACGATAAAGCCGTAAACCTTTTTATTACGCAAGGTTTTATCTGTAGAAACTCTTTTGGCGAGATTGATAATTTAAGAAGAGGAGGAAGTGATTATACCGCATCTTTAATAGGAGCAGGAATTAAAGCCGAAGAAGTTCAAATTTGGACAGATATTGACGGAATGCACAACAACGACCCACGAATTGTAAAAGGCACAAAACCAATTGCCCGTTTGTCTTTTGATGAGGCTGCAGAGTTGGCTTATTTTGGTGCTAAAATTTTGCATCCACAGTCGGTTTTTCCAGCACAGAAATATAAAATTCCGGTAAGATTGTTGAATACAATGGATCCAACAGCTTTTGGGACTTTAATTTCCGCGGATAGCGAAAAAGGAAAGATTAAATCTATCGCTGCAAAAGACGGAATCACGGCTATAAAAATACAAAGTAGCCGCATGCTTTTGGCTTACGGATTTTTACGTCGTGTTTTTGAGGTTTTTGAACGTTACAAAACACCAATAGATATGATTACCACTTCTGAGGTGGCAGTTTCGGTAACGATTGATGACACCCGTTATTTGGGGGAAATCACGAAAGAACTGAGCGATTTTGGAATTGTTGAGGTGGACGTAAATCAGTCGATTATTTGCGTAGTGGGTGATTTAGGCGCAAGTTCGCATGGTTTTGCTGCTCGCGTTTTTGAATCGTTAAAGCATATACCGTTACGTATGATTTCTTACGGTGGCAGTAATTATAATATTTCTTTTTTGGTGAAAACTGATGATAAAGTAGAAACTTTAAGAAGTTTACACAACCGTTTATTTGAATAAGAATGACAAAGATGTTTAACCAAAAAGTTGTTGATTCTTTTGAAAATAAAGAAACTCCGTTTTATTATTATGATTTAGCGTTGCTTAAACGCACTCTGGTAACGTGTGCTGCAGCAGCAAATCAATATAACTATCATGTACATTTTGCCTTAAAATCCAATTTTAACGATAGGGTTTTGGCAACAATTAAAGCGCAGGGTTTTGGTGCCGATTGTGTTTCTGGCGGCGAAGTGAAAAAAGCCATTGAAACTGGATTTACGCCAAATCAAGTGGTTTTTGCAGGTGTTGGTAAATCTGATAGGGAAATCAATTACGCTTTAGATCAGGATATTTTTGCTTTTAATGTGGAGTCTATCCAAGAATTAGAGGTAATTAACGAACTGGCGAAAGCAAAAGGGAAAACGGCTAAAGTTGCCATTAGAATTAACCCAAATGTGGATGCGCATACACATCATTACATTACTACTGGCTTGGATGAAAACAAGTTTGGGATAAACTCTTGGGATTTGCCGGCTGTAGCCGAGATGCTGAAAAAATGTGAAAACTTGATTTTTTTAGGGATTCATTTCCATGTGGGATCACAGATTTTAGACATGAACGTTTTCAAGAGTTTATGTGTAAAAGTGAACGAAATGCAAGCTTGGTTTGAGGAACGCGGAATGCCTGTAAAAGTGTTAAACGTTGGTGGCGGTTTAGGTGTGGATTATCACCATCCAGATGAAAACCCAATTTCCGATTTTGATGCTTATTTTAAAATATTTAATGATTTTTTAACTGTAAAACCCCACCAAGAAGTTCATTTTGAGTTAGGCAGAGCTTTAGTTGCGCAGTGTAGCAGTTTGATTTCTAGAGTTTTATATATTAAAAACGGAATTAAAAAGAATTTTGCCGTTTTAGATGCCGGGATGACGGAACTGATGCGTCCAGCTTTATATCAGGCTTATCATAAAATTGAAAATATTAGCAAGCTAGATGATTCTGGCGGTGCAGTTTCTTACGATGTTGTTGGACCAATCTGCGAATCATCAGACTGTTTTGGTAAAGATGTTGAAATGCCAGAAACCAAACGAGGAGATTTAATTGCTTTAAGAACGGCAGGTGCTTATGGCGAAGTAATGGCATCAGCTTATAATTTAAGACCAGATATTAGACACGTATTTTCTGAGGAATAAAACAATCATCCTATAAAAAGCCCGACTAAAATTAATTTTAGTCGGGCTTTTAGGTTTTAATGAGTTTATTAATGGTTTAACTCAAAATCTCCGCAATCTCATTATAACCTTTTTCTTTGGCCAAATCTGCGGCCAGTTTGCCACCTTCCATTCGAGTGTCAACGTTTGCGCCTTTTTCTAATAAAAGAATAATGAGTTCTATGTTTCCGTTTTGAGCGGCAGAATGTAAAGGCGTTAAGCCAGATTGCTGAACAATGTTAACCTCAGCGCCATTTTCGATCAGCATTTTGCTCACGCTTACAAAATTTCCGGCAACGGCAGAGTGCAATGGAAAAACATTAAATCCATTTTTGGATGGTAAATTAACATCGGCACCTTTTAAAACCAGGTAACGGGCAACTTCCTCTTTTCCAAAATAACAGGCAAGTCCCAAAGCAGTAAAACCATCTTCAGAAAATTTGTCGATATCTTCTGGTTTTTGATAAATCTGGTGCGCAACCTCGTCAAATTTCCCTACAGAAGCGGCTTCAAACAAAGAAATGTCTTTTACAAATTCTAAAATTACAGCGGTAGCTTCTGGCTTGTGGAAAAAGCAGGAAAGCATTAAAGGTGAAACGGCATGACTGGTAATCTCGTTTACCAAGGCAGGGTTTTCTAAAAGCAGTTTTCTTATTCCCTCCTTATCGCTGTTAATAATTAACTCTTCTAACAAATCTTGCGGCATGTTTATGGTTTAAGAAAGTAATATTATAAATAATTTACAAGTGAAAAAAATATAAAGCTGTTTTTAAGCTTAAAACAATAAAATTTCTGTTAATCGTTTAAATTTATGGAATTATAAACTGATTTTGTGCTGATTTAAATCGCAATTGCATAAAACCAATTTTTAATGCTAAACTGCGTTTGCTAAAATGAATAAGGACAACATTTATTCAATTAACAAAATTATTGTTCGCAAAGCCTAATCATTAAATTATATTTGTTGTGAAAATACATAGTAAGAATGCCCGGAAGAGGAAATCAATTTAGAGCAAATACGTTTAAAGGAGAGGAAACAGATGGTTCTGAGCCTTTCAGGAAAAAATCAGAAAGAGGCGCTGTTGCAAGCAGTTTTCCTAAAATTAATTTCAGTAATGATAGGTTCATAAAAATTAGTGGGCTGTTTTTGCTGTTGTTGGCTTTGTACTTTTTGGTGTCTTTTACTTCGTACCTTTTTACTTGGCAGGATGACCAAAGCTATGTGATTGATGCTAATGGAGGCTGGAGCAATTTTTTTAAAACTGCGGCAGAGTTAAAATCCAACGGAGTTTTAAATCCGGATATTCAAAATTGGGCTGGCAAATTGGGGGCTTTACTGTCACACCAGTTTATGTACGAGTGGTTTGGTATCGCTTCGTTTTTATTTGTATTTATCTTCATTATTTTAGGTTACCGTTTACTGTTTAAAGTAAAGCTTCTTTCTATCCCAAAAACATTAGCTTACTGCTTTTTTCTTTTGGTTTTTACCTCAATAACCATCGCTTTTTTTCATGCTTTTATATCAGAATATCCACATTATTTGGAAGGAGAATTTGGTTATTATTCTAATTTGCTGTTAGAGGCACAGATAGGCAGGGCAGGAGTAGGCGGACTGTTACTATTTGCTGGTTTAGCCTGTTTAGTTATTGCTTACAACATTGATTTTAAATTGCCAGAGCGGAAGGTTAAACCTTTGCCATTGGTGAATAATGATTTGGTTGACGAAGATATAGAAGAAGATGATTTTCAAGAAGAGGAACCAATTGATGCCAAGGGGTACAACGCCATAATAAGAGATTCGATAAATAAACCTTTAGTGGTTAATACGCCCTTGCCTCCAAAACCCGAAGAAAAGCTTCCGGTGAATAGTTTTGAGGTTAACAATACTTTAGCAAATGACGGTTTTGAAGAAGTGCTTAAGCCGATTGTAGAGGATGTTAAAAGGCCGGAGGAAAAAGAACTGGAAATTATAGAGCCAGAAGAGTTGGAGCTGAGCATTGAGAAAACAGAAGAAGAAATTAAAGCTGAATCTTTGGTGGAACAGTTTGGTTCTTACGATCCAACTTTAGATTTAGCATCCTACAAAAATCCAACTTTAGAGCTTTTAGAGCAATACGGCTCCAACAAAATAGCAGTTGACACTACCGAACTGGAGAACAACAAGAACAAAATTGTAGAAACTTTAAGCAATTATAATATCGATATCGATAAGATAAAAGCAACTATTGGTCCTACTGTCACGCTTTATGAAATTATTCCTGCGCCGGGCGTAAGAATTTCGAAAATCAAGAACCTGGAAGATGATATTGCTTTAAGTTTGGCCGCTTTAGGTATCAGGATTATTGCGCCAATGCCGGGTAAAGGAACTATTGGAATTGAGGTGCCTAATTCGCATCCGGAAATGGTTTCTATGCGCTCCATCATCGCTACGGAAAAATTCCAGAATACCACTATGGATTTGCCTATTGCTTTGGGTAAAACCATTTCTAACGAGGTTTTTATTGCCGATTTAGCCAAAATGCCTCACATGTTGGTTGCTGGTGCTACTGGGCAGGGTAAATCTGTGGGCATCAATACCATATTGGTTTCCTTACTTTACAAAAAGCATCCATCGCAACTGAAATTTGTACTGGTGGATCCTAAAAAAGTAGAGCTTTCGTTGTTCAAAAAAATTGAACGCCACTTTTTAGCGAAACTCCCGGGTGAAGATGATGCCATTATTACCGATACCAAAAAGGTAATTAACACGCTTAATTCTTTGTGTATCGAGATGGATCAACGTTACGATTTATTGAAAGATGCAGGCGTAAGAAACTTAAAAGAATATAATGAGAAATTTATCAAACGTAAGTTAAATCCAAATAATGGACATAGATTTTTGCCATTTATTGTTTTGGTAATTGATGAGTTTGCTGATTTAATGATGACTGCCGGTAAAGAGGTGGAAACGCCAATTGCCAGATTGGCGCAGTTGGCAAGGGCAATTGGAATCCACTTGGTTTTGGCTACGCAAAGACCATCTGTAAATATTATTACGGGTACAATTAAAGCAAATTTTCCGGCCAGATTGGCTTTTAGGGTGACTTCAAAAATAGATTCACGTACGATTTTAGATTCGGGCGGCGCAGATCAACTGATTGGAAAGGGAGATATGCTTTTATCAACGGGTAGCGATTTAATTCGTCTGCAGTGTGCTTTTGTGGATACTCCGGAAGTAGATAGAGTAACCGATTTTATTGGAGAGCAACGCGGTTACGCATCAGCCTACGAATTGCCAGAATATGTTGGTGATGATGGCGATGGAGGGAGCGTAAAAGATTTTGATCCAAGTGACCGTGACGCAATGTTTGAGGATGCTGCCCGTTTAATAGTAATGCACCAGCAGGGTTCTACCTCTTTAATTCAGCGGAAGCTAAAATTAGGTTATAATAGAGCGGGTAGAATTATTGATCAGTTGGAAGCTGCGGGCGTTGTTGGACCGTTTGAAGGTAGTAAAGCCAGAGAAGTTTTGATTTTGGATGAATACCACTTGGAACAGTTCTTGTCTAACTTGGACAAAAAAGATTAAAATAATGAAAAGAAATATCGTTTATCTGTTAATAACATTTTTATTTATTTCAAATTTATCCTTTGCACAGTCGGATCCCGAGGCAAAGGCCATCTTAGCAGGTGTGAGTAAAAAATACCGGTCTTACGATGTAATAAAGGCGGAATTTATCTATAGCATTAAAAATCCACAGGCTAATATTAATGAAAGTCAGGCAGGTGTTTTATATTCAAAATCTAAAGCCAATAAATATAAAGTTGCGGTTGCCAATCAGGAATTAATTTCTGACGGTAAAGTGCAGTGGACTTATTTAAAGGCAGATAACGAGGTTCAGCTTAGCGAGATTGACAATACCTCAAACGCAATTAATCCTGCAAAAATATTTACCATGTACGAGAAGGGTTTTAAATATGTGTATTTAGGCGAAACTACTATTGGCGGAAGGAAATATCAGAATATCGAACTTGCACCACTGCAAACTCGTTCATTTTCAAAGATCAAGTTAAGGATTGATAAAGTAAATAAGCAAATCTCTAATATTGTGGTAAATGATAAAAATGGGAACGTTTATACCTACTACATCAAATCTTTTACGCCTAATGTGAAAGTGAGCGATGCGATATTTTCTTTTAATGCCAAAGCACATCCCGGAGTTGATGTGGTAGATTTAAGATAAGTTTGAGTTTTTATGAATGTTACTTTTACCAACCATACTTTAGAAAAAGTAGAGCTTCTGTTAAAGGAGCTAGGCTATAAAGTACGGTATGAGAAAGGCAATTTTAAAACAGGTTCCTGCTTAATTGAAAACAGTAAAATTGTGATGGTAAATAAGTTTTCTAACTTAGAGAGCAAGATTACTGCATTGATAGAATTGCTTAAAAATATCGAAGCAAACGAAAGCAAGCTTTCTGAAAAGCAGAAAGTCTTTTACTATGCCATTAAACAAACTAAATTAGCATTAGGTTAAAAGCAGAAAGTCAAAATTTTTATATTGTTGATAATAGGTAGCTTAATAAAGTATTCCTCATTTATGTTTAACGTTACACTATAAATTTGAAAATCACATTTTTAGGCACCGGAACATCACAAGGCGTACCTGTTATTGCTTGTAACTGCGATATTTGCAAATCTACCGATCCACGAGATAAGCGTTTACGGAGCAGTATTTTGATTGAATCTGCTGAAAAAACTGTAATAATTGATACCGGCCCAGATTTTCGGCAGCAAATGTTGCGCGAAGATGTACAGAAATTGGATGCGGTTGTTTTTACCCACGAGCACAAAGATCATATTGCAGGTTTAGATGATATTAGGGCTTTTAATTTCAAGCAAAAATCTGCTATGGATATTTATGCAGATTTAGCCGTTCAAAAAGCGCTTCAGCGGGAGTTTAATTATATTTTTGCCGATTTTAAATATCCAGGAATTCCATTAGTTGATTTGCATACCATTGGAAGTGAGCCTTTTTCCGTTGGCGATATTGACTTCAACCCAATAGAAGTAATACATTTTAAATTGCCCGTTCTGGGATTTAGAATTAAGGATTTTACCTATATTACTGATGCTAAAACCGTAAGTGAAGCAGAGCAGGAAAAAATTAGAGGATCAAAAATATTGGTCATTAATGCTTTGCAAAGAGAAAAACACATTTCGCATTTTACTTTAGAAGAAGCGATAGCTTTCGCACAAAAAATAGGAGCTGAAAAAACTTATTTTACCCATATCAGTCACCGTTTAGGCAAATATAAAGATGTTTCAAAAGAACTGCCCGCAGGTATTGAATTGGCTTATGACGGTTTGAGTTTTATTATTTGATATCCCTCGGTAAACAGCCTTCCTGCGCAAAATTCACCAATCTTATTTCTTTCTACGTACCAGTACGGATATAAAAATGCCTCTCTAACGGTATTTATTTCAGAGATTTTTTCGTCGAGATTTGATAGAAAAAAACATGATGAAAAATTTACTGTTGACTACCTTATTGATTTCGGCCTTGTTTTTTGGCTGTAAAAAAGCCGAAGACACGGCATCAGCTCTTGGTGTTTCTGGAACTATTACAGCATCTGGCTACGGCTTTGATGGCACAAACGCCGGAAAATTCACATCATCTGTTGCCGGGATCGTAAAAGTTACGGCTGCAGGAAGTACCATCATCACCATTTCTGGAATTAGAGATGGAGGCAAAGAGTCCATTAGCATTGTTTTATTAAAAGATGTAACCACCACTGGTGCTGTAAAACTTGGCCCGGCTTATCCCAACGGAGGAATAACCATTACAAAAGACTATACAAATGTAAGCGATAGAACAATTATTTATTCTACTGATCAAAACAGCACTACAATGCAAGGAGGAGGCGAAGTCAATATCACCAAAATAGAAGGTAAAACCTTAGAAGGCACTTTCAATTTTGTAGCTCATAATAGCGCCGGTAAAGAAGCCTATGCAGAACAAGGCACTTTTAAAGGAACCATCAACTAAATATTAACCACAAAAAGGCTCGGAAATCCATTCCGGGCGTTTGCATTAAACCTAAATCCACATGAAAAAGCTCTCCTTTTTATCATTCATTTTATTGCTATTGATTAATTTATCAGCGCATGCACAGCTTACCGGATCGGGTTGGGAGTGGGCGTCGGTTTCTGGCACAGCAAATGGTTCTCCCGGCAAGGCAGTGAGGCAAATAGCAAGCGATGCCTCCGGAAACGTTTATTCCACAGGATATTTTCACGGAACCTTAACCATCGGAAGTTTTACCGTAAACTCTACAATGAACGGCACAACCGAACTTCAGAACGTATTTGTTGCAAAATATGACTCAACCGGAAATATACTTTGGCTTAAAAGCTATAGTGGCAATGGCACATTGGCTAACCAAAATGTTAACTCAATTACTTTGGATGCTGGCGGAAATGTATATATCGGTGGTTCGGGGCTTACTACCGGAACTGCTAACAATGCTTTTTTAGTAAAGTACGATGGCAATGGAAATGTTTTATGGAAAAAAGAAAATTTCCCTTTATATGAGGTAAACGGAGTAAATATCGGCCCGGACGGAAATCCCTTGGTGATGGAAAGTACGGCTAATGCAAAAAATATTTACAAGTTGAACCAAGGCGACGGTAGTGTGATATGGACGGCAAACTGTACGGGTGCAGGCTCTAATTCCGGAACTTATTATCAGGATTTTACCGACAATGCCGGAAATGTATATTTCACCTGTTTTAATACAGGTACGGCTAGTGTTAATATTTTGGGCGATGCTTATAATACAACCGGAGGTTTTACCGATCCGTATTCTTATGTGGCTTCTGTAGATAATAATGGCGTTAAACGATGGACTAAAATTATTCCAAATATCCAAGTGGTATTAGGTTTTACGGTTGATGCCAACGGTAAAAGTTATATCCAGATGGGGGCTGGTTTTGGTAGTTCTTTTGAAGGAATATCAACAGCCTCATACGGTGGAAACAGATATTTTGAATTAGATAATACTGGAACTATCAGCCGTTATTTGACAGTTAGCCCTTATAAAGGGATTTTTAGGGTAAAAAGCGATGGAATTTATGGTTACGAAAACGCAGCTGGTATAACGCAAGCATATACAGAGGTTTTTGGTGACTATTTTTTTACCTTACCTGCCGACAATACCAAATCAGCCGGAATTATCATAAAATATAATGCCAGTACAGATCAAGTAGTTTACGCCAACAGCATCTTGGTTAACGGAAGCTCTTACAATACCGGGGGCATCACCACATTTGAAACTACAACGAGTGGAAAGGTAATTGTTGGAGGAAATTTCGGGAGTTCAATAAAAACTGGTTCTTCTGTTTACAATACCACAGCAAGCGGAAGTTATCCTTACGATTTATTCTTGGCTCAATTTAATGGAGCAAATGTTACTTTACCACCTACTACTAATTGGACGGGAAATGCTGCAAATGGCAGTTGGACAGATACCGGTAATTGGGATAATGGTGTACCCAATGGTAACGAGAAGTCTGTTATTCCGGGAGGTTTAACTTCTTATCCCTCAAATATCCCAACAACTGCCATTACAGGGAAGTTGCTAGTAAACACAGGTGCAATTTTTGGCTTACCGATGGCTTTTTCTGCTAAAGGAGGACTAGTGAACAACGGAAATTTAACAGTAATAGGTTCTGGAACTTTTCAGGGTTTTAACACCAATAGCACTCCGTTATCCGGAAACGGAAGATTGGTTTTTACCGCCGCCAGTCCGGCCACTATTTATTTTGATATTCCACAAAGTTTAGAAATCAATTATCCATCCGGAACAATAAATACGTACGGAGGTGTTTTGGGTGGTTCCTTATACCTTACCAATGGAAAACTAGGTGTATATTATCTTGCTCCCTTGAGTATGACAGATCCCAACGCAACTATAACTTATTCATCAACAAGTTATATTTCTTCGGGAACGTTAAAAAGAGCGATTAATACGTCGGGAGATTATATTTTTCCGATGGGAGGGAGCAGTCAGTATAATCCGGTAACCATCCATTTAAACAATGTGGTTGGTCCACAAAATATTTCAGTAGCTTTTAATCCTTCATTAAGCGGAACAACACCAAATTTGACTTTCGGTACTTCAACCGTTTCATCATTGGTTAATACCGGATTTTGGAGCATCACGCCAAGTGCCACAATTACCAGCGGTAACTATACTTTAGCCTTAGAGGCCTCAAAATATACCAATGGCGTTACCGACCCTACAAAGTACCTTGTTATCAGAAGAAACAGCTCAACCTCATCCTGGAGTTTAAATGGCAAAAAACTTTCTTCTACACAAACCGGAGGAACAATAAACGGTTCGGTTTTGAGCAATGGCTTAATAGCTATTTCCTCAGAAAATTTAACTGAGTTTAATGATTTTGCAATAGGTATTGGTTCTGCTTCTATTGCTAACGGGACAGAAAACGGAAATACCAACTGGACAGGTAACGCCGGAAATTCTTTATGGACAGATGCCGGCAACTGGGACAATGGAGTGCCAACAAGTGGAACAAATGCAACCATTTCTGCCGGTAAAACCACTTATCCCCAAAATATTACTGCCACTAACACGGCTTCAAAACTTCAGGTAGATGCTGGTGTAAATATAAAACTTCCAACAACTTTTATTGCCACAGGCGGAATTGTAAATAACGGACAAATAGAGCTTACCGGAACATCATATTTTTCGGGTTTCGGCAATTCTACAAACGGATACTCGCCTTTATCGGGTTCGGGTAAACTGTTGTTTAAAAGTGGAGGCCCGGTTGGCATACTTTCAACAGGGCTTGCCAATATCATCAACAATAATGTGGAGATTAATGGCTATCCAAATTTTTACTTAAGCAATAACAATTTTTTTAATGGCGATTTAATATTATCAAACGGAACTACGGTAAGCGGTTTTACCATGTACAACCCCAATGCGACCTTAACAGTTACCGGCAATGCTTATGTTACATCGGTACTAACCCGTTATACCAATGCAAGTGGAAGTTATAATTTCCCTTTTGATAACGGAACGGTAAGCCTAACTGCAAATAATTTAGTCGGTACACAATCATTTACCGTTTCCAGAAGTTTGGCGCAAGATGGCTCGGTGCCAAATTTTACTTATAACTCCCAAACGGTTAATAAATATTTGAATGCCGGATATTTTACTGTCCAGCCAAATGCGATTACTTCGGGAACTTATGATTTAAGTATCGATGAAAAAGGAGCTACAAATACCATTTTGGATGCCTCCAAATATCTTTTGATAAATCGTACGGAGTTCTCTAATCCTTGGAAATCTGACGGTACAGCGGGTACAGCTTCACAAAGCGGAAATAGCTCAAGCGCATCTGCAACGGGATTAAACTTGGCTACTGCTCAATATGCAATCGGTATCGTGGGAACTGTAATTTCTAATTGGACAGGTGCGGCAAATAACGGAATTTGGGTCGATGCAGGGAACTGGGATAACGGAATTCCAAATTCGAGCATCAAAGCATCTTTTAGTTCTGGTTTAAGCAATTATCCTCAAACTTTTCCGCTTGCTCCGGCAACAGAATCTCTAAGTGTTGCGTCTGGCGCTAATGTTAAGTTGGCTTATAATATGACTGCGCCATTGGGCGTAGTAAACAACGGCGTTATTGAGCCTGTTGGTTCTGGTACATTTACAGGATTTGGAAGCACAACTGCTGTAGCAAACATCAGCGGAAGTGGAACAATATCGTTCACCAATAGTTCTCCAAGTACATTTAGCGGTTTAATAAATAACAACATCGAGCTTAATAAAGCTGGCAATTTTATATCAAACCATGCTGCTGTAAACGGAAACATCACTATTAATAGTGGTTATATAATTCCGCCTTTAAGTAATGAGTTTACTATAAGCAATCCAAACGCAAGTATTACTTTAGCATCAGCAGCGAATGCTTTTCAAAACAAACTGGTGCGAAATATCAATCCTACAGGCAGTTATTTTTTTCCAGTCTCTGCCGGAGGAGCTACAGATTATTGTCCGATAAGCATCTCAACAAATGGAATTACCGGAACAACTAATTACGGTGTTTTTTACAGCCGCATCACCAATCCGGATAATCCAGGGGTTTTTGCCGATGGCGTACCGGTGACTAAACTTTTAAATTGCGATTGGTCCGTTTTTCCGAATGTTGTTGCAACAGCAGGCACCTTAGATATCACTTTTGAGGGCAGAGATTATAATAACGGAGGTGTTGATCATTCGCGATACGTACTGCTCCGTAAAGTACAGGGCGGGCCATTAGGATACGAAGTGTTGAGCAATTATACCATTACAGAAAACGCAGGAGTAATTACCGCAACCATTACCGGATTAACGCCTCCCGCTTACATAACAGATTATTATATTGGGGTAAAGGGATTAACCACCACTTGGACAGGCGCCGCAAACGACCAAAATTGGAATACTGCTGGCAATTGGGACGCCGGAGTGCCAAACTCAAACTATTACGCAAAATTTGTAGCCGGAACAGCAAATTATCCATCAAGCGTTTCTTCTGCAAACAGCGCCGCGGCGTTAAGTGTGGCTTCGGGGGTAACTTTAAAAATGTCAGAAGATTTTAGTTCTCCAAATGGGATTGTTAACAACGGAATAATTGAGGTTACAGGTTCAACTTTCTTTTCGGGATTTAATAACGGCAACACACCGTTATCCGGAAGTGGCAAACTGCTTTTTGGAGCTAGCGGACCGGCGGGTTTTTATGGCTCGTCTGTAGTGGTAAACAACGATGTTGAAATTGCAAAAGGAGGAACTTTTACCATGACGGCTACAATTGGTGGCTCTTTAACGTTAACAAATACTATTGTAAGCGGAACTGTTACCTTAACAAATCCTTTAGCAACTATTAATTATTCGCCAACAGCTTACATCGCCGGAAGCTTAAAGCGTACCGTAAATGCCTCTGGAAATTACACTTTCCCGGTAGGTACGTTAACACGTTATGCACCAGTAGTTTTACAAGCTAATAATTTAGCTGGTCCGCAAAATATAACTGCATCTTTTAACACAACCATAAACGGCACTGCACCAAACACAACAGTTGGTGGCAAAATGGTTAGTTCGTTACTAAATAGTGGAATATGGACCGTAACGCCAAACACGGCGCTCACTGGCGGAAACTATACGATTAATTTAGAAGGAAGAGGTTATACAAATGGCCTAACTGATGCGCAGGCAGCAAACTATGTAGTGGTAAAAAGAGCAAATTCATCATCTGCATGGGCGTTTTACGGGCAAAACGGAACATCTTCGCAAAATAATGGCGTTGCAACGGCCACAGCCGGAAATATTACCGGATTTTCTGATTTCGCAATTGGGATAGCCAACGGAGATGTACCCACAACATTACCTGTAAAACTGGTTAATTTTATAGCTAAAGCTGATGAAAAAGGAAGCATTTTAACTTGGCAAACTCAAACCGAAATCAATAACGATAGGTTTGATATTGAACGCAGTTCAGACGGTTTAAGTTGGGATAAAATTGGAGAAGTAAAAGGTGCCGGAAATAATAATCAAGCTAAAAATTATGTGTTTAGGGATGTTTTGCCTGTTACCGGTGACAATTATTATAGGTTGAAACAAGTAGATGATAATGCGATGTTTGAATATTCTGCTGTTAAATCGGTAAAGTTCGTTTTAGCCAACCAAAATAAACTTTCAATTTATCCAAATCCTGTTACAGATTACATTAATATAAACGGAACAAATGCTAAAACCCTGGACATAGAAATTATTGACTTAAGCGGAAAAGTTATTTTTAAAACTTCAATGATCAGCAACAGCTTAAAAATTCCTGCCCAGATTAATAATGGAGTTTATTTGCTTAAAATTAAAAGCGACCAAACATTTGCGTCTTTTAAAATTTTATTAGCCAGATAACAGTATGATGAAAAGTAATATAAACCATCTAAATATTATCTTTCACTAAAATTAAAAGCTGATTTAAAATTTAATAATAATCTATTATCTTGTTCAATAATGGGCTGGTAAACAAATATGCTTTTATAACTATTAATAGGCACTTTATTCAATGAAAATATTCTATTTCTCTCTTTTTTTGGGATGCCTATTTGTGTTTAACGCTAAGAGTCAAAGCGTTATTTTAAATCATAATCTTAATGATGAGTTAAAGAGCGCAAAAACTTACATCAGCAGTGGCAACGCCGATTCTGCTAAAATCCTGTTAAACGAAGTTATTAAAACAGCGCAAAAAAAGAATGATACAAAAGTATATATAGAAGCAAAGCTTGCTTTAGGGAGGATGGAAGCGGACAGAGGCAACAATGTTATGGCATTTAAGCTCTATCAGGAAGCTTTGTTAAAAGCGGAAAGTATCAATGATAAAAGTTTTATTGCGCATACCTATAAAAATATAGGCGCATTATACATTAGCTGGAAAAAGTTTACCGAAGCATTAGATTATTACAACAAAGCAGAAGTTTTAGCTCGGGAAGTTAACGAAGACGAATTAATAGCCGATTGCCAAAACAATAAAGGGACAGTTTATGAACAGCTATTGCTTTACGATAAAGCCATAATTGCTTATAAAAATGCTTACGACATTTATTTAGCCAAAGATATTACTCCAAAAATAGCGATGGCTTTAAGCAACTTAGCCATTGTTTATAAATACGAGAAAAAATATGATGCGTCTTTAAAATACAATTTTAAAGCAATAGAGTTATCGGTAAAAACTGGCGACGAATGGATGCAAGCCGCAACCTATAACAATATTGGTAACCTTTATGGCGAAATAGGGAATTACCAGCTTGCCATTAAATATTGCGAAAGAGCATTAGAAATCTCAAAAAAAATAAGTGCAATAGAAATTATTGAATCCACCTATGACAGCATGAGCGATGCGGCAAAAAGAGCCGGAGACTATAAAATGGCTTTAGCGTACCAAAAGCTTTTTACAGAATACAACAAAAAATTTATAAACGAAGAAAATACCAAACAGCTATCAGAGCTAAACGTAAAGTTTGAGACTGAAAAAAAGCAGAAATTAATTCAGCAACAACAATTTGAGATCAGTAGAAAAAACCAGTGGCTTTACGGCTCTTTAATTTTCTTGTTTTTGGGTTTGGTTGTTTTTTACCTCGTAATTAGAAATAACAAATACAAGCAGGATAAAAAGCTACAGCTAGAAATTTTAAAGCAACAAGATTTAGCCTCAAAAGCAATTCTAGAAGCAGAAGAAAAAGAACGAAAACGCATTGCAAGTGATTTACATGACGGTTTGGGGCAAATGTTTTCCACCGTGAAACTGAATTTATCAGGCCTTGAAAATCAGGTTCAGTTTAAAGATAAACAGGTGAAAACAAATTTTTTTAAAACCATGGACTTGGTAGATGTAAGCTGTAAGGAATTGCGAAACATATCTCACCAAATGGCGTCGGATGTTTTGATGAAGTTGGGAATGGTGGCCGCAATCCGAGATTTTATCCAAAACATCAATCAAGACAAACTGAAAGTGAATTTTCAATCGGTTAATATCAATGAACGGATTCCATCCAACATTGAAACGGTTTTGTATCGAGTGGTGCAGGAGAGTGTAAACAATGTGATTAAACATGCAAAAGCGAGTAATTTGGATATTCAACTCTTAAAAGAAGAACATGAGCTTACTTTAATTATTGAGGATAACGGAGTTGGGTTTGATGTGAAAGAAATTGGAAACGCAGCAGGCATAGGTTTGCAAAATATAAAAAGTAGGATAGAATACCTTAGAGGAACGATAGATTTTGATTCGGCAAAAAACCGAGGAACAGTAATCAGTATTTATGTGCCCTTGGGTTAGTTTTTTAGCTGGTTAGTTAGTTTTTAGTTAGGTGGTTGTTTAGATTTTTAAATTTAAAAGAATGGATAATCGTGAAAAAATAAACCTGTTTATGGTTGATGACCACCAGATGGTGTTAGACGGCTTGATGTCTTTACTGCAACACTATCCACAGATCAATATTTGTGGCTGTAGCAATAATCCGATGGATGTGCTGGAGCAAATAAAATTGCTGAAAATTGATATCCTCGTCACAGATATTCAGATGCCAGGTTTAAGCGGTGTTGAACTCACGAAATTAGTGAAAGCCAGTTTTCCGCATATCAAAGTGGTTTGTATTTCCATGTTAGGCAATAAGTTTGTGATTTCTGAAATGATTAAAGCCGGAATTTCTGGTTTTATATTAAAAAGTACGGGTAAAGAAGAATTGATAAATGCCATCACTCAAGTTTATGAGGGCAATAATTATTTCAGTCAGGATATCACCAAAGAAATGATGAATACTTTTGGAGATCATTCAGAAGCCAGTCGGTTGACCAACAGAGAACGTGAAATTATTAAACTGATAGAAAAAGAGTTCAGCAACAAACAAATAGCAGATCAACTTTTTATCAGCGAAAGAACGGTTGAAACACATCGTAAAAACATTTTCAGAAAAACTGGAACACAAAATATTGTAGGCTTAATTAAATACGCTTACCGCCAACAGTTGATTTAAAATGCTTCAACTGTACATTATATCCTAGTAAAAAATAAAAAATCCCCGACTTTATGGCCGGGGATTTTATGTAATTTGAACTTCCTTTATTAAATCATTTCAATGCCTTATTGAAACATGGATGGGACAATGTTATTCGTAAAAGTATATCCACCGTTTCCGTTAGCTGCAATTAAAGCAAACCAACCTCTATCATCCCAAACCGTATATGACATGTTTTGCGCAAGAGTAGCTGTTTTTACGGTTTTGTAGTATCCTCTTACAAGATCGGTATTTCTTTCGGTTCCAGTTTTTCTGCCCACGCCAAACTCGCCGTAATTTATTGGTACATCCAAAATAGTTGACTGTAAAGCTACTTTGTTTATTGCGTTTGAGATGGTGGAACTACCCGGAAATGCCGAATTTGAACCTGTTTCGCCACAGAAAGCCCATGGATCATAGCTATGTACTTGTATGGCTAAATAAGCATCGGTTCCACCACCGGGTAAACTTGCCTTGTCTGGATATGTCTCTTCTATCATGCCTTGGTTACCTTGTCCGTTGGGCTCAACCATAATAATTCGTGTAGTATTTCCTCCGCCTACAGCCCTAATTGCATCATAAGCCACTTTATTTAACTGTCTGGTTAGTGCCAAACAGTTGGGGTTTGTAGGTAAAGGATAAACCGCACCATTTCCACTCCATTGCCCTAAAGCACCATCTGGCTCATTCAAAACATCAAAAATCAATTGTTTTGGATAGTCTTTAAAGTAAGTCGCAATTCCTGTCCACAGTGTTTTAAATTTATTGTTGTAAACAGCGCTACCATCATAGTTGTTTTTTAAATTATGTTCATGGTGAGCATTAATTTCAACGTACATTTTCTTTGAAAGGGCGTAATCAATCACGGCTTTAAGCTCTAAAAATCTACTGTTTTGGTAATTTACGTTGCCATTAGCATCCGCAATGTTAGATGTAAAACCTTCTGTCCAGGTTACTGGAATACGAATATGCCTCATGCCCGCATCGTAATACAAATCTATAATTGGTTTTATAGCTGTTAAAGTTGGACTGTTGCTGCTACTTTGGAGGTCAAAGGTATTGCCTAAATTAAAACCTCCAGACATATCTTTAATTATTTCTTTTGCCGTTGTTGAGTTGGTGTTAATTGGCGGTATAACTGTTGATGTTGGAGGAGGAGGCGTAGGAGTTATCGGTACAATTGGCGTAATGCTGTTTTTTGATTTTGAGCAGGAAACAACTGACAAAAAAATTACTGATAGCACAAGCGTTAATAATTTCTGCTGGCTTACAAGGCCAAAACGTAATGGGAATAATCTTCTCATTTTTAACTTAATTAATTTAAATTTTTATTTAAAATTGGTTGTTTGGTTTGGAAAGCTAAATTGATGAGATTTTTAGTCTAAATAGGGTTGTTTTTATACTTATTAAGGGGGTGAAATGTACAGACCTTCTTATTTTGGTTTTAACACATTTTCTAAAATCAAAAAAGAAATCCTATTATGACTATTGAATGTGTATTTACGCTACGCTGACTTTTACGCACTAACAATCATCGAACGTTTTAATATATTCTTTATATTTTTGCGCATCAAAAAGAAAAAGGATATAATATGCCAGTTAAGATACCAGACAATCTTCCAGCAATAGAGCTTCTAAAAAAAGAGAACATATTTGTGATGAATGAACTGCGGGCAGACATTCAGGACATCCGTCCTATGCGTGTGCTGATTCTTAATTTAATGCCTATTAAAATCACTACAGAAACAGATTTTGTAAGGTTATTATCTAACAACCCTTTACAGGTAGAAGTTGAGTTTTTAAGACTTGATTCGCATACTTCAAAAAACACATCAGAAGAGCATTTACAAATGTTTTACAAGGGTTTTAGTAAAGTAAAGGAGAATTATTATGATGGGATGATTATTACTGGAGCTCCTGTTGAGATGTTGGATTTTGAAAAAGTGAGTTATTGGAAAGAGGTAACAAGCATTTTTGATTGGGCCAGAACGCATGTTACTTCCACATTGTACATTTGTTGGGCTTCTCAGGCTGCGTTGTATCATTTTTATGGTGTAAAAAAGACGCCCTTAACCGAAAAATTATTTGGTGTATTTAAACACACCGCTACAGAAAAAGGATATCCATTATTCCGTGGCTTTGATGACGAGTTTTTTATTCCGCACAGTAGGCATACTACTATTTTGAAAACCGATATTGAAAGCAAGGAACAAGTATCTATTTTGGCAGAATCTGATGAAGCGGGAATAGCTATTGCTTCTTCCAGAGGTGGACGCGAGTTTTACCTCACCGGGCATTCTGAATATTCTCCTTTAATGCTTCACAACGAATATAAAAGAGACATTAATAAAGGACTTTCTGTACCAGTTCCACAAAATTATTACCGTGGAGATGACCCAAAAAACTCTCCACTGGTATGTTGGACAGGTCATGCTAATTTGTTGTTTAATAACTGGTTAAACTATTTTGTGTATCAAGAAACACCTTTTGATTTAAAAGATGTGGCGCAATTGGGTGAGTTAAAGGATAATAGTTAATACTGATTTATTAACAGGTTTTTTCACAATTAGCAGTTCAAAGTGAAGCACTTTATGGTGAAAAAGCCGTGTTTTTTGGGATATTTTGACAATGTATAAATAAACCGAACGCTCATTTATTTGTCTAGTTAATAATGGCAAAACCAAATTTATCTGATGTATTCAGGTCTTTAAAATCCCGCAATTATAAATTTTACTTTGCAGGTCAGTCCATTTCCTTAATTGGCACATGGATGCAGCGTTTAGCCGTAAGCTGGTTGGTTTACGATGTCACGCACTCTGCCTTTTTACTGGGCTTAGTGATGTTTGCAAGTCAGATCCCAACATTGTTATTAGCACCTTATGGAGGGGCGGTGACCGACAGACATAGCCGATATAAAATTCTATTAATTACGCAAATAGCTTCAATGGTGCAGGCAGGGTTATTGGCGGCCATGATTTTAGGCGGTTTTTATAGTACCACAGGTATTATTTTGTTAAGCGTTTTATTGGGTTGTATCAATGCGTTTGATATTCCCTCCAGGCAATCTTTAATGATTGAGTTAATTGATAATAAAAAGGATTTGCCAAACGCAATTGCCTTAAACTCAAGCATGGTAAATATGGCCCGCTTAATTGGTCCAGTGGTGGCTGGTTTGTTAATTACTTGGGTAGGCGAGGGGATGTGTTTTTTAATTAACGGTATCAGCTTTTTCTTTGTAATTGGATCTTTATTAGCCATTAAAATTAAACCTCGAGAAATTGTAAAAACAAGCGATAGTGTTTGGCAAGGTTTAAAAGAAGGTTATCAATATCTTAAAACCAAGCCCGATTTAAGTTTAATGATTTTGTTGATGGCTTGTATCAGTTTCTTTTTGATGCCTGTTACCACCTTACTTCCCATTTTTGCAAAAGATGTTTTTAACGGAAATGCTTCCACTTTAAGCTATTTAGAAGGTGCAATTGGATTAGGCGCTTTGTGCGGGGCAATTTATTTAGCGGGCGCAAAACAATTAAAAAACCTATCAAAAATTGTGGTGCTTTCTGTTTTTACGTTTGCCGGTAGCCTCTTGTTTTTCTCTTTTACGCCATGGTTTGGCATCGGTTTATTCTTTATTCTGATATCTGGTGTAGGGCAAATGATCCAAATTTCTGGTTCAAATAGTTTTATCCAAACTCATGTGGACGATAAAATGAGAGGCAGGGTAATCAGCTATTTTGCGATGGCATTTCAGGGAATGATGCCGCTGGGGAGTCTTTTGGTCGGATTTTCAGCAAACCACATCGGCGCACAAAAAACATTGTTGATGGAGAGCCTAATAGGTTTAATTACTGCTATAGTATTCTATTTTCTGCTTAAGAAAGTGAGGTTAAAAGTAGTAAATATTGAACGTAACGCGTTAAGAGAAAATCCCGAGTTTGTCATCTGATGCTGGTAAGCAAGTATTTTTATCCATCAAATAATAAATTTTATCTGTTATAAAAAAAGGTTCAATACGTTTTACGTATTGAACCTTTTTGGTGATTTTCAGCAAAGAAAAATTATTTTTTATTTGCTTTGTAACGTTTGTCTGGCGTTCCGTCTTTTTTTAGCGGACCTGTTGCTGTTGTTTTTGCTTTGTAGCGTTTGTCTGGCGTTCCGTCTTTTTTAAGTTTAACGCTTGATGACGTTGTTGTTTCCGTTTTTTTAACGGTTTCTGCTTTTGGCGTGTTTACTTTCGCCGTTGTTACCGTCTTTTTGGTTTCTTCCTTTTTTACTGCCTTAGCGGTAGTGGTCATTTTGGCTTTCTTCTCTACTTTTTTAGTAGTTGCCGGAGTTGTTTGTGCAAATGTGGTGCTCAAGCCAAATGCTGCTGCAATGGCGAACATGAATAATTTTTTCATAATGCTAAAATTAAACTCAATTGATTGACATAAATTTAAATCCTTTTTCTGAATTATTTCTGAACAAAATAAAAACGTCAATCGCCGTTGATAATTATTTTTTAGGCAATATTTATTTATGCAACTTAAGGGTATAAATAACCATTTTTGGGATTGCTTTTGTCAAAGTTTTATACTCTATATTTCTTTAAAAACTAAGCCTTAATTGCCCATCTTAATTTAGCAGATCTGGCTCTTGGGTTACTGTTTATTTCTTCAGCAGAAGCTTTGATAGGGTCTGGCGCAACCTCACTGTAAATACCGCCTCTGTAAAAAGCTTTAAATATTTTTTTCACCCTGCGGTCTTCGCCAGAATGGAAAGAAAGTATGGCAACTCTTCCTCCTGGCGCCAAAGCATCCGGAAGTTTTTCTAAAAATTTCTCTAATACGCCAAATTCATTATTTACCTCAATTCTTAAAGCCTGAAAACAGCGCTGACAGGTTTTTTTAACTTCTTCTGCTCTATTATTGGGCGGAAGGAAATCCAAACTTTCTTTAATCACTTCTTTCAAATGTGTGGTAGTTGTTATTTGCTCGCCTCTTTTAATTGCCTGTATAATTGCTGTCGCAACTTCCTCGGCATAGGGTTCATCAGAATTGTCTATAAACAACTCCTCTAATTTTTCTTGTGATATTTTTTTTAATAATGTAGCGGCCGGTATGCCACTATTTGGGTTCAGCCTTAAATCTAAAGGGCCATCAATTTTAAAAGAAAAACCTCTGTCTGGGTTATCAATCTGCATAGAAGAAACCCCTAGATCTGCCAGTACAAAATTTAAAGGTCCGGCTTCTTCGGCAATTAAGTCTATGTTTGAAAAATTCATTTTTTTAATCGTCAAAACTTCCGGACCATAACCTAAAGCCGCCAGTCGGTCCCTAGTTTTAGGCAATTCAAAAGGGTCAACATCTGTAGCATACAAATGCCCATTTGGCATCAAACATTTCAGCATTTCCAAACTATGCCCACCATAACCTAAAGTAGCGTCCATCCCAATTTGTCCGGGTTGTATATTTAGAAATTCCAAAATTTCGTTTACACAGATGGAACGGTGCATGCCAGCTGGTGTACGGCCTTGTTGCATCACTTTTTCTACATCTTCCGAAAAATTTTCAGGATTGAGCTCCTTATATTTTTCCTTAAAAGATTTAGGGTGAGTGCCTTTATAGCGAACGCGACGAGTGCTTTTTGGTGTTTGATCTTCCATGTTGTAAAAATAGGGAATTGTTATTCTTTAATAGTGGCTAAAGAATGTTTTTGGGTTTTAATATTGGATTAGAATTTTATCTCCGCTACGCCGTTTGCTACTATGGCAGTACTTTTATTTCTTCATCACTACCGCAACCGCCAAGTCGGAATTTATCGCTTATTAACGGTAGTGGTTTTAGTCTTGCTTTGTTGGCGCCACTCTTTTTTAACGCGTCATCGCGAAGCGAAGCGCAGGACTGAGCATGGAGCTGTGGCAATCTGTAACCTACAGAGGTTGGACTGGATTTAAGTACTTACTGTTGTTTGCTTTTCTTATTAATTGGATCAGATTTTTGTTTCAAAATCTAACCGGCTCATTGCCGCCGGAAGGCTATTTCTTTTTAGGTAAAAAGAAACAAAAACCTCTTTTGTCGCACAGGTGCTTTGGGCGCAAACCCACAACACATCAGAAAATCGATAGCGCTAATTTTTACTAGGAGCTACTTTAAGAAAAGTTCATTGCAAACCCGACGTAAAACCGCTTTCGCTATAGGCTTGGCAGTGCTTTAACAAAGTTTGTGCTATTGATTTTCTGATCTCCCGGCACTCCCAACGCTCCTTGTCTTATGGGAACTCATATTGTTGGATTGATTTTTTTAAACCGGCAGAGCCTCCCAGCAATTCCGGCCTCTGAATGTTTGGATTGGAGCCCGGTAAATGTTTTTGCACTTCCTTTGTTAACTGACGAACATCAGCAATCCGCAAAAGTGTTGCAGAAATTCCGTGATAGCACTACCGCTCACACGGCTTGGATTGCGCTCAAAAGATTTACCGCGGTGGAATGAACAAAGATTCGGAAGCCTTGATTCTTTGGTTACTTTCTCATCAAGGAGAAAGTGACTAGGCTTGTCCCGCCAATGAGGGACGGAAAGGTTTGTGAAATGGGCTTTTTCCTTTGATATGAGGAGATATTCTTCTATTAAGAAATATTATTGATTTGAGATCTCCCCGGCTCATTGCCGCCGGGAGGCTATTTCTTTTCGGATGAAAAGAAACAAAAATCTTTTCTTCTCACACAGGTGCTTTGGGCGCAAAGCCATCACACATCAGAAAATCGATAGCGCTAATTTTTACTAGGAGCTACGTTAACGAAGTTCATTGCAAACCCGACGTAAAACCGCTTTCGCTATAGGCTTGGCAGTGCTTTAACAAAGTTTGTGCTATTGATTTTCTGATCTCCCGGCACTCCCAACGCTCCTTGTCTTATGGGAACTCATATTGTTGGATTGATTTTTTTAAACCGGCAGAGCCAGTCAGCAATTCCGGCCTTTGAATGTTTGGATTGGAGCCCGGTAAATCTTTTTGCACTTCCTTTTGTTAACCGACGGACATCAGGCATCCGCAGAAGTGGTGCAGAAAATTTCATCAAGCACTGCCGTTCACACGGCTTGGATGGTGCTCTAAGGATTTACCGTGGTAGAATGAACAAAGATTCGGAAGTCTTGATTCTTTGGTTACTTTCTCATCAAGGAGAAAGTGACTCAAGGCGGAATTTGTCTGTTACGAATGGTATTGCATATAAGCAGGCGTAATAGCAATGCTTTCCTTGACCTATGTTAACCCCAGCATAAAGTGTTGTAAAACAAAAAAGCATCGATTTAGTCGATGCTTTTTTATGAATTATTTTGCCGGAACAAACTTTAATGCGGCCGAGTTGATACAATACCTTAAGCCGGTAGGGCCAGGGCCGTCATTAAAAACATGGCCTAAATGTAAACCAGTTTTAGCTTCAATCACTGCATCTCTGGTCATTCCGTAAGAACTATCTTTGACCCAAATTACAGCTTTATCATTAATTGGTTTAGTAAAACTTGGCCATCCGGTACCCGAATCAAATTTATCTTCTGAACTAAACAAAGGGTCGCCGGTTGCCGCACTTACATAAATTCCTTTTTTGTGGTTATTGTAATAAGCATTTTTAAAAGCAGGTTCGGTTCCTTCTTTTACCATAATTTCAAAAGCTTGAGGGCCTAAAATCTCTCTCCATTGTGATTCTGTTTTTTGAATCGGGAACTTTCCTTTAGTTGCCCCAATAGAACTTGAGTTTTCAGAAGTTGCACTTTTTGATTGTCCGCATGAGCTTAAAGCACTAATTGCAAAAGCACACATTGCTATATATTTTAAACTTTTCATAACGTTGTTTTTTTAAAATATTTACGATTTCTACTTTAATTTGGATTTACCAGCCTGGAGAAAACGCTAAGCCAAATACAGGCTTGCTCACATCTTTACGGTTAAAAGGGAAAGCCAAATAAGGTTCTAACACAAAATAACCGAAAACGTTTACCCTTGCAGAAATACCCGTACTATAAACCGGTACTTTTACATTGGTATCATAAATAGGAGTTTTTTTACTGTCTACACCTATTTGCGGTGGAGCTAGCCTATTAAAATCTATAGTTTGGCCCTTATCCCAAGCTAAACCGGCATCAAAAAACAGGTTGAGTTCAGAGAATAAAAATTTAGATTCAATTACCGATAATTTTTTAGGACCGGTAAAAGGTAGGCGAACTTCAAAATTTGCTACTGCAATGCGGTTACCTATTAACTGATCGAGACTAAAACCATTTTTGGAAGCATTTTGACCGCCAGAATTACTGTAAAAACTATTGGCCTCATAGCCTCTAATCAAATATGGATAACCGATAAATATTGGATAAAGCTGGTTGTTGTTGTCGCCTAAACGTCCATATCCGTACAGTCTTCCCGCAAAAGTTACGGGTTTGGTTCTTATATATTTTCTTAAATCTACCGTAGGTGCTGTATAGGTAAAAGTTCCAAAATATTGTTCAATTCCAATTCTATATCGGTAACCACTTAGTGGCGAAGCTACTCCAGAGAAAGAATTGTCGCCAACCAATGCGGCATTTAATTGAAAAATAGTGTAAGGTTTTAGGTTGTAACTTCCATAAATACTGTTGCCGCTGCTATTGTTATATTCATCAGTAGATATCTTTTTTCTATCGCTATAATAAGGGTAATAACTGATAGATCTTATATTTCCGGTACTATCTAAGGTTGCATCATAATAATTGCTGTACCGATCTACTCTATATGAATACCTTGAGGCTCCTATTCCAAATTCTGCCCTAGTGATTTTATTGAAAGGGTATGAGGTAAAACCCTGCGCAGATTCTTCAAATACCCTAATTAAATCTGTGTATTCAATGTATGTGGGGCTTGTTGTTCCGTTAGAAAGAGGGATATTCTCAAATTTAGCTCCATAGCTTCCAAACTGGTAAGGGATATGGGAAACGGCACCTCCCCAGTTCCATCTACTTTGCTGGTTTACATAAGCAATTTGTGCGCCTGCATCATAAATTTCTCCGTTTACATTGGCCGCTGCAAATATTTGGTTCCTGCTTAAAATATCGCTAAAAATAGCTTGTACGCCACCAGATAAACCTGTTCCAAATCTGCTGGTAGAAACCCCTGCGCCATTGTTGGCAATATAATCCAGCTTAAACTGTGGCTTAAACGGGATACTTTTTATCGAATCAAGTGGCAAATCATTATAGGCGTAGAAATTAGCTAAGTTTTTATTGATGATGTTTACACCAACCGAATTTGGCGGAGGCAAAGTTGCGGCGGTTAAATCAACACTGTTGTTATCTACAAGTTTAGGGGTAAACTGGCTACTTTTTGCATTGTATAAAGTATAGCGTTGTGAGCGGTAATAAGAGTAAACAATATCATCATGATCAGAAATACTTAAAGCAGGGGAGTTTTCTGTAATACCGCTAATGCCTGTAAAATAATCTGTCAGTTGCTCTGTTTTTGCACTTGCAATATGGTAACGATAAAGGTTTCTGAAACCATCGCGGTTTGATAAAAAGTAAATATTGGTGTCATTATCTGCAAAAAGCGCATTAAAATTGTTTGCGCCTGGGAACACGTTAATATTGGTGATTTTTTTAGTTTCTAAATCTAAAATTGCCATGCCCATAGGAATGGTTGATTTGATATCCTCATTTTTAGCAACCATTCTGTCGGTAGAAAAAATGATTTTTTTACCATCATTAGAAAACGAAGGTTGATAATCTGTAAACCTGTCGTTGGTGAGCTGTGTAACTTTTTTGGTTTGAAGGTTATAGCTAAACAAATCACTTTGGCCGTTCTGCAATCCCGAAAAGGCAATGTTTACTCCATCTGGCGACCAAGTTAAATTGCCGAACTGTTCTACATTATCCATTCCTTTATCTAAAAGGGTTTTGCCATTGCTGATATCTACAATTACCAAATTGTTACGTCCCTGCCCAAACACACTAAAAGCAAACTGCTTGCTATCAGGCGACCATGCTCCGGCCGATTCTATAAAGTTAAACTCGTCTATATGGCTATTGGTGATTTTAGAGGTGAGCTTTCGGATCACTTTCCCTGTTTTGGCATCGGCTAAATAAAGGTCTATAGAGAACAAATCTCTTTCAGATAAATAGGCTAAATATTTTCCGTCGGGACTGATTGCCGGTGCAACGTTCATTTCGCCACCTGTAGTTGTATCTGCTACGCTAACACCAATTGGATTTTGGGTAACATCTTTTAAATAAGGTTTGTACATGTTCTCCAATGAACTTTTCCATAAAGTAGATAGCGTTTTGTCATCATAGCCAAAAGTTCTACGGATAGCCATTTCATAGCCGTACTTTGCGGTAGCCTTAAAAAACGGGAATATGGTACTGTCTCCATAAGTTGAACCAATAAAAGCCCAAAAAGCCTGTCCATAACGATAAGGGAAATACTTGCTGTTGGTGGTTAAGTCCTTTAAAGTTGGAATATCTTTATTTAAAACCGCATCTCGCATCCACATGGCTGTATTGGCATCCACTTTTCCTAAAGAAAGATATTCTGCCATACCTTCAATCATCCACAAGGGTAAGTTTCCGATGTTTTCTAACTGGGTAGAATCGCCCTCAATTAAAGAATGGTATTGGAAAGCGTGAACCAACTCGTGGCCTAATACATGCCTGGTTTGGGAGTTGATTTCTTGCAAAGGCAATACTACACGGTTTTTTAAGCCTTCTGTAACACCGCCTGTTCCCACACCAATTTCTCCGTCAATTGCGGTAGTTTGTTGGAATTCTGGTGAATTGCCGTATAAGATAATAGGATTTGGCGTTTTAAAAGTGTCTTTAAAAATCTGCTGGTGAATGGAATACCAAGCTTCACTTTCTTTGGCGAAAGCTTTAATTAGGCTATCGTTTTTGGTATAATAATACAAATTAAAGTGAGGAGTTTTATACACCTTAAACTTTAGGTTTTTGTACCGTACCTTATTTTGACCAAAATACTGTGCTTTTGCCGAGTTTGAAAAAGCGATGACCATTAGCACTATAACACCTACTGAAAGTGCGGTTTTATAAGTTTTTTTTAAATATAATTTCATAGTTATATCAGATTCAGAAATGCCTTATAATGGTTTTTGTTTCATATAAAAATCTTTAATGCATAACATTTTTTTTGCCACATAGGGTAATGTTATTAATCTCGTCATGTCGCGAGGTAAGAGGCATCTCACAAGCATGGTGCGCATATTAATATTTCACATCTATTTGTGGCATGTCTCTCTATCGTTCGACATGACGCGTTCTTTAACCTAATCATGGAATAAATCAAAATCAGTTTTTGTTTTTGTCCCGCTCCTTTTGCCTGTCTAATTTTCTTTGCTCCCGTTTAGAAAGATCGTTGTTTTCTGCCGGTTTTATTTTATTGTCTTTTGGAGCGTCAATTACTACTTTTTTATCCTTTTTCGGATCTGTACTTTTATCTGTTTCTGTTGATGGTTTTACCTCCGTTTGTTCGGCTGGTACTTCATCCAACTGGTCATGATTTGAATTAAGTGAGTCAACCATTGTACTGTCAGAAACAGTGGTATCAACCACAATGCGTGGCGATACACAATTGTATTTACGAGTTATTTCTACTTCGGGTTTTGGAAAAGGCCCCTCGGTAATACCGGTACTTGGGTCTTTGTAAACTTTCTCCATAAACTTGGCAAAAATTGGTAAGGCAGTTCTTGCACCTTCTCCAGTTTCCGAAGTTTTGAAATGTACGCTCCGGTCATCCGCACCTACCCAAACCCCGGTTACCAAATCTTTAGTGATACCCATATACCAACCGTCAACATAGTCAGATGAGGTTCCGGTTTTACCACCAATTTGGTTATTGTGTTTCCATAAATCCCATTCCCATAATGCTTGTGACGTACCGCCCGGTTCTTCCATTCCACCTCTAAACATATAAAGCATTAACCAAGCAATTTCTTTGGTTAAAACCTCGGTTTGTTTGGCTTTAAAATCTTCAATAACATGACCATCTTGGTCGGTAATTCTTTCTACCAAAATTGGATCTACTTTTTTTCCTTGGTTTAAGAACGTACCGTAAGCCCGAACCATTTCATAAACAGAAACATCATTAGGGCCTAAACTTACTGACGGTACGGATTTCAACTTACTTTCGATACCGCATTTATGAGCATATTCTACTACTTTATCCCAACCTACTTTTTCGGTAATTTGTGCCGTGATGGAGTTTACAGATTTTGCCATTGCCCAACGTAAGGACATTTCGCGGTAGCTGAAATTCCAATCGGCGTTTTTAGGTTCCCAAACTTCTTCTTTTCCGCCGTCCATATATTTAATACTTACCGGTTTGTCGGTAAATTTATCACAAGGATCTATTCCACTTTCAATAGCGGCCAAATACGCAAAAGGTTTAAAGGTAGAGCCCGCTTGTCTTTTTGATTGGTTTACGTGATCGTATTTAAAATAGGAGTGGTCAATTCCGCCCACCCAAACTTTAATTTTCCCGCTGAAAGGATCTAAAGTCATCATGCCGGTATTTAAAATTTTAGCATAATATTTTATAGAATCAATGGTAGAAAAATCAACTTCTTTATCGCCATCCCAAGAAAAAACAGTCATTTTCTTTTTCTTGTTTAAAAATGCTTCTAAAGAATCTGGATGCCCTTCGTAGGTATGAACAACCCCTTTGTACCAAGGTAATCGTTCTAGCTGCTTTTGCACAAAGTCTGCTATCACTATTCCGTTAGAATCACGCCAAGGATCTTGATCTCCCCAAACGTTATAAAACCTTTTCTGCAAAGTTTTCATTTGTTCATGAACAGCTTCCTCGGCATATTTCTGTAGCTTGGAGTCAATAGTGGTGTAGATTTTCAGACCGTCTTCATAAAGGTTATAATCGTTTTCTTCGCACCATTTATCTAACCACTTTGCCACAGCCGATCTAAGGTAAGAGTCGCCTTCGTTTTTACCGGTATCTTTTCCTAGATCAAGTATAATAGGAGTAGCAGTAGCTTCTTTGTACTGTGCCGCAGTAATGAAATTGTATTTCTGCATTTGCGATAGCACCACGTTTCTGCGTTTTTTGGAACTTTCCGGATTTTTGATGGGGTTGTAAGTGGATGTTGCCTTTAACATCCCCACTAAAGTAGCACATTCTTGTAGATTAATCTCGCTGACTGATTTGTTGAAATAATGTTTTGATGCAGTGTTTATGCCGTAAGAATTATTCCCGAATGGCACCGTATTAAGATACATGGTAATAATATCTTCTTTGGAATAATTTGATTCCAATTTATAAGCCGTAAGCCATTCTTTTATTTTTGAAACCAGCGTACGTATTATCGGTATTTTACTGATAAAACCCTGTGATTTATTGAGTCTTGTTCGGTATAAGTTTTTCGCCAGTTGTTGGGTAATGGTACTTCCGCCTCTTTTATCTCCGGTTGCGGTTGAAACTATCCCCGAAAATAGGGAGTAAAAATCTACGCCGTTATGCTTAAAAAACCTAACATCTTCGGTAGCTACCAATGCGTTGATAAGGTCTTTGTTGATTTCTTTGTAGGTAACGGGCGTTCTGTTTTCGGTATAATATTTACCTATTAAAACACTGTCTGCGGTGTAAACTTCTGACGATACGTTTAACGATGGGAATTTGATGTCTTTTTTAGCGGGCGAGAAGCCAAATAAGCCTAAAAAATTTACTTCTAAAGCGCACAAAAACAGAATGACAAAATAAATGAATATAAGCGGGTATCTGATGGATTTACTGCGTATTTCTCTGAACATATAAGAATATTAGTGGCCGTTTAATCTTAAAAACCCAAAGAAAAAACGGGGTAAAAAGGTTACAACAAATATAAATTTTGTTTTTTAGATAAAGCGATAAATAGCGGTTTATTACGGATTTAACACTATTTAACAATTTGATTTTTTTAAATTCCGGTTAGGGGTTTTTAGTAAGATTTAAATGAGCTTGAAATCATCCGAATCTTTTAAAAACGGCATTAAATCACGTGTTTTTTGCACTTCGTTTTTATAAATTGTAAAAGTGTATAAATCTTCTTCATCGCGTTTATAGTACACAACTTTTCCGTTCGGGTCTAAGCAGGTGGTATCGCCACAGTAATAAATTTCATTGCCATCGTGTCCAACACGGTTTAAAGCAATAATATAACTTTGGTTTTCAATTGCCCTTGCCGGGATTAAAGTGTTCCAATGTTGCGCTCTTTTTTCGGGCCAGCTGGCCACCACTAGCAATAAATCATAAAGTTCGCCGTGGTTTCTTAGCCAAACAGGGAAACGCAGATCATAACAAATAACGGGCATAATTTTCCAGCCCTTAAAATCCACCATCAGTTTTTTGTTTCCGGCGGTGTAAACCTCGTTTTCGTTGGCCATGCCAAAAAGATGCTTTTTATCGTAATACTGGTAAGTTCCATCAGGGTTCATCCAAATTAAGCGGTTGTAAAAATTCCCATTTTCTTTAATAATGAGCGTTCCTGTAACCACAGCATCGTAACGGTTTGCCTTTTCATGCATCCATTTCATGCTTTTTCCGTCCATTTCCTCGGCCAATGCTTCGGCATTCATGGTAAAGCCGGTGGTGAACATTTCGGGCAGGATGATAAGGTCTGTTTTCTCCCGAATTGCAGACAGTTTTAAACCCAAATTTTGTAGGTTTTTATCAATATTCTCCCAAAATAAATAGGCTTGTAAAATTGTTATTTTTAAAGCGTTCATGTTTGTGGTGTTATAAGTAGCTGTAAATTAATAAATTAAATTTTATTTAAAAATTCCGCGGCTTTTTCTAAGGTTTCATCTTTTTTGGCGAAGCAAAATCTCAATGTTTTAAAATCTGTATTTTTTGCGTAAAAACTTGAATTTGGAATGCAAGCTACTTTAAAATCCTTTGTTATACGCACTGCTATATCAACGTCTTTTTCATCTGATATATTTTCGTAGCTCACGTTTTGGAAATAGGAACCTTCGCATCTTAATAATGTAAATTTCGAAGGTCTCAACATCGCCCTAAACAGATCTCGTTTTTTCTGAAAGAAATTTGCAAGCTCTAAATAGGATTGGTTGGTGTTTAAGTACGAATCAAACGCATATTGTATGGGCGTATTTACGCTGAAAACCAAAAACTGGTGTATTTTCCTGAATTCTTTCATCAGCATTTCCGGCGCTAAGCAATAACCAACTTTCCAGCCGGTACAATGAAATAGTTTGCCAAAACTTGCAGTAATAAAAGTACGTTCTTTAAGTTCGGGATAGCTACACAGGCTTAAATGCTGTTGTCCATCAAAAATAATATGCTCATAAACTTCATCACTAATGATTAAAATGTCTGTGTTTTGTGTAATGATTTTTAGTTGCTTGATGTCTTCTTCTTTTAAAATACGTCCACAAGGATTTTGTGGCGAGTTAAAAATGATGAGTCTTGTATTTGCGGTGATCAAACGTTTCACCATATCCCAATCAATATCATAAAATGGCGGAGCCATTTCGTAAGATTTTACTAAACCGCCAAAAGCTTTCACTGTTGGAGCATAACAGTCATAAGCGGGTTCAAAAATTATGGCTTCGTCGTTGGGTTTAATGATAGTTGCAATAGCCGTATAAATAGCTTGCGTTCCGCCGGCGGTAATGGTTATTTCCGTTTCTGGCGAGTAGTACGAATGATGTAAGGCTTCTGTTTTTTTGGATATACTTTCTCTCAAACCTAAAACACCCTGCATGGGTGCATACTGATTATTGCCTTTTTTCATTTCCTGGTTAACCAGTTTAATTAATGCAGGGTCAATATCATAATCAGGAAAACCCTGAGATAAATTAACTGCTTGGTTCTCGTTGGCTAAAGCAGTCATTTTAGAAAAAATGGAATTTTGTGTAAAGGGTAATTTAGAGGAAAAATTAATCACGATATAATGGTAGTATTAAAATATAAATACAAAAACTATAAAAGTTTAATAATGTTAAATATTAAAAATTATTCTGATAATTTAGAATTATGAATCATCAAACAAAAGAAAGCAAACTTTTTGTGGTTTTAGGCTGTTTTTTAATTGCAAATGCAATTTTAGCAGAATTTATTGGTGTAAAAATTTTTTCGGTCGAAGAATCATTAGGTTTTGCCAAATTCAACCTCAACTTGTTTGGAGTTAAAGGACTTTCTTTTAACATGTCTGCGGGTGTGGTCACCTGGCCAATTGTTTTTATCATGACAGATATCATCAACGAATATTATGGGACAAAAGGGGTGAAGTTCCTTTCTTACTTGGCAGCTATTTTAATTGCGTTTGCATTTGTTGTGGTTGGGTTTTCTATTAAGTTAGTGCCTTCTGATTTTTGGATTAACCAAACCATTAATGGCTCAAATACAAATATGAACAATGCTTTCGCCGGAGTTTTTGGTCAAGGAATGTGGATTATTGTTGGTTCTATAACAGCATTTTTGATTGGTCAGGTGGCTGATGTTAAAATTTTTCACAACATTAAAAAGGTTACAGGCGAAAGTAAATTGTGGTTAAGAGCAACGGGTTCAACTCTAGTTTCGCAACTGATTGATAGCTTTGTGGTTATTTTTATTGCTTTTTACCTTAACCCACAGTACCACTGGGGGTGGAAAATGGTTGCCGCAATTGGTTTGGTAAATTACACCTATAAATTTGTGGTTGCCTTGTTGATGACGCCTTTACTTTATATTGTTCATGCGATTATTGATTGGTATTTAGGGAAAGATTTAGCCCATAAATTAATGGCAGATGCTGAAAAAGATTAGTTTTCTTCTTTTAAAATTCTGATGTCTTTCATCAGCTGTTCAACCTCCAACTGTAAAGTTCCGTTGTAAATTCCTCTAATACGTTTGTTTTTATCAACTAACAAAATATGTTCGGTATGTAGAAAGTCGCTACTGTCTTTTGTAAAACCCAAATCTTCCTCTGCAAAGTATGATGTTCTGGCAAGTGTGTAAATGGCACTTTTGTTTCCGGTTAAAAAATGCCAGTTTGTATTTTCTATATTGTTTTTCTGTGTGTAAGCTTTTAAACGTTTTACATCGTCAATCCAAGGTGTAACACTGTAAGAAAGGATCTCCAAATCTTTATCCTTTTTAAATTCCCGGCTTAACACTTTTAGGTTTTTAGTCATTACCGGGCAAATGCTGGCGCAGCTTGTAAATATAAAATTTGCGATATGTATTTTACCTTCTACAGTATGTTGCGAAATTGTTTTTCCGTTTTGGTCGGTAAAAGAAAAATCAGCAATTTTATGGGTAATTTGATGTTTAACAGTGTTGCTATCCGAAATAAAAATAGGAGTGAAGTCTGCCGAATTATAATAAGGTAGTGGTGTGTTTTCTTTTTTATCGGCGCAAGCGAACAAAAAACAAATCAATACCAAAAACAAACTATTTTTTAAAAACGCTGTCTGATGCATTTATACAATTTTTAGTGCCTAATAAACCAAATCTTCGCCCATTTTTAATTATATAATTGGACCGTACTTTTCCGTTGTCGTAAAACATCTTTTGTGGACCTTCTTCGTATCCTTTTTTGTAAGTCATTTGCTGAATTAGTCTGCCATCCTTATTCCATTGGCTACAAACGCCCTCATATTCATCGTTTACAAAATTAAACTGCAGCTGCTTTTTTCCATTTTGCCACCAGGCTAAATACGGGCCTTCTTTTAAGCCATTTTTAAAAAAGCGTTTTTCCTTAAGCTTTCCATCCTCGTAGTATTTTAGCCATTCTCCATCTTCCTTGCCGTTTAAATAACTTTTAATTTCCGCCGTATCTGTACTGTTTGCGTAAAGTGTATAAACCAGACCACTGTAAGGCGTGTTCTCTAAAAATATAATTCCATTTCTGTTCTGAAAATTATTGCTATCCGCGTTCAGTGATAATTTTTTACCATTTGGTGCCGAAACGTTTGTACATCCGAAAAATGAAAACGCAATCCACAAAAATAGATTACTGACTAACCGTACCTGCTGTGCCATAAAATCCGCTTCCGTTTATGTATGGGTCTGTATCTGTAATGTGGTAATGGTAAATTCCATTGGGGTAATCTGCTGTTGCAGAAGTATGCCCGTGGTAGGCATCTAAGTCTGAATTGCTTACGGCTACACCGTTTTCTTCTGGCCCGTAAACCGGGAAGCCATCTAAAAGAAAGCCTAATAATGCTGATTTACTGAATTTTACGCGAGTTAAATAAAGTGGTTCAACATGGTAATGGTATTGCCCAGATTGTTGAGGATGACCATAATATTGGTCAAAACTCACCACTTCATTTGTCAGGGGCTGGTTTGGTCCGGCGTATTGGTTGAAAAACGGAACACCGTTTAAAGCAACGCCAATTGGCCCAAGCGGACTAGCCGAATGATTGGCATTTACTTTTGGATTAAGTGGGATTTTGAAAGTATAGTTTTGTGCCGATATGCTGTTTGGATTTTTCTTGAAAGTTGCACCGGTAAATGTAGTTCCGCTATAAGCTTCGTAAAGAGGGTTGTTTGTGGCATAATAAGCGCTTTTATGATCTGGTAATCCGGTGGTTTTAATGGTTACATATGTCCCGTCTGAGGTTACACTTGTTGCGCCGTAGATTCTTTTGTAAATGGCCGGCACTTCTGTACCACCACTGTCTGTTGTAGTATTTGACGATTTTTTGCAGCTTAAACTGATTGTAATTATCGAAACTGCAAATAATGATGATAAAAGGATTTTCTTATTCATAGCCATAAATTTAATGTTGTGGTGGTGGTTTTCGGTTTGTGTTTTTGGGATTAAAAAGTTGTGCCAGTTCTCCAGTTAATTCTTCAAAATATTTGATCTGATTGGGTTTACATAATTGTTTAATCTGTTCAAAATGGTGATAATTCAACTGTTCTATTTTTGTGTTTATCAACGCTGTTTTATGAATTAAGCTATCACTAAGTGCTGAACTATTTTTATTATTTAAAGTTTTATAAAGCGCTCTTTTCGTATCCATTAGTTCATCGCGTAAGCTTTTCATTTGGCTTTGATGTTCATCTATTAATAGCTGATAGTTTTCAATTTGAGCTTGGGTAAAATGAAGTTTTTTTATAATGAAGTTTTTTGGACCGTTATCTCTGTTTCCCCTAAATTGCGGTTTGTTCAAAATAAGGAAACCTATTGTTGCCAGATTTAAAATAAAAAGCGCAAGAACCGCAAACGTAAGTGCTTTAATTTTGGTCATGATACAAGCTGTTATTTGTAATTAAACCTAAACCGTTAGCTAAATTTTCTGTTTGTTTATCACTTTGTTTCGCTGTTGAATTGTTCATCAAAACGCTCACATTCAGAATAATCAATAATATAAATGCGATGGCCAAACTCCATTGTTTTACCAGCGAAATTTCAATCTGTTTTCTGCTTTCAATTTTTTGCAAAATCTGTGTGTATAAAAATGGAGGTGCATCTACCTTTTCAATTTTGCTTAATAAATCTAATTTGCTTTCCATGTTATTATTCTTTACGATGATAATTTTATAATCCTTCGGTGTGTTTCAACTTTTTTAATAAATTTTGTTTTGCCCTTGTCAACAGGCTTTCAACAGCTTTAACTGTAAGACCCATAATAAGTGCAGTTTCTTTTTGACTTTGTTGCTCTATCTTAACCAGAATAATAGCTGTTTTTTGCTGGGGCGGGAGATTGTTGATGTGCTCAAAAAGAATTTTCAGTTGTTCTTTATTTTCCATTTGTACCCCCGGATGGTCAAAATGAGGAATATCTAATTCGGGCGAGCTTGGTTCAGTATTAAATATCCGCGTGATAAAAGCAAAACGCTTATTTGTTTTTTTAGCTTTAATAAAATCGAGACACTGATTAATGGTGATTTTATAAATCCAAGTTTTTACAGATGCTTTTTCTTCATTGAAGAAATGTAGTTTTTGGTAGATTTTTACAAAAACTTCCTGCGTGATATCCTGTGCATCTTCAGTATTTTGCACATAGCTTAAGCTTAGGTTATAAACCAGGTTTTTGTAACGTTTATAAATATCGTTAAAGCTTAAGTTGGCTTCAGGCATCTATTTAAAAGAATTTACGCTTGAGGATGTTGTTTTTTAAGTTTTCTAAAGCACAAAAAAAACCGAAAATATTTTACTATTTCCGGTTATATTTTTTCGTTTATTTGAAAATACTATTTGGCAACTTTTAACAATTCAATATCAAAAATTAGAGTGCTGTAAGGTGGAATATCTTGTCCGGCGCCCCTTTCTCCGTAACCCAATTGGTAAGGGATGTAAAAACGGAATTTAGAACCTACTGGCATTAACTGCACACCTTCTGTCCAACCTGGAATTACTCCGTTTAATGGCAAAGTAATAGGCTCATTCCTTTCATAAGAACTGTCAAACTGCTTTCCATCTATTAAACTCCCTTTGTAATGTACGGTAACGGTGTCGGTAGCCAAAGGTTTTATTCCGGTTCCCATAGTAAGTACTTCGTACTGTAAACCACTAGGAAGGGTAGTTATCTTTGGGTTTTTCTTGTTGTTTTCCAAAAACTTTTTTCCAGCTTCTTCTGTAACAGCGTACTTTGCCTTGCTTATTTTTTGTAAAAACTGTCCGATAGTTTTACCTGCAAGGTCATCGTTTACAACCAGTGGTTTATCGGTAAAAACATCTTGCATTGCTTTTTTAAGCAAATCGTAATTTAAACCGGTAACGCCGTCAGATTTTAAACCTTGGGCAATTTTCATCCCAAAAGAATAACTAGCCGAATCCAGTTCGGTCATGGGTTTAGTTGCCGTTTTTACAAGGGCAACTGTTTTTTTTGCTATTGGCTTTTTTGCAGTTTGTGCGCTTACTGATAATACAAATGCCGTTATACCAAGTGTTAATATTGCTTTCTGAATCATAATTAAAAAATAAATCGGTTGAAGATATAAATTAGAAATGAAATCCAATAAAAAGATGGCAGTAATATTTTTTATCCGAATTGCTAATTTTGTTAGTAAATATCTTTATTTTTGTAGAAAATGAACCGTCTTTTCGCAATTGTTGATATTGAAACCACCGGAAGCCATGCAAACGCAAATGGCATTACGGAAATTGCGATTTATATCCACGACGGAGAAAAGGTGGTGGATGAATACCAAACGTTGATTAATCCACAACAGGAAATTCCCGTTTTTATCCAAAGTCTTACTGGCATCAGCAATGAAACGGTGAAAGATGCGCCCACTTTTGAGGAGGTTGCGCCAATCATATTTTCCTATCTGGACCAAAAAATATTTGTGGCCCATAACGTAAACTTTGATTATTCTTTTGTGAATCATCATTTAAAGCGAGAAGGGTTTACGCTCAACAGTAAAAAACTGTGTACGGTAAGGCTGGCCCGCAAAATTTTGCCCGGTTTGCCGTCTTACAGTTTAGGCAAACTTTGTAGAAGTTTAAATATCAAGCTTGAAAACCGACATAGAGCAGCCGGAGACGCTTTGGCCACAACCACACTTTTTAAAATGATGATTGATGGCGACGAGCATCAGTACATTGAAGAAGCGCTAAACGCAAAAGCAAAGGAAGAATCTTTGCCTCCACATATTTCCAGACTGACTTTAGAGGGGATTCCACGCCAGCCTGGTGTATATTATTTTAGAGACAGAAAAGATAAAGTTATTTATGTAGGCAAGGCCAAAAACCTTTATAAGCGCATTTTAAGTCATTTCTCTAATAACGATACCCACAAAAACAAGCAGGATTTTTTGCGGGAAATCCGAAAGATCTCTCACCAAGTTTGTGGTACAGAATTGCAGGCGCTTATTTTAGAAAACATAGAAATTAAAAGGCTGTGGCCTGAGAAAAACAGAGCAGCTAAACATCCCGAGAAAAGATTTGCACTTTACAGGTATGAAGATCAAAACGGTTATTCTCGCTTGGCCATCGGTAAAAAACAAAAATATATTAAACCGGTGATCTTGTTCAGCTCTATTGCGGAAGCACAACAGCTGATGCGTTCCTGGTGCGAAAAATTCAATTTGTGCAATCTTTTTTGCGATTTGCAGAAAGGCAATATGGGCTGTGTTGGTTTAGAAAACAATATTTGCAAAGGTTCTTGCATACAAAAAGAAGCTGTGGAAACGTATAATCATCGGGTAGATTTACTGATTGAAGAAATTGTTAAGGAATTACCCAGCTACCTAATTGTTGATCAAGGGCGTAACAAATTTGAGAAAAGCTGTATTTTGGTAGATAAAGGCATTTTTTGTGGGATGGGTTATGTTAGGGAGCATAACGTACCAAAAAATTTGGAGCTTGCAAAAGCTGTATTAACCCCGTATCCTTCTTACCTTTTTATTGAAAAATTACTTTCCGATTTTGTACTGAACAATCCGCACAAACAAATATTAGTCAATTAAGCTGTATTTTATAATATACACTTTACAGATTTCTGTTATAAAATTGATTTTTTTGACAACAGTAAGTGCTAAAGAGTGCATTATTGAGCCTTATATTACTTTGGCTTAATTTTTAACTATCCTCTCATTATTCACTTAAACTAAAAATCACATGAAAAAATTAATGTACATCGCTTTTTCTTTTATTATGCTATTGTCAACTGTAAATATTGCTTCGGCAAATGATAAAGGTGATAAAACTTTATCAGCAGCACAACAAGTAAAATTAGAACAGTTGACCAACCGTGTTGAGCAGATTAGAAGCATGGATAAAAGCAACATGAGCAGAGCGGAAAAAGTAGCTTTAAGAACCGAGCTTAAGCAAATGAAAAAAGAAGCAAACGGAATTAGCAACGGCGGTATTTATCTTTCTGTTACTGCTTTATTAGTGATCATTATCTTATTGTTGGTTCTGTAAGATTTAACGTTAAATATGAAAAGCCCTCTCAACTTTTAAAGGTAAGAGGGCTTTTTGTTGGATGTTTGTTTCAGAGAACTTGCTTTTTGTGAACTGGGAGATTTTTAATATAGGATTGGCCATAACGGTTTGAAAATTTGTGCATAAATGGCATTGCTTGTAGAACGATTGTCGCACCGCACTAAATTAAATAAATAACTGATGAATTAACGTAAACCACCGTCAGCCATTTTTGAACAAATTTGCTGTTAGCGGTTAGGCGTTTTATTCTGTCAGTTATTTTAGTTTATGCTTTGTTATTGATTAGTCGATAGGTTCCCATAATTGAACTTTGTTACCTTCTGCGTCAAGAATGTGAACAAATTTTCCGTAGTCAAATGTTTCAATTTTATCAACAACAGTAACGCCTTCTTTCTTTAATTCTTTAACAAGTCCTTCCAAGTTTTCTACTCGGTAATTGATCATAAAGTCCTTGTCAAAATACTTCGAATTTTCAGCAAATGGTGTCCATTGTGTCTGCGCTTTTTTTGTGCTGTCTGGACTTTCATACCATTCAAAAGTAGCACCATAAGGATTGGTGTCTAACCCAAGGTGTTTTTGATACCATTCTGTTGTTGCTTTCGGGTCTTTGCATTTAAAAAAAACGCCCCCTATTCCTGTTACTCTTTTCATTTTATTGTCGTTATTTTTTATTGATACAGATTTAAAAGCGAAACCGAGACAAAAAGTTGTCGCAAGTGCCAAGGTTATTAAGATTGGTTTTTTCATTATATGATTTTGATTGTTGGTAATGCCGTTTCCGGTTGATCTCTACGCTTACCGCTAACGGTTTGGAAATTTGCGCAGAAATGGTATTACTTGCAGAACCAATGTTGTACCGCACTGAACTAAATAATTAACGAATGAATTAACGCGAACCACCGTCAGCCATTTTTGTGCAAATTTGTTGTTAGCGGTAGTACTTATTCTTTAGATGTATCTTGTTTATTAAATTTATCATCAAGATATTTCTTAATTAATTCATTAAATTGAATAAAAATTTTGTCAAGTCCCTGTTTTATCTTTTCGATTTCATGGATTTCAAATTCCATTGATAACCATTCAATTTTTGTGTTTAATTTTCGTTCATCCCAGTTTTTGGTTTCGTAATTTGTTGTAAAATAAAAAAATCTAATTAAGCTTTTTGAAACAAAAAATACTATACGGCATGTAAAAGAATCTACATTTGGGAATTGGGAATTAAACGTAATTACAATAGTTTTATAAGGTAGTTCTACCTCGATTTCAAATCCGTTTCTTGTCCATTCGTAATCTTCATCTTTGGCATTTCCACCAATAAACCATGCGGATTGTAAACTACCTAAAGGATTTGTATAGCGATCTTTTCGCACTCGTTTGTGAGATGACTTTGCAAAGAAATCATTCTGGTTGTCATCGAGCCATTTACCAATGATATTTTTTTGAATTACTTCATCATAATTGTCAAGGAAGCAAATTTCTTCTTCAAAAACATCAATTAAATCATCAACAGGTTTATATAAATTAATATATTCTTTGATAGATAACAATAGGGCTGTGGTTTGTTCTTTCCCATAATAATTACTAGCTTGATTTTTAATCTTATCTAAAAGTGTAAGATTCTCTTGTTTCCCATTTTGATTATCAGAAGAGATTAAATCCAAAGAGGTTAAATAGTCTTTGAGGTTCTCATTTATTAAACAGAATTTCTCTGTATAATCAGCTTGTATAACAAAAAAAGGTGTTTGCTGTGTATTTTCTTCAAACTCGTCCGATATAAAGTCCATTATGTCTTTATAGCGAATTTCTTTTGTTTCATGCTCCTTTATAGCTCTTATGAAACTTAGCGTAAAGTCACTTACTTGGTCATTTTGAAAAGAACTTTGATCTTTGAGAGAAGAATTTAAAAAGTAACATTTAATATAACTATTTGTGGTTTTCTGAAAATATTTACTCAAAGCCCCTGCTTCTTTTATATATGCTTTTCCTGATTGGCAGGCATCAATCACTTTAACTACAAGCGTTGGCTTTAGAGTTTTAAATAAATTATCTACCTCTTCATTTTGCAAAGAAGTCTGCTTCTTTTTATCTCTATTAAAGTCAGAAAGCAAATAATAAAATTCGTTGTCATTGAATTCGCCATGCCCTGTATAATAAAAAAACAATTCGTCAATTTTTTGAGATTTATTTGTTGCTATAAAATCAGTAAATTTCTCTTTTATCTGAGAACTATTTAGCTTTTCATTTATATATAGAACCTCATCGAATTTTGTAGACTTTAAAATAATGTTATACACAACTTCCGCATCCTTTTTACAACCAGGTAAGTTGTTGGATACATCTTTATATTCACTAACTCCTATTATAATTGCAATATTCATATCCTAATTTGTTATGTTAGTATTACCGCTAACTTGTATATATGCGTAGTTCTATCCACCCCACACAAAAATTTCAATGCCTTACTCCCAACAAATCTTCCTTAACATGTTTATATTTAAAAATGAGCGGGAATACAATTGCTAAAACTAAAGCGTAACCTGCAAAAGAAAACCAGATGCTTTGCCAGTTTCTAATCCCGTCAATGGTGAAATGGTCAACCACCCAACCGCTTAAAATTCCTCCAAAAAAAGCACCTAAGCCGTTGGTCATAATCATAAATAAGCCTTGCGCACTCGCCCTAATTGCAGGGTCAGATTCACGCTCCACAAACAAGGAACCGGAAATATTGAAGAAATCGAAAGCCATTCCGTAAATAATCATGGAAAGTACCAAAAGGAATAAACCGTCGCCGGGGTTACCAATTCCAAACAAACCGAAACGGAAAACCCAAGCAATAATACTGAAAAGCATTACTTTTTTAATCCCAAATTTCTGCAAGAAAAACGGGATAGTTAAAATAAATAAAGTTTCTGAAATTTGGGAGATGGAGAGTAAAAGATTTGGATGTTTTACACCAAAAGAATCTGGATAAATCGTTTTAAAATCATCTAAAAAAGAACCTCCAAACAAATTGGTGATCTGCAAAGCCGCACCTAAAAACATGGAGAATGTAAAAAATATAGCCATCTTTTTATTGCGGAAAAGCACAAAGGCATCTAATCCAATACTATTGGCTAAAGTTCTGGCATCGCGTATTTTCAATGGCGGTCGTTTAGGCATCGTAAAAGAATATAAGCCCAACAATAAACCCGCAGTACCGGCAACGTAAAGCTGGTTGGCGCTTTTTGTCCATCCTAAAAAATCCACAATCCACATAGCCACGATAAAACCTATTGTTCCCCAAACTCTAATAGGAGGGAAGGACTTAATAATATTTAGTCCGTTTTTCTCTAATGCGTTGTATGATACGGTATTAGACAAGGCGATAGTAGGCATGTACAACATAGAGTTGAACAGCATAATGATATAAAGCGTTGGATAATCTGTTATTCTTGAAGCCAGTAAAAGTAGTAAAGCTCCAAAAATATGGCAAAGTCCTAAAACTTTTTCTGCGTTGTAAAACCTATCGGAGATGATCCCCATAATTGCAGGCATAAACAAAGAAGCAATTCCCATGGTCGAGAAAATACTGCCCACTTCCACACCGGTGAATTTTAAGGTTACAATCATATAACCACCTAAAGAGATTAGCCATGCTCCCCAAACAAAAAACTGGAGGAAGTTCATGACAATTAGACGTACCTTAATACTCATAAAATTAGTGCTGAAAATTAAAAAATTAGAAGCCTAATATATGTATTCTCAACAATAAATCTAATCTAAAAATGAGGGTTGGTAATTTGCAACAACCTATTTACAAGAAGGGAATGCCTTGTCAGTTTTATATGTCTCACAACTACCTGCTATAAGGCTTAATTTGCTTGGCGTTTGGTTATCTCATCTCTGATTTTAGCGGCCTTTTCATAAGCTTCGTCAGCGAGTGCTTCTTTTAACTGCTTATGTAATTCCTCATCAGAATAAGTATTAAAATCATTTGCTTGTGTCTTTGGCTGATCCGTTTTGGTGGGTTCAATATTATCCAAGAAAACAAAATCGGTTCCTTCAATCACAATTCCGGCAGAGGCTAAAATAAATTCGTAGGTATAAATGGGGCAACCAAAACGTACGGCGAGTGCAATTGCATCAGATGAACGGGCATCAATTTCGATGTTTTTTTTGCCATCGTTACAAATCAGCTTGCTAAAAAACACACCTTCAACCAAATTGTAAATAATAACTTCCTGAACGTTGATGTGGTAAGCATCGGCAAATGATTTGAATAAATCATGCGTTAAGGGTCTGCTTGGGGTCATCTTTTCAATCTCAATAGCAATGGCCTGCGCTTCAAATCCACCAATAATAATAGGCAATCTTCTTCGTCCGTTCACTTCTCCTAAAACCAAAGCGTACGCTCCAGATTGTGTTTGGCTGTATGATAAGCCTATGATGTCTAATTTTAATTTCTTCATCCTTTGGTTAAATTCCTAAATTAAAAGACGTTTTTATTAGTTCGTCATGTTGAACGATAGTGAAACATCTCACAAATAGGTAATCAATTTTATGTGGCAACTTTTTAAGTGAGATGTTTCGTTCCTCAACATGACGAAGTTGTTATTATGATTGACAAGCATTTAGGCGTGTCCCTCATGAAAAATTCGGGTCGGTCCGTCAGCAGACGGGTAAATCTTTTTTTGTCAACCTGAACGGAGTCAAAGGGCGAAAAAAAAGATACCGCTTCAATCCCTTCACGAAAAACACGCTTAAAAACAAAATACATTTTGACAAATTTAAAGCCAAAATGTATTTCTTTTTATTTTATCGCAAATTTAAGAATTTGCTTTTAAAGATTTTACTGCTTCTATTAATTTAGGTACAACTTCAAAAGCATCGCCAACAATTCCATAATCTGCAACTTTAAAGAAAGGCGCTTCAGGGTCTTTATTGATAACTACAATTACTTTTGAGGAGGAAACGCCAGCCAAATGCTGGATAGCACCAGAAATACCGATAGCAATATATAAGTTTGGCGAAATGGCAATTCCGGTTTGTCCAACGTGTTCGCTGTGCGGGCGCCAATCTGCATCTGAAACGGGTTTTGAACAAGCCGTTGCGGCACCTAATAAATTAGCCAATTCTTCAATCATTCCCCAATTTTCAGGACCTTTTAAACCACGTCCGGCGCTTACTACCAATTCCGCATCGGGTAAAGAAACTTTATCTGTTGCTCTTACAATTTCTTTGATGATGGTTTTAAAATCAGAATCTTTATTTTCTGAAGTAAAAACCTCTACGCTTGCGCTTCCGCCATCTTCCACAACCTTATAGCTGTTAGGCGTTAAAGAAATCACTTTGATTGTTGCCATAACTTCTACTGTTGCAAAAGCTTTGCTTGAAAAAGCGCTGCGTTTAACGGTAAAGTTACCACCATCTGTATTTGGTAGTTCAATAGCTCCGCTAATTACTGCGGCTTCTAACTTAACGCCTACACGTGGCGCCAAACCTTTGCCAGAAAAAGAATTGGAAAGTACCACTATATTTGCACCTTCTTTCTTTGCGGCTTCCGCAATTACAGATGCATAAGCTTGGTTGATAAACGATTTTAATTTATCGTTATTAACGTTTAAAACTTTGCTTGCACCGTATTTGCCTAAATTTTCTAATTCGCTTGATGCTACATCACCGATAGAGATAGCGGTTAGACTGGTGTTTAATTGATTGGCGATTGCTTTTGCGTAAGAAACCGCTTCGAATATTGATTTTTTGAATTTGCCGTCGGCATTTTCTACATATACTAAAACAGACATATTTTACATTTTATGGATAACGTTTTAGGTTATCTGGTTTTTAAATTGTTTTTTCTTTTCCCGTCACGTCATTTCGAGGTACTAGAAAACTCACAAGTAAATTCTGCACATGGTATTTTACCTGCGTGTGAGATGTTTCACTACCGTTCAACATGACGCACCTCTTATCCCGATAGCTATCGGGACTAAATCACCTTTGCCTCACTATGTAAAAGTTCAATCAGTTTTTCTGGTTCTGCGGCATCAACCAATTTAACCGTTCCACGAGGAGCTGGCGTTTCAAACTTTACGATTTTTGAAAGTGAGGGTACTTCAATAGCTTCCAAAACAGTTAAAGGTTTGGTACGAGCACTCATAATTCCTCTCATATTCGGGATTTTCCATTCTGCAACACCTTCGGCTGTACCTGCTACAAACGGAAAAGGAATTGTTATAATTTCTTTACCACCTTCAATTTCCCGTTCTACGGTAGCTTTATCGCCGTCCACATCCAGCTTTTTGATGATAGAAACCGAAGGAATATCCAATAATTCGCCCAACATTGCCGCTACTTTTGCACCATTATAATCAATGGATTCGCGTCCTGCTAAAATTAAATCAAAAAACTGATCCTTAGCGTAGTTGGCAATTTGTTTAGCCACAAAATAAGCATCAGTAGCTTTAGAGTTTATCCTTACCGCATCAGTTGCGCCAATGGCTAATGCTTTTCTAATGGTGGGTTCTGTACTTGCCTCGCCAACGTTAATTACGGTTACTGTTCCGCTTCCGTTCTCTGTTAATTCAATTGCTTTGGAAAGTGCAATCTCATCATAAGGGTTTAAAACGAACTGTACTCCGGCTTCATTAAAAGCAGAATTATCATTGGTAAAAGTTATTTTTGTGGTCGTATCGGGTACGTTACTAATACAAACTAAAATTTTCATATTATTGCTTTTTTACAAATTTAATTTTTTAAAACATAAATTTAAATGACGATAGACAGATTAGAACGCTTACTTGAATTTTTTAAAAATGAACCCAATGACCCGTTTTTAAAATATGCGCTTGCTACTGAATATCTTAGGTTAAATAACACCGAAGAAGCCCTCCGGTTTTACTTAGACTTGGTAGCTAAACATACAGATTATATTGGAACTTATTATCATTTAGGGAAATTATACGAGCAATTAGGACAACAAGATGACGCTTTGAAGGTGTATGAGCAAGGTATTGAGGTTGGCAAGCGAATAAAAGACCAACATGCTTTAAACGAATTATTGGGTGCTTATAATAGCTTGCGGGATGAAATGGAGGAGTGATTAATGATAGAAGGATTGAAGGAGAGAATGATTGAATGCTTATATGGTTGAATAGAATAATGATTGAAGGAGAAAATGACACAATAAATAGTTATAAATCAATTTCCACAAACTAGTAATTCATTCAAAATTTTATCGTTCCCTCATTAAAATGTTATTCTGTCATTCAAAATTCACTCATTCAAAATTATAAAATGAAAGGAAAGAGGTTTCGAAAGCTTATTTTTTTAAGAGACGTTTTGGCGTTCATGCTGACTTCTTTTGGTGGGCCGCAAGCGCATTTGGCAATTTTGCTGAATGATTTTGTGAAGAAGAGAAATTATTTGACCGAAGAGGAATTGATGGAGCTTTATTCCCTAACTCAGATTTTGCCTGGTCCGTCTTCTACGCAAACCGTTGTAGGCGTAGCCTATAAAGTGGGCGGACTTTCTTTAGCAATCATCACATTTTTGATATGGGCTGTTCCGGCTGCGGCCGTGATGTGCTTTATTGCCATTAATTTACAAACGTTTTCTTTAAACGCGAGTTTTTCTAAGGTGTTAACTTTTATTCAGCCTATAGCTTTAGGAATTGTGGCTTATGCTACTTATTCCTTTGGGAGGATTGCTTTAAAAACAGATATCAATATCATTTTGGCAGCAAGTGCTGCGGCAGCGAGTTTGATTTTACGTAGTCCTTACGTTTTTCCGATACTGATATTGCTGGGTGGGATTATCAGTTCTGCTACTGAAGCACAACATGATGAAGACCAGATTAGAGTGAAACTTTTTGCCAATATCAACACCAAAAAGGTAGCATATTTTATTGGCGTACTGTTGCTTTTTGGAACTTTGGGAGCTGTAATTAACCGCACTTCGCCTTTTAGCTTGCCCATTAGGCTTTTTGAAAATTTTTACCGTAACGGGATTATTATTTTTGGTGGCGGACAGGTTTTAGTGCCATTAATGTTCACCGAATTTGTGGAGGTGAAACATTATTTAACCGGTCCCGAGTTTCTGTCGGGTTATGCCTTGCAACAGGTGATTCCTGGTCCTACGTTTTCTTTCACGTCTTTTGTTGGCGCAATGTCTTTAGGCAATAGAGGTTACGGAGTTGGCGGACAGATTTTGGGCAGCGTAATAGCAGTGATAGGTATAAATTCTCCCGGTTTGATTCTGATTCTTTTTATTGTTCCGTTTTGGGAAGATTTAAAGAAAATCACCAGCATAAAACGCTCCTTAAACGGAATCAATGCTGTTGCTGTTGGGTTTATGTGTGCCGCGTTTATACTGCTGATAAAGCCTGTTGGGTTAAATTATATGAATATTAGTATTATAATAGCAACATTTCTCACCCTAAAATTCACGAATATAAAAACACCTTATATTATTTTAGTAGGAGTATTGGCCGGAATATTTTTAGCTTAAAATTATTCTTTGGTTAATGTAAGTAGCTTTTATCATGTCTTTAAGAGTTTATTTGAAAATAAAATATACTTTATGATAATTTTTTTCAAATATATTATTATAATTTTTTTCACAAACTTTATAAAAACAATGATCAAAAACTTCACAAAAATCACACTGATGCTCTTTTCTGTATCAGTATTGTTAACTTCTTGTTATTCCTATACTTCAGTTGTAGGAAAAGGAGCTCAAGGAAATCAGAAAGTTACAAAATGGAACCATTATTTAATCGACGGTTTGGCACCGGTTAGTGTCTCTGATTCAAAAGCTATGGCTGATGGAGCAACAGACTATACCGTGTTTACAAGACAATCATTTGTAAATGGTTTGATTTCTGGTATTACATTTGGAATTTACACTCCAACTACTACAACGGTTACAAAGTAAATTTATGTAATAGACTTGCGTAATCTATAATGGATTGTAGGTCTATTATTGCCAACCTAAAACAAAAAAAGCTGCCACAATAAAGTGACAGCTTTTTTTGTTTTTGAGAGTTTTTATTCAAAATACTCTTTCATTCTATCAAAAAAACTTTTTTCGTTTTTGCCCGGACTCGGTTTAAAGTTCTGCGACTCTTTTAATTTTTCTAAAACTTCACGCTCTTCGTTACTTACAATTTTTGGAGTCCAGATGTTAACCTGAATTAACTGATCTCCTTTGTGGTAAGAATTTACTTCCGGAATACCTTTTCCTTTTAAACGTAGAATTTTACCACCCTGAGTGCCTGGATCTAATTTAATTCGAGCTTTACCGTCGATAGTTGGAACTTCAATAGTTGAACCTAAAGTTGCGTCTACAAAACTTACGTGTAAATCGTAAATCACATTAATGCCTTCACGTTTTAAAAATTCATGTGGAGTTTCCTCAATTAAAATAATTAAATCTCCCGGAACGCCGCCTCTTGGTGCCGCATTCCCTTTTCCGCTCATGCTCAATTGCATTCCTTCACTCACACCTGCTGGAATATTGATGCTAATGGTTTCTTCTCCTCGCGTTACACCCTCGCCATGGCAAACGGTACATTTAGAGGTAATGGTACTTCCTTCACCGTTACAAGTAGGGCAGGTGCTGGTAGTCTGCATTTGACCTAAAATGGTATTGGTTACCCTACGCACTGCTCCGGCTCCACCACAGGTTTTACAGGTGGAAAAAGAGCTTTTATCTTTTGCCCCAGTTCCGTCGCAGGTATTACAAAGCACTTGTTTGTTAACCTTTATCTTTTTTTCAACGCCGTTGGCGATTTCTTCAAGCGTAAGTTTTACTTTAATTCGTAGGTTGGTGCCTTTTTGCACTCTTCTTCCGCCTCCGCCACGTGATTGGCCACCACCGCCTCCAAAAAAACTATCGAACGGACTGCCACCACCGCCTCCGAAGATATCTCCAAACTGGCTAAATATGTCATCCATATTCATGGATCCGCCACCACCGTAGCCGCCAAAACCGCCTTGTGCACCAGCATGACCAAACTGATCATACCGTTGTTTTTTCTCTGGGTTGCTTAAAACTTCGTAAGCCTCGGCTGCTTCTTTAAATTTGTCTTCCGAAGCTTTATCACCAGGATTTTTATCTGGATGATATTTAATGGCCATTTTACGATAGGCTTTCTTAATTTCGTCTGCCGGAGCGTTTTTTGAAACACCAAGTATATCGTAATAATCTCTTTTACTCATCTTTTTTTAATTTTGAATGATAGAAGGAGAGAATGATAGAATAATGCAAACGCAGATTTATTCATTCATTGAAAATTCAATCATTCTTTCATTATCCTTAGGCTCCAACTATTACCTTCGCAAAGCGAATTACCTTATCGTTAAGTGTATATCCTTTTTCAACCTCGTCAACTACTTTTCCTTTTAAATCCGGAGTAGGAGCTGGGATGTTTGTGATAGCTTCATGTATGTCAGCGTCAAAAGTTTGACCTATGGACTCCATCGGTTTTAAACCTTTTTGCACTAACAAGGATTGTAATTTATTGTAAACTAATTCAACACCTTCTTTTACCGGTTTAATATCTGATGTGTTTTCCATGGCTTTGCTGGCTCTTTCAAAATCATCTAAAATCGTCAGTAAGGACACAATTACATCTTTTCCTGCAGTTTGTAAGAGTTCGATACGCTCTTTTGTTGTACGGCGCTTGTAATTGTCAAATTCTGCGTATAAACGAACATATTTATCATTTAACATAGCAACCTCAGATTTTAACTTATCTGTTTCGCTAAGCTCAGCTTCTTCCGCTTCGTTAACTCTAGCATCGTTAACTTGTTCTATTTCTTCTTTAATTTCCTCTTGGTCGCGAGTTTCTTCGTTGTGGTCTGTCATTTTGTTCCGTTCTTCTGTCTCTGAAACCTTTTTTCTGTTAAACATGGCTATAAAATATAACATTTTGAAAATACCAAACATACTGCCATTCAATAAAAACAGTCAACCTGTCAGTTTTCAAAATAAAAACTTACAAATTGACTGCTTTAGTCTTTTGGGATGATTTGGTGAGAATTATCCTATACGGTAGCATCTTCGATTACTCTTCCGTTTTCGCACTTAATAATACGCGACGGAAAAGTTCGGATGATGTGGTAATCATGCGTTGCCATTAATACTGCGGTGCCAGACTGGCTAATTTGGCGCAATAAAATCATAATTTCTTCAGAAGTTTCTGGATCTAAATTTCCGGTAGGTTCATCTGCCAAAATTAATTCGGGGTCGTTAAGCAAAGCTCTTGCTATTACAACTCTTTGTTGTTCACCACCAGATATTTCGTGTGGCATCTTTTTCATTTTGCTACGCAAACCTACTTTTTCCAACACATCCTTAATCCGTTCATCAATCAGCTTTTTATCTTTCCAGCCGGTTGATTTTAGTACAAAAGCCAAATTCTGCTCAATACTTCTATCCGTCAAGAGCTGAAAATCCTGAAAAACAATTCCTAGTTTTCTTCGTAAAAACGGAACGTCATTTTCTCTTAGATTTTTTAACTCATAGCCAACCACAACTCCGTCTCCATTTACAATGTGTAAATCGCCATAAATTATTTTTAGCAAACTGCTTTTTCCAGAACCGGTTTGTCCAATCAGATAAACAAATTCGCCGTTATCCACGTGTAAATTAACGCTGGAAAGCACCAAGTGTTTTTGCTGAAAAATATCAACGTTGTTTAGTTTTATAACTGAATTACCAACCATTTTAGATGTCTAATTTTAAAATTTGTCCGAAAGGTAAGTTTTTTACCGTTTCCATAATATAATCGGCTTTATCGCCCAATCCAATTTTTTCTAATGATTTATCTGGTCTATCAACCCTAAAATAGGCTAAAAGTGTGAAATGATCATCACGTAACTGCACATAATCAGGGATTTTTGCAATGCCCTTAACTTTTATCACATACATTTTTTTCTTTTTGTTAGACCAGTGCAAGCAAAGGTAAAATTTTTTAAATGCCTATTTGATGAAAATTAAAATCAGTTCAGAGAAGTTAAAAATGCAACAGTATCCACACCGTCTGCATAATCCCATAATTTCGGACTTTGGCTTTCGCCGAGTTTGGCTTTTGCAGTTGGCAGTTCTATATTGCTATTGGTAACCACAACTTGAATATTGTCTTTTTCCTTATCAATATAATCAACAGCTTCTTTTAAAAAATTATATTCTTGATAAAAAACCGCAGAAAGGGGCGAAGTTATTTTGTCACTTTCGGTAACTAATAAAAAGCCATTGTCAAAGTGCTTGTTTTTGTTGATCAGATAAATAGATTTATTATAATCGTAATTGTTTTGATATTTATGATGGTTTAATATCTCGTTGAAGGGCTCAATTGCTTCAAAAAACGGAATGAAATTGTAGTTTTTTGGTACCAACAGCTTAGCCACATTTCTGCATCCCAAACCATAATAATCAAAAATATCTTTTCCTAAAAGATTTAGCTCCCCTTTACTTTCATTGCCGGTTAAAAGCGCAATGCTGTTTCGGTTTTTACGGATGATATTTGGAACTTTGCTAAAGTAATAATCAAAATAGCGAGAGCTATTATTGCTGCCTGTGGCAATTACAGCATCAAAATTTTCTAACCGTTGAACAAATTGTATTTGATTTTCAAAGTTTGGTTCAATTGAAATTAATTTTTTTAGCAAAAAAGGAATTAGGTTGTCATCCTGCGAAGACAGTTTTATCAAAGCAATATTGCCAGTTAAAAGGACTGCCAATATATCGTGAAAACCTACCAAAGGTAAATTGCCGGCTAAAATAAGCCCTACTTTCTTAGGGTTTTTGAAATGGAGTGTATAAGCTGATAACCAACTGTTTAAATCGTCTTCATTTAGCATTCTGCCATTCGCCAAAACAGCTTTTTGTACTTCGTCTGTAGTAAACCAGGCATTTTTATGTTTGGCACTTTCAATCAAGTTTTGCAATTCATCATCGCTGTTTAATAAATAATCACCCAAATATTTTATTGCGGCTATCCTTTTTTCTTTACTAAAAATCGACATTATTGAAATTCAAATCCTTAAAATGTGTTATATTTGCGATAAATAAGAATTACAAAAATACGTTTAAAGACGTAAGAAAAAATAAGATATGGCAATTATAATTACAGACGAGTGCATTAACTGCGGAGCTTGTGAGCCAGAGTGCCCAAACAATGCTATTTATGATGCAGGCCAAGCCTGGAAATTTTCTGATGGAACCAACTTAAAGGGAATTATTGATTTTGGCGACGGAGAAACTTTAGATGCTGATGAAGTACAATCGGCAATTTCTGATGAGGTTTATTATATTGTACCTGATAAGTGTACAGAGTGTAAGGGATTTCATGATGAACCACAGTGTGCTGCAGTTTGCCCAGTTGATTGCTGTATAGATGATGAAGATGTGAGAGAAACTGAAGAAGAATTATTGGCTAAAAAAGCTTGGTTACACCAAGAAGATTAATATTTTGTGTATTTATTTAAGAAGCATCGGCCTTTTGGCTGATGCTTTTTTTATGGTTTATTTTTTGAGCCTGTTTAAAATTTATCTAATAATTTGTTTACGCTTTTTTGGTTGCAAATGCGTTAATTCTGCAGAGATAGCTTCTTACTATCTCTACAAAATTGGCCTTTTTTTGCTCAAAAATAAATTATAAACATTTTTACAATATAAATTTAAACAGGCTCTTAGGGTTTAAATTTTTTATATTTGACCATCATGTTATCATTCACTGAAGAAAATTACTTAAAAGCGTTGCTTAAAATAACCATTGACAACAGTGTTGTTGAAGTGGGTACCAATGAACTTGCAACGTATCTTGAGGTAAAGCCTGCAACGGTAACAGATATGCTCAAGCGTTTGAAAGAAAAGAAATTGATTAACTATGAGAAATATGGTAAAATTGGTTTAAATGAAAACGGAAGAAAAATTGCTCTAGAAATTTTGCGCAAACACCGACTTTGGGAAACTTTTTTATACCAAAAACTAGATTTCAATTGGGATGAGGTCCATGAAATAGCAGAACAATTGGAACATATCAAAAGTGCTAAATTGATCAATAAATTAGATGCTTTTTTGGACTTTCCACAATTTGATCCTCATGGTGATCCAATCCCAACAGAGCAGGGCGAAATAAAAGTGACGTATAAAAAAACATTAGCAGAAGTGATTGTAGGCGAAACTTGTAAACTTGCGGCAGTTAAGGATAACTCGGCAACTTTTTTACAATATGTGGTTAAAGTTGGTCTTGGGATAAGTAGTGAAGTTAAAGTAGTTGAAAGACAGGACTTTGACGCTATGATGCAAATTGAAGTTGATGGGCAAACGCATCACGTGAGCGAGAAATTTGCGGAAAATATATTTGTGTTTTAAGTTTATTGCTTTTTTTGAATCGAACATTATTATACTTTAAAACCATACTTGGTATACAACGTGTAAACCTCTGTGTGCTTTGTGGTTAACCCTAATCAATGCAAAAACAAATCGTTCATATTGATTTAGATTCTTTTTTTGTTTCTGTAGAGTGCCGCAAAAACCCTGATTTATTAGGCAAGGCCGTTGCGATAGGAAGTACCACTGGAAGAGGTGTAGTTTCCTCATGCAGTTACGAAGCCCGAAAATTTGGGGTGCATTCCGCAATGCCTTCCAAACAAGCGCAACAACTTTGTCCAGAGTTAATTTTTGTTTCGAGTGATTATAGCGCCTATTCAGATGCGTCAAAAGAAGTGACACAGATTATTGAAGAGGCTGTTCCCTTATTTGAGAAAAGTTCTATTGATGAGTTTTACATTGATTTAACTGGGATGGATCAATTTTTTGGTACATTAAAATACGCTGTGGAATTGCGAGAGCGAATTATCAGGGAAACCGGACTTCCAATATCTTTTGGTTTAGCCAAAAACAAAACTGTTGCAAAAATAGCTACAGGTTTTGCCAAACCTAACGGATTTAAACATGTAGAATTTGGAACAGAAAAAGCTTTTCTAGCACCATTAAACATCTCTAAAATTCCAATGATTGGTAAAAAGACAACTGAAAAGTTGAACCAATTGGGTTATCATACGATAGCGGATTTGCAAAAACTGGCTAAAAGTACGCTGGTTGCTAAATTTGGAAAGCAGGGAATTGCTATTTATCAAAAAGCAAATGCTTTGGATGAGAGCACAATTACTCCTTATGTTGACAGAAAATCCATCAGCACCGAACATACTTTTACGATGGATACCAATGATGTTGATACGTTAGAAACAATCATCATCTCCATGACGGAGGAACTTTGCTATAAAATGCGAAATGAGAATTTTGTAACGGGTTGTATCAGCATTAAGCTCAGGTACGAGGATTTTAGCACCTTTAATCAGCAAATTAAAGTGAGTTACACCTCGGCAGATCATTTATTGATTAAGCAAGTGAAACAACTTTTTAATCGGCTCTACCAAAAAGGAAGGCTGGTGCGGTTAATAGGAGTAAGACTATCTGAATTAACCAGAGGACATCATCAAATTCATTTGTTTGATGATAGTGAGAACCAGATTCAGCTGTATAATGCTTTAGATGTGATCAATAATAAATACGGAAGCAAAACTGTTCATAGAGCGGCAACTGTGGGCGTGAAACTAAAATCTCATAACCCTTTTGGCAAGGAGTAGAATTATCCGCCAGCTGGCGGATAAACATCACACTAGAAGAGTTTACGTTTGGCATGGCAAGCCTTTCTAGTTTGATGCTTCCTATCGTCGGCATAACGAAGGGATGAGTTAAAATCTTACACCAAAGGTCAAAGCAATTTGATTTGTTCTGGTGTCTATTGTAGCGATTGGCTGGTTGCCCGCAGTTAAATCGTAATTGCTATAAAGTTGGGTGCTGTTGCTGTTGATCAAAGCGGCATCTAAATAGTAATTTCCAAAACGGTAACCCAAACCACCAGAAATAGAATTTACAGTATAATCTTTGTCAGATTTACCTTGATAAGGATTGCCTGTTGAATGGAATCCAGCTCTTAGAAGAAAACTTTTGTCCAATTTAAATTCGCCGCCAATGCTGTAATTGACTACATTTTTGTAAAAATTATTGATATCTCTTTTAGTATTATTATCCACCGTATTGTCGCTGGAACTAAATTTGATATTTGAGTAATTTACAAATCCAACATCTGCTGAAATGAAACCTCTAGATCCAATGAAGTAGGCTAATCCACCATTTAGTTTCAATGGCGTTCTTAAATTATATTCAAACGGGTACGAATCTGTCTCATTAACACTTTGAAGGTTACTTCTAAAGTTCTCTGAATAATTATCAGTTACAGAATACCATGTTGGTGTTTCTAAAGACAAGCCAATTCTTAATTCATTGGTAGGTTTTAAAATGGCTCCAATCTTAAGATTTACGCCAGAACCTTGTGTGTCAAAATTTTTAGTATAATCTACGTCGTAATTGGTCTTGTTACCACTTCCAGGAATACTGTCCACCCCAACCTCATTAACGTTTTCGATAGAGCTGTAATTAAAACTCGCTAAGCCTAAACCTACTCCAAGAAATAATTTGTTGCTGACATTTAGTCCTAAAGAGAAATCTACTTCCGAACTTCCGCCTGTTCTTTTTACATTATATTTTTGATCCGAAGCGGCCGAGGTAATTGGAAAATAATTAGTTCCGTTATAATAGGTTAGATTTGCCCGGTTAGCACCATAAGAAGTATTCGAGTAAAGTGTTTGAGGTGCTGCAGGTACGCCACCGTCCGTATCAGCGTTTGACTTTTGTGCAAAATTATCGCCTAAATTATTTCCGTTAGTTACGCCACTGTAACTGAAGTCATCTTTATAACTTCCCGTCTTCTGGTATCCCACTCCGAAATTTAAACTTAATAAGCCTGTTTTGGTGTTTCCCGTTTTGTATGTTCTTGAATGAAATACGGCACCAACGTTTCCAAAATCAAGGTAGTTTTGGTTTGCTTTACTGCTTGTTCCGAAAGCATTTACTTTATTATTGTTTAAGCTAAGTTCCGGAGTTAAGCTGAATTCAGACTTGGAAAACATTCCAATACCGGCAGGGTTTCCGTACAACGAACTTAAGTCTCCGCCAACGGCAGCTTTTGTTCCCCCCATTGCACCAAACCTTGCATCAACAGAATTCTCGAACCGAGAAAAACGAAGTGCATCAGCCGAATATTGAGCGTAGGTTGAGGTTGAAGCCGTTAATGTAACGGCTAATAATATGATTTTTTCTAATTTCATGTCAAATGTTTAATTAACGTGATGGTCTTCCTGATGATGAACGTCCCCCACTTGAAGAACCTCCTCCATAAGAGCCGCCACTACTTTCTGTTGAACGTGAAGGCGTATAAGTTGGGGTTTCAGTTCTAGCTGGTCTGCTGGTCGGCTGACTAACTGGTTCGGAAGTATTTCCACTATCTCTTGTAGGGCGTGATGGCCTGTTGCTAGGTTGACTTATTGGTTGTTGTCCCTGCGTTCTTCTATCTGATGAATTACCGTCTGAAGATCGTGAAGGTCTTCCGTAAGGATTATAACTTCCGTTGCCATTTTTACTTTGCGTTCTTGGACTATTGCTACCATTCAAGTCTGGTCTTGTTGCCCTATTGTTCGGAATTGGAATTCTACTGCTTCCATCACTTCCTCTCACATTGTCATCCGTTCCTCTTGGTCTAGCTTTTAAATTTTTTGCTGTTCCGTAATAGCCAATTCCACCGTAGTACGGATTTCCGTAATAACCGCTACCATAGTAACCGCCGTAATTTCCATAATAACCTGGGTTATAGTAAGAATAAATGCCCCAATAAGGAGAATTTCCATAAAAAGAACCGTAATAATTCCAGTAGTTATTGTCGTAAAACGGCATGTTGTAGCCATAATAAGGTGTGTTATATCCTAAAGAAAATCCCCAACCATTTCCATAAAAATTATTGAAACCCAGATAAGAGGAAGGCCCAAAGAATGGATCATAACCGCCCAAACCCATGTAATAGTAATCTCGCCAGTTATAATTGTTCCTCCAAGTATCTACATCAAACCGCGAACCGTTGTTATAACCATCATAATAATAGTCGTCGTTGCGGTTGTATCCGTTTCCGTCTGCGTAGTTTCCAGATTTATAGGAGTTGTCTTGTGCATTAGCGTAAGTAATCGGAATAGCTTCGACATCCTTAAAGTAAACATCATCAGCATTTTGTGTTGCCAACTTTTGTGTAGAGCATGATGCTAGCGCTAAGGCTAATCCGGCGAAAAATAAAAATTTAAATCTATTGTAGGTTGCCATGGCTAATTAGGTTTGTTGGTTTCAAGCTTTACTAATTAAATTTATAACTTTGACCAATTAAATACTATTATAAAAATACAAAAATTATTCCAAATAAAACATGAGTAAAGGCTTAACAAGCAGATCAGAGGATTATTCTCAATGGTATAACGAATTAGTTACAAAGGCAGATCTTGCAGAACACTCTTCTGTAAGGGGGTGCATGGTAATTAAACCCTATGGTTATTCCATTTGGGAGAAAATTCAGGCCGTTTTAGACCAGAAATTTAAGGATACGGGTCATAGTAACGCATATTTTCCATTGTTTATTCCAAAATCATTTTTTTCGAAAGAAGCATCTCATGTTGATGGCTTTGCTACTGAGTGTGCGGTAGTTACTCACTATCGCTTAAAGAACGACGGTAAGGGCAATATTATTGTTGATGAGGAGGCGAAACTAGAGGAAGAATTGATTGTTAGACCAACCTCTGAAACCATCATCTGGAACACCTACAAAGGTTGGATTCAAAGTTATAGAGATTTGCCGATTTTAGTAAATCAATGGGCAAATGTGGTGCGTTGGGAAATGCGTACAAGGTTGTTTTTAAGAACTACTGAGTTTTTATGGCAGGAAGGACATACTGCACATGCAACTTCAGAAGAAGCAGTTGCAGAAGCAGAACAGATGTTGCATGTGTATGCAGATTTTGCTGAAAGTTGGATGGCAATGCCTGTAGTTAGAGGAAAGAAAACAGCTAATGAGCGCTTTGCAGGGGCTTTAGATACACTTTGCATTGAAGCTTTGATGCAGGACGGAAAAGCTTTGCAAGCCGGTACTTCTCATTTCTTAGGACAAAATTTTGCTAAAGCTTTTGATGTAAAATTTACAAGCAAAGAAGGTAAACTAGAACATGTATGGGCTACTTCTTGGGGCGTTTCTACCCGATTAATGGGTGCTTTGATAATGGCCCACTCAGATGATCAAGGGTTGGTTTTGCCACCAAAATTAGCTCCAATTCAAGTTGTAATTGTCCCGATTTATAAAGGCGACGAGGAGTTTGCAAAGATTTCTGAAGAGGTTGGGAAGATCACAGCTGCTTTAAAAGCAAAAGGTATTTCTGTTAAATATGACAATAGAGATACACAACGCCCGGGTTTTAAATTTGCCGAGTACGAATTAAAAGGCGTTCCTGTCAGATTGGCGTTTGGTGGCAGAGATTTAGAAAACAATACGGTAGAAATTGCCAGAAGAGATACAAGAGAAAAACAAACCATTTCAAGAGACGGAATAGCTGACTTTATAGAAAATTTATTGGAGGAGATACAGACCAATATATATACAAAAGCACTAAATTACCGTACGCAGATGACTACAGAAGTTAATTCTTACGAGGAGTTTAAAAAAGTACTCAATGAAAAAGGTGGTTTTATAGCTGCACATTGGGATGGGACACCAGAAACCGAATCGAGAATTAAAGAAGAAACAAAAGCTACTATTAGATGTATTCCGTTAGATAATAAGCAGGAAGAAGGAGTTTGTATGGTTACAGGGAAACCATCTAAAGAAAGAGTACTTTTTGCATTGGCGTATTAGCCTCACCCTAAATCTCTCTCCGAAGGAGGGGGACTTGCCTGTTTTGTTGGAATTAGAAAACGAATAAATGTTAGATTGGCATATTGAAGATAATGGACTTGCCTGTTTTGTGGGGATTGGAATTTTAAGATTAATTTAAATCTCTAAATTTTCCACGTTAAAGGTGCTCCCTCTCCTTTGGAGAGGGTTGGGGTGAGGCACTATTTTTCTATACTTCCGCTAAAGGATATTGCATCCCGATTATTGCTGTTTACATTTAATGTAGCATCACCATTTTCAGTGATGCTCAAAAATAACTTGTTGGCCTTGTCGGTTTTTTTCGGGATGATGTTTATTTCAAACCCCTTACTTGTTTGCTTTTTGCTGTATTCAAAATCGGTAGTTTTAAACTGAATTCCGTTATCAGTTGAACCGAAAGGAGCTTGTTGCGCCACGCCAAAATAAGGAAGATAAGCGTCTATCGTATCTTTACTAACTTTCAAATAGTAAGTTCCGTCTAGCTGTAATAAGCGTTGAGATACAATATTCGATCTTAACGGATTAGCTTGCTGGGCAACAAATTTAAAATTATTAGCTTTAACAAGACTGTCAACAAGACTTAATCTGGCTTGTTTTTCTTTTTGAGAAGCACAAGCACCTATTAAAAAGCATAAGCTTAAAGCGAAACAAATTTTATAAATTGAGCTTTTCATAACAATTGATTTAATTAAATTTAAAACGTTGAAACTACCTTCAAAATTTTCTGACCTAAAGGATTTTTTAGATGCAAAGGTTGCAATTTACAACCAGCCTAATTTTATTACTTTAGATCCAATTTCTATACCACATCTTTTTAATAAACAGCAAGATATAGAAATTATGGGATTTTGGAGCGCAATGTTGGCCTGGGGACAAAGGGTAACGATTATTAATAAGTGCAAAGAATTAATTGCCTTGATGGATGGTACGCCTTATGATTTTATCATAAACCATGAAGATACGGATTTGAAACGTTTGCTGAATTTCAAACATCGAACTTTTAACGCTACGGATACACTTTATTTTATCGAATTTTTTAAATGGCATTATTCAAATTTTGAATCTTTAGAAGATGCTTTTCTGCCCTTTAATCCAAAGCAAGATTTCCGAGATGGGTTCTTGGACGCATCCGTTCCAACAGAAAAAACAGGCCTCTCCAAATCAGAAGTTTGTTTGGCATCAAAGCTTTCGGTAAATAATGTTGAGGGTAACCTAAATTATTTTAGGTCATATTTTTTCTCTTTGGATGATTTTCCCCGCCGAACCATTAAACATGTTTCTTCGCCATTACAAAAATCAACCTGCAAACGCTTAAATATGTTTTTGCGTTGGATGGTGCGTGATGATGATAAAGGCGTAGATTTTGGGATTTGGAAAAGGATAAAACCAAACCAGCTTATTTGCCCATGCGATGTTCATGTGGATCGGGTTGCCCGAAGATTAGGTTTAATTGATAGAAAGCAAACCGACTGGCAAACCGCTTTGGAACTTACGCAAAACCTGAGAAAATTTGATGCAAATGATCCTGTTAAGTACGATTTCGCACTTTTTGGATTAGGTGTTGAAGAAAAAAGATTTAAGGATAAAAGCGAGCTATTTTAAGCGACTTAATACTTCATATAATCTGTAAAAATGTTTTGCATCAAAGCTTTCGCGTTAATTAGGGCATCTGCTTTTGCTTTTTCAGAACTAAACCGATCTTGGTAAATAACTTGATTGCCAACAGGGTCAAAACTCACTGCTTTTTTATCCTCATTGATAAAACCAAAGCCATTGTTCCAACTGTAAAAAGCAAAACCCTTTACAGCCGGAGCCAGTAAATTTTTGCTGTAATGGAAAGCGGTATCGCTGATGTTCAACTGGTTTAACAGCATCGAAGATATATCAATTTGGCAACCCACTTTATCCATTTTTTTGGCTTTAAATTCGGGTTTTAAAGCACCCCCGAAAAATAAAACTGGAATATGGTATCTTCCGGGTTCAAAAATATCATTTTGTTCTGTTGGTAACCGATGCCCGTGGTCCGCAACCAAAATAAACAATGTGTTTTTATACCAATCCTGTTTTTTTGCTTGGTTTATATAATTGTACAAAACGGAATCTGTAAAAAAAGCCGTACTTCTAAACATATCGTTAACGGTATGATTGCCAAATTTATAGTTCCCCTTCAAGTAAAAAGGTTCATGGTTGGATAGCGTTAACAGTGTACTAAAGAACGGTTGCTTTTCGGTTTGCAAATCTTTAAGTTGTTGCGCCATAGTTACATTATCTGCGACACCCCATTTCGTGATTTTTTCACTAGTTTTTATATCACTTAGGTCTTTTACGTTCTCAAAACCATGACTGATAATGTACGATCTAAAATTATCGAAGTTTAAATCACCACCATAAATAAATGACGTGTGATAACCAATGTTTTTAATCTCTTGTGAGATGGAGGGCAGTTTTAGCTGTTTTTCGTTTTCTTTGACGATAGTTTCTGTGGCTTGTGATGGAAAACCACTTAAAACAGCTACAAGCCCTTTGTCTGTTCTGTCAGAAGCCGAATAAATATTTGTAAACAATAAACCTTCGGAAATTAACTTACTGAAATTTGGAGTTACATTTTTCTCGGGACCTAATTCTTTAATTAAATCAGCCGTAAAACTTTCCATTATAATTAATACAATATTAGGTTTTGGGGTATTTAAAATAGACGGAAACGCTTGCGACTTATTGAATAAACTATCCTGTATGGCAATAGCTTCACTAGGTTTAAAATACAAATATGGATTGCTTTTAATTTTGCTTTGGCTTAAAATATTTGATATTAAGAACCAATTTGTATTTATTGCAGCTGTATTTAGTATCTGATGTTGACTAAAATAAGCTCTACTGGTATTCATCGGGGAAACCGTTAAACTCCCCCTAATCGCTAAAAATGTTAATCCAATTATAAAAATTGAGATGACAGGCTTTAAAATCCATTTCGGGTTATTTAGCGCCAGATCTTTGTTAGGAAACAGTTTGCGGTAAATAAGAATTCCTAAAAAAGTTAAAACAATAAGTCCAATTAAGTTACTTAAAATAGGAGAGGAGGAAGATGATGCGATAGCTTCTTTAGGCGATTCTAACATAAAATCAATCGCCTTGTAGTTCAACTTTGTTCCCCATTCGCGGTAAATATTTACATCAATAATAGCTGTAATCGCTGTGATGATAATGAGCACATAAGTATAAATATTAATTATTTTGAGCGAAACGGTTTCTTTATTAAAAAACCAAGCTATAATCACGAACAGAAAGGGTAATGCACAAAAATAACCTGCCATTGAGGCGTCCATGTGCAAACCGTACAAAAAGGTATTTAAAACTTCTTTGAACGAAAAGACTGATAATTTTTTAAAATTCCAAAGCTCAAAAAGAACTTTGTTGAGCATAAAAAATACTACCCAAAAAAGATAATATTTAACAAAAAAAGAAAGGCTTTTAAGCATGGCGCAATTTATAAAAAAGCAATGGTTAAAAGCCTTCGCAAGATAATTTTATGCGGATTTTTATCCGCCCATTTGGCTCAATAAGTATCAAAATCCATTAATCTATAACCGATTGGGATACTGAAGTCAATAGCCACAACGGGCTCTTTACTGATGCTTTTTAAAGTCATTTTAGATTTTAAACTTCTTACGTTTTGGCTATACTGAACCTGAACACCATTTATAACTTTAATTGCGCAAATGAAGGAATTGACTGGGATTTGGATGTCTTTAGTTGCTCAAACTTCATTTTGTATTGCAGCGTTTTTTTAAGATATTTCGTACAGTTAATTCAAAATTTATATTCCACAGCAAATTCTCTTTTTAACGTTTTTACAGAAAGATTTAATGTGTTTGCTTGTGCTTTAAGTTTTTCAATTACAAAATCCCGGTTTCTGCCATCAATTAATAAATTTTTAAAGTTATTTGATGATACAATGGGTTTTAAATTAACAATGCGGTCAGTGCTTAAAAGTAACCAATCATATTTGGTCGGTGATATTGTAAAACCGGTTTGGTCAATGATTTTCAATACTTTGCCTTCAAATATATATGTTTTTTCACCAGCTGTATCGTGAGGATTTAAAAGCTGAATCTTGCTTACTTGGCAACTATCTAAGTATGGTTTTACAGAAAACAGGTAAGTAAAATCTTTTTCATCCAAGTCTGTAAGTACAATAGCTGTTCTTCCTTTAACAAAGGTAACGGCGGTGTTTTTTCTCAAAGCAAAAAACACAACATTCTTTTGTTGTATATGCTGGAATTCTTTGTAGCTAATGCTAACTATTAAAGCCACTAATAATAGCAAACTCATTCTTAAAAACTTGAGATGCTTTAATGAGAACAGTACTGCAAAAATCAAGAAATAACATAAGACAATCTCGTATTTGTTTAACCATACTTGGGTGATGTTTGCATGTGGAATTTCTTCGATAAACTTTAAACCGTTGTTGTTAAACAGGATGAGCTTTTCTAAAATAACTGCAATCAGTTTTAGCTGTGGAAATATACTCGCAACAAATAAAAAAGTGAAACCTGTGTACATGATAAGCGTTGCCGGAATTACAATAAATACATTGCTGAGTATAAAATAAACCGGAAATTGATGGAAATAAAACAAACTAAAAGGAGCAGTGGCAATTTGTGCCGATATAGAAACTGCCATTACCGCCCAAATAGATTTTATGATTTTGTTTTCTGGCTGGTACCATAAACTTACTTTAGGATAAAGATAAATTAGTCCGCCAACGGCGATATAAGAGAGCTGAAAACCTACATTTACCAAACTAAAAGGATTGTAAAGTAAAATTACAAAGGCAGAAAACCCCAGTACGTTAAATACATTTACAGGCCTGGCTTTTGTTCTCGCAATCAAAACAAAAGTTATCATTATTGCTGCTCGTGTAATAGAAGGTGCTAAACCAGTAATTAAAGCGTAAAACCACACAAGCGCAATTATAATTAAGGTTTTAATAATTTTTAATTTCTTTTTCCGATTCATAAAACCGAGCAAAAAATCTAGCAACATAGCAACAATCGCAACATGCATTCCCGAAACAGATAGCACATGCATAGTTCCTGTGTTTGAGTAGGTTAATAGCAAATCCTTGTCTAAAGTTTGCCTATAACCTAAAACCAATGTTGATGCTACAGCTTTTGCATCTTTATCGGTTAGGTAATTGTTTATTTTAGCAACCTGCTGTTCTGTAAATTTTAACGCGAAGGCGATAATTGGGTTTCCTTTGTTGGTATCAATAACAGCAATTTGTTTTTGGTTAATAAAAGTTTGATGGTAGATGTTTTGTAACGATAAAAACCGGCGATAATTGAATTCTGCAAAATTATAGGAAGGTTCCGTTTCCTGATATTTTGCTTTTAGGATAATTAAATCGCCATATTTTAAATTTAGATTTTTAGTACTATCAAATCGGAGTGCTATCAATAAATTCCCGATAGTTGGCGTTATTTTTTTGTCTGTAATATTGCCCTCAATTTTTGCGGTAAACCTTGCGATGTCACCTTTAATTTTTGGACTTTCATTTATTACAGCAACCAACTCTCTGGCTTTAAACTTCGAAAAATGATTTGGGAAGTATATTTCTTTTCGCTGATTGGTAATTACTATACCAGCCATCAAAACAGTGAAATAAATCAAAAAACCGGTAAAATCTCTTTTTAAATAAAGCTGAGATCGCTGGTAAAAAAAAGCAGAAAACAAGGTTAATCCACACGAGCAATAAAAAACAAACTCGGTGATAAAATTTGCAGCTAGATTTTGGGTAATGGAGATACTTATGCCTAAGATAAAGAAAAGGACTAAACGCAAGAAAGGCACCTCAGTTTTGTAATATGCAATCATAGGCTAAAATTGAATTCTTAGTTGCAGTTTTGCTTCAGAACGGTTGTCGCCTTGGATTTCGTCAAGTGCCGAACCAACTGTGGTTGCGCCGTTGTATTTAGTGTAGCTATATTTAACCCATAAATCTAACCCACGTTTTAAATTGTACCTTAAGTTGGTGTAAAATCTAATACCTTGGTTTTGAAAACCTGGGATAGAGAAACCGTACAAAACATCATTCTCATAAGCGTAAATACGGGTGTCAAAACCGTCGGTATCAAAAAGCGTTAAACGCATATTTCCTGACCATTTTGAGCTTAAAGGATTATAATTTATATCCTGATAAGCCAAATATCCAAAACGATTGGCTAAAGTTTCTTTGTGATATTGAACCACTTCAATACGGTTTCTTAAAGAAATACTTTTACTAACCTGATACTGAACGTCCGTTCTGTAATTAGATTTTTTCTCAAAACCTAAGGTGTTGGTAGCCAATTGAACCGGTGAGTTTTTCTGCTTGTCCTGAAATTGATATCTAAACGTAAACCTTGTAACCTTATTTGGCATGTAACTAAACTGCCCTAAAATATCGTAACCGCTAGAGGGGGCATCAACCCCAAATTTTAACCACGGAAACTTAAAAAGATCAGTATAAAAATCTAATTCAAACTTTCTGCTCGGTTTTACTTGTAATCCTCCGTAAAATCCTTTTTCGTTTACCGCAGTACTACTTTCTCCAATTCCCTGATTGTAAAAGGAGTAATAATCTTTTTGATAATTTCTGTGAAATAAAACTGCCGAAACAGTAGGAGATAAACTGCTTATCAATCCATTTAAATAAGCGTAACCATACTTTAAACTGTGCGCAACCTCTCCATAAAAATAGGTGTTATTTAATGTATAGCTATAATTAAAGCCAACATTATCTAATTGCTTTCCACTAAAATCAAATTTATTGTAAAGTGCATTTCCGGGGGCAAAATTTTGTGCGTATGTAGAGTGATATGCCGTTAACCCCAAAGAAAGCTTTTTATGGTTGTATTGCAAATTGCCGCCAAAAACCAGCTGACCAACCCGTCTTCTGTTTTTTAGCTCGCTTTCTGTCCTGTGTAAACCGCTCTGCTGTAAAGACGAAATATCTTCCAGATTAGTGAGTGGGTTTAATGCAACACCTGCATCTAGCTTGTTGTAGGAGATAAAAGGGGTAAAATCAAATTCGCCAAAGTTAATCTGCGTGGCCACTCCTCTAAAAAAAGAAAATTCATTTACCGACGTATAAGGTTTTAGTCCCAAATCCTGTTTGGCTACTGCAAAAATATCAGCTCCTTTTCCAAAACCTAAACCGCTCCACAAAGTTAAGCCTTGTCCGAACTGCAAAGAGTAGTCTCCCAGTGCAATCTTTTTAAACCTCTTCACATCTTTGATATACAAACTTGAAGATACAAAATCAGGTCCGGTTTGTCCGTTGCTGTTATTCCAGTATTTTTCGCCAGCATCCTTCTCTAAATTTAAAGAAAACTGGATATTGTTACTGAACGAGAATCTGTAACGTGTAAAAACCCGTTCGGGTGTTCCTAAATATCTTGATTTGCCCGATGAGGCGGGAATGGTAAAACCTTTTTGTGTTTCTAAATACCTGCTGTACCTGATTAAAAAATCATTTTTACCATCTGCAAACATTTTCTTAAAGCTAAAATTCTCGAAACCGGTAGGCGCACTAATATTTGCAAAATATAATAAGTTCTTGATCGTTTGCAGATCAAACCCGGCAATACTCTGTAACTCTAGCTCGTTAATTAATTTTCCATTGGTGGCAATATGATCAAAAAAGGCACTGATTTGTAAAGGATTTAAAAACACCAATTCCTGCAATTGCTCTTTTGTGGCTCTGTTAAGGTTAATTTTGTTTTTTTTATAATAATTAAGCCGTTCAATAAGTTCGGTATAATCATAATCTTCTGTTTGGTTGGCAACAACACTCTCGATGATATCTTCAATTATGGGGTCGTTATCTTGCTGGGCAAAAAGTGTTTTAGCACTGCAGGCCATCAAAAGAATAAAAAATATCTTTATCTTAAAACTCATAACCTAAAGATATTTGAGGTGAATATCCCAATACGGGATGCGAGGCAACAGCAAAATCAATATTTACTTTTTCATAGTTGACTCCAAATCCTGCATACTGTTTAAAAGGATTTACAGAAATACCACCCCTTAAAGCAACAAACTTTATCACTTTATATTCAATGCCTGTTTTAAAATCAGCCCCACTGTCTAAAACTTTTGCAATTTCTGTAGTTATCAATAATTGATCAGAAAAAACATAGGTGCCACCAAATTGTATATGCGCTGGAATAATTTGATCTGTACTATCTCCATATTTACTTTGGTTAGGGTTGGCAATGTGAGAAGCTAGCCACAAATTTGGAAACACCTGGTACTGTAAGCCCAGTTCTATACTAAAAGCATTCGCATTTCCGTAGTTGGTGATGCTCAATTGGTGATAATTTAATCCAACGCCTATTAGTAATTTTGGGCCAAATGATTTTGCCAAACTAATTCCCGTTTTAATTTCGTTATAAGCATCGATACCATAAGTTTGAAAGGCCGCCCCGATAGCGTAATTTTTAATTGGTAGCGCAAAAACGGCCGATTTTGTACTGAGTTCCTGGGTGCCAAATCTGTTTTCGTAACCTGCAGCAATAATTGGATTTTTTAGGGCAGCAATTCCGGCTTGGTTTTTACTGGATGACCACACATCTTGCAAAGCCACGCCTGCTGTGCCCAAAGCAGTAATTTTTGGTCCATAATTATCTTGTGCTTTCAGTCCAAGGTGTGCGATTAAACATAGTAATAAAAAGTAGAAGTTCTTCATACATAGCGGTTTTGCCGTTAATTTAAGAAATCAATATTAAATTATTTACATCAAAATTAAAGTTGGTGTTTTTTTTGTAGATTAACAATATGACTAAACATAATCTGGCGTACGAAGTTTTGCTCATTGGTGATTCTGGAAACGTAAAGCGAAAACAGCCCGACGAGATTTTAACTTTATTAAACAACCATTTACCTAATTCAACTGAATCTCTGGTTTTATTTTTGGGAGATAATGTTTACCCACACGGATTGCCAGCAAAAGAAGATGTTTTGCGTGAAGACGCTGAAATGGTATTAAAGGCACATTTTAATGCTGTTAAAGATTTTAATGGAAAAGTTGCTTTTATTTCGGGTAACCATGATTGGAATAAAGGAAAAAGCGACGGTTTAGCTTATGTTCTCAGGCAAGAGGATTATCTTAATAATTTATTTGGTCCTCAAAAAGTTTTTTTTCCAGAAAACGGTTGTCCCGGACCGGCGGTAGTTTTCAGTAACGATTTTGTAATAATAATTACCATAAACACACAATGGTGGGTGCAAAAAGGAAAAAAACAAATTGGGAAAAGCTGTGGATGTGATCAAGAAAATGAAGAAGATTTTTTTACCCAACTTGAAAGTCTGTTAATAAAACATAAAAATAAACGAATTTTGGTTGCCGGGCATTATCCAATTTACAGCAATTCTTTACATGGCGGAAAGTATAAAATCAAGCATCACCTTTTCCCATTTACCCTTTATAAAAAGAACGCTTATTTGCCTTTACCTTTCATTGGCTCGCTATTGCCTATGTATCGCAAATATTTCGGCGCAAAAGAAGATCTCTCGAATCCGAAATTTAGGATTCTAAGAAAAAGATTAAAAGCAATGTTTAGAAATTATCCGGGTTTAACGTATGTTGCCGGACATGAACATAATTTGCAGTTTATAGAAAAATACCACAACAATTTTATTGTGAGTGGTGCGGCGTCAAAATCAACCTATGTAATGAACAGTAAATATTCCAGGTTTGCAATGTCTGCAAAAGGATTTTTTAAACTTAAATTTTACGATGATTTAAAAGTAAAAGTTGAGGTGTTGATTGTTGACGAAAACAATAAAGACGGAGAACTAGTTTATGATGGTTGGATGAACTAAATCAGAATTGATAATCACTTGTAAGGAATTTGGCAATATTTCTAGATTTACTTTACTTATTTTATCCATTAGTTCGCCATCGTTTTGTAAAAGGATTTTTTTTGTGCAGGTAATTTCTGCGGTCTTGCATCTTAGCACTTGAAAAAATTCAGAATATTTAATCGTGTTTCTAAACATTTGATAGGCTATACTAATTACATGATATTTTGGGAATGGTTTTACGATACAAATTTCGAAATAACCATCATTTAAAATTCCGTCGGGGTTTATTACAGCACTGGTTCCGTATTTTGTGGCATTTGCAAATGTTAAGGATACCGCCTTTAACGCAACGAAATTATTGTCGTACTTAATTTTAAATCTATTTCTTTTAAGCAAGAACATCTCGTAAAAAAGATGTTTTGCATAAGTGAATAGTCCTCTTTTAGCATCTAACTCAAATCTTTTTACAATTCTGGCGTTTATCCCCACATCTGCCAAATGAACAGATATCTTATCATTAACTTTTAGGAGATCAATTTTTTGAGTCTTACCTTTTATAATCAGATCTAAACAAGCCGGTAAAGTTGAAGGGATTTGGAGTTCCTTGGCCATGCCATTTGCAGAACCAAAAGGAACAATTAACAATGAAATGTTTGTAGATTGGATGATGGAAGCTACCAGATTTACCGTACCATCGCCACCCACGGCGCAAACGATAGATGGAGAAAAATCAGTGATCGCTGTTTTTATCTCAGCTTCAATGTTTTTATTGCAAAAAAATAACTTAAACGAATAGTTATTTTTAAGAGCATGTTTTTTAATTGTTTCTTCATCTAACAGGTTTCCTTTGTTACCCGATTTTTTATTGATAACAAATAAAACTTTTTTGTTTTTATCCATATAATGGCATAAGAGGACATTTATTAGCTTATAACTGTTCTTTTAAGTCAAGCATAAAAGACTTTATTTTTTCTAAAGCATCTATTACTTTCTGTTGATCATCAACTTCTTTTTTATTTTTTTTCATAAAGTCCTTAGCTCCCTGTATAGTAAAGCCTTTGTCTTTAATCAAATTGAAAATGATTTTAAGATTGCTGATGTCTTCAGGTCTAAACAAACGGTTGCCCTTAGCATTTTTTTTTGGCTGTAGGATATCAAATTCTTTTTCATAAAACCTAATCATCGAAGTATTGACCTCAAACATTTCAGCTACTTCACCAATAGAATAGTATGATTTTTGGATTTCTTTTTCTTTATACGGCATGATAAATTTAGTCTAATGATTGATTTTCTCTTGATGCAACTTCAAGCATAGTTACGTATTCTGCAGGTGTTAAATCGTTAAAGAAGAAATTGATAGGGTTAATAGGTTTGCCAGATTTATAAACTTCATAATGGCAATGTGGACCAGTTGAGGCGCCAGTATTGCCTACATATCCAATAATGTCACCTCTTTTTACCATTTGTCCTTTTCGTACTTTAAACTTACTCATGTGCGCATATTTGGTTGCGTATCCATATCCATGGTTAATCATGATTCTGTTTCCGTAACCTCGCTCAACTCCTGCAGCAATAACAATACCATCTCCGGTTGCATAAATAGGTGTGCCAACTGGAGCGGCAAAATCTATCCCTTCATGCATCTTTCTTATTTTGTATATTGGGTGCATTCTGTATCCAAAACCTGATATTGAACGTAGTTTTCTACCGTCAATAGGTCGAATTGCCGGAATACTAGCCATCATTTTGCCTTTAGAGTTTACAGCTTTAGTAAGCTCATCATAAGATTTTGACTGTACGTAAAGTTGTTTAGATATGATATCTAATTTCTTAGTAGTTTCTATCATTAAGTTGCTGTAATCATAATTCTCTAAATTTTTGTACCTGTTAACACCGCCAAAACCTGCATTTCTCACTTCAAGCGGAATAGGCTCGGCTTCCAAAATTACCCGATAAATATTGTCGTCTCTTTGCTGTAAATCTTTCATCACCACGTCCACTTGCTTTAAACGAGTCTGTAAAATTTCATATTGTAAAGTCAGTGAGCTGATTTCCCTTTTCAATTGCTTTTCTTTTGGGGAATCTAAGAAGGTGTAAGCTAAGGCAATAATGACAAAAGAAAAAACCAAAGCTGTTGATACAAAACCCAAACCTTTTAGGATTTTAAGTCCCACGCTCAACTTAACCTTTTCGTATTTAAGCGTTTGAGAATTAAAATAATATTTTGTTTTAGCCATTAATAGTTTTGTTAAAGTATTTCGCTTGACTAAGCCAAACAAATGTAAATAAAAAAATAGAACGCAGGTTTCTCAAAGAAAATATTAAGGGATGCGGAAAAGATATATTTAGGGATGCTTTTTTTGGTTAATAGCAGATTAAATGGTTTCCCAACTTGCTATAAAACAAAAAAGCATCGCCAAACGACGATGCTTTTTTAATTCTTTAAGATTTTTAATTCTTATTTAGCAGCAGTTGTGTCAACCATAACTTTAGAAGAATCATTAGCAACTGTATCAACAGCAGCAGTATCAACTGTGATTGAATCTACAGCAGCTGAATCTTTAGCTTCTTCTTTAGCTTTGTTAGAGTTACAAGCAACAACAGATAAAGAGATTGCAAGAGCGAAAAATCCGAATTTGAATAAGTTTTTCATGTTAATTTTTTTCTTTTTAATTGTGATTAATTTATCCTTAATGCCCAAAAATTTAAAAGGTAACCCGGTAACCCCAAAAAAAATCACTTTTTTTTAAAAGTTATTGTAATCCACTAAAAATCAAGTAAATTGAATGTTCTGTAAATAATATAAAAATTAATTTTTTTTTACGGAATAAGGGTTACAATTTAGCAAAAACAGTATTAAATAGTGAGCAAAAAGATAAATCATTCAATACCAACAGATAATGAAATTATTTTAGGAGTACTGAATAATTCGTCTTCTACACTTCAATATCTTTACAGGGCTTATTACCCGATGATCTTACAATTGATCATTAATAACAATGGGAGCGAGCATGATGCAAAAGATATTTATCAAGAAAGTATTATTATACTTCATGATAAAATTAAAAGTGGTGATTTTGAATTAACAAGTAAGCTTAAAACGTTTATATATTCTGTTTGCAGAAGGCTCTGGTTAAAAAAACTAAGTCATAAAAGTAGATTTAGTGAGAACATAAAGGATTACGAGGATCATTTTGAAGTGGAGTCTGATTTACAGCAACACGAAGAAAAGGATCAACAATTTCTTTTAATGAATAGTGCATTAGGCCAGTTAGGCGAACCTTGCAAAACCATTATTGAGGATTTTTATATCCAGAATAAGTCTATGCAAGATATATGCGAAAAATTTGGTTATACCAATGCAGATAATGCTAAAACACAGAAATATAAGTGTTTGCAAAGATTAAAAAAGTTATTTTTTAATCTAAAATAGAAGATATGAAAAGCGAAATAGATTTAATCAAAAGAATTGAAGCTTATTATAATCAGGAGATGACTGCGGAAGATGCAGTTGCTTTTGAGGAGGAGAGAAAATCTGACACCGCATTAGACCATAAGGTTATTGCACATTTGGATTTTTTGAAAACCTTAAAATCTTTTGGAGAAAATAAAGCATTAAGGCTTGCCATGAACCAAATTCATGATGAGATTGATGTTGATAGCTTGGTGGAAGAGTACAAAGAAGTGCCAACTTTACTTTCTGTATTATGGGTTAAATACCGTAAAAATTTAGCTGTGGCTGCAACAGTTGCAGTTTTTATGACATTGATTACTTTGTTTTCAACTGGGCAGTTTAGTACAAGTGATCACGGATCAAGCTATAGCGAATTGAAACGTGATATGGAAAATATTAAACGTTCGCAAACTGATCTTATCAAAAATATTAAAAGTACTAAGCAAACTAAAGATATCATCCAGTACAGCGGAACTGGATTCGCTTTATCTTCCAACGGATATTTGGTCACCAACTATCACGTGATAAAAGATGCTGATTCTGTTTATGTTCAAAACAATAAAGGAGAATCTTTTAAAGTAGAAACTGTATACATAGATCCTGAATTTGATATCGCGGTATTGCAGATAAAAGATGCCGGTTTTAAAAATTTGCCCACTGTTCCATATACGTTTAAGAAAACAAATTCTGATTTAGGTGAAGATGTTTATACCATTGGTTATCCTAAAGATGATGTGGTTTATGGAAAAGGTTACTTAAGTTCTTCAACTGGTTTTGGAGGAGATTCAATTGCTTACCAAATATCAATTCCTGTAAATCCAGGAAACTCTGGTGGTCCTTTAATGGATAGTAAAGGTAATGTCATCGGTATTGTAAGCGGCAAACAAACTCAAGCAGACGGTGCTGCATTTGCTGTAAAGTCTGATTTTTTAATGAGAGCTGTTAACAATATTCCGCAAGATTCTTTGAAACAAAAACTCACCATTAATAAGAAAAATACCTTAGCGGGCTTAAATCGTACGCAACAGATTAAGAAGATGGAGGATTACATTTTTATGGTTAAAGTATATAATTAGTTGCTCAACAACGCTAATCACAACTAAAGTTCTATCCCGGTAGGACTTTTTTTATGTGTTTAGTTTTTGGAAAAAATAAAAATCTTGTATTTGTCGCTTTCTGAATGTTAGTGGAGCTGAGGAGAATTTAGATTTTAAATATTACAAACTACTTTAAAACACAGCTTTTATTATTCTATAATTATCATTTATATCCTTTATAATATGAGCTTTAAATCCTTTTTCTTCAATTAACTGTTTAGTTTCTTGAGCAAGGTTTTGGTTGATCTCAAAATACAAAGTTCCGTCTGGTTTTAAATTGGTTAAAGCAAAATCAGTGATTTTAGCATAAAAAATCAAAGCTTCATTATCATCTACAAAAAGTGCCAGATGAGGTTCGTTATCCAAAACCAGATTTTCCATTTTGGATTTTTCTTTTTCAGCAATATAAGGCGGATTGCTTACAATAACATCGTATTTAGGATAGTCGTTTGCAGAAAGATTTAACGCATCACCATTAAAAAAACTGATGTTTGTATTGTGTTTTTCTGCATTTTGCTTCGCCATAATTAAGGCACCTGAACTTATATCCAAAGCGCTAACATCGGCTTTTGGCAAATTATGTTTTAAGCAAATTGCAATGCATCCACTTCCTGTTCCAATATCTAAAATTTCAACAGTTTTGTTTTTTTGTTCGGAGATGATAAGGTGAACCAATTCTTCCGTTTCTGGTCGGGGAATTAATACTTGCGGACTAACCCAAAACTGTAATCCGTAAAAATGGGCTTTTCCTAAAATATGCTGGATGGGTTTTAAAGCTTTAAGCTGGTGGATGGTATCGTAAAAAAAATCTTCTTCATTATCGCTCAAATTCACCTTGTCTGTTATAACAACATTAAATTCTTGTTTTTTGATATCAACAATTAACAATTTAAATAGGACTTCTAACTCTGCATCGGTGTAAACACAAGCCAATTCCGTTTTAAATTTCTGTTTGTATCCCATCAAAATCAAAGTTTTTCAAAGTTATGAAATCATCTGTATCAACACCGGTAAAATTTCCATCATTTTAATGGAGATGCAAAAGCACACATGCAATAGATTGTTAACTTTGCTTTGTGCAACACGAAAAATATATCAAAAGAGCCTTAGAACTGGCAAAATTAGGCTTGGGGAGGGTTAGTCCGAACCCGGTGGTTGGTTCCGTAATTGTTTATGATCATTTAATTATTGGCGAAGGATATCATCAGCAATACGGCGAAGCACATGCGGAGGTAAATGCTATTAATCAAGTGCTTGCAAACTATAACAATGCAGATGAGCTGCTACAAAAAGCAACTATTTACGTAACATTGGAACCCTGCGCACATTTTGGTAAAACGCCACCCTGCGCAGATTTAATCGTTAAACATAAAATTCCAAATGTGGTAATTGGTTGCATAGATCCATTTGGAAGCGTCAACGGAAAAGGAGTGGAGCGTTTGCGAAATGCGGGGATAAACGTTGCCATAGGTGTTTTGGAAAAGGAATGTTTGGAGTTGAACAAACGCTTTTTCATCAAAGTTAAAAAGCAACGGCCCTATATTATTTTAAAATGGGCACAAACGCAAGACGGTTTTTTTTCTCCGGCAGATGGATCGCAAAAGTGGATTAGCAATGATTATGCGAAACAATTAGTGCATCAATGGAGAAGCGAAGAAGATTGCGTTTTGGTTGGCAAACGTACTGCGTTGGCAGATAATCCTGAACTTAATGTGCGTTTAGTGAATGGAAGAAATCCTTGGCGAGCTGTTGTAGATAAAAATTTAGAATTACCTGCAGGGCATTATCTTTTTGACAATAAAATTAAAACTTTTGTTTTTAACCAAAAGAAAACTGCTGTTGAAGGCAATACTTATTTTATACAGATCGAGGATTTCAATTATTATTGGCCTCAATATATCCTATATCAGCTTTATTTGCAAGATGTGCAATCGCTAATTATTGAAGGTGGTGCCAAAACTTTACAGGCTTTTATAGATGCTGATCTTTGGGATGAAGCCAGAGTTTTTACTTCCATAGATTTTTGGAGTGAAGGCATTAAAGCTCCCGTGATTAATGGCAAAGTTGTGGAACATCAGCAGATAGGTACAAATCAATTACATTTCATTAAGCCTAATAACTAATGATTTACATCATCATAGCGGTAATTTGTAGTGTAATTGTAAGCATCAACTTTAAGTTGTTTAAACGTTATGATACCAATGCTTACCAAGCTATTGTATTTAATTATCCTACTGGCGCTTTATTGTGTTATTTTGGTTTTAAACCAAGTTTAAACGTTGTCCCAACCTCGCAGGAATGGGTATTATTTGCCATTGTTGCGGCCTTATTGCTTTCCATATTTTACTTCATTGGTAAAAGTATAACTACAACTGGTATTGTTTTAACCGCTATTGCACAAAGGCTTTCGCTTGTAATTCCTGTTATCGCCGCATTTTTAATCTTCTCAGAAACTACATCAAACTTAAAATTATTTGGATTGGTTATAGGTATAATAGCTTTATACGCGTCAAAACCCATAGGGAAAACAAACTTAAAACAAGCAGTAAGCTGGTATCCAATTATTGTTTTTTTAGGTACTGGAATTATTGATATTTTGTTCAACTTATTAACCAAATTACCCTTTATAAGTTTCAAAGGGTCACTGTTTTATATTTTTGTACTCGCTAGTTTCTTTGGGTTTGCATCGCTTTTTTACCAATACCACAAGGGAATTTTAAAATTTCAGTTGAAAGCAACTTTGGCAGGAGTGGTTTTGGGGATTTTTAATTTTGCATCAATTTATTTTTACGTAAAAGCCCTGAAAGTAGAAAGTAATCACCCGTCGGTAGTTTTCTCTTCTATGGATATTGGCGTTATATTTTTAGGTTCATTGGTTGGCATTGTAATTTTTAAAGAAAAGTTGAGTAGGTTAAATATCATCGGTTTTGTTTTGGCGCTTATAGCCATCATTATTTTAAATTTACCGGATGTTGTTTAACGACAATTACCAAACCATTTTAGATAAAAGCGAGGGTGTTTTCAAAGACAAAGGAAGCAAGTTTTTAGCTTATGCTTACCCTTTTAAGGAAGAAATAAAGCTCAAAGAAATTGTAGAAATATTAAAAAGTGAACATCCAAAAGCTAGGCATTATTGTTTTGCTTATCGGCTTACGCCTGATAGAAATGTTTTTAGGGTTAATGATGACGGTGAGCCTTCTGGAACTGCTGGCAGACCGATTTTAAATACGCTTTTATCGAAAGATGTGACTAATATTTTAGTGGTTGTAGTACGCTATTTTGGTGGCACTTTATTGGGTGTTCCGGGCTTAATCAATGCCTATAAAATGGCTACCGAGGATGCGCTCAACAATGCTCAAATCGTTACTAAAACTGTTCAAGATGTTTATCGGGTAAGGTTCCAATACTCACAATTGAACGATGTGATGAAAGTAATAAAAGATGAAAACTTGGATAGCTTTGATCAACAATTTGATCTTTCCTGCGAACTTACACTCGCTATTAAGCAGTTAGAAGTGAATAAAATTATTGCTAAATTAGAGGATATTGAGGATTTAAAATTCCACTATCTTTATACGCTATGAGCAAAATTTCTGAAGATGATTAATGCAATTTTAGCTAGCCGGTTAAAGAATAGATTCTCTAATAATATGGGGGTAGCAATTGAAAGGATGATTAAAACAGTTTTGTAAAGGACGTAATTTATTTAATTAGGTTCGCCAACTCTTTAGAAAATTGATCTGAACCTTGTTTGTTCAAATGAAATTGATCTGCAAAAAGCTGATAATGGTTATTATAAGTGCTGTCCGTTGCGTAATCTAAAAAGGTGACATTGCTGTATTTTTTCGCAATACTTTCAAGTAAAGATTTCTCTTCTGTGTTGGGTTCTTTAAGTATCGTTGGCGAAATAATAACATAAGTTTTGATGTTTAAATCTTTTGTTTTTTGCAAAAACTGATGGTAATAAGCTATGGCATGCTGGTCTATTTTTATGTTTTGCGTAGCTCTTTTCTTATCGTAAATATCTTTTTCTGTTTTGTATTTGTTAAACATTTGTTCGGTTACTTGTCCAATTAAGGGAAAGTAACCTCTATCATCAATGGGCTGCTCGTCTTTAAACAAATGGTCGTAAACAGAAATCAACAGTGTAGAATTGTAAGGATAAGTTTTACTGATCAATTTCAGGTTTTCAAATTCGCTAATGTCGGCGGTGTATTTCTTTAAGATTGGATGTTCCGCTACATAAGGAAGCAATTGAGCCAATTTCATGTATTTCTGCTCGTTAGGACCAAGTTCCCATACGTTAACATCTAGAATGATTATTTTAGGTATTTTTCTTTGTAAAATAACATCTTGTACGGCGCAATAGTAGGGTAAAAACTGCCCGTCTCTACCGGCGTTGTAAATTGATAGACCTAGTGTTTTACTTAATATTTCCGAAGAGTAATGGTGTTGCGCTCTGGAGCTTCCAAACACTAGAATGTCTGGCGAGGCTTGGTCCAAAGCGTAAGTGTTTTGTGCGTACTGCCCGTGTTTTAAGCTGAAATATAGTTTCTCCAACCCTAAGCCAATTGCCCAATCCACCACAAAAACTACCGCCAAAAAAATCAGCAGGTTTTTAAAAAACAGAATTACGTTGTTATTGAGCATCGTTAAAACTGAAAATAAATAAACTGTCCGCCGTTAAACACGCCAAAAATTAATATAATAAACAATAAACCTATTACAGATGTCCACCTGACTAAACTGTTAGAACTGCTAAACAGTTTTATATTGGGTTTAAAAGCCATAAAATATTCAATTGTAAGTAATAGGATAATTGCGATTAAGCAATGGCCAAACTGGTTTACACCGTTGCCCAAAAACGGAGGTTCGCCAAAAGACTTTAGATTTTTAATCATTAAAAAAGCATCGTAGATGGTGTGGGCTCTAAAAAATATCCAAGCAAATGTAACTAAACAAAAAACGCCTAATCCTTTAATAAAATACCAAAATTTTAATGCTATTGCGTTTAAGCCATTTTCAAGTTTGGTAAACATAGGCTTCAGCATCAAACCAAAAACCTGATAAAAGCCGTGTAAAAAACCCCAAATAATAAAGCTCCAGCTGGCGCCATGCCATAATCCGCTCACAACAAACACAATAAATAAATTTAGATATCTTCTTTGTGTGCTTACTCGGTTTCCGCCTAGCGGAATGTAAAGATAATCTCTGAACCAGGTTGATAAGGAAATATGCCACTTGCTCCAAAACTCAGAAATTGATTTTGAAAAATAGGGAATTCTAAAGTTGGTCATCAATTCAAAGCCCATTGTTCTGGCGCATCCAATGGCAATATCTGAGTATCCCGAGAAATCACAATAAATTTGGATGGCAAAAAACACCGCACTGATGACAACTGTACTTCCATTATGCAGTTCTGGATTTGGGAAAACGGTATCTACATAGATAGAAAGCCTATCCGCAACCACCAGTTTTTTGAAAAAACCCCAGGTCATTTGCTTTAGGCCCTCAACCATATTGAAATAGCTGAATTCATGCTTTATATGCATTTGAGGAAGTATGTTCTGCGGACGTTCAATTGGTCCAGCGACTAATTGCGGATAAAACATCACGTACAAACTGTAAATTCCAAAATGTCTTTCGGCTTTTTGGTTTCCACGATAAACCTCAATGGTATAGCTCATTGCCTGAAAAGTATGGAAAGACAAGCCGATGGGCAACAACATTTTTAGATAGGGAATGTTGTTCTGTATATTTAAACTTTCGGCTAAAACAGAGATATTATCGTTTATAAAATTGTAATATTTAAAAACAGCTAAAACACCAATATTGGCAACTAAACTGCATATCAAAAACAATTTCCGCTGCTTTCCATGTGCTTTTTCAATGTAAATACCAGCTATATAATCTACAATAATGGTAAAACCAAGGATTAAAATATATATCGGTACAAAAGCCATGTAAAAATAACAGCTTGCCACCAACAGTAAAAACCACCTGTTTTTATGCGGAAAAATATAGTAGAGCAGGGTAACTATTACAAAGAAAAACGCGAAGGAGAGCGAGTTAAAAAGCATGCGCTAAACTAATGATTTATACAGTTCGAGTGTTTTATTCATTGATCTTTGTATCGGAAAATGCTTTAAACGTTCTTTTCCTTTTTCTACCAAGGCAGTTCTCAAACTTTTCTGACTGATTAAATCGTCAATTTTTTGTATCAAATCTTCTAAAGAATATCGATCAAAAAAAGCCGCTGAATTTGCTGCTATTTCGTGGAAACATTCTGTATCACTTAAAAGAATAGGACAATTGGCTCTAAAAGCTTCTAAAATGGGCAAGCCAAAACCTTCGTATAAAGACGGATAAATAAATAACAGCGCATTTTTGTACAGATAATTCAGCTGGGCATCATTAACCTGATAATGATGAACTTTGTCATTCAGTTTCAAACGATTGATAATTTCTACATCAGCACCAACCAATTTTCCTCCTCCAGATAATACCAAATGCAGGTTCGGATGTTTTTTTGATAGGCTTGCGAAAGCATCCAGCATCAAATAAAAGTTTTTATAACCACCTCTATCGCCAACAAAAAACAGATATTCATTTGGAAGGTTTTTTACTTCCTCTAATTCCGGCGCACTATCAATATCAATCCCGTGGTAAATTACTTCCACTTTGCTTTCATCTACCTCCAGGTAAGTGAGTAAATCTCTTTTTGTAGTTTCTGATATGGCAATAATTTTATCGGCTCTTTGTGCACTTATTCTTTTTTGTGATGTTAAGGGGTCCTGCACCCAAAAATAGGCTGGCAAACGCTCATACGTCATATCATGGATTGTAGTAACCATGGGTTTTCTGAGGTTTTTTATAAAATAGGGATCGTAATAGGTAGGGTGGAACACGTCAAAATTGTTCTGCTTTAATAAATATTTGCAATAAAGTTCGTTGGTTTTAAATCTTCTAAATCCGTATTCGGATTTTAGCAGCGCATTAGCAATTGGATTGTTTAAAAACTGTTTTTCATTTTTGATGTAGAAATTTTGAGAATTGGCCACGCCTAATAAGTAGTCAAAATCTTTATTCTTCTTAATTTCTTCGATGATATTTGCGAAATATCTGCTGATACCTCCAAATTTTTGAGTGCTAAATTTTTGATGATCGAAGAATATTTTTTGCATCTATTTTTACTTTTTTGCCTTTGGTTACGTAAAATTTTTTAAACCACTTAGGAATATAAATCTCCAATTTTTAAAAATAAGGTTTTTAGAAGCACATAGTTTTGAACAGCTAAAACCCTATTTATCTAAGTAGTTTCATTTTTTTTTTGTCACATACTTAATTTTGCCTTAAAATTTTTTTCTAGCAAAACAGAAAATTCATTTGCTCTTTTGTCCCAAGTATTATTTTTGGCTACCGCTAATCTTTGTGCTTTCTTTTCGTCGTTATCGTTAGTTAAAGCATCGTTTATAGCATCAGAAAATTCATCTGCGCTGCCACAAAAAGGAACTGTTCCTTGCGTCTGTTCGTTTAAATCGGTATTAAAATCCGTAGAAATCACGGGTTTTCCGCTTCCCAAATATTCGAATAATTTTAATGGAAAAATAGTTGCACTAAACTTGTCTTTTTTAAACGGGATAATTGCCACATCAAAGCCTTTTAATACTTGAGGTATATGATCATGCGTAACCGCATTTAATTGATAGATATTATTGGCTTTACTCTTTAATTTCTCTCGGTAAACTGTTTCTGCAGGTCCTATAAACACAAAACTTTTATCTGGATTTTTTTCTGCAACTGTTGTGACCAATTCAAAGTCTGTTCTGCCTTCTAAATTTCCTAAATAGCCAATTATCGGCCTTTTGATGTCTGCTATAGCAGGCAACACAGGAGTTTCTGGTAAACTAGCTTGCTGACTATGGTCAAAATCCGCTGCGTTAGGTACAAAATGAGTATTAGCGTGGCGGTTTTTATTTGTTTTATAAAGTTGTTTGCTGGTGCAAATTACTAAATCGCAGTTTTTTACAATTTCCTGTTCGGATAATAAACCATGTTTGGTGTCGTATCCAGAAACAAGCGGATCTACACAGTGATAAACGTTTAAATTAGGCGAAAGTAACTTGCCAACGTTTGGATAATGAATATTAAATGAATTGATGAAAATGAAATCTTTTACACCAAAAAGTTTGATCACATTTTTAATTCTGCGTACAATTAGTTTTTCATTATAAGCTAAAAGCCTTCTGTACAATAAGCCTTCGGGTAAAAAATTGATAGAGAGTAGTAGCCGGGTAATTACAATTTTTAAGTTTGGAATGTCTGTATCTAAAAGTCCGTCTGAACGCTTATGATAAAGATCCTTTTTCTTTGCAAATTCCGGTGTAGTTTTATCTCTGTAATAATCTTTTAATGTCGCAGGATATTCGACATAAAAAACCTGATTATATTGCGCCAAATGCTTCGCCATTGTATATCCTGTTGATTCAATTGGCGCATCGTACTTGGCATTGCTCAGTACAAATACTACAGTATCTTTTAGCATTTTTCTGGTTAGGTTATTATTCGATTCTAAAATAAACAATTGTTTATTTAATTAAATCAATTTGAGCTTAGAAAACCCTTGTGTCTATTTTCTTGGGTTTTTCTTGCTCTGGCTGTTTGGTGTGGTCTATCTGGTTGTCTAATAATTTACTAACCGTAATGATGGCCAAAATCATGTAGAAATAGATATTTAAAGGGTATTGCACAATTGCCTCCTGCGGATAATTGGCAATAGCCAATGCAAAAACGATGAGGACCATTGCCAAACAATAAGCTTTTAACTCAGGGTCTCGTATGGTAAAGTAATTTTTTATGCCGATGTACAAACTGGTAAATAGCAAAGTACAGATGAGAAATAAGCCCACCCAACCTAGCTCCATGGCAACCCTAACGTAACCGCTATCTGGCGGGAACTGTGCTAAAAAAGAATAAGGTGCAAATCTAACTCCCCAAATCCCGGATCCTCCTAAACCACCACCAAAAGGGTGCGATTGGATAAAAGGCTGTACTTTTTTCTGGTTGAGTTTACGGACATTATACGATGCATCTTCATTCGGTTTAAATGCAGATTGAAACCTCACCAAAGTTGTATTGCTTGTGGGCACTCTAATTAATATTAAAAATGCAAACAAAATAGGTATGGAAAGTACAATTGCAATACGATTGAATTTTAAAACAAATAGCAACAAAAAAGCCGCAGGTATTAAAACGTAAGCCGCTCTGGTAGCAGAGTAAGTCATTACAACTGCAAAAAGTGTCCCTAATGCTAAAAACAAAACTTTGTATTTTATTTTGAACGGCCCTGTTGTTAAGCCTAAACACAAGATTGCGCTAGCGGCCATGTTAAATGAGAAAGCCACCGGGTCAGAAAAGATTGAATTTTTTCTCCAGTGTCCGTCAATAAATAACAGACCAATAGTTGATGCATCGTAATGGTTACGCTCTTCAAATGCAAAAAAACCGAAATACTCCTGCTTAATGGCATATAAAGCGGCTATAAGAGACAATGTTAGCCAAAGTAATATGATGGTGCGCAAAAATTTCCGAGAATCGAGGTAATAGGTGAAAAGATAGTAGGAAAGCATTGTAAAGGCTACGCTTCTGATGGTATAAAGCCAGGCTAATTTAGATGCTGCTGCAGGATTGAAAAGTTGTAGAATATTATAAATAACCCAAACTGCAATCATATAAGCAATTGGGTTTTTGAGTATCCAGTAGTTTCTATGGTATTTTTGTTGGATAAAAAATCCGAGAATCATCACCGCAAGCATACCGTCCATTATTGTTCCTAACGGAAAAGTGGTGTTTATTATGGCAATTAGAAACATAATGAAATAGGCCATTACCATAATGGATATTACCGCAAACTTTGGTTCTTTTATAACGATATAAACGAACATTAAAGTAACAATTGCTAAAAGCGGAAATATTCCAACGTTTGATCCGAAAAAAGTAAATATGCCAGCAGTAGCCAACGATAGTATTAGAAGTACTATGATAACGATATAGCTTGGTTTTCCGCTTCCTTCGGCTTTTATGTCAATATTTTCCATTAAAAAAATACGATTTTGAATAAGAAAAAATAAACGATAATAAAGCAAATAATAATAGCTAGCCACTTTTTGAAAACTAAAAAGCTAGATGCTCTTTTTTGAATTGCTTTTATATCTGGATTTGTTCTCATTAATTAATTTTTTGATGTTTTGTAGCCACCGAAATTTTATTTGCCACACGTATTTTGCTTAAAGATAAGAGCTGAAAAAACACGAATTTAGGGATGTTAACCAGCGATGCGTAAATTCTTTTGTCTGTATCTGAAACTTTTAAGGCTATAAAAAAACTTGTTACAAAACTCGCAAAACCTATTAACCAAATCCAGTAGTTTAGCCCTAAAGCAAAATTGATGATGGTAGCAAAAACAGACAGAATTAAAAAAATAAATAGGGGAGGCCTTAACAGCACAAGCCCAAAAACAAATTGATTTATGGATGCGTTTTTCATTCCTTTAGAAATTAGTTCGAAACCATATTTAAAATATTTAAACCAAGTGTTTATCCAACGCGAACGCTGTTTTACCAGTTGATCTGAATGTGTTGTTTTTTGATCGTAAAGGATAGCATTTTTGTTAAAGGCAATCCTAATATCTTGTTTAACAATTTGATGTTGCAAAACTTTGTCGAAACCTGCGCCACTTATTTTACAGGTTTTTAAAAAATTGACATACAAGTTGCTTTCAAATGCCATTGCCGAACCTGCCAATGTTGCCGATGAACCCGCTTTAAACAATACTTCACCATCGTAAAAATGATAATAGATATCTCTTGCCGCATCTAAACAGGCATAATTGGTGTCCAAGTTTTTTGGAGCCCGTAAACCTTGTACAGCGATAAATCCATCATTAAATGATTTTGCTATTTCGGCTAGGTAATTGGCATCAACAATATTATCACTATCAATGATGGTAATTACATCATGTTCTTTTTTGAAGTGTTGCACCGCATACGCATGAGAGCCCGTGTTGCTTCCAATTACATTTGGAGGCAGTAAAATATTTACCCTTTCATCATCAAAAAATAAAGAACTTATATCGCATTTATCAGCCACTAAATAAATAGTAAAGTTTTGATAGGTTTGGGCTAATATAGCCCTAACAACATCGGGCAAATTCACTGTTTCTTCGTATGCCGTAATGATAATTGCAAAATCTAAATCTGGTTTATCAGTTACTTTTTTGAATTTGTTTGCTGATTTTAACCTACTAAAAAGCAATAAAAGCAAGGGGAAAAACAAATGAAAGCCAATTACAATTTGCAGTATAATCCAGGCAATATGTATAGCTTCCAGCATTTGTTACTCTAATAAATTTGCTTTAAAGTTACTAGTTAATTTGTTTCCAGTATCAATAGATACTTTATTTAGTACCCAACCTATAAACTGTCCGTTTAATGTTTTTAAATAATTGATATGTTGTTTTTTACTGTTTGACAAACTTTGGTTAGCTTCAAAAACACCCATAACTTTGTCAGCAACTTGGTTCCACTCTTTGGCTTTTCCTAAAGTTTCTAAAGAAGGCGTTTCTACCAATATAATGTCAAACTCGTTTCTTAACTGGTTAAATCTTTGTTTTATGGTTTCTTCATCAGCAATCTCAAACAACGATTTATCTTCTCCACGGTTGCCCATCACCATAATTCCAGCGCTAAATTCAGATGAACCCAAGTTTCCGTTTTTTAAATAATCCTCAATATAAAAGGTTGAATTGGAGTTTTCGGTTATACTTGGATGATCAAAGTTGCCGTCAATTAGCAATACTTTTTTACTGATTACCACATAAGAATATGCAATACAGGCAACCAATAAGGTTTTACCCTCAGAATCATTCATACTGGTAATGTTCAGCACCTGACCTTTTCTGTTGCTAGGTTTGTGCAACATTTCTCTGCTAATCTCATACCTTGCAGAACGCAGTTGCTTTTTAAGCTCCTGCATTTCTGGGTTAGAATTTAGGTTGCTCCAAATCTCTTTGAGTGCTAAACTGGCAGAATTTACACGGTTTATCTTTCCTAAAACAGGTATTTCTGTAATCTGCGCAAGTTCTCTTGGTGTACCAATTTTATTGTCGAAGTAAAAGATGATAAAGAAAATTAATAAACAGAACACAAAGCTAATTACGCCGCTCAAAATAATCAGCAACATTTTTTTGGAAGGTTGCTCTATTCCTGGGTTTGCAACTTGCACTTGTCTTAAACGTGAAGAAAGGCTGGCCTCTAAACTTGCACTGTTGTATTTTTCAAGTACATCTAAATATTCACGGCTCGAAATATCAATTTTTCTTTCCAGAGATTGGATAACTGCTTCGTGTGGAACCAATTTATCAAATCTGGAGTTCATATCTGAAAGCTCTCTTTTAAGACTGGCCAAACTGTATCTTGCAATATCATACTCAATCTGTAAACTTAGTTTTTTAGAGATTAAATCTTGTTTTTGAACCAAAGGATTATCAATGTATTTGCTAGACTGTGTGGCGATTTGTTTATTAATTACACCCTTTAGCGAATCTATCTTTGACTGATATTCATCATCAAAACCACTTTGGATATATTTTTCAGTGATTAGGTTTAACTCTTTTTTAGATTGAACCAAATTTTGGTTGATTTTCTCTAACGAAGCTTCAAAATATCTTCTTTGGTTAGGGTCAAAATCTTTATCAATATTTGCAATGGCTCCTTTTAATGCAATGATACTTTTTTCAGCATCCTGTTTACGTCGCTCATATTCAGCAGAAAGCTCATACATTTTTCTGGATTGTTCCAAAAGGTTGATGATTCTGTTTTTGATTTTATATTGTTTAAGCGCTGCCACGTTTTTGTTCAACGTATCGCTTTTTTCTTTAGCCCTTTCTGATAAAAATTTAACAGCTTTTGTCTGGTTTTCTTTTAAGATAGATGTGTAATAACTTACAAATTCTTTACACTCTGTATTTACCACAAATGCAGAAAGGTCAGCATTTTCAGATACAAATTTTACCGAGATAAAATCACTATTCTCCAATCTGTCTGCGTTTAAGTTTTCAGTAATGAAATCAGAGTTGTAATCCATTGATTCCATTAAATCATAAAGTTCTTTATCTTCTGGATTAAAGCTGTTTAAAGTTTCTCTGTTTGCATATTTCCGTTTAAAGGTATTCAATATTTTACGCCTATCTACCTCAGCCAAATCCTTTATTTTCGGGCTTAGCTCTCTAAAAGGCTTATCTGCGGTTAAATCATGAATCATTAATTGGTAAGAAACCAGATTTGTTATTTTTTCAAGTTTCATAATTTCAATTAAATTACTAAACTCTCTAACCACGCTCGTCTCTGTTTTATCGGCACTGTTATTCAAAATCTGTGTTTCGTCAACAATACCAGTAGCAATTTGGCCTTCTGAAACATATTGATCAGCTAAATTTCTTACTAGAAAATATGCAATAATTATCGTGATCAAAGGCACTGCAATAACGATAAGTCTATATCGGTACAGCAGGTTGTAAAATTTCTTTAATTCTTCCATTATTTTATATCTTCTAGTTTAGTAACTGTTAATTCTTCAAGCGCAGCCTTTGCGGTCAAAAAACCCGATTCTGCTTCTATTTTTGATTGACTGATAGTACTATAGCTAATTAAGCCTTCGCTATAATTTCGGAAAGTAACCTCACCACGTTCGTATCTTAATTTTAAATCGGCAAGCAAACCTTGTGCGTCTTGTAGAGATTTGGTATAAAGCTTTACATTGTTTAACTGCTGAATGTACGTGAAATAGCGTTTTTTAACTTCCATTTCAAGGTTATTGTCAAACTGCGCAGTTAACTGTTGGTTATATTCTAAATTCTTTTTTGTGGTTTTAACATTGTTTGGCTTTTGCAAGATATCTCCAATGTTAATATTTATACCAAACTGATAACCAGAGTAAAAGCTGGGGTCAATAAAATTAACGGTTTTATTGGGTTGAGAAACATACGATACATTGAAAGGAGTAAGCCAGTCTAGTTGTTGATGTTTTACCTGTAGTTCACTAATCTCTTCCTTAATTTTGTTTTGTTTTATAATAGGATAATTTTCCCTGGCGGTAGCTATTAGCTTTTGTAAAAATAAATACGAAACATCCGGAATCATTGATTCCTGAGCTTTTGCGGGTTTACCAAGTATAATCAAACAAATGATTATTGGCACTATGCATAATTTTTTTTTAAGAGTTAGTTTCATAAATCATGTTTGTCGCTTTCACCACCTAGCGTGTTTTAGGTTCGTTTAATCATGTTTTATCTTGGTAATATGATGCCAAAACTAAAGCAATGTGGGGAATTGGTTTTTTTTGTGCGCTTAATGCTAAATAGAGCTGAAATATTTGTTTAAACTAGTTTTATCAGTCTTTTTAAATTTAAAAGCACTGTGGAATTATTGTGGAATTAAATACCTAATTGAGGAAATTAATTCGTCATCGTATTTTTTTTGTTACCGTTATCATCATCATAAAAAAAATAAATTATTGCCTTAAAAAGCATGTGGCAATATATACGAGTGAGCAGCAACTTTGTTTCGATGTAATGGAGTGATTATTGGATAATAAGTAGCGTTAGTTGAATTATCAAACTAAGTAACGCTCAATTATGAAAATAAAACTGATACCAAGTTTGTATGTTATGGTGTTTTTTGTGCTCTTTGCAAATAACTCAAACGCACAAAGTGTTTTGCCATACTTTCAAAGTTTTAAAGAAACAACAGCAGCTAATATTGAATTTGGCGGAGCACCAACAGCCATTTTAACAGCAGCACAGGGAATTGATGCTCCCGGCGCCGGATATCTGAGATTAACCAATAACAGTACGCAACAAACAGGCTATATATATAGTAAGGAGAACTTTAATACAAGTCAAGGTTTAAGTATTTCTTTTGAGTATTATACTTATGGTGGTTCCGGTGCGGATGGAATTTGCTTTTTTCTTTTCGACGGCTCAACCACTAATTTCAACATAGGTGGTTTTGGTGGTTCGTTAGGATATGCACAATACCTTCCTTACAACTCCAGTACTGTTTTACCGGGAGTTAGTAATGGTTATTTAGGTGTTGCGCTTGATGAATTCGGGAACTTCCCGAACCCGCGTGAAGGAAGACAGGGCGGAATTGTAGGTCCTGGACTTTACGGAATTTCTACCAAATCTGTAGTAATGAGAGGGAAAGGAAATGGGAATTCTACAGATCCAAATAATTATAGATATTTAACGTCGGTTACTGCAAGTGACAAAGGTGTTGATTTGGTTAACGATGCGAATGAGCGTTTCCCCGATAGCACACAGCTAGGTTTTAGAAAAGCCTATATAGATTTAAAACCTAATCCCGCCGGCGGTTACAATGTGTCGGTTAGAATTAAAGTAGGAGGAAGTCCAACAAAAACTACCACAGTTATTGATAGCTATTATTATCCAGATGCCGCACCAGCTAATATCGCTTACGGAATTGCATCTTCAACCGGTGATTTAACAAACTTTCACGAAATCAGGAATGTTTCGATAGATATTTACAAACGTCCGCTAACAAGCCCAACCGCATTAGATGATGAGCTTGTGGAATGTTTAAGTAAGATTTCAACGGTTAATGTGATAGCTAATGATGTATCAACCAATATTAATGGAGTGATCGTTAAAACATCACTGGATTTGGATCCCGTAATCGCGGGTGACCAAAAAACATTTCTTGTACCAGGGAAAGGTCTTTTTACTGCAAATACGGACGGCACCGTAACATTTACGCCAAGCGGACCAAATGTTACAGGTCCAGTTTCGGTAAAATATACTGTTGCGGATGATAAGGGCGCAGTTTCTAGTCCCGCAACACTTACAATAAAAGATCCGGTTACTACTGTTCCAGCCAACGCGGGGGTAAGTCAGTTAATCAATATTTCCACACAAACAGCTACTGCAACAATAACAGGGAATTCTCTAACAGGATTTAGTGCTTTGTGGGTGCAAAAATCGGGACCTACCACAGCAATTATTGCTAATAATACGGCTGCTTCTACCAGTGTAAGTAATTTAGGTTTGGGAACGCATGTTTTTACCTATAATTTAACCTTGCCCGGTCAGTGTTTGTCAACGGCCGATGTAAGTATTGTTGTAAACGCCATACCTGTAGCGGTAAAAGATGATATAATAGGGAAAGTTAATACGCCTTCTATCATCAACGTACTCAATAATGATACCGACGCAGATGGTTACGCAACAATAGATAAAACCACAGTAGTTATAAAAACGCAACCAACACATGGTACGGTAGCAGTTGATCCGGTTACCGGGAATGTTACCTATACACCAAACAATAATTATGCAGGGCCAGATACTTTTACATATACGGTAAAAGATAATAGGGGGGCAGAATCAAACCCGGCAATTGTTACTATTTCTGTACCAATTCCACCAAAAATTGGTTTGGCAAAATCAGTGCTAAGTATTGATGAACTTGCAGACGAAAGTTATAACGTTAAGTTTCTTTTTACTGTTGTTAACTACGGCAATGTCGAACTTCGAAATCTTTCTTTAACAGATGATTTAATAGCGACATTTAACACCACACCTTACAGCATTGTTAGCTTAAGGTCTGTTGATGGCTTACTAACGGTTAACCCAACGTATAACGGTAGTCCTAATGTACAATTGTTAACTTCTGGCAACAAGCTTACCGCTAATGCCACTGCTAAGGTTGAGCTAGTGTTAAACATTAAGTTAAGTATGGGGGTTTTTAATTTCCAGAATATCGCATTTGCAGAGGGTGTTTCTGCGGTAGATGCTACATTAACCAGAGACCAATCTACAGATGGGCTTGCCCCGGATCCAGTTACATCAGGAGATGTTACTCCGGCAATTCCAACCCCGGTGAAGTTTATTGTGGATAAATTCTATATCCCAGAGGGTTTTTCTCCAAACGGTGACGGTAACCATGATCTGTTTGTCATTATAAACGGTGGATTAACACCGCTAAATTTAGAAGTATTTAATCGCTGGGGAAATGTGGTATATAAATCAAACAACTATTTAAATGATTGGGACGGAAGGTCTAATACAGGTCTTACAATTGGTAATGATTTGCCGGTGGGCACCTACTATTATGTTGTTACTTACAACGGCAAAAAGTATGTTGGATTTATCACTTTAAACAGATAGGATCATGAAAAACTATATCTATATCACACTTTCGTTTTTAATGCTGATGGTTTTTACGGAAACTTCAAAAGCTCAACAAGACCCAATGTACACACAATATATGTTTAATGCCCTGGCTTTAAACCCGGCGTATGCCGGTAGTCGTAATGTGGTTTCGGCTACAGCTTTATACCGTAACCAATGGACAGGTTTAAAGGGAGCGCCAGAAACGGCAACTTTTACCATAGATGCACCAATTAATGATAAAAAAATTGGGCTGGGGCTACAGGTTTTTAACGATAAACTGGGTATAACAAATACCACAGGCATTGTTGCAAGCGGTGCTTACCGAATTAGAATGGATAAAGGAACTTTAGCTTTTGGCTTGCAAGGAAGCGTATCTAATTTTAGGGCAAACTATCAAAATGTAGCGCTGGATCAATCTGGTTCAAATACTGATGTTGCTTTTCAGGACAATGTAAATAATACCTTGTTTAATTTGGGAACAGGCATCTATTATAATTCAGATAGATTTTATGTGGGGTTATCTGCTCCGCAACTGTTGCCAAATAAATTAGGATCAACAACATTATCTATACAAGAAATACACTTGTTTTTAACCGCCGGTGTAGTGTTTGATTTAAGCGATGATTTTAAATTGAAACCTTCCATCATGGTAAAAGAAGTAAAAGGCGCACCTATCGAAGGTGATTTAAACACCATGCTATGGATTAAAGATGTATTAGGGGTTGGCGTACAATACCGCTCAAATGCGGATGTTTCTGGCTTGTTTGAGATTCAGGCAACACCCCAAATAAGGCTGGGTTATTCTTACGATTATAGCATTACAACACTTCAAAACCACAATAGTGGAAGCCACGAGATTATGTTACGCTACGAATTTGGCTACGAGAAAAATAAATTTATTTCACCACGATTCTTTTAAAACAACATGGAAAAGATAAACTTAAAAATATACTTTACTTGTTTATTGTTGGTTTGTGCAATCGCTTCTCAAGCTCAAGATAAAAAGGTTGATTTAACGTCGGCAAAAAACGCCTACAAAAATCTAAAATATACCCAAACCATAGCACTTTTAAAACCTGTTTTGGCTAAAGACAAAGATAATACCAGCGCTTTAGAAATGATGGCAAATAGCTATCGTTTAACTAAGCAATATCCAGAGGCTTTAAGTTATTATGAAAAACTGACTAAAAAAGACATCATCAAACCCGAATGGGTTTTGCACTATGCAGAAGCTTTGGCAAACCATAAAGAGTACGAAAAATCCGAGCTTTGGTACAGAAAATATTTGTTAATGGTGCCAAGCGATAGGCGGGGACAATATTTCTCTGATGTTGATTTTGATAAACTTGGCAAAGGTTTTAGTTGGGATATCGGCTATCTGAATATCAATACACCAGCCTCAGAATACAGCCCCATGATTTATAAAAATGGATTGGTTTTTACCAGCAATCGCTATTTTTCTAAACCGGTAAAACATGTATTTGCCTGGAACAATACCCCGTTTTCTGATTTGTATTATCTTGAAGATATCAATACCCTGTCTTCTACAAAAGTAGAGGCTACAGATTCATCATCCTCAACTTCTACCAATAATTTAGGCAAGTTTAATGATGATAATACAGCACCTACAAGTAATGATAGCAAGATAGTAGGCGTATTTGACAGGTCAGTTTATTCTTCAAGCATACAAAGCGGTTCAACAGCTATTAAGCCGCTTAGCGGAAATATCAATACAAAATTCCATGAAGGCACATCGGCATTAATGCCAGATGGTTCTATCATTTTTACGCGTAATAATTACATCCATGGTAAAAAGGGGAAAAGTAATGACGGAACCGTAAAATTAAAAATGTACATCGCTAAAGGCCCAGATCATAAAGAAATTACACCTTTCCAATACAATAATGATCAATATTCCGTTGGGCATCCAACGGTAAGCAAAGACGGGAAATTATTGATTTTTTCATCTGATATGCCCGGAGGATCTGGCGGTGCTGATTTATATTATTCCGTTCGTTTAAATGATAAAGGCGACTGGGGCCGTCCGGTAAATATGGGCCGAAAAATTAATACCGAAGGTGATGAAGAATTCCCTTATTTAGATGATGAAGGCACTTTGTATTTTTCATCCAACGGTTTGGCGGGTTTAGGTGGTTTTGATGTTTTCACAGTAAAACTGAAAGATTTGCGCCCGGTTGGGAATCCATTAAACTTAGGCGCACCGTTCAACTCTTCTTATGATGATTTTGGGATAGCTAAAACGAGTGAGCTAACTGGTTTCTTAAGCTCAAACCGAGCAGGAAATGACAATATTTACTCTTTTGTTAAAAAAGAATTTGGAATTATTTTAAAAGGAACAGTAACTGATGCAACTACGGGTTTACCCATTAAAAATGCTGTTGTTACTTTAAGAAATGGCGAAAATGAAGAGGTTTTAACCGTAAATGACAAGGGCGAGTTTAAAAAGCCTTTGTTAAAAGATACTGGTTACGAGTTGATGGGGAAATTAAAAGATTTTCTTCCGGACAGAAAGTACGTTGGTACAGATGGTATCACCAAAGATTCTGTAATTTTTGTCCCGCTTAAATTAAAAGGGACAAATAATGCCCAAAAATTTGTTGTTAACCATTGCGACTCACTTAAAAAAGTGTTTGCGTTGCAAAATATTTACTATGATTTAGATAAATATTTTATCAGAGAAGATGCCTTTAATGATTTAGCACATGTGGTAGCTTTGATGAATCAATATCCAGATATTGAACTGATTACAAAAAGTCACTGCGATAGTAGAGCATCAGAAAGTTATAACAGAGTTTTATCTTTACACAGAGGAGAATCCGCGAAAGCTTATTTGGTTAAAAAAGGTATTGCTCCGAATAGAATTACCGTTCAATATTTCGGCAAAAGCAGATTGGTTAACGGTTGTACAGATGGTGTGGCGTGTTCAGAAGCGGAACAGCAAATGAACCGCCGAACCGAGTTTGAGGTAGTTTATAACGGTATAAATTTGGCTTTAATAGATTGTAAATAATGTCTCGTTATAGGATAAGACCTCTCTTTAAATAAACCACAATATAAGCAAGTCCCTCTCCCTCGGAGAGGGATTTAGGGTGAGGCTAAAGACTTCCCATAAATTTCAGCTTAATGCCGTTTTGGAAATTTTCAATGGTTTTAAATATTTCTTTTAAGGTTACCTGTTCAATTTTTGTAAGCGAGTTTAACTCTACATAATTAGTAGGTTGGGCCCTGTTATCAATAATGTTTTGCGCTTGTCTTTTTAAGCGCAGTCCCATTAAATAATAATATGATTGCATTAATTCCTGAAACTGGGTTTCGGTAAATACACCCAATTTTTTAAGTTCTTTCAGTCGCTCACCTGTGTTTTCTTTCTGAAAAATTTTGTTCTGCAAAGCGTAAACACGCACCAAATCTACAATTGGTGTCATTGCTCGTTTAATATCAAAAACCTCTCTTTCTTCAATTTTCTGCGTTCTTATATTTTTGAAAAAAGTTAAAGGAGGTTCGTATTGCAGTGCGTTTTTTGCCATATAAACAAAAAACTTTTCCATTGGCTTGTTCAATTCCTCGTTAACAAATTCTCTTAATTGATCAATAATGGTAAAATCCCCATAAATTGCCCTGCAATCAAAAAATGTAGAAAATTTAATGGCAGTTTCCGGCAAAGCGTCATCAATCCATGATTTATAATTGCGTTTCCAATGCGACAAAGAATGTGTCCATTTAGGGTTTTTTGCCATAAAATCACCTGTGCAATATTCAAAACCAATTTCGTTTAGTTTATCAGAAACTCGTGTAGCAAATTCTAAAAAGTATTCGCGTACCAGTTCTCGGTGTTCATTAGCTTTATCTTCGTAAATAATCGCATTATCTTGGTCGGTTTTTAAGGTCTGCTCTTTTCTTCCCTCGCTGCCTAAAACAATAAATACAAATTTCGCCGGCGCAGGTCCAATTTCTTTAATGGTTTCCTCTATTACCTTGTTTGAAATGGTATCTGCTATGGTTGTAATTACTTGATTAACAATCTCGGCATGTACGCCACGTCCTAATAATTGAGAAACAATACTCGGTACTTTTTTCCACTTTGATCTTAATTCGCTAGTGCTTAAAGCAGATTTTACCGACTGTATAAATACCAAAGGCGATTGTGCTTGTTCGCTTAATAAGCGGTTTCTGCTCAAATAGCCTTCAAATTCGCCGTTACTTTCAATCAGTAAATAGCGACTTTTCGTTCGGAACATTAGCAGAATAGCTTCATAGATATACGCATCTTTTGATATAGAAATGGTTTTTGTATCCATTACCTCTTCAATGGCGTTATCCACGTTATGCTTTTGTGCAATCACGCGGTCACGAAGTGTAATATCGGTAACAAAGCCTATAATTTTGTTTTCATCATTAACGACGAAGAGACAGCTGGTTTTTTGTTGCGCCATTTTTGATGCGCATTCGAAAATGGGCGTTTTTCTATTGACGTTTACTAAAGGTTGGTAGCTAATTCCTTCAATTTTACGCGAATACATTTGTTCAGAAGCGATGTAGCTTTCTTCAAACAGGGCAGGTCTTTTGTAAAAATGGGCAAATTCCTCATTTAGCATCCGTTTTCCAAAATCATCGGTAAAAAACTGGAAAAAGCTTTCGTAAGCATGGCATAACGCCCTAAAATGCTTTCTGGGCAAAACATAAACAGAAGTTCCTTTTTTGGCAACTACAGATTTTAAAGCTTTTTTTCTGTTAAGTAAAACAGAAATTCCACCAAAAAGGTTTCCATGATGTAGTTTTTCAACATCTCGCTTATCATTATTCCCATCATAAAAAAAAGATTCATATTCGCCCTCCACAATCATATCCAAACCTTTCATTTTGGTAATTTCTTGCTGGTAAATCAGCTTTTCTTTGGGGTAGCTTACTTCTTCTAAAACCTCTGCCACACCCGTTAATACATCAATAGGTAACTTATTGAAAGGACTGGTTTCTTGTAAAAAAGCTAATTTATCTTTCATAACAGTAAATGATGATTAAAATGATTAGTGCTATTAAACACGCTAAATAATAGAAGTTTTTTAACTGTTTGGTGACGGTTTTTGGTCGCTTAATATTTTTTGATTGCTCCTCAATGATTTGCTCTGTTACTTCTCCTTTTGCCAACAGGTGGAAAAATATTTCGGCAGTTAGTTCTGCGTCTATCAATGCATTGTGCAGGTTTTCCGGTCGTTTTTTAAATAATGTTTTATAAAATACATTTAGCTTTAAAAATGTAAAAGCCGGATTTTTTACATACGGCGCACTTGCCAAAAGAGTGCAAAAAAGTGGCGTTTGTTTTAGCGGATTGGCTAAACCTAAGCGATGGTGTTCTGCTTCAACCATGCAAAAATCCAATTCTGCAAAATGGGCCACAAGCAAAGGTTCATATTCTAAAATATCCGCATCAAACATTTTAAAAACCGTGAGCCTGTCTTCTCCGTTTTCTTGTAAAAAGGCTTTAGTTAATTTATGGATTTTTATGGAGGCTTTGCTGATGTTGAAATTCCCAGGTTTTAAGTAATGATTTTCTTTTTTTACCTGTTCGCCCTTACTGTTATAAATGATCCATGCAATTTGTAAAACATGAGGCCAATTATTTTCTGTAGCATAAGATGCTTCCCATTTTTTTGGCAAGCCTGAAGTTTCGGTATCGATAACTAAAAAGTAATTCTGCAAGGTGTTTTGTTGAAGCGATATTTACCGCCCAAATTACAGAAATTATTAAAAAAACAGGTGTGCAAAGTAAATTTTGCCAAGCTTTTATCGTTAATGCGCTTTAATGAATTATTTGTATGTTGTTGATAATTTATGCTATATCATTATTTAGACTGATTCTTAATAGATAACATTTTTGTTATCATTAGCTCTTAAACTTTGGTATTCGTACTTTTGCCAATTAAAATACATCAATTTAGATAATCATGAAAAAAAGTTCAATTATCGGGATGATAATTATCGCCATTGCAATTGGGGCAATAGTTAGTACTTATGCAGATAGCAGTACTTATGGTTCTTTTTCGGAAGCAATTAAAACCAAAAAAGAACTTCACGTGGTGGGTAAATTAGATAAATCAAAAGAAATGGTTTATAACCCAACACAAGATGCAAATTACTTTTCTTTTTATGTAAACGATAATAAAGGAACAAATTGTAAAGTAATTTTTACCGGAGCCAAGCCTCAGGATTTTGAACGTTCAGAACAAATCGTTTTAACAGGAAAAATGTCTGGTAATGAGTTTCATGCCAGTAAGATATTGATGAAATGTCCTTCAAAATACACTCAAGATAAAATAGACGTTAAGGAAGTTAAAGCTCAAGGTAAAATATAATTTTTAATGGATATCCAATTTACAGGTGAACACCTGTTGCCGGGGAAACTCGGTCAGTTCTTTATTGTTCTTTCTATAGGTGCTTCATTATTAGCATTAATCAGTTATTTTTTCGCCACTACTTCTAAAGATAAATTGGATTTATCATGGCAAAAAATAGGTCGAATCGCATACAGACTTAATCTTTTGGCCGTTGTAGGTGCGGGTGCGTGTTTGTTTTATATCATTTATAACCATCTTTTTGAATACCACTACGCTTGGGCGCATTCTTCCAAAACGCTCCCGGTTTTTTATATCATTTCTTGTTTCTGGGAAGGCCAGGAGGGAAGTTTTTGGTTATGGGCATTTTGGCAAGGAGTTTTAGGTTGCGTTATTACGTTTAAAGGTAAAACTTGGGAAAACAGTGTAATGACCGTGATCGCACTCTCCCAAGTGTTTTTGACAACAATGATTTTAGGTGTCGAAATTTTGGGCGCCAAAATAGGTTCATCGCCATTTGTCTTGTTAAGGCAGGCTATGGAAGCTCCAATTTTCTCCAGGCCAGATTATCTTTCGCTTATCCAAGACGGTAATGGTTTAAACCCTTTACTACAAAACTATTGGATGGTTATACATCCGCCAACACTGTTTTTAGGGTTTGCGTCAATGATTGTTCCCTTTGCTTATGCAATTTCAGGTTTATGGCAAAAAAGATATAGCGAGTGGGTAAAGCCAGCGTTGCCTTTTGCGCTTTTCGCAGTAATGATATTAGGAACCGGAATTATAATGGGTTCTTTTTGGGCATACGAAGCTTTAAATTTTGGAGGTTTCTGGGCTTGGGACCCAGTAGAGAATGCTTCAATAATTCCTTGGTTAACGCTTATTGCCGGGGTACACGTAATGATAGCTTATAAAAACACCGGACATTCTTATTTTACTGCTACGTTTTTGGTTGTGATAAGTTTTGTATTGGTTTTATACGCTTCTTTTTTAACACGTAGTGGAATTTTAGGCGAAACATCTGTACATGCTTTTACCTCCATGGGAATGGACACCCAACTGTTGGTTTATCTAGGAGTTTTCTTTACTATTCCACTTATTTTATTTATTATCAATTGGAGTAAGTTGCCCATTACCAAAAAAGATGAGGATACCTATTCCCGCGAATTTTGGTTGTTTATCGGGGCAATTGTTTTATTTGTTTCATGTATTCAAATTTTGGCAACAACTTCAATTCCGGTTTATAACAAAATATTCGGGACGGATATTGCCCCGCCAACAAATGCTATACAGCATTACAATAAATGGCAAATTGCCTTTGCTTTTGTGGTAACAAGTATTTCGGGTTTCTCTCAGTTTCTGAAATACAAAAAAACAAATATCAGCAAGTTCTTTATCAGTTTATCGGTTTCGGCTGTAGTAGCCATGGTGTTAACGGCGATAGTTGTTTTTGTGGTTAAGATAGATGGAAAAGTGATGTATATTTTACTGACATGGTCGGCTATCTTCTCCATTTTATGTAACGGAAATATTCTTAGCGAAGCCTTTAAGGGCAAATGGAAACTTTCTGGATCAGCGGTAGCTCACATTGGTTTCGCAATGCTTTTAGTAGGAGCTTTAATAGCAGCGGCCAATAATAAAGTAGTTTCCTTAAATAATACAGGAATTGGCTTTGGCGACGAGTTTGCTAAAAACAACAATCCAAGAGAAAATATCATCCTTTACAAAAACCAACCGACCAAAATGGACAAGTACACGGTTACTTACCTCGGCGATTCTGTATCGGGCGTAAATACTTATTACAAGGTAAATTATAAGGTTTTTGATGCGCAGGGCAAAATCACAGAAAACTTTAATCTGTATCCAAATGCGCAACAAAATGCTAAAATGAGGCAAATTATTGCTTCGCCAGATACCAAGCATTATCTTTTGCATGATATTTATACCCACGTAAGCAGTGTTCCTTTAAAAGAGGACGATCACGGAGACCACGAAGGTCATTCGGACGATGAAAACTATCAAAAACCAGTAGCGCATGAAGTGGTTGCTGGCGATACGGTACGTTTTAGAGAAGGATTTATTTTAGTAAAAAGCCTAAACAAAAATGCAAAAATCAACGATATTGCTTTAACAGATAAAGATGTTGCCATTGGCTTAAATTTGGAAGTGCATTCAAACGGGGCAATTTATAATGTTGAACCTACTTTCTTAATTAAAGGAAATGCAAAAGTAGATTTCGGTAAAAAAGTTGATGAAGCTGGTTTAAAATTAAGATTCACCAATGTACTTCCGGAAAAAGGTAAAATGGAACTTACCGTGTACGAAAAACCGAAGGAAGATAAAAAAGACTGGATAGTGCTTAAAGCAATAGAGTTCCCTTATATTAATTTGTTCTGGGGCGGAACCATTATTATGGTTATTGGTTTCTTATTGTCAATTTTCCGTCGAGTTAAAGAAGTTAAAGGCGCATGAAAGTAGCAATACTAGGTGCTGGAAATGTTGCCACGCATTTAAGTAAAGCTTTAATCATGAGTGGCAACCCTGTTGTACAGGTTTGGAGCAGAAATCATCAAAATGCAATAGAATTGGCTTTAAAAACTGGAGCTAACTCTATTGCAGATTTAAATGAAATTGATGAAGATGTTGAGCTAATTATTATTGCGGTAAGCGATGATGCTATTGCCTCCGTTGCCCATTTAATACCAATAAGCAATACAAGAATTATTGCGCATACCTCCGGTTCAACTAATATTTCTGTGCTTAATGTACATCCCAAAACTGCTGTTTTATATCCCTTACAAACATTCTCTAAAAATGTAGAATTAGATTTTAAAACGGTTCCGTTATGTGTGGAAGCTAGCGATACAGCAACCGAAAATATAATTTTACAACTCAGTCACAAATTGAGTAATCAGGTTGAAATTGTAAGTTCAGCTAAGCGTGTTTTATTACATATATCAGCAGTGTTTGCCTGTAATTTTACCAATTACTTTTATGCTGTTTCTCAAGAATTGCTACAAGAAGCCGGTTTAAATTTTGATTTAATTAAGCCTTTGATTTTTGAAACTGTAAATAAAATAACCGATCACTCCCCGTATGATGTTCAAACTGGTCCAGCAAAACGAAATGACGAACAAACTATAGCCAAGCATTTAGAAATATTGAAAGATAAGCCAGCTTTACAAGAATTATATGGTTTAATCAGTCAAAACATAGTAAAAAAGTACCCCAACGCTAAAAGCTCAGTCAAATAAATTCTTATTTTTACGGCTTATGAAACTTTTCAAATTAAGATTAAATTTCGAAGAAAAAGGACATGAAAGTTTGGAATTGCCTATTGCGGTAGGTGAATCTGTGCTTGATGTTTGTTTGGATAACGGAATAGAATTACAGCATAATTGTGGAGGCGTTTGCGGATGTAGTACTTGCCATGTTTATTTAACCAAAGGGGAAGATAACGTTCAGGAAATTTCTGATAAAGAAGAAGATTTTATTGATAGGGCAGTTAACCCCAAAATAAGCTCTAGGCTAGGTTGCCAGTGTATATTAATCGATGGCGATTTAGAAGTTACCATTCCAGACCAATCACAATTTTTAGGGCATTAAGATAAATACATGAATCAAGATAAATTTGCACTTCCAATACATTGGAACGACCATGAAGATATTGCCATGGGATTATATGAGAAATTTGGCGACGAATTTGGCGAGTCAAAAATCTACAGAATTAGATTTACAGATTTAATGGATTGGGTAATAAGCCTTCCTAATTTTAAAGGAACAAAAGAAGAATGTAACGAAGGACATTTAGAACAGATACAGTCTGCCTGGGTGTACGAATGGCGAGATAATCAATAAATAGTGATAGGGTTTTAAATTTTAGAACCCTTTTTTATTTTAATAATTTGGGCGCTTCAACATGTTGTCCATTTTATCTTTTTTTTGTTATCCCGATTGTCGCTTTGAGCGGAGTCGAAGAGGAAGTAGAAGGACAAAAAAGGATGCCACTACCATCGTTAGCGCAAAAAACAATAACAAAAATCGACCTTGAGCAATACAAATTCTACAACTACTAGTTATTTCGATATCATCATCATTGGAGCTGGTCCAATTGGATTGGCTTGTGCAATTAAAGCTCAGGAAGCTGGATTAAGTTACTTGATTTTAGAAAAAGGATGCTTGGTTAATTCACTTTACAACTATCCGCAGAATATGACTTTTTTCTCCACTTCAGAGAAATTGGAAATTGGCGGAGTTCCCTTTGTTTCAAATAGCCCCAAACCAACCCGGTCAGAAGCTTTAGAATATTATCGGCGTGTTGCCAACAAATTTGAATTAAATATTAATCTGTTTGAAGAAGTTGTTAGCGTAGTAAGAGAAACCACACAACAGGGGTTCTCCGTAAAAAGTTCAAAAAATAATTATCAGTGCAAAAATATCATCATCTCTACCGGTTTTTATGACCTACCTGCCTTAATGGATATCCCCGGTGAAAATTTGCCAAAAGTTAACCATTACTATAAAGATCCGCATTTTTACGCAATGCAAAATTTGGTGGTAGTTGGCGCAAGCAATTCTTCTGTTGATGCCGCGTTGGAGTGTTATAGAAAGGGCGCAAAAGTAACCATGGTGGTAAGGGCGAGCGAGATAGGGGAGCGGGTGAAATATTGGGTTCGTCCGGATATTGTTAATAGAATTAAAGAAGGTAGTATAAAAGCTTATTTCGACGCTGAGTTAAAAGAAATCAAAGAAGATGAAGTAATTATTAAAACCAAAAGTGGAGAAGTTACCATTCCAAATGATTTTGTTTTAGCGCTTACGGGGTATCATCCTAATTTTTGTTTTCTGGAGAAAATGGGAATAACATTAAGTGATCCTGAAAAGAAATATCCGGAACACAATCCCAATTCTATGGAAACTAATCAAAAAGGAATGTATTTGGCAGGCGTAGTTTGTGGTGGAATGGATACGCATCTTTGGTTTATCGAAAACTCAAGAGTTCACGCGGACCTAATCATTAATGATATTTTAGCTAAACAATCAAATTAAAGTTTATTTTTCAAAATCAGTTCTATTTGATTTTTCAATAGATTTAAATCATTTGAAGCATAATATGTTCCTTTTTTACGCTGTGGCGTTTGTCAAAATTATTATTTAATCAAATGTAAAATTTCACCTAAGGGCTGGTCAATTTCAATTTTAATCCCGGTCATTCCAGCAGCCTCAGCAGCCTCAACATCAGTATATTTATCACCAATAAAGTAGCATAAACTTGGTTCTAAATTAAAGTCCTTAACGCCATTTAGCAACATTCCGGGTTTAGGTTTCCTACAATCGCATTCACCTGTAAAATTAGGATGGTGCGGGCAGTAATAAAATTTAGATATTTTTATTCCGTGTGCTAAATAATCAGCTTCAACAAGGTCATGCATTTGTTTTAAAACAGCTTCAGTGTACCAGCCTTTAGCTAAACCACCTTGGTTTGTGGCCACTAAAATAAGGTAACCTCTATTTTGTAATTCTTTTAATGTATCATAATTATGAGGTAATATTTTAAAATCTTCCAGTGTGCAAACATAGTCGCCCAGCTCTTTGTTTATCACTCCATCTCTGTCTAAAAATATCGCTTTCTTCTTTTCCATTATTGTTTTTTTGGCTGCGAATTTAGCTAAAATATATGGAATTGGCTTGTTGGTAAAGCCTCTTCAAACGCCGATAAACTAATGGTCTTAGTGAAAAAATAAAGCCTGTTTATTGAAAACACGACGTTTTAAAGCACTTTTAACGCGTAATTTATTGAAATTGTGGATTTTGAAAAACTAAATAAAAGAATGTTTTGTTGTGTTTTTTTTAAAATTTAATTTCATTTTTTGTATTTTTGTCAATATGCAAAGGTTTTCGATATCGATTTGTTGTATTTTTCATAAAAAAATAATCTCCTAATCATATCCAGAAATTTATTCATATTTTGAACTCCAAACCCAAACTTTTAAAATAGAATTTAATGAATCAACCAGATCAAACTCAAGAAGGATTATACGACGCTAAGTTTGAACATGATGCATGTGGTACAGGATTTATCACAAATATCAATGGAAATAAATCTCATCAGATTATTGTTGATGCGCTTACTATGCTTGAAAATATGGAGCATAGAGGAGCGTGTGGATGTGATCCGGATAGTGGAGACGGAGCAGGTATAATGATACAAGTACCTCATGAATTTTTACTTGAAGAGTGTATGGCTGATGCCATAGAGCTTAAAGAGCCAGGAAATTATGGTGTAGGTATGATGTTTTTACCTAAAGATGGTCACGACAGGCAGGCTTTACGAGAAATTATTGAAGCTTGCGCTGATAAACTTGGTTTGCCAGTTTTAGGATATAGAAAAGTGCCTGTAAATTCTGAGGTGGTTGGTGAAACAGCGAGAGCGGTAGAGCCATTAATCAGACAGATTTTTATCGGTAAACCTGATCATATTGTAGATAATGATGATTTTGAACGTAAACTGTATGTTCTTAGAAGGTTAATTAGCAAAACTTTAGCAGATAAAGTAGGTACAGCGCTTGGAGAGTTTTACTTTACTTCACTTTCATCAAGAGTAATTGTGTATAAAGGCCAGCTAACTACTTATCAAGTACGTCAATACTATCCAGATTTACAAGATGAGCGTGTGACTTCAGCCTTCGGGATGATTCACTCTCGTTTCTCAACTAATACTTTTCCTTCTTGGAAATTAGCACAACCATTTAGATATATGTCTCACAATGGTGAGATTAATACGTTAACAGGTAACTTAAACTGGTTTTATGCCGGGGTAAGATCTTATGTTTCTCCATTCTTCACACCAGAAGAAATGGAAATATTATTGCCAGTTATTGATAATAACCAGTCTGATTCTGCTTGTTTAGATAATATAGTCGAAGTTTTAATGCACTCTGGACGTTCATTACCTCATGTAATGATGATGTTAGTGCCAGAAGCTTGGGACGGAAACGAAGCAATGGACCCGTTGAAAAAAGCGTTTTATGAATTCCATGCAACCATTATGGAACCATGGGACGGACCAGCTGCATTAACTTTTACAGACGGTAAATTGATAGGTTCTATTTTGGATAGAAACGGTTTACGTCCTTTAAGATATGTTATTACCAACGATGATAGAGTTATTGTAGCATCAGAAGCTGGTGTATTAAAGATAGATGAGAAAACAGTTTTACGTAAAGGTCGGTTACAGCCTGGTAAAATGTTTTTGATAGATATCGAAAAAGGTAAAATTATCACCGATGAAGAAATCAAACATCAAATTGCTGGTCGCCAGCCTTATGGTGATTGGATAGACAATTACAAAATTAGACTAGAAGAGTTGCCGGAACCTAGAGTTTCGTTTACTAAAATGTCTAAAGATTCGGTTTATCGTTACCAAAAAGTATTTGGTTATTCTCGCGAAGATATAGACACCATTATTAAACCGATGGCTTTGGACGGGAAAGAACCGATTGGTTCTATGGGTACCGACGTTCCTTTAGCGGTATTGTCCGATCGTCCGCAACATCTCTCAAGTTATTTTAAACAATTTTTTGCACAGGTAACCAACCCACCAATAGATCCAATTCGTGAGCGTTTGGTAATGAGTTTGGCTACGTTTATAGGTAATAACGGCAATATCCTTGATGAGGATAAAATGCATTGCCATTGTGTAACCTTAAAGCAACCGGTATTAAATGACCAAGAGTTAGAAAAACTGAGAAGTATTGATACTGGTTTATTTAATGCTAAAACTTTACAAACTTACTTTAAAGCAGATGGTTTAGAAGGCTCTTTACAAAGAGGTATTGATAGGCTTTGCCGTTATGCAGAAGATGCCGTTAACGACGGTTTCGAGGTTCTGATATTATCAGACAGAGCAATTGACTCAGAACATGCTCCAATTCCATCTTTATTAGCTGTTTCTGCTGTCCACCACTTTTTGATCAAAAAGGGATTAAGAGGTGCAGTTGGATTAGTGGTGGAAGCAGGAGACGTTTGGGAAGTTCACCATTTTGCTTGCTTATTGGCATTTGGTGCAACTGCAATTAATCCTTACTTAGCTTTAGCATCTATATATGCAATTAAAGTTGATGAAAGATACGATACACCTCTTGATGAGAAAATTCTTGTAAAGAATTATGTTAAAGCAGTTTGTGATGGTTTGTTGAAGATATTCTCTAAAATGGGGATTTCTACCTTACAGTCTTATCATGGATCTCAAATTTTTGAAATATTAGGAATCAGTAAAGAAGTTGTAGATCATTATTTTTCTGGTGGTATCAGTAGAATTGGTGGTTTAGGTTTAGATGAAATTGCCCGCGAAGCATTATCTAAACATGTTTACGGATTTAAAGGTGATACAGAACAGTTATTGCCAGAAGGTGGTATTTATCAGTGGAAACGTAGGGGAGAAGCACATTTATTTAATCCAACAACAGTTCACTTATTACAGCACTCTACAAGAACTGGGGATTACGAAACCTACAAAAAATATGCGCATGCGGTAAATAACCAAAAAGAAAAAATGTACACTTTACGTGGACTTTTGGATTTTGCTAAACACCGTGAATCAATTTCTATTGACGAAGTAGAGCCGGCAGAGAACATCATGAAGCGTTTTGCTACTGGTGCAATGTCATTCGGTTCCATTTCTCACGAAGCTCATAGTACTTTAGCCATCGCGATGAACAGAATTGGTGGTAAAAGTAATACAGGTGAAGGTGGCGAAGATGAAATGCGTTATAAACCGTTGGAAAACGGAGATTCTATGCGCTCTGCAATTAAGCAAGTTGCATCTGGTAGGTTTGGTGTAACTATAAACTACCTTACAAATGCTGATGAGTTGCAGATTAAAATGGCGCAAGGTGCAAAACCTGGAGAAGGTGGTCAATTACCTGGGCACAAAGTGGATGATTGGATTGCAAAAACCCGTCACTCAACACCAGGGGTGGGCTTAATTTCTCCGCCTCCGCATCATGATATTTATTCTATCGAAGATTTAGCACAGCTGATTTTTGATTTAAAGAATGCAAATAGAGCGGCAAGAATTAACGTAAAGTTAGTTTCTAAAGCTGGTGTGGGTACAATTGCAGCCGGTGTTGCAAAAGCACATGCCGACGTGATTTTAATCGCAGGTTATGATGGTGGAACTGGAGCATCTCCAATAAGTTCTATCAAACACGCTGGTTTACCTTGGGAATTGGGTTTAGCTGAAGCGCATCAAACTTTAGTTAAAAATAAATTAAGAAGCCGTGTGGTTTTACAGGCCGACGGACAGCTGAAAACAGGTAGAGATTTAGCAATTGCTGCTTTATTAGGGGCCGAAGAATGGGGTGTTGCAACCGCGGCATTAGTTGTTGGTGGTTGTATTATGATGCGTAAGTGTCATCTAAATACTTGCCCTGTTGGTGTTGCCACTCAAGATCCTGAGTTACGTAAATTGTTTACAGGCAAACCAGAACATGTAGTTAATCTGTTTAAGTTTATGGCACAGGAACTAAGAGAAGTTATGGCAGAACTTGGTTTTAGAACTATTAATGAGATGGTTGGTCGTGTTCAGTTTTTGAAAGTGCGTCCTGATATCACACATTGGAAAGCTAAAAAATTAGATTTTTCTGCCTTGTTGCACCCAATGGTCCATCCAAAAGGTTTAACCTTATACAATAGTGAAAGTCAAGACCATGGAATGGATAACATTATTGACTGGAAACTTTTAGAAAATGCAAAAGCGGCATTAGAAAGCAAGACTCCTGTTTTTGGGGACTTTACAATTAGAAATACCGACAGAACGGTTGGAACAATGCTTTCAAACGAGATTGCTAAAATTTACGGTTCTGCTGGTTTACCAGACAATACCATTAACTATAAGTTTACGGGTTCTGCTGGTCAAAGTTTTGGTGCGTTCGCTGCTAAAGGAATTTCTTTTGAGTTAGAGGGCGAAGCAAATGATTATGTAGGTAAAGGTTTGTCAGGTGCACAATTAGCGGTTTATCCTGCTAAAGATTCCTCTTTTACGCCAGAAGATAACATGATTGTAGGTAATGTTGTTCTTTATGGAGCAACATCTGGGGAATTATTTATCCGTGGACAAGCAGGGGAGCGTTTTGCAGTAAGAAACTCTGGAGCTACAGCAGTTGTTGAAGGAGTAGGGGATCATGGTTGTGAATACATGACTGGTGGTATCGCGTTAATTATCGGTAAAACAGGTAGAAACTTTGCTGCGGGTATGAGTGGAGGAGTTGCATTAATATATGATATTGATGGCGAATTTAAGGATAACTGTAATTTGGAGATGGTAGATTTAGATCCGCTAAGTCCAAAAGACGAAGAGTTAATCATTAAACTTTTACGTAAACACAATCAATTAACAGGAAGCGAAGTTGCTAAGAATTTAGTTGAGAATTGGAAAGATGAGTCGTCGAAATTCATCAAAGTATTTCCAAAGGAATTTAAACGAGTTTTAGCAGAAAAGGAGCAATTAGAATCAATTTATTAAGATGGGAAAGATTACTGGATTTATGGAATTCGGAAGAGAACTTCCAGAAAAAGTACCTGCAAAAGATAGGGTAAAAAATTATAAGGAATTTGTTGGAATGTATCCGGCAGAAAAGCTGAATGAGCAAGCTGCAAGATGTATGAATTGCGGTATTCCATTTTGTCATAATGGCTGTCCGCTTGGAAACGTTATTCCTGAGTTTAACGATGCTGTTTATAAAGAAAATTGGGAAGAGGCTTATAAAATATTAACTTCTACCAATAATTTTCCTGAATTTACCGGGAGAATTTGTCCGGCGCCTTGCGAATCTGCATGTGTATTGGGAATAAATAAACCTGCGGTTGCTATTGAAGAGATAGAAAAACATATCATTGAAATTGCTTACGAAAAAGGTTTTGTTAAAGCATATCAACCAATTTTAAAAACAGGTAAAACAGTAGCAGTTGTAGGCTCAGGTCCTGCAGGGATGGCTGCTGCAGCACAGTTAAATAAAGTTGGACATGAAGTAACCGTTTACGAAAGAGATGATTATGCTGGCGGACTTTTAAGATATGGTATTCCGGATTTTAAATTGGAAAAAACAGTTGTGCAGCGTAGAATTGATGTGATGATGGAAAGCGGAATCAATTTTAAGTTCAATACAGAGGTTGGAAAAGATATCTCTGCGAATGAACTAGTTGATAGTTTTGATGCCGTAGTTTTAGCTGGTGGCTCTACCATTCCTCGTGATTTACCAATCCCCGGAAGACAGTTTAAAGGTGTTTATTTTGCGATGCAGTTTTTGAAGCAATCCAACAAAAGGGTTGCGGGTATTGAGATTAAAGAAGAAGAGATTTCTGCAAAAGGTAAAAACGTAGTGGTGATTGGTGGTGGCGATACAGGTTCTGACTGTGTTGGAACTTCAAACAGACAGGGTGCAAAATCGGTTACTCAGTTTGAATTGATGTTTCAACCACCTAAAGAAAGAACAATCAATATGCCTTGGCCACAATATCCAATGTTGTTGAAAACAACCAGTTCTCACGAGGAAGGTTGTGAACGCTTTTGGGCAATAAACACTCAAGAATTTATCGGTGATGCTGAAGGAAATTTAACCGGTTTAAAAATTAGTGAAGTAGAATGGGAGAAAGACTTTTTAGGTCGTCCTACAAAATTTACTGGTATTGAGGGTACAGAAAAGATTATTCCTTGTGAAAGGGTTTTCTTGGCCATGGGTTTCTTAAATCCACAATACGAAGGAATGCTACAACAATTAGGAGTAAATCTCGACGGTCGTAAAAACGTAGATGCAATAGAAGGTAAATACAAAACTAACGTTGAAAAAGTTTTTGCTGCAGGTGATATGCGAAGAGGGCAATCTTTAGTTGTTTGGGCAATATCAGAAGGTAGAGAAGCTGCTCGTAGAGTTGATGAATATTTAATGGGACATTCTTCTTTAGAAAGTAAGGATGCTATCAATTTGTTTGAGGACGCAGTTTAGTTAGATTTTTATTAACAAAAAAGCCGTTAACAAATTTGTTAACGGCTTTTTTTGGATTTGTTTTGTTCTCAAAAATTAACCTTTATCTACTAAAACGTGGTAAGAAATAGTTAAAGCAGTTGATCCAGAAATGTAAACAGTATAAATTTTACCTGCCTGTAAATTTAATCCGCTTAAGTCTAAGCTAACAGTTGAAGAACCTGCAGCAAATAAAGAAAAATTAGTTGATGCGTCTACTTCTTGATAAGCTGAAGCTGTTTTGTAAGCTAGGTTGTTTACAAGTTTTGCTCCACCTTTTATTGCAATATCAACTTGAGATGCAGCAGCAGAACTTAAATGTACAAATCTTACTTTAGCTTTGTTTGCAGAACTTGCAACTTGTTCATCTGTTGTAGTAAAGCTTGCTGAGCTTGTAGTACCACCTGTATAATAAACAGTGTAATATTTACCGCCATCAATATTTAGTGTAGCAGATGAGTTTACTGTTGCTGTACCAGATGTTTTAAATCTTCCGAGTTTTTTTCCGTTTGTAGTAGTTAAGTACCCACTTTGATTTCCGTAAGCTACTGCATTAGAAGTTAGCTTAGCGCTATCTAAATAGAAATCTTGTGCCGGAGAATTCTCAGACGCATTTACAACCCGTACAAATGCATTAGCGTTAAGTTCGGTGTTGTCTTTTGTACACGATGATAAACCAGTTAATGCGATTAATGCAATTGCCATTCCTTTATAACAATTGCTGAATTTAAAATTTGTTTTCATGATGGAATAAATTTGTAAGTAAATATTAGCATAACCTCACTTTTAGGCTATAGTTTACATATTTACAAACGCGATGCCAAAAAAAACAATAAACAGGGTTTTCTAAGTGGCTATTGTACTAAAAGGTAGAGGAAATTAGTGGCTTTATTGAGGTAATAGAACTCAGATATATTTCGAAGTTTTAATAATCAGCTTTTTATGGAATTTATATTGAGTGATTGTCAAACTCCCATATTTTTACAAATTTATCGTCGCCAACAGAAAGTAAATATTTACCATCATTACTCCAGGCGATATCGTTCACGGATAAAATATGACCCTCTCTAGCTTTATCAATACTTAAAACTTTAAAAAGCGAACCATCATCTGATCTCCAAATTTTTATAGATTTGTCTCTGCTTGCTGTAGCAAAAAATGGTGCTGTTGGATGAAAAGTAATCTGATAAATTGCAAAAAGGTGGGCCGGAAATTTCCTGATCAAAGAGCAATCGAAAACATTATAACTGTTTAAATGTGCATCTCTTCCACCTGTGATAAGTTGAATTCCGTCTGGTGAAAAACTTACTGCGCCCACACCGTTTGTGTGTGCCTGAAATTTTTGGATTAACGTAAAATCGTCTAAATTGTAAATTCGTACCAGTTCATCATTAGAAACCGTAGCCATTAGGTTTAATTTTTCATGAATTGCAACCGAACGTACTTTTTCAACACCCGACTGAAATTGATGAACCAATTGGTTTTCCGTGGTAGATAGAATAAAAATTAAGCCTTTTTCTGTAGTGCAGATTAATTCTTCTTTGTTTGGGATATACTTTAAGGAGAATATCGGAGAACCTAAACTAAGCGTTGTTTTTAGAGATGTAGTTTCTAAATCAAAAATTAATAAGTTTCCATCGTTACAACCTGCATATAATATATTTAGTGCTGGTACAATTTCTAAGGCATATACGGTACGCTGAACATTTTTAAAAACCCTTTTGTGTGTTTTTGTGTTTAAATCCCATTCTACAATTCCTTTGTCATTTCCAGCTGTATAAAAAATTGGTTCGGTAGGATGACTAATTACCGTATAAATTGGGTTGCTGTGGCCGGATAGGGTAGTGGCTTTCATCTTTTTATATTTTCGCTTCAGGAGATTGCTTGAAAATCTTTATCAACTTTTGGATGATAAAGATTTTTTTCCCGAGGGCAAAATTAAAACTTATTGATGACGAGATTCTAAGTTTTTTGCAATATCATTTAAAGATAAACCTTTTTCTTTAAGCAAAACCAAAAGATGAAATACCAGATCAGAAGATTCATTGATCAAATCAGTTTCGGTTTCTGCTAAAGCCGCTATAACCGTTTCCACACCTTCTTCGCCTACTTTTTGTGCGATTTTATTTAGGCCTTTTTGTCTTAAGCTATTAACATAAGATTTGGCAGTTGGGTTTTCGTAGCGGTCTGTAATGATATTCTCTAACTCGAAAATAAAATTTTGGTTGAATGAAGTCTTAAAACAACTTCTGGAGCCTGTATGGCAAGTTGGACCTACGGGTTTAGCTTTAATCAGCAAAGTATCGTTATCGCAATCAATACTGATGGATTTTACATGAAGAAAGTTTCCGCTTTCTTCTCCTTTTGTCCATAAACGGTTTTTTGTACGAGAGAAAAAAGTAACTTTTTTTTCTTTTTCTGTTTTGCTGTAGGCTTCTTCATTCATGTAGCCTAACATTAAAACTTCTAATGTTTGCTCATCTTGAATGATAACTGGTACTAATCCGTTGCTCTTTGTAAAATCTATTTTCACTATTATTGGAATTTTAATTTATTAGGATTTTGGCGTGTACCGAAAACCCTTAAAATGTAAACTGTATCGGCAGTATAAAAATATATCAAACTATTTTGTTTAGAAATAACGCATTTCTTAACCCCTGCTTTTTATAAATGATTGGATATAATTTGGGTCTTTTAGCAATGATATTAGTATGGTACTCAGTATCTTTTAAAAATCTGCTGGCGACTTCTACATTCCATTCTGAAATTAGGTAATTTATGATCATCGATAAATCATTTTCAGATTCTGGTGACCATGCAATATGCCTAGCCATTTATCATCTTATTCATTTTTAATACAACTTCTGAATGCGGTATACTTTTTCCAGCGTTAATTGAATCAAGTGCTTCAACAATTCCTTCTCTCTGCCCTTGTGAAAGCCTATCCCATTCTTCTTCGTCTGAAGAACTATTAGAAATGGAAATTAAATTTAAGTCTACTAAGCTCTTTAGTAGCTTTTTAGCTTTAGGATTAATAATTTCGATAGTTAACGATTCCATGTTTAAAGATAACAAATTAAAGCCTTATTTCGATTTTTTGATCTTTTAATAATTGTTTCAATTCTGGAATCAATATTTCTCCATAATGGAATACAGAAGCAGCCAACGCGGCATCTACATCTGTTTTCTGGAATACATCAACAAAATCTTGGCTGCAGCCTGCACCGCCAGAAGCAATAACTGGTATAGAAACCATATCGTTAATCTGTTTCAGTAACACGTTGTCGAATCCTGATTTTGTTCCATCTTTATCCATTGAAGTCAAAAGGATTTCGCCAGCACCACGTTCTTCTGCATTTTTAATCCAAGGCTGTGTTTGCAATTCCGTAGCAATTCTTCCTCCGTTGAGGTGAACAAAATCGCCTTGAGCTAAATGTTTGGTGTCCACTGCTAAAACTACAAACTGAACGCCAAACGCCTTTGCTAAATCGTCAATCAATTGCGGATTTCGTACTGCGGCAGAATTAATAGAGATTTTATCTGCACCTGCGTTTAAGAGAGCCTCAGCATCTTTTATCTCGCTAATTCCGCCACCAATGGTAAAAGGAATATTGATTTGCCGAGCAACGGATTTCACCATTTCAATGGTAGTTTTACGTTTTTCGTGAGTGGCAGTGATATCCAAAAACACCAGTTCGTCTGCACCTTGATTGGAATACTGCCAAGCCAATTCTACAGGATCTCCCGCATCACGTAAATCAACAAAATTGACTCCTTTTACTGTTCTGCCGTCCTTAACATCCAAACAAGGAATAATACGTTTACTTAACACAATGAACGAGGGGATTAAATAGAACTCAATCTATGCAGATTCCAATTTTTAATTTCTTCGATGGAAATTCTTTTTTCGTAAATGGCTTTACCAACCACACAAGATTCGATTTGATATTGATTTAGTTCTTCGATATCTGCCATTGAGCTGATGCCGCCCGAAGCGATTAATTTTATAAAAGGGGAGTGGCTCAACAATTTTTTATACAATTCAACACCAGCGCCACCTAATTTTCCGTCTTTATTGATATCTGTACATAAGAAGCGGAAGAAACCCAACTGTAGGCATCTATCAACGTAATCCATCAGTTTAATGGGCGAGCTTTCCATCCAACCAGAATATTTGATGACCTCGTCTAAAACATCAATAGCTACAACAACTTGGTCAGAGCATTTGGTTTTGTTGCAAATTTCTTTACTTAATTCTTCCAGAAAAGTTGGGTTTGTAATTGCTTGAGTACCTACAATAACGCGGTAAATACCAACATCAATTAGTTCTTTTACTTTATCAATGCTTCTAACACCACCTCCGTATTGCACTTTCATGTCGGTTTTTTTGATGATATCAGCTAGGTACTTTTGGTTACTGAAATCACCTTTAGCGCCATTTAAATCTATAATATGAACAATTTCGGTACCGTTGGATTGGTACATTTCAATTTGTTCCTCTAAAGAAACCTCATAACGTGTGACCTGATTATAATCGCCTTCAACTAAACGAACAATTTTTTGGTCTAAAACGTCAACAGCAGGAATGATATACATTTTTTGATTTTATAAGTTAGCGAAATTTTTAAGAAGCATTTCTCCAGCTTCACCAGATTTTTCTGGATGAAACTGCACTCCATAAAAGTTATCTTTCTGAATAGCAGCGGAAAATTTAATTCCGTAGTTGCAGAAAGCAACGGTAAAATTAGGATTAAATTCTATAAAATAGGAGTGAACGAAATAAAAATAAGCATCCGTAGCTATTCCTTTAAAAAGCAGGTTGTCAATTTCTGAAGAAACCTGATTCCAGCCCATGTGCGGTACTTTTTTTGATTCTACTTCTTTAAACCGTAATGTTTGAACAGGTATAATTCCCAATAAGTCTGAATTTCCTTCTTCGGAGAAATTTGTAAGTAGTTGCATCCCAACGCAAATTCCTAAAACTGGTTTTGTCAAACTTTTTATTTTGGGCACTAAACCAGTGTCGGTGAGTTTTTGCATTGCAGTGCCTGCATGTCCCACTCCAGGGATAATTATTTTATCGTATAAATCAAACTCATTTTCGGAATTGACCATTCCGTAAGTTAAGTTTAACCGATCTAAAGCGGCAGTAAGCGAGAAAATATTCCCAGCACCGTAATTTACTATACCTATCATTTTGAAAGATTCTAGAAAGAAGAAGCAAGATTTAAGAACTTTGGATGTCTTGTATCTTGCTTCTTATCATCTTATGTCTATAACAACCCTTTAGTACTCGGCAACCTCATATTATTGATGTCACGTTTAACGGCCATTTTTATGGCTTTTGCAAAGGCTTTAAATATTGCTTCAATTTTATGATGCTCGTTATCGCCTTCAACTTTAATATTTAAGTTGGATTTTGAAGCATCCGAAAAAGACTTAAAAAAGTGATAAAACATTTCTGTAGGCATGTCTCCAACTTTTTCGCGTTTAAATTCCGCATCCCAAACTATCCAGTTTCGTCCACCGAAATCAATGGCAACTTGTGCCAAGCAATCGTCCATTGGCAAGCAGAAACCATAACGTTCAATCCCTTTTTTATCGGCTAAAGCCAAAGCAAAAGCCTCGCCTAAAGCGATTCCTGTGTCTTCAATGCTGTGGTGCTCATCAATATGCAAATCACCTTTGGTGTGTACGGTTAAATCTATCCCGCCATGACGGGCAATTTGGTCCAACATGTGGTCAAAGAAATTTAAGCCTGTTTTAATATCGGCATTTCCTTTTCCGTCCAGGTTTATTTTAATTAGAATGTCGGTTTCGTTGGTTTTTCTGATGTGCTCAATTTTGCGGTCACCAACTTTCAAAAAGCGGTAAATCTCGTTCCAATCAGAAGTTTCAATAGCAAGAACTTCATCTAAATTATCAATCTTATTCTGCGCTTCAGTTGCACCTAAAGCCGGATTGTTGTTTAGCCAAATGGCTTTCGCCCCCAAATTTTTTGCTAAAACAACATCGTTTAAACGGTCGCCAATTACAAACGAGTTAGCTAAATCATATTTTTCTTTGTCAAAAAAATGAGTTAATAAAGCAGTTCCGGGTTTGCGAGTTGGAGCATTGTCTTTTGCAAAAGTTCTATCGATAATAATCTCGCTAAAGTTGATGCCTTCGTTATTTAAAGTTTGGATGATAAGGTTTTGCACCGGCCAAAAATTCTCTTCTGGATGAGCGGGAGTACCTAAACCATCCTGATTGGTGACCATTACCAATTCAAAATCGGTTTCCTTAGCAATTTTAGCTAAGTTGCTGATGGCATTTGGATAAAAAACCAGTTTTTCAAAAGAATCTATCTGCTCATCTTCTGGTTCTAAAATCAGCGTTCCGTCTCTATCTATAAAAAGTAATTTAATCATCTTTTAATTTTTTTAGGCTGTTGATGATAGCTTGGTTTTCTTCGTTTGTGCCAATTGTAATGCGTAAACAACCTTCGCAAAGGTCCACTTTATTTCGGTTACGCACAATAATGCCTTCTTCGGTTAAGTATTTATAAATCTGGTCGGCGTCCGCTGTTTTTACCAAAATAAAATTAGCATCTGATGGATAAATATCTATCACGAAATCGAAGTTCTTTAGCGCTAAAACCAAAGCATCGCGTTCTTTTAAAATTTCTTTAATCCAACCGTTGACTTGGTCAACATTCTGTAAAGCGGATAAAGCCAATTGTTGCGATGCTTGATTAATGTTATATGGTGGTTTTACCCGATTAAAAACCTCGATAATTTCTTCGCTGGCGAAAGCCATTCCTACTCTTAAAGCGGCTAATCCCCAAGCTTTAGATAAAGTTTGTAATACCACTAAATTAGCGTACTCTGTTAGTTCCTGAATAAAACTTTTTTGACGGGAAAAATTAATGTAAGCTTCATCAACCACAACAATTCCTTCAAAATTTGCTAAAATTGTTTCAATATCTTCCCTATTAATGGAGTTTCCTGTTGGGTTGTTTGGCGAGCAAATAAAAATCAGTTTGGTGTTTTGATCAATAGCTTCGGCAATTCCTTCTAAATTAAGCTGAAATTCATCGGTAAGATTTACGCGTTTAATTTCAACATCATTGATGTTCGCAGAAACTTCGTACATCCCATAAGTAGGAGGGACGATAATCACATTGTCCACACCCGGATTGCAGAAGCTACGGAACAAAATATCAATGGCTTCGTCACTTCCGTTGCCCAAAAAAATATTCCTAGGTGGAACGCCTTTTATCGCACTTAAACGCATCTTAACTGCGTATTGCATCGGGTCTGGATAGCGATGATAAGCTTGAGGCAATGGGGAGCCAAAGGCATTTTCGTTGGCATCTAAATAAACAGAAGCTTCGCCCTTAAACTCATCTCTAGCAGAAGAGTAAGGCTTCAGGGTTTTTATATTTGGTCGGATGATTTTGTTGATATCAAACATTTTTTAATTCATTAGTTCCGATAGCTTTCGGAAAAGTTCATTAGTCATCAGTAGATTGCGCTCAACAATCTTGATTCTTGCTACTTGTTTCTCGGCGCTGCAAAAGTCTCACGCTCACGGCATTCTTGTGCGCCTGCAAACCTTCAATTTCTGCTAAAATTTCAATTGTTGGTCCTAAATTTTTTATGCCACTTTCGCTGATATGCTGAAAAGTTATCTTCTTAACAAAAGAATCCAAAGAAACTCCAGAGTAAGAACGGGCATAAGCGCTGGTTGGCAAGGTGTGGTTTGTACCACTTGCGTAATCGCCAGCACTTTCTGGCGTTAAATTTCCTGCAAAAACAGAGCCTGCATTGATGATTTTATCAGCAATTTGTTGCCAATTATCTGTGGCTAAAATTAAATGTTCTGGCGCATATTCGTTACTGAAAGTCATCGCCTCATTTAAATCCTTAACTAAAACTGCGTAAGAATTGTCAATTGCTTTTGTGGCAATTTCTTTCCGAGGTAAAACTGCCAATTGTTTTTCTACTTCAATTAAGGTTTTTTTGATGATTGATTCAGAGCTACTTATTAAAACCGACTGACTATCGACTCCATGTTCGCATTGTGCGAGTAAATCTGCCGCAACAAAAACCGGATTTGCAGTTTCATCAGCAATGACCAAAACTTCTGACGGACCAGCGGGCATATCAATGGCCGTGTTTGTTGTGGATTGCACCAAGGTTTTAGCCATGGTTACAAACTGGTTTCCGGGTCCAAAAATTTTATCAACTTTCGGAATGCTTTCTGTTCCGTAAGCCATTGCGGCAACAGCTTGTGCGCCACCTACAAGATAAATTTTTTCAATTCCTAAAAGTTGTGCAACGTAGGCAATATATCCGTTGATTGTTCCTGATTTTTGCGGAGGAAAACAAACTACAATTTCTTTGCAACCAGCAATTTTTGCCGGAACGCCCAACATTAAAAAAGTACTAGGTAAAACAGCTGTTCCGCCAGGGATGTATAAACCAACACGTTCAATTGCCCTAACCTCCCGCCAGCAAGTTACGCCAGTGGTAGTTTCTACTTTTTCTTCTTTGCAAATCTGGGTTTCGTGGAATTTCTTGATGTTTTGATAGGCAATGTCGATAGCGTGTTTTACTTCGGTAGAAATCCTGTCAGCCAAGCTTGCGATTTCGTCTTTCTCTATAAATAAGCTCGGTAATTCAACTTTATCAAATTGTAAGGCAAAGTTTTTTAATGCACTGTCACCATTCGCTTTTACTTCGTTGATGATTTGCTCAACTTTTACTCTGATCTCATTCCCAGAATCCGCGTTACGGGAAACCAACTGCTCAATATCGGATTTGATTAAATCTTGATAATTATATGTTTTCATCTTTAGTTTGTTAGGTTTTAGGTGGTTAGTTTGTTAGGCAACTAACCACCTAACAAACTAATCATCTAACCAACTACAATATTATCTTCTCAATAGGCATCACCACAATACCTTGAGCTCCTGCACTTTTCAACTCATTTATATGGCTCCAGAAATCTATTTCCGGTATAACTGTGTGCACTGCAACCCAGTCTTCTTCTGCCAAAGGCAAAACTGATGGACTTTTAACTCCTGGAAGCAAAGCCAAAATTTTGTCCAAATTTACTTTCTCAACATTTAAAACTACATATTTAGTTTCTTTTGCCCGCATTACTGATTGTATGCGTTGCAGTAATTCAGAAACCAAAGCATCTGTTTCAATTCCTTTACTACCAATTAAAATAGCTTCTGATGACATTACATCTGCAAAAGGCTTTAGTCCGTTACTGCGTAAAGTTCCACCTGTGGATACAATATCGAAAATAGCATCGGCCAAGCCTAAGCCCGGAGAAATTTCTACTGAACCAGAGATTATTTTAATTTCTGATTTTACACCTTCTTTGTCCAAAAACTTTTCTAAAATAACAGGGTAGGAGGTCGCTATTGATTTTCCGTTTAAATCGGCAACAGTGTTGATATTACTATCATTAGGAACGGCTAATTTTAGCTGACATTTTCCAAAACCAAGACGCTGTAAATAACTTACATCAACATCAGTTTCTGCAATTCCATTTTCACCTACGATACCGATATCTGCAATTCCGTCTTCCACATATTCCGGAATATCATCGTCTCTTAAGAAAAGAATTTCCAATGGAAAGTTAGATACTTTGGTAATTAATGAGCTTTTATAGTTTTCGAAAGAAAGTCCACAGTTTTTTAACAGTTCTACAGATTTTTCATTCAATCTGCCAGATTTCTGGATAGCAATTTTTAAAGTTTTCAAGATTTTATGGTATTAATAAAAGACTAAAGAATGAGAATAAAAAAGTTTTGACGTACAAAACATACAAAATATATCGCCGCCTTAGCGATGATGTAAATGATGTGTTGGTGTCAAAATTAATTTCATGTCTTTTTAATGTTTCTACGGGGAGAAATTTTATTATACCGCAAATATAAGAAGCTTGCGGGGATAATCAAGTTTTATGACGATTAAAAAAATGCTATTTCAATATTAAATAAAAAACCCAAAATCTAAATAAAGATTTTGGGTTTCTCTGATAAAAGTTGCTAAGATTTAAATATTTCCAATCACCATCAGTTTTTCTAACGTTGGACTAACGCTTCCTCCTCTTGGCTCTAATGTTACTGCAAAAGTTTGTGCGTTACCAATTGATTTCATGTCTTTAAGACCTATAGTTTTATCTGTTGAATCAAACACACCTAAATCAACCGGTTTGCCATCTACTAAAGCCCAAAGCTGGTATTGGTGTGCCTCATCATTTTTAGGCATATCCATGCTCGTAAAATCCACCATCACCTTTTGTTCTTTTTTGTTAAAGGCAACCATAATTTTAGAACTTGGGGAGTTACCTGTTCCTTTAAGCATTACCATTTTAACATCAGGGTTTGTAAGTACTTTTAAAGAATGAGTAGAACTATTTACTCGTTCATCTAAGTAATTAACCTGATTAGCAAAAGTTCTATTGCTATTTTGCAATTGCGCAATTTGCTGTTTGGTGTCTTTTAAATGGCTCGATAGATTAATAATTGCAACAATACTCACTACTAAAAGTGCTAAACAAGCCGCAAAAGAGTACTTATAAAAGTTAACAATTTTATTATTTAATGGTATAACTTTAGCTTCATTTGTGATTGTTTTACTAGGTGTTGTTACAATTTCTTCTTCGTCAGAAAATGTAATCTGATTAAAGAAATTTTCTTTAACTTTTGACGACGGCTCTACCGCCAAATCCAACGACAGGTCCATCATCACTTTCTCAATCTCCTCCAATTCGGCTTTTACCTCAGGATGGAGCTTAGACATCGCCTCAACTGCTGATTTTTCTTCAGCCGTAAGGTCTCCTAAAACATAAAGTTCTAAAATGCCCGATTCGATATATGTTTTAATGTTTTCCACCTATTTGAAATATTTTCTCAATTCTATAATTCCCATTCTTAATCTTGTTTTAACAGTGCCCAACGGCATTGCCAATTCTTCCGCAACTTCTACATGCGTATAACCTTGGAAATAAATCATCTCAACAATGATTTTTTGTTCGGGTTTTAGCTTTTGTAAAAGATCTTTGACCCCCATTAGCTCAGGTTTGTATTCCGAGTTTCTCTGAATGTCAATTGAATTTACGTGGTTTTCTAAGTCTTGGTTTTTAGAATGATTTCTATAATCCTTAGATCTAACTTTATCAATAGATAAGTTACGTACAACATTTACCATCCAGGTAAATAAACGGCCTTTAGAAGGGTCGTATTGCTGAATGGAATTCCAGATTTTAACCAAACCTTCCTGTAGCACATCTTCGGCTATTTCATTGTCCGTTATCACTCTTTGTATAATGCCCAGCAACGATGCGGAGTACATACTGTAAAGAGCTTCTGCACCGATTTTTTTTTGCTGCTTTAGGGCAATAACCAGTTCAGGTTCTTCTAAAAATACTTTGGTAGTTTTTATCACAATTGGTGTAAGATAAATAGGATTTATTAAAAATCAAATAGGTGTTTTTCAGCATGGTACGAAGACCGTACCAAAGGACCGCTTTCTACGTATTTAAAGCCCATTTCTCTACCTTTTTCTTTATAAAACGCAAATTGGTCTGGATGGATCCAATCTAACACCGGATGATGATTTTTTGTTGGTTGTAAATATTGACCGATGGTGAGTACATGTACACCGGCAATTTTTAAATCTTGCATAGTTTCCAAAACATCTGCTTCTGTTTCGCCTAAGCCCAACATAATTCCTGATTTTGTACGTAATCCAAACTCAGAAATACGTTGCAAACATTCCATGCTACGGTCGTATTTGGCTTGCACTCGTACTTCTTTTGTCAATCTTCTCACGGTTTCAATATTATGCGAAACAACTTCCGGTCTTTCCTCACACAACCGGTATAAATTATCCCAAACACCTCTAAAATCAGGAATTAAAGTTTCCATAGTGGTTTGTGGGCTTTCTCTTCGGATAGCTTTGATGGTTTCTGCCCATATAATAGAACCGCCGTCTTTTAAATCATCACGATCTACAGAAGTAATTACCGCATGTTTAACGGTCATTAATTTAATAGAATTTGCTACGCGGTTTGGTTCATCTAAATCTACTGCTAGCGGTCTCCCTGTGGTAACTGCGCAAAAAGAACATGAACGAGTACAAATATTACCTAATATCATGAAAGTCGCGGTTCCTGCACCCCAGCATTCGCCCATGTTAGGGCAATTTCCGCTTTCGCAGATGGTATGCAGTTTGTGTTCATCTACAATTCCTCTTACCTCGGCGTATTCTTTACCTACAGGTAATCTTACTCTTAACCAATCAGGTTTGCGTGTTGCTTGATTTGCTGGAATTACAGGAAGTTCAATCATAGCGCAAAAGTACAAATTTGTTTAAAACATAAATTGATGTTTTGTCATTTATTTGATGGTAAGCTGATTTTTGTACATAAAAAAGAAGCCCGAAAATTCTACATTTTCAGGCTTCTTTTTAGTCGTCTTCAGCTTTTCAAAAATTAGCTTATAATCTATGCTGTATCAAATTTATAACCAACTCCTTTTACTGTAGTTACGTAATCATCGCCAAGTTTTTCGCGAAGTTTACGGATATGAACATCAATTGTCCGGTTGGTAACCACAACAGAATCTTCCCAAATACTGCTTAAAATGGCTTCTCTGGTGAATACTTTACCCGGTTTTGATGCTAACAGGTAAAGTAATTCAAACTCTTTTTTAGCGAGGACCACTTTGTTGTCATCTTGGAAAACCAAAAAGGCATCTCTGTCAATTACCAAATTAGAGATTTCTAATTTATTATCAATAACTTCTTCAGTTTGGGTGTTACGACGTAATATAGCATTAATTCTACTTACTAATGCTCTTGGTTTAATTGGTTTAGCTATATAATCATCAGCACCTACATTAAACCCTGCTATTTCAGAATATTCTTCGCTTCTGGCTGTTAAAAATACCATAAAAGTATTTTTAAATTCTGGCATTGCTCTTAATACTCTACAAGTTTCGATACCATCCATTTTAGGCATCATAATATCAAGAATAATTAAGTCGGGCAAACATTTACGGGCTTCCTGTACGGCCTCTTTTCCATTACAAGCTGTAAAAACGGCGTAACCTTCTTTTTTAAGATTATATTCTATTAGTTCTAGAATATCAGGCTCATCGTCAACAATCAGAATTTTTAGTTTATTACTACTTGTCATAAAATCTATTTGTTACGAAATTACAGCGTTTTTTGAACCAAATGGTTAATTTAATATTAAAAGATTGTTAAGCTTTATTTTTTGTTAATGTTTTTGATATAATAGCGTAACAATAAAACCATAAAAAGCGGTTGATTTTAAAGTGCTTTCTCCAAAAACTTTTCTAGTTGTTCACCTCTTAAGTTTTTAGCTACAATTTTTCCACTAGGGTCAATCAAAAATGATGCAGGTATTGCAGTTACATTGTACAAAATAGCAGTAGGAGAATCCCACTGTTTTAATTCCGAAACTTGGGTCCAAGTTAGCTTATCATCAGTGATAGCTTTTTTCCAAGCTTCTTCTTTGTCGTCCAATGAAAAGCCTAAAATTGTAAAGTTTTTGTTTTTGAAACGATTATATGTGGCTACTACATTAGGGTTTTCCTGGCGACATGGCCCACACCATGATGCCCAAAAATCTACCAAAACATATTTTCCTTTAAAATCGGATAGGTTTACCAATTTCCCGTCAGTATTTAGTGCCGATATTGCAGGCGCCTGACTTCCAATGGCTACTTTTTCTGCTGCTTGCATCTGCAATGCAAAAGAATTAATAGCTTTATTGTGAGGGAAAGTTTCTTTCGCTTCTTTACTGTAAGCTATTAATTTGCTTTCATACTCATCGTGGTTCATTCCCATCATAATGTTGGCAGCAAAAAATGCAGTTAGTGATTTTTTGTTTTTCTCGATAAAAGCCATTGATTGATCAAGAAAAGGCTTAGCGATAGCTTCTGATTTTTCATTATATTCTGCTATAATCTCGTTTTTATTAGCCTGATTTTCAGTAATCATTTTACTGTACTGCTCTGCCAATTGCCCATTTTTTTGACTATAATCTGCGGTTAGCTTATTGTACTCAGTAATTTTATCAGCCTCATCAGAACCTTTTAGTTCGTAATTTCCGCCTGGGTGCTGTAAATCTGCTTTAAGCTCAATCTCATCACCATTTTGTGCAATCACAAAAAATGCTCTTTGCCCAACCGCTACTTGATAAAATTCCGGATTGTTACTTTTAGCTTTTAGCGTAAACTGTTTGTTCTCGTTTAAAAAAGTAGAATCAATTGGGGTCATTTGTCCAAAAGAATCTAGTTCCAATAAATACACTTTTTTAGCATCACCTATATTTGTAAATGATCCCTCAATGCTAAACTCTTTTTTATTTGAGCATGAAACTGTAAACAGTGCTAACCCAACCAATACTATAAAAAAATGCTTTCTCATGTGTTATCCTTGTTCTTTAATGTTTTGAGTTAAACCTATTTGAATTGATATGGACTTTTACCCGAACTCAAGATTAAACTATTTTATGCTTTCTAACTTCTCAATAATCAACTGATTTGTTTGTTTAGGATCTACTTTTCCGTGTGATAATTTCATCACTTCACCCATAAACAAACCTAAAACTCCTTTTTTTCCGTTATGGTATTCTTTTACTTTTTCCGGGAACTTTTCTAACGCTGCCGTGATAAATCCGTTCAGTTCATTGTCACATTTTTTATGGACTAAATTTAATTCTTCCACCAAATTGGCAACTTTTGCATTCGGTCTTAAAGCAAGCGCAGTAAATAACTTGTTTTTAGCCTGGCTGTTGTTGATCTGTTTTTCTTCTACCAAATTAATTATAGCGGCAATTTCACTGGCGGGGATTTCTAAATCAGCAAAACTTTTCTGTTTTTCGTTTAAATATGATTTAAGCGTTCCCATTACCCAGTTTGAAGCCATTTTGTAATTTTGGGTATGGTTTGTGATTTCTAAAAAGTAATCTGCCATTGATTTTTCTGATGTAATTACCAAAGCATCATAGCTAGGCAAACCCATCTCTTTGGTGAATTTTTGATAGAGCTCTTCCGGCAAAGCAGGCATATCAGCTTTTATAGCTTCTAAAAACTCATCAGAAATTACCATTGGCAACAAATCCGGCTCGGGGAAATAACGATAATCATTAGCCATTTCTTTTGAACGTAATGGCGTAGTTTTGCCGGTTATGGCATTAAAATTTAGAGTGTTTTGTTCGATGTGTTTTCCTTTGTTTATCAAGTTAATTTGGCGTTCAATCTCATGTTCAATAGCTCGCTGAACGTTTTTAATTGAGTTTAAATTTTTTACTTCGCAACGATTGCCCAATTTAGTTTCGCCTTTTAACCTTACAGATATGTTGGCATCGCAACGCATAGAACCCTCTTCCATGTTTCCATCGCATATATCTAAATAGCGTACAAGCTTTCTTAATTCGGTTAAGTAGGTGGCAGCTTCTTCTCCAGAACTAATCATGGGTTCGGTTACCACTTCTAACAATGCAACTCCAGCTCGGTTTAAATCAATATAAGAATACTCCGAATCCATATCGTGGATGCTTTTTCCGGCATCTTCTTCCATGTGGATACGGTTTAAAATAATGTCTTTTTCTGTGCCGTTTTCTAACCTTATTTTAAGTTTTCCACCTAAACAGATAGGTTCATTATCTTGTGTAATTTGGTAGCCTTTAGGCAGATCCGCATAAAAATAGTTTTTGCGATCGAAGAAGTTGTACTGATTGATTTTACTGTTAATAGCTAAACCCAATTTAGTAGCGTATTTAACTGATTTTTCATTAGTTAAAGGCAATGCGCCAGGCAAGCCCAAAGAAACCGGACTTATATTTTGATTTGGTAAATTGCCAAATGTGGCTGAATCTGAACAAAATGCTTTTGATGCAGTAGATAGTTGAACATGTACTTCTAAACCAATTACGGCTTCAAATTGTTCAATATTGTTTATAATTTGATTCATTCGATATTAAAAATTTACCAAAAGGCGTGTTTTATTGTGATTTTCAAATATAATTTAATTAGTCACAAATAATCAAAGAAAAAAAATAATATTAAAGTTGGCTAATGAGATTAAATGGCGAGTTTCAAAAAACTCTCAGTAAAATACTTCCTAGGTATTGTATCGCTTAAAATTTCATGCAGTGCCTTGTTTATGCTCAATTTCATTAGGTAAATAATAAATCTTCATTAATTCTTTCAGTTTCTTTTCAAAAACGCAATCTCTTTTTGATTTTTGGCAAAATCTTTTTAACCTTTATCAATAATTAATTTTGCATGGCATTAAATTACGTTTGGGTCTCTTTTTTTATTATCTCGTTTGCGGTGGCTTTAGTAAGGCTGGTTTTTTTTCAGGATTACCAGATATTCCAAGAAATTGTAAACAGTACTTTTGACATGTCGAAAACCGGAGCCGAAATTTCCTTAGGCTTAATAGGTTTAATGACTTTTTGGTTGGGGATTATGAAAGTTGGCGAAAAAGGCGGAATGATCAATATTTTTGCTAAAATTGTTGGACCTTTTTTTAGTAAAATCTTCCCCGAGATTCCAAAAAACCACCCTGCAATGGGTTCTATTCTAATGAACTTTTCAGCAAATATGTTGGGTTTGGATAACGCTGCAACACCTTTAGGCTTAAAAGCAATGAAAGAATTGCAAGAACTAAATCCCGATAAGGAAACAGCATCCAATGCGCAAATTATGTTTCTGGTACTTAACGCATCAAGTTTAGTGCTTATCCCTACCAGTATTATGGCTTTCCGTAAAGCGGCAGGAGCAGTAGATCCGTCTGATGTTTTTGTGCCTTGTTTGCTGGCTACATTTTTTTCTACTTTGGTAGGTTTGGTTGCTACGGCGGTGTATCAAAAAATCAATCTTTTCCAAAAAACTATTTTGATTTATTTAGGAACCGCAGCCGCAATTATTGGCGGAACTTTGTATTATTTTACCACCCTTTCACAAGATCAAATAGCAATTATTTCCAGCGTAATAGGCAATGTGCTGCTTTTTAGCATTATTTTGTCCTTTATTGTTTTGGCTTTATTTAGGAAGATAAATGTTTTTGAAACTTTTATTGAAGGAGCTAAGGAAGGATTTGAGATAGCCGTTAAAATTATACCTTACTTAGTAGCTATTTTAGTCGCTGTAGGTGTTTTTAGAGGTTCCGGAGCTTTAGATTTTTTAGTGGAAGGCATTAAGCAACTGGTAGCTTTAGTTGGATTAGATACGGCGTTTGTTCCGGCTTTACCAGTCGCATTTATGAAGCCATTAAGTGGGAGTGGAGCTCGAGGCCTGATGGTAGAATTAATGAAAAACACTGGAGCAGATAGTTTCCCGTCCCGAGTAGCCTGCGTAATACAAGGTTCAACAGAAACCACTTTTTATGTATTGGCTATATATTTCGGTTCGGTTTCCATCAAAAAAACAAGGCATGCCTTGCCTGCGGCACTTTTGGCCGAGCTTGCTGGAGTTTTAGCAGCTATATTTATTGCCTATATATTTTTTAAATAATGATACTATTAATGGTTTTGAGGAGGTAACCAACAGGGCATCATTACCATTAGATAATAATTAAACAAATGAAAAAGAGAATTGCATTAATAGCCCACGATGGCAAAAAAGCAGAAATGGTAGGTTTTGTAAAAGACCATTGGGATATATTATCTACAATGGATTTAACCGCAACAGGCACTACCGGAGGTTATGTTGAACAAACAGGTTTACAGGTAAACAAAAAGCTAAGTGGACCAAAAGGCGGCGACGCTCAAATTGCGGCTATGGCTGCCGAAGGTTTATTAGATGGAATTTTGTTTTTCAGAGATCCGCTTGGTAAGCATCCTCACGAACCTGATGTGCAGATGTTAATGCGCATTTGCGATGTGCATAATGTGCCAATTGCTACTAATCCGGCCACAGCCCGATTGATTTTGGAAGCATTGGCAGATTAAGTTTATTACGATAGCTCCTTATTTGTGAATCTGCTTTTATTTAGGAAGCATCAAATCCTTAAAATCCGATATTGTAAAGTCGGTTTTTAGGGATTTTTGTTTTTAAAGCTGGAAATGATTTTTAACGCAAGAGAAAGAAATCATATAAATATTTTTTGAAAAGGATTAAAATTGAAATATGATTTTAGTCCTTTTGTTTGGTATAAATATTGGGTAAATTTAAAGGTAAATACATTCGAAATTTCAAAATATCTAAACCCGATAAAACCAAATGGAGTTCATAGACTATTACAGTGCTTTAGGCATCGATAAAAATGCTTCGGAGGATGATATAAAAAAAGCCTACCGAAAAATGGCTCGTAAATATCATCCTGATATTAATCCTAATGATAAAGAAGCCGAGCGAAAATTCAAAGAGATTAATGAAGCAAATGAGGTGCTGAGTAAGCCAGAAAACCGTAAGAAGTACGATAAATATGGGAAAGATTGGAAACATGCAGAGCAGTTTGAGCAATCTGAACGTCAGCAACAAAGTTATAGAGGAAGTCAAAATCAAAGTGGCTACCAACAAGCTTACCAAGGTGCTGATTTTAATAGTGGAGATTTTTCCGATTTTTTTGGTTCGATGTTCGGAGGGGGTAGAGGCAGGCAATCTAAATTTAGAGGGCAGGATTTTAATGCCGAGCTTGAATTAGATTTAAAAGACGTTTATCAAACACATAAACGCACCCTTACGGTCAACGGAAAAAATATCCGATTAACTATACCGGCCGGTGTTGCAGACGGACAAGTGATAAAAATTAAAGGTTATGGTGGTGCAGGTGCAAACGGAGGCGGAAATGGTGATTTACACATCAAATTTTCTATAAAAAACACAACTTCTTTTAAAAGAGATGGCGATAATTTATTGACCAATGCCGATTTAGATATTTATACCGCAATATTGGGCGGAAATATTACCGTGGATACGTTTGACGGAAAAGTTAAGCTTAAGGTTGCACCAGGAACAGAGAACGGCACTAAGGTAAAGCTAAAAGGAAAAGGCTTTCCGGTTTATAAAAAGGAAGGAGATTTTGGCGATTTGATAATTACTTATCAACTATCCCTGCCAAAAAATCTCTCAACGGAAGAAAAAGAACTTTTTGAAAAACTCGCAAAACTTAGAAATCATGATTAAAGAAAATTATATACCTCTTTTAACCATTTGCACTCATTATAAAGTAGATATGGATTTTATAAATGATTTAAGCGAAAATGATTTGTTAGAAATTATATACGTTGAAAAAGACCCATGTATTCATCAGGATGTGCTTGTTAGGTTAGAGAAAATGCTTCGTTTGCACCAAGATTTGGAAATTAACGTTGCCGGGATTGATGCTGTACTGAATTTATTGAATAGAGTTGATGAATTGCAAAATGAATTAAATTCTCTAAAAAGTAGGATAAAGATTTTTGAGGACTGATTTTTGCTTAGAATACCTTTAATTAACTGAAATTAGTTACCTTAAACCATTTTGTAATAGTGTGTGATACTTAAACAATATTTAAATTAAACTTTCTATAAACAAACAATCTTTCTTTTTTTAAAAAAAATCTCATGAAAAAAATTCAAATGTTTATTACTATCTTCAGTTTTTGTGCTGGAGTTGTAGCTTTTAGCGCTTGTGGCGGTAGTGATAAAAAAGCTGATGATACAGATTCAACAGCTGTAAGTACAGAATCAACTGAAGCTCAACCTGAAGCCGAAGTATTAGACCCGGACGCGAAAAGCGATGGAAAAGGTATTGGTAACTTTACCAAAGTAGAAGTTGGAGCAACTATAGATAAAGAAATGGCAGCAAAAGGTAAAGCTATTTTCGAAACTAAATGTACTCCCTGCCACAAAACAACTGACGAGAAGTTAGTGGGTCCCGGGTTGAAAAACGTTACTAACCTACGTACACCCGAGTGGATTATGAATATGATTACCAACCCGGAAGAGATGACCAAGAAAGATCCTGTTGCTAAAGCATTGTTTGAAAAACATTTAGTACAAATGACTTTCCAAAATGTAGATGATAAACAAACTCGTGAGATTTACGAGTACTTAAGACAAAACGATCAAAAATAAGATTGGTTGATTTTTAAACAAAAAAGCCCGAACTGGATTTGAATCCAATTCGGGCTTTTTTGTTGAGATTTATATTAACTATTGAAAACTTTTGCAATGTCAACAAAATCTCTTGATTTTAAAGATGCGCCACCAATCAACCCGCCATCAATATCTCCTTGAGAGAATAATTCATCGGCATTTTTTGGGTTACAGCTACCGCCGTATAAAATTGTAGTGTCTTGTGCTACTGTTTCGCCATATTTACCTGCAATTTCTTTACGGATAAAAGCGTGTATTTCTTGAGCTTGTGCAGAACTAGCGGTTACACCAGTACCAATTGCCCAAACCGGTTCGTAAGCAATTACCAATTTACCGAAATCTTCTGCGCTTAACTGGAAAGTTCCTTCTGCTAACTGAGATTTTACGACATCAAAATAAGATCCGTTCTCTCTTTCGGTTAAGGTTTCACCAATGCAAAAAATGGGTTTCAAATTATTTTTTAAAACGATATCTGTTTTTTTAGCAAGTAGTGCATTGTCTTCTCCAAAATACTGTCTTCTTTCTGAGTGACCTAAGATCACATACTCCACGCCAACAGAATTTAACATAGCAGCAGAAATTTCTCCTGTGTAAGCTCCAGCTTCTTCTTGATGTGCATTTTGGGCACCTACACTAACTTGCGCATGGCCTTTTCCTAAAGCTGCTAAACTATGTAAATGAATGTAAGGTGCACAAACAATTACCTGTTGGTTGCCTCTTATTTCGTCTTTTACCATGTTAATTACCTCTGAGAAAAGAGCTAACCCATCAGTATAATTCTTGTTCATTTTCCAGTTTCCTGCTACAATTTTCTTTCTCATAATTCTAAAATCTTCTGTATTCTTCTGTATTGTTAAATATATTGGTTAGGATATTTCTTTCTATTTCATCAAACATTTTTCCTCTGCGTTCAAAAACCTTTGTTACGGTTTCAAACATTTTGTTTAGGCTATAAACTTCAAATCCGTGTGAGCCGCCCCAAGAAAAATCTGCTATATAATTTCTCGGAAAACCGGGACCAAAAACATTTGTGCCAACGCCAACCACAGTTCCTGTATTAAACATGGTATTTATTCCGCATTTGGCATGATCTGCCATAATCAATCCGCAAAATTGCAGGCCTGTTTTTCTGAAACGTTGCGTTGTGTAATCCCAAAGTTTCACTTCTGCATAATTGTTTTTAAGGTTTGAGTTGTTGCTGTCTGCACCCATATTGCACCATTCGCCAAGTACAGAATTGCCTAAATAACCCTCGTGACCCTTAGAAGAGTTACCCCAAATTACTGCATTATTAACTTCACCACCAATTCTTGAGTTAGGCCCAATGGTGGTAGCTCCGTATATTTTAGCACCCATTTTAATTTGGGAATCATTACATAACGCTAACGCACCTCGTATATGAGTACCTTCCCAAACCTGACTGTTTTTCCCCAAATAAATAGGTCCGTTTTTGGTGTTGAAAGTACTACACTCGGCTTCTACGCCTTCTTCAACAAAAATATCGTCACCAATAATTGTGTTTGTAGCGCTCAGTTTTTGCGATGTTCTTCCACTTGTCAAAACATCAAAATCTGCTCGTATAGCGTCGGCATTAAATTTAAATAAATCTTCTGGATAGATTATCTTGATGAAATTACCGTCAAATTCTATACTTTTAAAATTGCTTAAATCAGAAAAGTCAAAGGATTTTGATGCTGTTTTCGCAGCTATACAGACCTCATCACCTATCAAAGCTTCACCTTCGTTTAAAGCTTCAATTTTATCCAATAAATCTTTGTTCGGACAAACAGATCCGTTGATGAATAATTGGCAATCGCTTGTTTTTATAGGGAACTTGTTTTGTAGGTAAGCTTGAGTTTGGTAAAAACCGTCGGTTTTATAATGAAAAAGCCACTTCTCGGAAATTTTCATTATTCCAATTCGTAAATCTGCAACTGGGCGTGTGTAGGTTAACGGCAGTAAAGTTTCACGAGATTGATCATCAAAAAAAATGATTGTCATAATACAAAAAAACGAAAAAAGTCCCAACTTTCAAGAAGGGACTTTGTATATAATAAATCTTTTTTAAGATTATTTCTTAGCGTAACGTGTTTTGAATTTGTCGATACGTCCAGCTGTATCTACTAGCTTCATTTTGCCAGTGTAAAAAGGGTGTGAAGTATGAGAAATCTCTAGTTTTACTAAAGGATACTCATTTCCGTCTTCCCATTTAACAGTTTCGTTTGTGTTGATGCAAGATTTAGTGATAAAAGAATACTCGTTAGACATATCTTTAAAAACAACTAATCTATAATTCGATGGATGCAAATCTTTTTTCATGCTATTTCTTAATTCTGTACCTAATTTTTAGGAGGTGCAAATATATTAAATATTTTTTGGATTTAACAAATGGGAATTTAAAATTTTGAAATCTCCTGTTTAATAATCGTACCTGCTTTGCATATTTATCCAAAACTAGCGAAAATTTAAAAAATATTGATTTCCTCTTTTATAAATTTGAATGTCTTTGTAATTGTATTTGGCTTTAATTAAGCGCTGGATTAGTCAAAATTGCATTATAATGACTAATTTTTGCAAAGCCGACAACATAATCTATCTAGGCAGAAAAACTTTTTTCTTACATTTGCATTGTATTTAAATCAAATCTAAATAAGATGTTGAAAACTCCTATATATTTAGACAACAACGCAACTACTCCGTTAGACCCGAGAGTGCTGGAAGCTATGTTGCCTTACTTTACAGAAAAATTTGGAAACGCCGCAAGTAGAAACCATCCTTTTGGCTGGGCTGCGGAAGAAGGTGTTGATTATGCCCGTGAACAAGTAGCGAAATTAATAGGCGCATCAGAAAAAGAAATTATCTTTACTTCGGGTGCTACCGAGTCTGATAACTTGGCTATTAAAGGTGTTTATGAAATGTATAAAGAAAAAGGTAATCATATCATTACCCTAACTACAGAGCATAAAGCGGTTTTAGATGCTTGTAAGCATTTAGAAAAATTAGGTGCCAACGTTACCTATTTAGATGTTGAATCTGATGGTTTGGTTGACCTGAAAAAATTAGAGGCTGCTTTTACAGACCAAACTATTTTGGTTGCAATCATGTATGCAAATAATGAAATCGGTGTTATTCAGCCAATTAAAGAAATAGCAGCATTAACGCACAAACACGGTGCTTTGTTTTTTACTGATGCTGTACAAGCGGTTGGTAAAATTAAAGTTGATGTAAATGCAGATGGAATTGACTTGTTGGCACTTTCTGCACATAAAATGTACGGGCCCAAAGGTGTTGGCGCTTTATATGTGAGAAGAAAAAATCCGAGGGTTAAAGTTACTTCTCAAATGGACGGCGGTGGCCATGAGCGTGGAATGCGTTCGGGAACATTAAACGTTCCGGGTATTGTGGGTTTGGGTAAAGCTTGTGAGCTTTGCTATAATGAAATGGAGGAAGAAGCTAAAAGATTATCAGGTTTAAGAGATAAGCTTGAAGCCGGCTTAACGACGTTGGAAGAATCATACGTAAACGGAAACGTTGCGCACAGATTGCCACATACCGCAAATATTTCTTTTAAATATGTTGAGGGGGAGGGCTTAATGATGGCCATGAAAGATATGGCAGTTTCTTCTGGTTCTGCTTGTACTTCAGCATCTTTAGAACCATCTTATGTTTTAAAAAGCTTAGGTTTATCAGACGACTTAGCACACTCTTCTATCCGTTTTGGTTTAGGAAGGTTTACTACAGAAGAAGAAATTGATTTTACTATTGAGAGCACTTTAAAAGCAGTTAATCACCTAAGAGACCTTTCTCCATTGTGGGAAATGTTTAAAGAAGGTATAGATCTTGATTCTATCGAGTGGGCTGCCCATTAAGATATTAATTGTTTTAAGCGTTAGCGTAGGCATAGAAATTATTGATTTAAAAATAAAAAACCCACTTCTTTAAAGAAGTTTAAATAACAAAGACATGGCATATTCAGATAAAGTAATTGATCATTATAGCAACCCAAGAAACGTGGGTACGCTTGATAAATCTAAGAAAAGTGTTGGTACTGGCTTAGTAGGTGCGCCAGAGTGCGGTGATGTGATGCGTTTACAGATTGAAGTAGATGAAAATCATATCATTACTGATGCTAAATTTAAAACATTTGGTTGTGGTTCTGCAATTGCATCTTCTTCTTTAGCTACAGAATGGTTAAAAGGAAAAACAATTGACGATGCTTTAACTATTGATAACATGGATATAGTTGAAGAATTAGCTTTGCCACCGGTAAAAATTCACTGTTCTGTTTTGGCAGAAGACGCAATTAAATCCGCAATTAACGATTACCGTGTAAAAAACGGAATGGAAGCTATTGAATTAGAGAAATCACATCATTAATTGTATTGCGATATGAGTAATGCGTATTGCTACTTTGCAAATCACGCTACACTCAATACGCAAATCTCAATTCTACTAAAATGGTAACAATAACAGATAAAGCGAAAAGCAAGATAGAAGAGCTGATGAAAGATGCAGGACTGGATGAATCTTATTTCCTACGTGTATCTGTAAAAGGTGGCGGCTGTTCTGGCCTTTCTTATAATATGGATTTCGATAATGAACTTCATAAGGGAGACCAAGAATTTGAAGATAAGGGAACAAGAATTATTTTAGATATGAAATCGTTTCTTTACTTGGCAGGAACTGAGCTTGATTTTTCTGATGGTTTAAACGGAAAGGGATTTAATTTTATAAATCCTAACGCATCCCGCACCTGCGGTTGTGGAGAGAGTTTTTCTGTATAACAATATTTTTAAATATTTATAAGGGGCATCTTTTTAAGGTGCCCTTTTGTATTTTTATATAAATAGCCTAATATTGTTATTCAATAAAAAGCCAAATCTAAAAAATGAGTAATATTTCTGCGTTAACTACTGTCCCTCAGCTATTAAGAAACGTTGTCCAAAACATACATGCGGCAGACGATACGTTTTTAATAAGCAAGGAAAAAGAAAGCTGGAAAGAAGTTTCTTTTAAAACTACTTTGGAGTATGCAGATGCTATTAGCGCCTATTTTTTAGAAATTGGGATAAACAAAGGCGATAGGATAGGATTCATTACAGATAATTGCCCTGAATACGTTTATTATGACCAAGCTTTGCAACAAATTGGAGCCATAAATACTTCTATTTATCCTACACTTTCTGAGGCCGAGATTGAATATATTTTATTGGATTCAGGAGCTAAAACACTCTTGGTAGGAAGTCCGTTTTTATTAAAAAAAATATTAAAAATAGCTAATCACTGTCCCGATTTAATCAGAATCATTCCTTCTTTTAACGACTTTGGGAAAATTACTGAAAAAGTAAAAATTAACGCCGGCATTATCTGTTTACACGATGTGATTAGTGAAGGTAAAAAAGCTTTGCCAAAATACGTTGAAGAGATAGATAAGCGACGTTCACAAGTATTGCCTTCTGATATTTCTGGGCTAATTTATACATCCGGTACAACCGGAACGCCAAAGGGAGTGATGTTAACGCATTCCAATTTCGTTGAAAACGTAAAAGTATGTTTACAGCAGATTCCAGTAATTGGACATCACGAGACATTTTTATCTTTTCTGCCATTATCACACGTATTTGAGCGTACCGCCACTTACCATGTATGCTGTACCATGGGCTGTAAAATTGCTTTTGCGCAAAGTTTAGAGCTTTTAGCAAAAAATATGGGCGAGGTTAAACCAACGGTAATGTCATGTGTGCCGCGTTTGTTAGAAAAAATACACGATAAGGCAATTAAGAGCGGTACATCTGCCGGAGGCACAAAAGCCAAAATATTCACTTGGGCCTTAGAAACCGGCAAAGCCTATCGAGAAGTAAAAGAAGCTGGAAATGCTCCCGGAATAATTCTTTCGACAAAACACAGTATTGCGGATAAATTGGTTTTTAGTAAAATAAAAGAGAAAACGGGCGGAAGGTTAAAATTTATGATTTCCGGAGGTGCGGCGCTTCCTAAAAACGTAGGCGAATTTTTTGGAGATTTAGGCATCAAGATATTAGAAGGATTCGGTTTAACAGAAACATCTCCAGTAATGTCCGTTACAGAATATCACCGTCAGGTTTATGGAACGGTTGGCCGAGTGATCCCTGGGATTGAAGTAGGGATTCAAGATGTAGAAACCAAAAAGTTCATCAGCATTCAAACACATGATACCTTTAATGAAAACTTTATATGCGAAGAGGGAGAGATTTGTGTTAGAGGTCATTGTGTAATGAAAGGATATTGGAATAAGCCGGAAGAAACCGCCGAAGTTATTGATGCAGATGGTTGGTTCCACACGGGTGACATTGGTCGTTTTTTTAAAGGAAACTTACAGATTACGGATCGTATAAAAAATATGTTGGTGAATGCTTTTGGTAAAAATATTTATCCAACGCCAGTTGAAAACACCTATTTAAAAAGTCCTAAAATAGAGAGTGTATTTTTGATTGGCGACAAAAGAGAATATGTGACCGCTATTATTACACCAAGCAGAGAAACTTTGCAAGAAACGTTTCATTTGGAAGATTCTTTTTTTGCCCTTCCAGATTTGTTTATTGATGACGAAAACATTGTGAGATGGTTTGCAGAAGACATCAAAAAGCTATCACCAGAGTTGGCAAAGTTCGAACGTATCAAAAACTTCATTATCAAAAGAAACCCTTTTACAATTGAAGATGGAGATATTACACCAACGATGAAGCCAAAGCGTAAAGTGATTGAAAAAAAATACGCCGATTATATTAACCACATGTACAAAGCTCCGGTAGAGGTGGATTAAGTTCATTTAAATCTACTCTTTTTACTAGAAAAGCAGATATTTGCAAAAAAAAATAAAATGCAATCTGCAAACAAACAAAGAGCTTTTATAGGTTTAATTTTCTTTTCTATCGGATTAGGTTTCGCCAGTTGGGCATCACGTATTCCAAATATTAAAGCAAACTTTCACTTAAACGATGCAGAATTAGGTTCTTTGCTGATTTTAATGCCTGTTAGTTCTTTAATTAGTTTACCGTTCTCGGGTTGGTTGGTTTCAAAGTTTAATAGTCGTAAACCATTAATTATATCCATTTTCTTCAATGCCTGTGCCTTAATGCTTATTGGAAATGCTCATTCTATTTTACTTTTATCTGTTGGGATTTGCGTTTTTTCATTTACCACACGAACGCTCAATCTTTCATTAAATACACAAGGCGTAAACCTCCAAAAACAATTTACTAAGAACATTTTAGGTACTTTCCACGGAATGTGGAGCGCTGGAGGAATTGCAGGCGCTGCGCTTACTACCTTATTACTAAATTATCAGATTAGTATTCAACTGCATTTGATATTTATTGGCGTTTTTGTAATTATCGCTTGCGCCACGGCTTATCCATTTCTGATAAAAAACGACCGACCAGAAACCGGTAATAAAATCATTATCGGCAAGCCAGATCCTTTTATATTTATGCTCGGCTTAATTGCATTTTGTGCTGCAGTTTGCGAAGGTGGGATGTTTGATTGGAGCGGGATTTACTTTAAGGAAGTTATCAGAACTCCAATTTTCACTTATGGATACCTTACGTTTATGACTTTTATGGCGGGTTTCCGGTTTTTATCGGGTACCATCATCGCTAAAATTGGAATGCGGAAAAATTATATTTTAAGCGCTTTCAGTATATTGTGTGGAGTGATACTGGCTATTATATTCCCAAATTTTTGGTGCGGTTTAATTGGCTTTGCACTAATTGGAATGGGAACAGCTTCTGTTGTACCCATGACTTATGCTTTGGCTGGAAAATCTCTTAAATACTCGTCCGGAATGGCCTTATCTATTATAACTACTTACACCATTTCTGGGATGTTGATTGGTCCACCTATTATTGGTTATATTTCACACGCATCAAGTTTAAGGGTATCATTCATATTATTTGCAATAGCCGGATTTATGATTTTCCCGATCTCGAAAACACTATTCAATAAATTTTTGCTAAACGAACAAAATAATTAGTACTTTTTACCCTGCCAAACCTAATTTAACAAATGGAACAAAACAAAACTTTACCAATTTTAAGTAGTACAGAGATAAGAGTTTTAGGTGCTTTAATGGAGAAAAGCAAGACTACGCCAGATTATTATCCGATGACTTTAAATAGTTTAACGGCGGCGTGTAATCAAAAGAGTTCAAGAAAACCTGTTGTTGAGTATGATGAGGAAACGGTTGTTTTGGCTTTAGATAGTTTGAAAAAGAAGGGTTTAATTTCTACCGCAACCGGTGGAAGTAGCAGAGCTACAAAGTATAAACACAATTTCGCTATCGTTTTTCCGGTTGTCCCTGCACAGGTTGCGGTAGTGTGTTTGTTGTTTTTAAGGGGCGCTTTAACGCCGGGAGAAATCAATAGTAATTCAGGTAGGTTGTACGAGTTTGAAAGCTTGGATGATGTGCAAGAGGTTTTGGAACAGTTAAGTAGCGAGGAATTGCCGTTTATTGTTCAAATACCAAAAAGAGCAGGACAAAAGGAAGCTAGATATGTTCATTTATTCGCCGGTGAACCTGATTTAAATTATGAAGACGAAGCAATTGCAGAACCAGCTCGCAAATCAGTAGGAGAATTAGAAGCAAGGGTAGCAGTTTTAGAAGAAAATTATGCACAATTAAAAAATGATTTGGATAAACTGATGAAGGAGTTGATGGGGTAAAATGGACTGAGATTGGGAGAATATTAAAAAAAGGATTATCGAATTTTTACCGACGTTTCATTAACACAAAAGCTTTTAACAAAACATTAAGCTAAAGCGAAGAAAGTTTTTTATAAATTTGAATAACGAAATATAAATGTTATGGATATTCAAACGAGAAAAATAGAATTCATTCAAGAATTTCTTAAAATTCAGAACGAGGAACTTTTAATTCGTTTGGAAAAGCTCTTACGTTCAAACGAATCAACTAAAAACGACGATTTTAAATCAATGACTATTGAGGAACTGAATGAAAGAATCGACAAATCAATGGACGATTCCAAAAACAATAGATTAACAACATCAAGTGAGTTAATTTCACAAATTGAAAAATGGGGTTAACAGTATATTGAACAGATTTTGCTAAAATTTCTCTGAAAAATATATTTGATTATCATTACCAAAAAGTAAACTTGAAAACTGCTAAACCAATCGCTAAAAAAGTGATTGAAAAGCAGAAAGTTTGAATAACTTTCCTGAAATCGGAGTACTTGAAGAACTTTTGGTAGACAGACCGCAAAATTTCAGATATATTATAAGCACAAACTATAAAATTATTTATTGGATCAATCATGTTGAAAATAGGATTGAGATCTTAGATGTATTTGACACAAGACAAAACCCACAGAAAATAAAGAGAAACAAATAAATGGGTTTGATAAAGAGAAAGCAAACCTAAGTATCAAAAATCTACCTAAGATTTCTTTAATCATACTGATTTCTTAATCCAATTTTATTACATCCTTATATAAAGGTCCAAAAGAGTCGCAAATAAAACCAATTCATTTTGGCATTAAAATAGTACACCTGCCAAAATAATATTCCAGATTTTATGCGTTTAGCCTATATGCTTTTCAAATTTAGATTCAATGCCTTCTCGTTTTTAGCAATTACTTCCATTTTTCTCGCTTCGTGTTCTTCGGTATATATGCCTAATGTGCCGAACAGTCCAATGCTGAGTGCTAAAAATGAAATTTCGGCATCCGGACATATTTCGTTAAAAGGAAACCTGAGTTTTAACACGGCTTATGCTGTTTCAGACCATATCGGAGTTTTATTTAACGGCGCTTTTATCAACCAAACAAAAAGAAAAAAAGATTTTAGTCAGGATTTAGTAGAAGGCGGAGCTGGTTATTACACCACTTTTGGGAAAGATAATAAGCGTATTTTAGAAATTTACGGTGGTTTTGGAACCGGAACTACGGAGCGTATCTATCGAACTTTTGAAAACAACGGAACCATTACTACAGATTTACAGAACGTACGCTTTACCAAATCTTTTTTGCAGGTAAATTACAGTACAAAAGAGAAAAACTCAGTCACTTTATTTTCTAAGAAATTCCCGCTCAATTATGGAACAATCTTTAGGCTTAGTCATGTAAGTATGACCAAATTTGAAAGAAATAATTTAGCCCAACCGCTAGAAGATAATATTTTTATTGAGCCAGTGTTCTTTACTCGGTTAAAGCTGAATCAAAATTTTCAGTTGCAATATACCACTGGCAGTAATTTTGGTTTGAAAAACAGAGATTTTTTGACTGCGGGGAGTTCTGTATTTACGGTTGGTTTGATTGTTAACTTAGGAGGTAAGAAAGTTCTCTAGTTTTTTAACCTCGGAAAACATATACATTTTAATGATTTTTTAACCGCAGAGGTCACAGAGCTGGAGTATCAGTTTCTAAATTTTCCACAAAGCTTTGTGTCCTCTGCGGTTCATATTAAATGATAAGTCTCAAAACGATCATCATTAAGTCCTCTTGCCCATGCCCTCTGCGGTCTTCGTGTAGATACAATAAAAATTCTTTGTACCCTCTGTGTTTATAAAAAAACTCATCAAATCAAAAACCTAAAAAATTTAAATAAAGATTTAAAAGCTTAAATTTGCGCAAATTTTAAAATTTCATGAGCGCACTTTCAGAACAGGAAATCCAAAGACGAGAGTCTTTAAACGAACTAAGAAAACTAGGAATTGACCCTTACCCGGCAGAGGCATACAGATCGGAAGAGCGTCGTGTAGGGAAAGAGTGTAGATCTCGGTGGTC